>NZ_JADGEV010000002.1:65135-159303 GCF_016744175.1 Neptunomonas sp. | reverse complement strand
AATTCTTAAACGCCAGACATGAAAAAGGCCTGTAAAAACAGGCCCTTGTCATTGTATTTTGGTGGAGGTGGCGGGTTTCGAACCCGCGTCCGCTAATCCGCCGCCATAAGGTCTACATGCATAGACTCCTCTATTAAGTTAACCCACCACGGCCCGAGGGTCAGGGCGTTTAGGGCGAGCCTTTTTAGTTTTAACCGTTCAGCTTAAGGCGAAGCATCCGGGCGGTTCTGTCTCAAATGACACCGCGAACCTCTAAGTTACAGACACCTTTGAGTGCGGCGCTAGCGGCCCTTAGGCTGCTAGAGCGTAGTTATCGTCGTTAGCAACTATAACTGTGCAGTAATTGATTTACGTGATTCACTACACTCACGGCATGCACTTAAGGTTTTGTTATCAACGTCGAAGCCATGTCACCCCCAAGTAGCGAGGATTATAGCGGCTTGAGTGTATGAAAAGAAAGAAGTTTCGCAGTTGTTTTAGCGTTCCGCCATTACACGTTGCTTTTGGCGATCCCAATCTCTGTTTTTTTCTGTCTCACGTTTGTCGTGTAATTTCTTACCTTTTACTAAGGCGATTTCACATTTAACGCGGCCGGTTTTCCAATAGAGGCCTAATGCAACGCAAGTGTAGCCTTTTGCTTCGATCTCTTCAGTGAGTTTGTCTATCTGGCGGCGGTGTAACAATAACTTACGGTCACGGCGCGGCTCAGTGACAAAATGGGTGCATGCTTGTGATAAGGGACTGATGTTGGCACCTACAAGCCATGCTTCGCCATCCTTGATCAGGACGTAGGAGTCTATGAGCTGTCCACGGCCTTCTCTGAGACTTTTTATTTCCCATCCGGCAAATGAAACGCCTGCCTCAAATTTGTCCTCAATATGGTATTCATATCGAGCTCGTTTGTTGAGACAGATAGTGCTACTCGTATTTTTTTCTTTCTTCTGTTTAGCCATAATGCGCGATTATAGCGATGGAGTTGGTTTGTAGGAAGCTGATTGGCCGTATTTGTTGTTTTTTTATTGAATGAATTCTTCTTTTTTTCTTCTACTAAAGTTGTCAACGCCTCAAAGAAAGGGAACAATGCCCGTTTATTTCTACTATTAGCCAAAAACATATACTTGAGAAACGTATGCAAGAAAAAATATCAATTCATGGTGCTTGGTCAAACCGTTGGGTATTTATTTTAGCGGCGACTGGGTCGGCAGTCGGTTTAGGTAATATTTGGAAGTTTCCGTACATCACTGGTGAGAATGGTGGCGGCGCATTCGTGCTGGTTTATCTAGTGTGTATTTTGATGGTGGGTATTCCGATAATGGTGTCTGAGGTGTTGATAGGGCGCCGCGGTAGGCAAAGCCCCATCAATTCGATGAAGGACCTTGCGGTTGAATCAGGTCGCACAACCAAGTGGTCCTTAGCTGGTTGGATGGGTGCCTTAGCCGGGGTGATGATTTTCTCTTTCTATTCAGTAGTTGCCGGCTGGGTGCTCTATTACGTGGCGGGGATGGCCAATGGCGATTTTATTGATATCGGTAGTGAGATGGCCGGTAAGCGCTTTGAAACGCTATTAGGGGACTTCGAAACGCTGTTGATTTGGCATAGTGTCTTTGTTGTTATGGTGATGGCTGTTGTTGCAGGTGGTGTAAACAAAGGCTTAGAACGTGCTACACGTATCATGATGCCTGCGTTGTTTGTGCTCTTGTTTATTTTGTTGGCTTATTCTATGACCTCGGGTGCATTTGGCCAGGGGTTTGATTTTCTATTTCATTTTGATCCTTCTCAATTGACGTGGGATTCTGTCCTTGTGGCGCTAGGGCATTCTTTCTTTACCTTATCTTTGGGTATGGGCTCCATCATGGCTTACGGCTCTTACATGCCGAAAAAGGCCAGTATTGGTGGCACGGTTATAATGATTGCACTATTGGATACGTTAGTCGCTTTGGTCGCGGGGTTAGCTATTTTTCCTATCGTATTTGCAAATCAGTTAGATCCTGGTGCTGGTCCTGGTCTAATGTTTATTACTCTGCCGGTCGCCTTTGGGCAGATGCCGGGTGGGCACATCTTTGGTTTCTTGTTCTTCGTGCTTATTGCCGTTGCCGCATGGACATCAGCTATCTCTTTAATGGAGCCTGCTGTTGCGTGGATGGTAGAGAAGTTTAAGATCAAACGTCTTCCAGCGTGTACTGCTTTAGGCATCTTGGTGTGGTCGCTGGGTGTGGCATGTTTAGGTTCGTTTAACTTTATGTCCGGCTTTAAAATAGCGGGTATGACTTTCTTTGATTTAATGGACTTTGCAACGGCAAATATTATGCTGCCTTTAGGCGGCTTGTTTATTGCTATTTTTGCGGGCTGGAAAGTTAAGCAATATGCATTGCATGACGAGTTAGCGATGGACGGCTTTTGGTTCTCTGCTTGGTATTTTGCTATTCGTTACATTGCCCCTCTTGCCGTTGCAGCAATTTTTGCTCTAAATTTGTACAATAAGTTTGCTGTGTAGAGTGGAAAGTTAAAACATGACGCAAGTAAATCGTAGTGCCCTAGTGCTGCATAGTGCTCAGCAAATGTTCGATATAGTGAATGATGTGTTGGCATACCCGGACTTTTTACCTTGGTGTGCCAAAACTGAGCTTCTGTTTGAAGATGAGCAGCAAATGGAAGCTACGCTATATTTAGCCAAGGCGGGATTAAAATATAGTTTTACGACGAAAAACTGTTTAGAAAGGCCAAAGAAAATTGCCCTTGAACTTGTCGAAGGTCCTTTCTCTCAGTTATCTGGGTATTGGACGTTTGAGGCGCTAAGCGATGAGGCGTGCAAAGTGAGTTTGAGTTTAGGTTTTGAGTTTGATGGCAAGCTCAAAACCTTGGCAATGAGTAAAGTGTTTAATCAGGTAGCTACCACCTTGGTGGATGCTTTTGTACAGCGGGCTGACACATTGTATGAGTAATGTAATGATTAATGTTGAAGTGGCTTTTGCCTTGCCAACTGAACAAAAAATTATTGCCCTTTCTGTAGAAGAGGGTACTACAGCATACGAAGCAGTGAAAATTTCCGGTGTGGATAAAATATATCCGCAGGTTGATGTTGAATCTGATCCAATGGGTATTTTTGGTAAATCAATAAAAGACCCAAAAACCACGGTGTTAAAGGAAGGGCACCGAGTTGAAATATACCGCCCGTTAATTGCCGATCCTAAAGAAGCGAGAGCAAAACGGGCAGCGAAAGTTAAAGCACAACAAAAAGCTCAGCAATAATTATTGTTGAGCTGCTGTTGTTGATGGTTTGTAATCACCCGATAAGTTACTAAGCTTTCCGTTATTGAAGAACAATGAAAGATGCTCTTGTGTTCTGGTTTCTCCCCCTTTTTTAAAGGTGGAAATATAGTCCCAACGTTCACCGTTGAAAGTATCGACAACTAGCGGGGTACCTAACACGTAGCGGACTTGGCTATGGCTCATTCCGGGTCTGAGTTGGTCAACCATCTCTTGTGTAATAACATTCCCTTGTGGGATGTCAATCTTGTAAACGCCAGGGAATCCTGAGCAGCCTGATAGTAAAAATACGGCGGTAATGCTAATTAGAAACTTTCGCATCTGTAAATGACTTCCACTTTCACGTGTAAATAAAGATAATAGAGTCTAACATCCAGTTGTTGGAATCAATAGAGTAAAGATCATGTCCATCGAAAATCAAGAATTAAGGAAGGCAGGCCTTAAAGTTACTTTGCCGCGCGTTAAAATATATCAGATTCTCGAAAAAGCAGGTGAGGGTGATCATTTTAGTGCTGAAGATATCTATAAACTGCTGATGGAAATTGGCGAAGATGTTGGTTTGGCAACGGTTTACCGAGTGCTGACTCAATTTGAAGCAGCCGGGTTGGTTACTCGTCACCACTTTGAAGGTGGGCATTCAGTATTTGAATTGGCAAGTGATGAAGAGCATGACCACATAGTTTGCGTGAAGTGTGGCAAGGTTCGAGAGTTTGTTGATCAGCAGTTGATTGAACGACAGTATGAAATTGCTAAAAATTTAGGCTTTTCTATCACAGATCGCACGCTTTATCTTTATGGTGTATGTGCAAACGGTTGTGCAGAGTAATAGCACAGCTTAATGAAAAGCTGACTCAAGGTCGGCTTTTTGATTTTATCTAGTGTTTTAATGTATATATTGGCTAAACACCAAGCATCTCTTTTGCATGATCAATGGAACGTTTGGTGACATCTATTCCGCCTAGCATTCGGGCAATTTCTTGAACTCTATCGGTGTTCTCTAAAGCGTTTATCTGTGTATGAGTGTGTTCTTTCCCTGCGCGTTTACTTACAAATAAATGTTGATGGCCCTGTGAGGCAACTTGCGGTTGATGTGTTACACACATGACTTGGGCTCTTTCTCCGAGCTGACGCAGCATTTTTCCCACGACTTCTGCAATCGCGCCGCCAATCCCGACGTCTACTTCATCGAAGATAAGTGTGGCTGTAGTGGAGCTTTGGGCGGTAATAACTTGAATTGCTAAGCTGATTCGTGAAAGCTCGCCGCCAGAGGCTATTTTTGCTAATGGGCGAGCTGGTTGTCCTTTGTTTGTAGAAATTAGAAACTCTATATCTTCTAAGCCGCCGGATTGGGGGGTAGCTGTTTTTGTCAATGTGGCAATAAAGCTTGCGGAGCTCATGCCCAGCATATGTAGCTGTTCGTTTATTTTTTTGTTGATCTGTGTCGCGGCTTTTTTACGTGCCGTGCTGAGCTTTGTAGCAGCGGTTAGGTATTCAGAATGCGATTTCTCAGCATCTATTCGGAGCTGGTCGAGTGCATCGTCCGTTGTTTGTAAGTTATTAAGCTCAGTTTTCAGCTCCTGATGAAAGTTTGGCAGTACTTCAGGCGAAACTCGATGTTTACGCGCAATTTCATAAATACAAGAAAGGCGCTCTTCTGTGTTGGATAAGCGTTCAGGGTTGATCTCTACAGTGTCTAGATAGTGACGTAATTCTTGGCTGGCTTCATCAATCTGAATTTGTGCACTGCTTAGTAGTTCTGTTGCTTGGGTAACGGCAGGTGCTTGGTCGTTAAGTTCGGTTAGTAGCTGCAGTGCGTTATGTAAGAGTTGATTACAGTTCTTTTGTTCTGCTTCGCAAGTAACTTCAAGTATTTTATGTCCGCTTTGTAAAATGCTGCCGGCCTGGCTTAATGTTTTCTGTTCTTGCTCAAGCGCCCTTAACTCGTCTTCAAGCATGCCTAACTGGTCAAGTTCGCTTAACTGGTAACTAAGAAGCTGAACTTTGGCTTGATGTTCTTCGCCCTGGTTAAGGAGAGTTTCAAGGTGCTTCTGTTGTTTTTGCCATTGGTAAAATAGATTTTTGACTTTTGTTGCTTGAGTAGACTGAGCAGCGAATTGATCGACTAATTCGCGGTGGTGGTCTTTCTTTAAAAGGCGTTGGTGTTCATGCTGTCCGTGAATAGCAATTAGGTACTCGCCAAACTCTTTGAGTGCATTCAGAGGGCAGGGTTGGCCGTTAATATAGCTACGGGAGCGGCCTTCTTTAGTGATTACCCGTCTAATTATGCACTCGTTGTCTTGGTCAAGGTCTTGTTTTTTTAGCCACTGTTGAGCTTCTTCTAAAGCGTCAATATTAAAGCTGGCGATTATCTCTGCCCGTTCTGCTCCGTGTCTGACGCTGCCGCTGTCGGCTCTATAACCAAGAGTTAGTCCAAGAGCATCTAACATGATGGATTTTCCGGCGCCTGTTTCACCGCTAACCACGGTCATTCCTTTTTTTAGTTCAAGGTCTAGAGACTCAACAATGGCGTAGTTGCGGATGGTTAATTGCGTCAGCATTTTTATTTTCCCATACATGTTTATTTATACAGTAGTTTAGTTATAAGTGATTTTTGTATCAGGCGCAATCGTGTGAAATAGAATGAGTTGAAAAAAAGCCTATTTAGGGTTGAATTTATCGTCATGGGCCCCATAAAAGATCGCATCTTAGTTTTTTAGTATTTTATGGCTGCTTGAGTTGGAGAGCCCCATGGCAAATGACCAGACGACACAAAATGAACAGGTTGAGCCTGTAGATATAGATGAAGTAAGCATTGAAGCACAAGATTTAGAACAACCAGAATCTGCAGAAGATATAGATGCGGAGTTTGTGGGCGTAGACGATGTTACACAGCAACTATCTGAAGCTCAGGCTGAAATAGCAACGCTTAAAGAGCAAGTATTACGTTCGGCAGCCGATGTTCAAAATGCTCGTCGTAGAGCAGAAAAGGATGTTGAGAAAGCTCATAAATTTGCTCTTGATAAGTTTGTGAATGAAATGCTACCTATCGTAGATAGTCTAGAGCGTGCACTAGAAACGTGTAGTGCTGATGATGAAGCAACAAAAGCGTTACGTGATGGTGTTGAAATGACGCATGGCATGTATATCGCAGGGTTGGCAAAATTTAATGTTGATCGTATTGATCCACAAGGCGAAGCCTTTGACCCAGTTTCACATCAAGCGATGTCAATGGTGGATGCACCGGATGCGCAGCCTAATACAGTGATTGCTGTAATGCAAAAAGGCTATAGCCTGAACGGACGATTGATTCGGCCTGCAATGGTAATCGTATCAAAAAGTTAAAAAAACCACATTAAATGCCTTGAAATTGTACAAAACGTATCCATATAAAGGGCATACAGATTTTAACAGATTTACAGCTCATTCAATTGAGCAACGAATAGCGGAGAAAGAAACATGGGCAAAATTATCGGTATAGATCTAGGTACTACCAACTCTTGTGTGGCAGTTCTGGATGGCGACAAAACACGTGTTATTGAAAACGCTGAGGGTGATCGTACAACCCCTTCTATTATTGCCTATACAGAAGATGAAATTTTGGTAGGTCAGTCTGCAAAGCGTCAGGCTGTAACTAACCCACATAACACACTATATGCTATTAAGCGTCTAATTGGTCGTCGTTTCAAAGATGACGTAGTTCAGAAAGATATCAGCATGGTTCCTTACAAAATCGTTGAAGCTGATAATGGCGATGCTTGGGTTCAAGTACGAGATGATAAGATGGCTCCGCCACAGATCTCTGCTGAAATCTTGAAGAAAATGAAGAAAACTGCTGAAGACTATCTGGGCGAAGAAGTAACAGGTGCGGTTATCACTGTTCCAGCTTACTTTAACGATTCTCAGCGTCAGGCAACGAAAGATGCTGGTAAAATCGCTGGTCTAGACGTTAAACGTATTATTAACGAGCCAACAGCAGCAGCACTTGCTTATGGTATGGATCAGTCGAAAGGCGATAAAACAATCGCTGTTTATGACTTAGGTGGTGGTACGTTCGATATCTCTATCATCGAGATTGCTGATGTAGATGGTGAGCATCAGTTTGAAGTATTGGCGACTAATGGTGATACTTTCCTTGGTGGTGAAGATTTCGATATGCGTCTTATCGAGTATTTGGCAGCCGAATTCAAGAAAGAATCAGGTATCGATTTACATAACGACCCTCTAGCTCTACAACGTCTGAAAGAAGGTGCTGAAAAAGCTAAGGTTGAGCTATCTACTGCTCAAAGCACTGATGTTAACTTACCTTATATCACTGCTGATGCAACAGGTCCTAAGCACCTTAACGTTAAAATTACGCGTGCTAAGTTAGAGTCTCTGGTAGAAGAATTAGTGACTAACTCTATCAACCCATGTCGTACTGCCTTGAAAGATGCAGGCCTAAGCGCTTCTGATATCGACGAAGTTATCTTGGTGGGTGGTCAGACACGTATGCCTATGGTTCAGCAGGTTGTTGCTGATTTCTTTGGTAAAGAAGCACGTAAAGATGTTAATCCAGATGAAGCAGTAGCCGTAGGCGCAGCAATTCAGGGTGCAGTATTGTCTGGTGATGTAAAAGACGTTCTATTGTTGGATGTTACACCGCTAACGTTGGGTATCGAGACTATGGGTGGCGTAGCCACTGCATTGATTGAAAAGAACACAACTATCCCAACTAAGAAATCGCAGATCTTCTCTACAGCTGACGATAATCAGAACGCAGTAACGATCCATGTTGTGCAGGGTGAGCGTAAACAGGCAACGCAGAATAAATCACTAGGTCGTTTTGACTTGGCTGATATCCCGCCAGCACCACGCGGCGTGCCTCAGGTTGAAGTGACATTCGACTTGGATGCCAACGGTATCCTAAACGTCTCTGCTAAAGACAAGGCAACAGGTAAAGAGCAGTCAATCATTATCAAGGCTTCTTCTGGTCTGAGTGATGAAGAGATCGAGCAGATGGTTCGTGATGCAGAAGCTAACGCTGATGCTGATAAGTTGTTTGAAGAACTGACTCAAGCCCGTAATCAGGGTGATGCAATGGTCCACTCTGCGAAGAAAACGCTGAAAGAAGGTGGTGATAAAGCAACTGAAGAAGAGAAAGCTGCAATTGAAGCTGCGATCGCTGATTTAGAAGCGTCACTGAAAGAAGATGATAAAGCTGACATCGAAGCTAAAACTGAAGCACTGACTGCTGTTATCTCTGCACTGGCTGAGAAAATGTACGCAGATGCTGCTCAGCAAGGAGAGGGTGCTGAACAGCCTAGCGCTGAAGCAGAGTCTCCTGCTGATGACGCTGTTGATGCTGAGTTTGAAGAAGTTAAGGATGACAAGAAGTAAATACTTCTTGCCCTTATAATTACTGAAGTGTGACAGCGCGGGCGTTAGCCCGCGTTGTTGTGTCCGGCTCCCGGCGGGAGCTAACCGCTGCAAGAGAATTAACCCGGATATGTCTAAGCAAGATTATTATGAAATTCTAGGTGTTGAGCGCAACGCCAATGATCGGGACATCAAAAAAGCATTTCGCCGTCAGGCGATGAAGCATCACCCTGACCGCAATCCCGATGATGCAACGGCTGAAGAAAAATTCAAAGAGCTGAATGAAGCCTATGAAGTACTTTCTGATGCGCAGAAAAAAGCTGCTTATGATCAGTATGGCCATGCAGGTGTTGATCCCAGCATGCGTGGCGGTGGCGGTGGTTTTGACGGTGGTTTCTCTGATGTATTCGGCGATGTATTTGGCGACATTTTTGGCGGTGGCGGTGGCGGTGGTCGACGTCGTAGCTCGGTCCAGCGTGGTGCAGATTTGCGTTATACCATGGAATTGTCTTTAGAAGAAGCGGTTCGAGGTGTCGAAAAAACTATTAAAGTGCCTACGCTGGTTCCTTGCGATCCGTGTGATGGTAGTGGTGCAAAAAAAGGCACGACGGCGAAAACATGTAGTACCTGTGGTGGTGTTGGTCAAGTGCGCATGCAGCAGGGATTTTTCTCTGTACAGCAAACGTGTCCTACTTGTCGCGGCGAAGGAAAAGTTATCAGCGATCCTTGTAATAGCTGTCATGGCCAAGGACGTGTAGAAAAGACGAAGACTTTGTCTGTTAAAATTCCTTCTGGTGTGGATACAGGTGATCGTATTCGTTTATCAGGTGAAGGTGAGGCAGGAAGTCATGGTGGCCCAGCCGGTGATCTATATGTTCAAGTGAGTGTGCGTGAGCATGCGATCTTTGAACGAGATGGTCGACATCTATACTGTGAAGTGCCGATTAGCTTTATTGATGCAGCCTTAGGCGGTGAGCTAGAGGTGCCTACATTGGATGGTCGTGTAAAATTGAAAGTGCCGTCTGAGACGCAAACCGGAAAGCTGTTTCGCCTGCGTGGTAAGGGTGTGGCGCCGGTACGTGGTGGTGGTGCTGGCGATTTGATGGTAAAAGTGGTTGTAGAAACCCCTGTGAACCTTAACAGCCGTCAAAAAGAACTGTTACGTGAATTTCAGGAAGCGACTAAAGATGGGCAGAAAAAGCATAGTCCAAAGAGGCACTCCTTCTTTGACTCTGTGAAAAAGTTCTTCGAAGATTGATGTGTAACCGGGCCGCTTAGCGGCCCGAGTTGTCTGGAGTATTGAATGACGATTTTAAGTACAGAGCCGGCTGAGTTGTGGCTGAGTATCCAGGAAGAAGCAAAGACTGAAGTAGCGAAAGAACCTTGTCTGGCTAGCTTTTACCACTCTTGTATTATTAATCACTCTGACCTGAAATCAGCACTTTCCTACCTTTTAGCCAGTAAGCTAGCTGACGATGTTATGTCATCGTTGTTGCTTCGTGAGTTGCTAGAAAAAGCTATGGAAGCTGACCCTCAAATAATTACTGCGGCGTGTCACGATATTATAGCAGTCAGAAAACGTGATCCTGCTGTCGTACATTGTTCCACTGTGTTGCTTTACTTAAAGGGGTTTCATGCGCTGCAGGCGCACCGTGTTGCTCATTGGTTCTGGCATCAAAATCGTCGTTCAATGGCGTCCTATATCCAAAGCCGTGTTAGTACCATGTGTCAGGTTGATATTCATCCTGCGGCTCGAATAGGTCAAGGAGTGATGTTTGACCATGCTACCGGTATTGTCGTCGGTGAGACCTGTGTGATTGAGAATGATGTATCTATTTTACAGTCGGTAACACTAGGTGGGACTGGTAATGAAAGTGGTGATCGTCATCCGAAGATCCGTGAAGGCGTTTTGATTGGCGCAGGGGCTAAAATCTTAGGCAATATCGAAGTGGGGAAAGGTGCTAAAGTCGGCGGTGGTAGTGTTGTGCTGGATAATGTGCCTTGTCATACCACGGTTGTTGGTGTTCCTGCTCGGGTAGTCGGTGGCTCTGGGTGTGAAAAGCCCGCCTTCAATATGAATCAGCAAATTTCTTTAGAAGAAAATTAAGTGTCGGCACACGATAAGAGAGTTAAACAATGAGAATAGCAGTAATGGGTGCCGCAGGGCGCATGGGTAAAGCTTTAATTGAAGCAGTCTGCCAAGCCGAAGGTGTGAATTTAAGTGCTGCTGTTGTTCAGGCTGGTAGCTCACTTGTGGGAGCTGATGCGGGTGAATTGGCAGGGGTCGGTAAGCTTGATGTACGTTTGGCTGATAAATTGTCTGATGTGAAAGATGATTTTGATTTGTTGATTGATTTTACTTCACCAGAAACCACGATGAGTAATCTAGATTTTTGTGCTGCACATGGCAAAAAAATTGTCATTGGAACAACGGGCTTGACGGAAAATCAAACGCAGCATTTGGCCGGTTGTGCTAAGCAAACAGCGGTTATGTTTGCGCCAAATATGAGCGTAGGCGTTAATGTCTGCTTTAAGGTGTTGGACCTTGTTGCACGTACGCTGGGCGATGACTACGATATTGAAGTCATTGAGACTCATCATCGGCATAAAGTGGATTCCCCATCGGGCACGGCATTACGTTTAGGTGAAGTAGTCGCAGGAGCACTAGGGCGTGATCTTAGCGAGTGCGCAGTCTATGGTCGTGAAGGTCAAACGGGCGCACGTACTCAAAAAGAAATCGGCTTTGAAACTATTCGTGCGGGTGATGTTGTTGGTGATCATACAGTATTGTTTGCAACGGAAGGTGAGCGTATCGAGATTACACATAAAGCGAGTAGTCGTATGACCTTTGCAAAAGGTGCTGTGCGTGCTGCACTGTGGTTGGCTGATCAGCCAACAGGGCAGTTTGATATGCAGGATGTTTTAAACTTGCGTTAATTTCGTGTTTATTTGCACTCTTAAAAGCTGCCAATGAGCAGCTTTTTTTATATAGTCTAAAATAACGTCTTAAATACAAATTTTTGTTTCCTTTAGTGAATTTTTTTCTTATGGTGCTTTATACTTTGGTATCGATGAAAAAACAGTGAGGTGGTAGGGATATGTCAGCTGAGAAGTTTCCAACATTAACAGAAATGGGTATTGATGAGCCTTCAGATATCGAGCGTTATACGTCTCGTATTGAAGGAGATATCGATATTCTAAAAATTTACTTCCATCGCCATCAAGGCGATTGGATGACTAAAAGTAAAAAGTTTAAATTTAAGCGTATGCATAAAAACATGCGAGTGAATGAAGGCCGTGTTCCTTATATCGCTACAACAGAATCTTCTCCTTATTTTCTGCGTGCAGTTGCGGAGTTAGATCAGCTGGTCAGCGCTGAGAAAACTACGCAAACACGTAAAGCAAAACTGTTAGATGATATAGAGCACCTTGAAAAAGTTGTTGCACGCAAAATAGAAGATATTCGTCGACAGATTGACGAAATCTAAGTAGCGAATGCCTGTCAGCAGGTCTTCACCGGTTCGCTGTTAAAAGGGGTCTGGTAACACGTCTATATGTGTTGCATAGATAATTTCACAGGCCCCTGCTCCAACGTCTTGACGTGTCATGGATGTGCGCCAAAAGAAGCCGTCCGCGCTTTGTATGTCCACGAGTTGGCCTGATATTTGAAGAATCTCTCCTTCATCAATTCTAGATAACTGATCTTTGACTGCTTGGTTTGCAGGAATAATATGAACGTTTGCTGCGCTTGTTTCTATTTGGCGGCGTGGTATAGGTAGTTGGTCGGTTTTCCAATGAAACCAACGATTGCTCTGAGATATTTTAATATTATCTGTTATTTGTGGGTTAGCCATTGCCCCCCAGCCTAATGCTAAGTCGACAGGCGACAAGTCGGACTCTCTTCCTAATCTATATCGTTCTTTGCCTAGTAAGCGAGCAGAAAAATGTATTTCAGCTTTTGGCTGTAAAGTGTATTCATTAAGCAAAAAAGGCTGAGCGTTTTGGGCCGATTTTGACAAAAGCTTTTGAACAGGAGCATCTAATGGCGCCAATATCGGAGTAATATTAGCCTGATGTTCTGGAGGAGCGCTGTTGTCTGGTGCCAGCCAGATAAAAAGTAGCACAATGCCACCAATAACTGAAAAAAGTTTAAGCATGATTGATCCTTTCTTTTACTCCTATTGATTATATATCAAGCGCGTGATTTTGCTTTTATGATTAGTAACAACATGAATTAGTTAGTTTTTTTAAAGTGTTAGTGTTTCTTTTTTCGAGTGCCTGATGATTTTTTGGATTCGTTTCTCGTTAAACAGCGATAAAAAATAATACTGTAACGAGGCGCTTGCAGAATGTGTCGGTCATGTCTTATGTTGTAGGTCAATGAAGCCAATTCTATTGGGAGTTAACGTATGCACAAATTAGCTTTTTTTGTTCCTGAGTCTCATCTTGATACTGTAAAAGTTGCTCTGTTTGAGCATGGAGCTGGAAAAATAGGGGACTATGATGCTTGCTGTTGGCAAGTTTTAGGGCAAGGACAGTTTAAGCCCTCTGAAGGCAGTCAACCTTATGTTGGAACACTTGATCAGTTGGAAATGATGTCTGAGTGGAAGGTCGAAATGGTATGTGAAGATCACTTGATAAAAGAAGTGGTAGCCAAGTTGAAGCAAGTGCATCCATATGAAGAGGTGGCTTACGATGTATATAAACTTGCAGATATATAAGCTATGACTTCACTTAGGGGGGAGTGCAGGTAGAGACAGGGAATATATCTGTTATTGATGCAGGTATTAAGTAGTGCCTGAGCCTAGTTACCGAATTTATTAATTTATAAAGTAATAGGATGGATAGATAAATGGACTTAGGGTTCACTTACTATAAAGGTATATCTAGCATTGTTGGTGATATTGTTAATTTACGAGTTTCTGATGTAGCTACTATGAGCACACCGCCAAGAAATCGTGATTTGGCGATTATTGAACAAAATGGCGAATTTTTTTCTTTAGCCCAGATTATCAAACTGTCTGATGACGTGGTGTCATTACAGGCATTTTCTGGCACTAAAGGTCTGTCGAATAATGCTTCTGTGCGTTTTTTGGGTGAAACCATGAAGGCTATTTATTCTGAAAACATCTTTGGTCGTATTTTTAATGGATCTGGTGTGCCTATCGACAATGGGCCTAGTTTGACTCAGGAGCCTAAGGTTGCGATTAATGGTCCTACGGTAAACCCGGTGTCGCGCGTACTTGCTTCCCGAATGATTCGCACTAATGTCCCAATGATTGATGTATTTAACTGTCTTGTCGAAAGCCAAAAAATCCCCATTTTTTCGGTTGCAGGAGAGCCATTTAATAAATTTCTAGGGCGCATTGGTGTACAGGCTGATGCTGATGTCGTTATCTTTGCTGGCCTAGGCTTGATTTTTGATGACTACTACGGCTTCAAGAAAATGTTTGAAGATGCCGGTGTCATGTCTCGAACAGTTATGTATGTCAATCTTGCATCTGACCCTGTTGTTGAACGATTAATGGTACCTGATCTGGCTTTAGCCGTCGCCGAAAAGCTCGCTGTCGAAGAGGGTAAGAGAGTATTGGTACTAATGACCGATATGACAGCTTACGCTGATGCTATGAAAGAAATTGGTATTGCGATGGAGCATATTCCCTCAAATCGTGGCTATATGGGCGATTTGTACTCTCAGTTGGCGCGTCGTTACGAGAAGGCTTGCGACTTCAGAGGAGCCGGTTCAGTCACAATATTATCTGTTACGACTATGCCTGGTGATGATGTGACGCACCCGGTGCCTGATAACACGGGGTACATTACAGAAGGCCAATTTTATCTCCACAATGGTGTTATTGATCCGTTCGGTTCGTTATCTCGTTTGAAGCAGCATGTTATTGGTAAGCAGACGCGAGATGACCATAGCCAAATTATGAATACCATGATCCGCTACTACTCTGAAGGTGTTGATGCTGAACAGAAGCAAGCAATGGCATTTGATTTAAGTGAGTTTGATCATAAGTTGTTAAAGTTTAGTCAGTTGTTTAAAAAGCAGTTTATGCGCCTTGATATTTCGATGGAATTAGAACCTGCACTTGATGCTTGCTGGGTATTGCTTGCTGAGTGTTTTGATAAAGAAGAAGTGGTCATTAAACAGGTATTAAAGGATAAATACTGGGCAGGGACTGATGGCAAAGTTAGCGCTTAATAAAAGTGCCTTAAGCAAAGAAAAGCACCGTAAAGCTTCGTATGGTCGTTACTTGCCATCGCTTGAAATGAAGCAGAAGCAGTTGCTGATCGAGCGAAAAAAAGCAGAAGAAGCGTTGCAGCAGCATGTATGCGATATAGCTTCCTTGGAGGCTGCTGTCTATCAGAAGCTTCCAATGTTAGCGGTTGTCAATATCGAAATGGATGGCTTAGTCGTTGTTGAAAGTTTTAAGCTTTCTGAAGAAAACCTGTTAGGAACCAAGGTGCCTGTTTTAGAAAGTATCATCTTTAAACGGGCTGAATATGGTTATCTTATTCGACCGCATTGGTTTGAAGAACTCGCGATTTCTCTTGAAAAAGTAATGCAGCTTAAAATGGAAGAGCAAGTTCTGTGTATCAGGCTTGAAAAATTACAATTGGCCGCACGTACTATTACACAGCGGGTTAATTTGTTTTCTAAAGTACTCATTCCTGAAGCGGAGGATAATATAAAGAAAATAGGCCTTTTCTTATCTGATCAAGAAAGGGCCGGTGTTGTTCGCTCAAAGCTTGCTAAACAAAAGAAGCTGGTTGATTTGGGGAGGGCGCAGTTATGAGTATAGCGGCGCTACAAAAATTAACCCTGATTGGCGAGATAAATGAAAAAAGCGCCATTATGGAGCAGTTTCAAACATTTGGATTGGCTCATCTCATTACACTATCGGAGCAAACTCTAGATCAATCAACTGATGCAACAACTTACCTGCGAGAAGCATTAAGCTATTTGATGAGCGCGCCGCTTAAAAGACGAATGCAGATGCCATCTGAATCAATTGAGTTATCGGATGTAATTGATCGAGTAATAAAAAACAAAGTTGCTCGTGAAGATGTCATTGATGAAATTGAGTTAATGGCAACGAGAAAAAAAGAACTAGGTGTATGGGGTGATTTTGAGTTCCCACCTCTAGACGAGATGAATCAGTATCGGGTTTGGCTTTATTTAGTACCGTTGAGTAAAGAAGCACTGTTGGCTAATGTTGAACTTCCTTGGAAAATTATTAATAGAGATCATAAAAGTATCTATCTGGTAGTGATTGCTGTTGATGAGCCTAATGCAGAGCAAGTAGCGTTTCCACGAGCACATATCGGATCAAGTTCCCTTTTTAGTTTGGAAAAATTAAAAAATGATGCGCTCGTACGGTTGGAGGATTTGAATGCTGAAAGGCAGCTACTAACGCGCTGGATACTGTCACTGACGCTCTCCTTAAATGACACCATTAATTCGCATGAACTGGCTTTGGCTGAACAGCTTGTTTTGGATACGGGTGACTTTTTTGTTCTACAGTCTTGGGTACCGGAAGATAGTTTGCCTGCTTTTAAAGTGTGGGCAGAAGGCTTGCCGGTTGCTTATCAGTTCGAGGAACCGACTGTAAATGAGCTTCCGCCTACGTTATTGAAGAATGGCAGTATTATGGGTGGGGGAGAAGAAGCGGTCTCTTTCTTCCAATTGCCTGGGTATCGTTCTTGGGATCCTTCAATTGTCATTTTTTTCTCTTTTTCATTGTTCTTTTCTATGATTATGGCCGATGCCGGTTACGCACTGGTATTGGCTGGCGTTCTGTTGATCTCTTGGCGAAAGCTCAGTGATGGTGGTGAAACTAAGGTAAGAATTCGTAACCTGTGGTTGGCGCTAGTAGCCGCAGCATTCTTTTATGGTGTTTTGGTGGGAAGTTACTTCGGTCTTACACCTACGGATGGAACATTCTTAAGCCTCTTTCATGTGATCAATATGGGTGATTTTACATCAATGATGAAGTTATCAATTGGTGCCGGTGTTTTGCATTTAGTGATTGCAAATAGCATGGTTGCTTGGGGGAAACGTAAATCGTTAGTTGCGCTTTCATCGGTTGGCTGGGTGCTCAGTATTGCCGGTGCTTTTGCATTATGGCTTAGCTACATACGTATCGCTGATCTTGATGTGGCGAGTACGCTTTCTCTGAAAGTTATCATTGCTGGCATTGTGCTTATTTTATTGTTTTCAGGTGAGCGGAAAATGGATAGCGTAAAAAGCTTGTGCTTACAGTTATTTGACGGCTTTACGGCGTTATATGGCTTGTCTAAAGCGTTTGGTGATGTGCTTAGTTATATGCGCTTGTTTGCTTTGGGCTTATCCAGTGCCTCACTGGCAGTGACGTTTAATGACTTGGCTATTGTGGCGAGAGATTCTGTATCAGCAGGCGGGTTTATTTTGTTTGCGCTAATTATTCTCCTAGGGCACGGATTAAATTTTGTGCTCGGTGTTATGAGTGGAGTGATTCATGGTTTGCGTTTGAACTTACTTGAATTTTACAACTGGGGTGTCAAAGGTGAAGGCTATCCCTTTAAAGCTTTTAAGAAACGAGGAGAATAAAGGTGGAACAATTCATAATTACCTTAGGATGGTTGGGTATATTTGCTCCGACAGCATTGGGCGCTATCGGCAGTAGCTATGGATGTTCTCGTGCGGGGCAGGCAGCCGCAGGAGCTTTGCTGGATACAGAAAGCGGTTATGGTAAATATATTGGCTTATCTGCCATGCCTTCAACACAGGTTATTCTTGGTATCGTTGTGATGTTTACACTCAATCGAGAGCTTACAATTGATAACTCTCCTGGCATTTTTGCGATTGGAATGCTGACAGGCTTGGCGTTAATGATGAGTGCTATTTATCAAGGGCAGGCACTTGTTGCCGCTATTAATGCGGCTAAAAATAAACCGGAAATATTCGGCTTAGCAATTGCACCTGCCGCCATTGTTGAAGGCTTCTCAGTATTCGCATTTGTTTTTGCACTAGTACTTGCAGGCTCTTTACCTGCGTAGATGGTAACTCAATAGGTTCATTTCCTGGATAAGGGAAGGCTGATAGAAGAGTTCAAGCGTAACGCTCAGGAATAAGAGGTCGATATGTCACAGTCTTTAGATACTAAACAGTCTGCCAGTGGTGTGCAGGAGCTCATTGATCAAATCAGGGATAAAGGGGTTAATGAAGGTAAAACTCAAGGCTCTCGAATTGTTGAAGATGCTGAATTGCGAGCAGAATGGATCATTAAGCAAGCTAAAGAAGAAGCTGAAGCGGTTAAGCAAGAAGCGGATGAAAATTACCGTTTTGTTACAGAGGCGGGTAAGGGGGCGTTGGCCTTAGCGTTTAGGGATATTAAGCTAAAGCTTAAGGATGAGCTATCAATTCAATTTTCAGAACAGTTGCGAAAATTGGTTGAAAAAGAGTTACAAGATCCGGAGACGCTCAAGTTATTACTTATTTCTGCCGTATCAAAAATATCGATACCTGAAGAGCCGCAAGTTATTGTTTTACCTGACAGGGCAGTAGGTATTAATGAGCTACGGGAAGATTCCCGCTCTCTTGAGCAGGGGGTGTTGGTGGAGTTAGTCTCAGATACCGCTAAAAAAATGTTAACAAAAGGTGTCGATATACGTCTTGATAGCACTATAAACAATGGATTTGTATTGTTGTTAAATGATGGAGAAATCACAGTCGAAGTGACAGATAAATCACTGTCAAACATGTTGCTTAAGCACTTGCAGCCTCGTTTTAGAGCCATTCTTGAAGGAGTGGTGAGCTAGTGGGCGAAGTATATGATGAGTCCTAATGTTAATTCAGATTATGTAGAGCTACTTTGCTCACTGCCTTACTTGCATAATCCCTTTGTTCGTCATCGGCCTCCCATTTCTGCTGTGCAGTTTAGAAAAAGATTAAAGATGCTTGATTTTGAGTCCCGCCAGTTAGTTGATGAGTTGGCGGGAACCTTTTACTGGGGATTGCTTAAACTTGATGATTCCGATGCAGAACTCGTACGCAAAGCGACACGTATCATTGAGACGTTACCGTTTCAGGATATTAAAAAATGGCAGATGTGGAGAATGGATTTTCGTACTGTTATTACTGCTCTCAGGCGTCGAAAACAGGGATTAGCAGCTCCGGATAGAAACGAATTGTGGGGGTATGGTCATTATGTAAGCCATATCCATCGTCACTGGAGTCACCCTACGTTCAAATTGGAGTCACGTTTTCCTTGGTTGCCTGAAGCAAAGGATTTATTAGAGTCAGGAGATAGCTATGGGTTGGAGAGACATCTGATGACGACTGCGTGGGACTATTACTCGCGTCAGGAAGCAGATAAGCCCTACTCGCTTTCTGATGTTTGGCTCTACGCAGCAAAATGGGATCTTGTTGATCGCTGGTGTTGTTATAACGCCGATGTAGCTAAACAACACTTCGAAGAGCTTGTTCAGGCTGGGCTAAAGCAACCAATGGAACAACTGAGGGCAATGGCATGAGCCAGAAAATATCAGGATTAAATACTCTTAATGCCAGCGCACGGGTTGTATCGGTTAGTGATGATGTTGTCACCATTGAAACAATAGGCAAAGGTGTAGGAGAAACGGTTACTCCTTTGGTTAAAAATGAAGTTGTGTTTATTTGCCCTCAGACAGTGCCTGGCACTAAACAAGAAAAACTGAAAGCCGAGGTTCTCAGAGTAAGGGGGCACCGTGCAGACGTTCAGGTGTATGAAGATACAACGGGTGTCGCGATTGGAGATTTTGTAGAGCAAAGCGGAGAAATGCTTTCAGTAGAGCTCGGTCCTGGTTTATTGAGTCAGGTGTATGATGGATTGCAAAACCCATTACATCGTTTAGAGGTCATGAACGGGCGGTTTCTTCTTCGTGGTGAAGTGGCTGCAGCATTGGATCGAAATGCTAAATGGGCTTTTGTGGCCAAAGGTCGTGTAAAAGACCAGCTAAAACCCGGTGATGTATTGGGTACGGTACAAGAAGGTCGCTTTACTCATAAGATTATGGTGCCGTTTTTGCTTAGGGGAGCGCTCACTATTGAGTGGATTCAGGAAGGGACGTTTCCTGTCGAAACCGTTGTAGCAAGATTACGTGATGAAAAAGGCAGGCTTCACGACATTTCTATGGTTCAGCGTTGGCCTGTGCGTATCCCTCTGCCAGTTAATCTAATTAAAGATGGTTGCAGTGAGCGCAAATACCCAACACAACCCATCATAACCACGTTACGTCTTATTGATACATTTTTCCCTATCGCTAAAGGTGGAACAGGGTGTATTCCCGGGCCATTTGGTGCGGGAAAAACGGTTTTGCAGAATCTGATTTCTCGCTATTCTGATGTTGATATTGTCATTGTTGTGGCTTGTGGTGAGCGTGCCGGTGAAGTAGTTGAAACCATTACTGAATTTCCCAAACTACAAGATCCTCATACCGGCGGTACGTTAATGGATCGTACTATCATTATTTGTAATACCTCTTCGATGCCTGTTGCTGCACGAGAAGCTTCTATCTATACGGGAGTAACTCTTGGGGAATATTATCGTCAAATGGGATATGAGGTATTGTTGATCGCCGACTCTACTTCGCGCTGGGCACAGGCAATGCGCGAAACCTCTGGTCGCTTAGAAGAAATTCCTGGCGAAGAAGCGTTCCCTGCATATCTAGAGTCTTCTATTCGTAATTTGTATGAGAGAGCCGGTGTTATTCGTAGCAATGATAACAGTGAAGGTTCATTAACGTTGATAGGCACTGTTTCTCCTGCTGGGGGTAACTTTGAAGAACCTGTAACGCAGGGAACCTTGAATACCGTTAAGACTTTTTTAGGGCTAAGTTATGATCGTGCCTACAAACGCTTCTATCCAGCAGTAGATCCGCTGCAATCTTGGAGTCGTTATACAGAACAGCTGACACCTTGGTTTTTAGAAAATATGGGTGCTTCTTGGTTAGATGGAGTCGCTCATATCAACCAGCTACTGATTAGAGGTGATGAAATATCGAGAATGATGCAAGTAACGGGCGAAGAGGGTGTGAGCCAAGCTGATTTTGTGACCGAGCAAAAATCTACATTAGTGGATATGGTCTATTTACAGCAAGATGCTTTCGATGATGTGGACGTTTCAACGGATATAGAGCGCCAAAAGCATAGTTTTTCGTTGTTGATAAAAATAGTTGATACCAAAATGATATTTCAATCAAAAGCGGAGACGCGTCGTTGGTTTAGCCGTATGACTGATACTTTTAAGAATTTAAACTACTCACAGATGAACGGTGAGGATCATAAGAAGTATTTGGAGCAAATTGGTTCATTATTAAAAGAATCTGCCGAAAGGGCACCCGTAGTGCGAAAATCATAAGGAAGTGATTGGGTAGCACATATTTATACTGGTTTTACTATTTATTGTTCTATACATCAATATGTTATGAGTTCTTCGTGAGTTTGTGAATAATGATTGCTTGGGTGTGTTTCTTCAATAAGTATAGAAGGCTTAGCTTAAATCTTATTAAGCTTATATTCATTTTTTCTATTCCGCCCGTGAAAGCTGTTATACAATCGCCGTCCTAAATAAGCGACGCTATAGTCGTTTTAACGTGATGGCTGCAGATTAAGCAGTTTTCGATTGCTGGAATAGTACTTTATTTATGTCATTTCGATTAGATGCCCACTCAATACCCCGCTACCAGATGTGGGGCATGATGGGTATCGTGCTGTTATTACTGACCACCATTTTCGTGTTTTTTATCTCGCGTGAATATGTTGCTGATGATAAGCGAGCAGCTTTGTTATACCAAGAGATTCTTGATAGCCAGAAAGTACGCTTGCGTGCAGAGTTGGGCTCTACGCAAGATTATATTCAGTTTATGAGCCAGCAGGCTGATGCAGTGCTCATGGCAAACGCTAAAAACCAAGTAGATCAAGCCTATAGCGTAGCACTCTCTATTTTCCGGCAATTAAATGGTTCTCGTCCAGAAGCTGAAATTAAAACAGTTATCCGTGAAGCACTGCGATACATTCGATTCTCTAATGGTCGAGGGTATGTTTTTATAGATGATATGGATGGACGTTGTATTTTATTACCAACGGCACCTCAATTAGAAGGCCAATCTCTCTGGGATACTCAAGATGATAATGGGCTTTATATCATGCGATCTCTCATTGATGCCGTAAAGAATTCAGTCGGTGCTGGTTATAGCCGCTATCGTTGGTACCCTCCGGGTAACACTGTCGAAATGAAAGAAAAAATTACTTATGTACGTCACTTTGCGCCCTTTAATTGGGTTATTGGTGCAGGTGATTATGTATTTCAAACGGAAAATGATCTAAAAAAAGCAGCTTTGAAGAGAATATCAGCGCAGCGTTTCGGCGGGAATGGTTATATTGCAGTGTTGGATCTAGACGGTAATGTTTTGTATACGCCGCATACCAGTGCACCATTGCTTCCTGCCCATTACAGTACATTTACTAATGCTCAGGAGCGTCAGGTAGTCGAGCATATCGTAAATGTGGCTGAGCAGGGTGGTGGCTTTACTGAATATGATTGGTTTATGCCGAACAATGATGGGCCTCTCCCTAAAACATTCACAGCAAAGCTTTCTTTGATAGAGGTGGTTCCTTCATGGAATTGGGTTTTAGTAGCGGGTGTTTATCCGGAAGAATTTCAGGAAATGCTTCGCCTGCAACAAGAAGAATTGCAAGAGAAGCTCCGGGAAGATGGGTTGTTTTTATTGCTGGGCTTATCGTGTGCAGGTTTCTTTGTGATGATAATTGTTTGGTTTTATGGAAAGTGGCTGGAAAAGCTATTCCTACGATATAGCGCAGATATTGAATCAAAGAGTGAGCAAATTGAAGATGATGCTCGATCTTTAAAAATAGCCTCTCGCGTGTTTGATACTGCTCGTGAAGGCATTATGGTAACCGATCCTGATAATAAAATTGTTGCCGTTAACGCGTCGTTTACAGAGATTACAGGTTATGAAATTGATGAAATTATAGGCAGAAGTCCAAGTGTGCTTGCCTCTGGAAGACACTCTTTGCACTTTTATCAAGGAATTTGGGAGTCTTTAAAGTTATCGGGCCAATGGAGTGGTGAAATTTGGAATAAAACAAAGTCCGGAGAAATTTTTCCTGAGCAATTGTCGATTTCAGTGTCAAAAGATGAGCATGGGAGTGTCGTCAATTATATAGCAACTTTTAGTGATGTGACTGATAAAAAACACGCTGAAGAGCAGTTACGTTACTTAGCTGAGTATGATGACTTGACCGGCTTGCCTAATAGGCGCCTGCTGATGGATAGAGTAGTGCAAACCATTGCAAGGACTAAGCGGCATGAGTTGCGTTGTTTTTCTTTGATGTTTATCGATCTTGATCGTTTTAAGAATATCAATGATTCGTTGGGTCATAGTGTTGGTGATCTAGTGCTTCAAGAAGTAGCTCAAAGGTTACAGGGCGCTGTCCGTGAAGTTGATACGGTTAGCCGCATTGGTGGTGATGAATTCGTTATTCTTGTGACAGGCAAAGGCAACGATGCTGTTATTACTGCGGCAAATTTGGCTCATAGATTGTTGACGATGGTGTCTGAGCCAATTCAAAATGAAGAGTTAGATTTGATAGTGACGCCTAGTATTGGAATTGTCTCTTATCCTGCTGATGGTGATGATTTTGAAACGTTATTACGTAATGCGGATGCTGCCTTGTATCACGCAAAATCACGTGGGCGGAATAATTATCAATTTTATAATTGCAAGATGAATGAGAAAGCATCTGCTCGTTTAAAGCTTGAAAATGCACTTCGACAAGCAATAGAAAATGCTGAGTTAGAACTCTATTATCAGCCGCAGTATAGCCTGAGCACAAAACAACTGACGGGTTGTGAGGTGCTGTTGAGATGGTTCCATGAAGGAGAGTTTGTTCCGCCTGATGTTTTCATCCCGCTAGCTGAAGAAACTGGGTGCATACTACCCCTAGGGAAATGGGTGCTTGAGCAAGGATGTCGCCAAGGCGCAGAGTGGTTAAGTAAAGGTATTGATATACCTTCTGTTGCTATTAACGTATCTGCTTTCCAATTCAGACAAGAGTTCTACCGCACGGTTGATAGTGTCTTACGCCATACTGGCTTTCCGCCCAGTTTATTAGTGTTAGAAGTGACTGAAAGCGCATTGATGAGCGATGTCAGTAGAACAGAATTCCTATTAACTCAATTTCGTGAACTGGGAATCCAGATTGCTTTAGATGATTTTGGAACGGGATATTCAAGTTTGGCTTATTTGAAGAAATTCTCATTAGATAAGCTGAAAATTGATAGGGCCTTTATTGATGGTTTACCAAATGATACAGATGACATAGCTATTACATCCTCTATTCTTGATGTCGCGAAGCATTTGGGATTAGAAACGATTGCTGAAGGTGTTGAAACTGTTGAGCAATTACACTTCCTAGAAGAGCATGGTTGTGAGCAAGTGCAAGGATTCTATTTTGCTAAACCATTGCCAGTAAATGAGTTTGAGTTGTTGATTAATTCTGCTAATGGTTAGTCATAATTATTTGATTGGCAGTAAAAAATAACAGAGTATCCTGATGTTTTTTGCAGTGAGGTCATTATGCTAGGGCGTTGGGTTCCAGTTGTTTCTTTATTTCTAGCGATGTTGTTATGGGCTAGCTCTTTTATTGCGTTAAAAATAGCATTTGAATTTTACGACCCTATGGTAGTGATTTTTGGGCGCATGTTTATCGCTGCTATTTGTTTTATCTTTTTCTTGAAATATTTAATGCGTTTTCAGTATCAAAAAGGTGACTGGCGGTTGCTCTTACTGATGGTGATATCAGAGCCGTGTTTGTATTTTCTGTTTGAAGCTCATGCGTTGCAAAATACAAGCGCAGCGCAAGCTGGAATGATTACTTCTATGGCACCGTTGTTGGTGGGCCTTGGCGCGTTGTATTTTCTTAAAGAGAAACTTCAGAAAGAGGTTTGGGTCGGTTTTCTAGTGGCTGTTGTAGGTGCTATTTGGTTGAGCTTATCCGGAGATGAAACAGAGCATGCTCCCAACCCATTATTGGGTAATTTTTTAGAATTGTGCGCTATGGTGTGTGCCACAGGATATACTTTATGCCTTAAACATCTGTCACAACGCTATTCCACTTGGTTTTTAACTGCGTTACAAGCTTTTTGCGGTACGTTCTTTTTTCTTCCTTTTCTTCCTTTTTCTGGTGAAGGAGCTGTGTGGCACATTGGTTGGGAGCTAGATGGTGTGTTGGCTATTTTATACCTAGGTACCTTAATCAATATTGGTGCTTATGGGCTCTATAATTTAGGTGTTTCAAAAATCAAAGCGGCTGAAGCCTCTGCATATATTAATTTGATCCCAGTCTTCACACTATTGATGGCTTATCTTATTTTGCATGAAACATTTAATATTCAGCAAATGTGTGCTTCTGTCTTAGTATTGGGTGGTGTGTTTCTTAGCCAAAGAAAAGCTTCTGTTAAGGTTGAGGCAGTAAACGCTACAGTCGTATAAGGAAGACTTGAATTTAGTCCTGCGGTTTAATGAGTTGTTTTAGAGGTGTCTCTAATACGACATTATGCAGTGGGAACTTTCCGGCTTTGTAGTCCTCAATATAGAATGTGAGAGCATTTTTGATGGTTTGAAAAGCCAGTTCATCCCATGGGATTTCATCAAAGTTGAATAGTTGAACATCAAGTGACTCGATGCCGCTTGAAAATTCAGGTGTGGTTAGTTCTGCTAGGAATAACATTTGTACTTGGCTGGCATGTACTATGGATGTGAGTGTGTAGAGGCTGATGATTTTAACGTCAGCATTGGCTTCTTCGATGGTTTCCCTAAGGGCTGCGGCTTCAACAGATTCCTTATTTTCCATATAACCTGCAGGTAAAGTCCAATAACCCCGTCGTGGTTCAATAGCGCGTTTACATAGCAATATTTGATTGCCTTTGTAAACCGGTAGGCAGCCAGCAACAATATTTGGGTTGCTGTAGTGGGTTATTTTGCAAAAATGACAATTGTGACGAGATCTATTGTCTCCTTCGGGAGTGTAATAAAACACTTTGTTACCACATTCGCTACAGTACTTCATTTTATCTCCTTGTTCATACTATAGTGTATAGATGAAGACTCATGGTAATCAATAATATGAGGAGTGCCATACAATGAGAGAACTTTCGAGTTAGTTTATGATGTTAGATCAGTTACGAGAACGATTGAGTTGTTATCATGCGCGCCGTTTTGATAGCCAAGAAGCGCAAGCAAGTGTATTGATTGCGCTTACGGATAGTCATGATCCTCATGTTATTTTAACTAAGCGTGCTGCTGGCCTCTCAACTCATGGTGGGGAGGTTGCATTTCCTGGTGGGCGGCATGACCTAACAGACCCTGATTTACTATTTACTGCGTTGCGTGAAGCGAATGAAGAAGTTGGTTTGTTACCTGAAGATGTAGAGATTCTTGCACCGTTAGGGCAGGTTATGTCTAAGCATCGCTTACAAGTGACTCCTTGGGTTGGGATTGTACCTGAAGCGGTAAGTCTGACGCCTAGTCCTGATGAAATTGATAGTATATTTACAGTGCCGTTACGTTTTTTTTTAGATGACCAACGCCACCATACAGATGAAATTCGATTCAAAGGTATGACTCATTTTGTACCTGCATATGAGTATGAAGGGCATATTATTTGGGGGTTAACGGCTTACATGCTGATTGAGATGTTAAATATAGGTTTTGATGCGAAAATCCCAATGAGGCCTCGTCCAGAGCATGCTTCAAAATGTTAGTAGGGAAGTCGGTTAACAAAAATAAAGTTTCTGTAAAGAGTGTGATTTAGCAAATGAAAGAGCAAACTAATTTAGTTCGAAGTCCATGCATGGGTGTTTGCGCATTGGATGAGAATGACCTTTGCATTGCCTGCCGCCGTAGCGGCATGGAGATAGCCGAGTGGGGTGTGCTGAACAATGATCAGCGCCGTGAAGTAATTAAAAAAATTGAACGTCGGTATCAAGGTGAGATTTGTAAGTGAGGTAACACGATGCTGCCACTACAGCACGGTGTTTCCAGCGGGGAAGGCTTCGCTTAGTCTGTTTTTAGTGCAAATAAGCGAGCTGTTGTAATTAAGTTATCACTCATTTGAAGCGTTTCTATCCGGTAGCCACTAATATCTAAACATACATTGGCATCAGGTATGGATTCCAGTGTTTCCATAATCAAACCGTTGAGTGTTTTTGGTCCATCCGTTGGAAGATCCCAAGATAGTGCTTTGTTAATGTCGCGAATAAAAGCCGAAGCTTCTATGAAGTAGCTGCCATCATCTTGTCGATGTATATCTGCGTTTTCTTCTCTGTGGTCAGTTGATAACTCTCCCACAATTTCTTCAAGTATATCTTCAAGGGTAGCTATACCCAATACATCGCCATATTCATCGACAACCAAGCCAATACGGCGGCTTTCCTTTTGAAAATTCAATAGCTGTGTTTGTAAAGGCGTGCTTTCGGGGATGAAGTAGGGTTCACCAATAACTTGAAGAATAGAGGCTTTAGTGACTTTTCCTTGTTGTATTAGTTGCGCCAGGTTACGCATATGCAAAATGCCGATAACCTTATTAATATCCCCATTGTAAACAGGTAGTCGTGTGTGGTTGGTTGTAGATAAGCAGTTAAGAATTTCATTCAGCTCAAGATCGAGATCTATACCTTGGATGTCATTCTTTGAAATCATGATGTCATCTACGGTTACATCATTTAACTCTAGGACGCCTAAGAGCATAGATTGTTTGCGGTGTGGCAGTAATGCTCCAGCTTCATGAACTAATGTGCGTAGCTCTTCGGTACTAAGGTAGTGGTTGCTGTTGCCATCAGGGCTGATACCAAAGATTTTCAGAATGCCATTGGTGATCCCATTAACGACCCACACAAGAGGATAGGTAAGCGTAAGCAGTGGCGTTAAAATGTATGCTGCTGGGAACGCTATCTTCTCAGGGTAAAGTGCAGCGACTGTCTTGGGTGATACTTCAGCAAAAATAAGAATAATAATGGTTAATGCCGCAGTGGCGATTACAATGCCAGCATCTCCCCATAAGCGTACAGCAATGACTGTGGCTATGGCGGATGCAAGAATATTAACAAAATTATTACCGATTAAAATGACACCGATTAGTCGGTCGGGCCGTTCCAGTAATTTGTTAGCTTTGCGTGCCCCTCGATGGTTCTGTTTGACGAGGTGTTTTAATCGATATCGATTAAGAGACATCATCCCTGTTTCAGAGCTGGAAAAAAAAGCCGAGCATAAAATCAGGAAGCAAAGAACTCCTAAAAGAAAACCTATTGATGCGTCTTCCAAAACTATCGCCTAACGTTACTTATTGGAGGTACATTTTCAGTGTGGACAGAGGGTGTGTCAAGATTTTGCTGCCGTCTAAAAGTCAATAATGTCTAGAACAAGCTTTGATCCGAAAAAACTGAGCATAAGTAAGAAAAAACCGCTGATGGTCCATCTGACTGCCCGGTGGCTCCGCCAGCCTCGTATAGTACGTCCCCATAGCAAAATAGCATAAAGAATCCATGCAATTATCGATAATAAAGTTTTATGTACTAAATGTTGTGAAAATAAATCATCTAAAAATAGAAAGCCTGTTGTTAGTGATGCTGTGAGAAGAATCATTCCGATCCAAATCATTTCAAATAGCAGGCGCTCCATTGTTTGTAGAGGAGGAAGTGATGCAACTAACCCGCGGGTATGGTGCTGTTTAAGAGCGTGGTCTTGCCTGGATAACAAGAAAGCTTGAAAAGTAGCGACTGTGAAAATGCTATAAGACAGAATGGATAGCAAAATATGAACAATTAAACCGCCTTCGTAAATTTTAGCGATGCCTAGGTTGGGTCCCCACACTGAAAGAGCTGCTGTCAGCGCTGCCATCGGGAGAACGCCAATAAAAAGATTTTCAATGGGTTGTCGAAGGCTACTAATGATTACGACAGCTGCCACTAGCCAGCCAATTAGTGAGCCAGCAATAAAAAAGCCAAGATTTATCCCGTCCGGTTGGTGTAGCACGGTATAAACAGAAAAAGTATGCACAATAGCGCCGGCACCTGCGATTGTTTTGATCGTGGCAGGCGAGCTAGTTTGTTGCTTTAGCAGCTTAAATTGCAAAATGGCTGCTGTCAGGTACAGAAATACCGCTATTAATGTAAACAGAGTGAGCATCTTTTTCTCCTAAAGATGAGTAGTTTGGCATAAATGTGCGGTGGTTGAAATATGGGGGTGTGGCCTTGAACGTCACTACGCTATAATGTCGCCAAAGTTTTACGAATTTCAGGGTTTGATCTTATTCGAAGTTTTACTTTGCGAATAATATTCATATAAATAAGGTTAGGTCCTTGTAGAGGCAACTATGTTTGAGAATCTGTCAGAACGATTAACGAAGACGCTACGCGCGGTAACAGGGCAAGCAAAGCTTACGGAAGATAATATCAAGGACACTCTGCGCGAAGTGCGCATGGCGTTGCTTGAAGCGGATGTTGCATTGCCTGTTGTAAAAGAGTTTGTAAATGCTGTTAAAGAGCGAGCAGTAGGGCAGGAAGTTTCAAAAAGCCTGACGCCTGGGCAAGTCTTTGTAAAAATTGTTAATGACGAGCTTGTGCGGGTAATGGGGGAGGCCAATGAAGGCCTGAATCTTGCGGCGGTGCCTCCTGCTGTTGTGTTGATGGCAGGTCTTCAGGGGGCAGGTAAAACCACTTCTGTGGCGAAGCTGGCTTTATTTCTAAAAGATCGTGAAAAGAAGAAGGTGTTGGTGGTATCTGCTGACGTGTATCGTCCAGCAGCCATTAAACAGCTGGAAATGCTCGCCGGTGAGGTGGGTGTTGATTTTTACCCATCTTCTGCTGATCAAGACCCGATCGCCATTGCTGAAGCAGCTATCCAGCATGCGAGAGTTCAACATTATGATGTTCTGCTTGTAGATACGGCAGGTCGTTTGCATGTCGATAATGACATGATGGATGAAATTAAGCGTTTACACAGTGCAGTTAACCCTGTTGAGACCTTGTTTGTTGTTGATGCAATGACAGGGCAGGATGCAGCGAATACAGCGCGTTCTTTCAATGAAGTGCTGCCTTTAACGGGTGTTATTCTGACGAAAGCCGATGGTGATGCGCGTGGCGGTGCTGCTTTATCGGTACGACACATCACAGGTAAACCGATTAAGTTTATCGGTATGGGTGAAAAAGTTGATGCGTTAGAACCGTTTCATCCAGATCGGTTGGCATCACGTATCTTGGGTATGGGTGATGTGCTTTCTTTAATAGAGGAAGCGGAACGTAAAATTGACAAAGATAAAGCTGAGAAATTCGCGGCTAAGATCAAAAAAGGTAAAGGCTTTGATCTAGAAGATTTTCGTGAACAGTTACAGCAGATGAAAAACATGGGCGGCATGATGGGGATGCTGGATAAAATGCCTGGTATGGGGCAGCTAGCCCAAGCCGCTGATGCAACAAAAGCTGAAAAAGGCATGGGGCAGATGGAAGTGATCATCAACTCTATGACTCGCGGCGAGCGTCGAAATCCCGATATTATCAGTGGTTCTCGCAAAAAACGTATCGCGATGGGTTCAGGTACACAAATTCAAGATGTTAACCGCTTACTTAAGCAGCACAAGCAAATGTCGAAGATGATGAAAAAGTTTTCTGGCAAAGGCGGTATGACAAAAATGATGCGTGGCATGAAGGGAATGTTGCCTCCAGGTATGGGTGGCGGCCCCGGTGGAATGCCTCGGATGTAATGCTGAGTAAAGAATAACCGTATTTGCTTTGCAAGAGGGGTGCTTTCACGTAGAATGCGCCCCTTGAATTATTTTGGCTCGACTGAAAAACTATTCGGTCGGAACTGCAACGCTGGGCGATATCAAAACCCACGCAATATAAAGGGATTAACGTATGGTCACTATTCGTTTGTCACGTGGCGGCGCTAAAAAGCGTCCTTTCTATCAACTAACAGTAGCTGATTCTCGCAATGCGCGCGATGGTCGCTTTATTGAGCGTATCGGTTTCTTTAACCCATCAGCTCGCGGTCAAGAAGAGCGTCTTCGCTTGGATATGGAACGTGTTGAATACTGGACTGGTAAAGGCGCGCAGTTATCTGAGCGTGTTGCACAGCTAGTAAAAGAAGCTAAAAAAGCTGCACAGTAATTTTTATATAGTAGCTGGATAGGTCGATGAGCCGAAACACGAATAATGAATTTACTGTAATCGGCCAGATAACCTCGGTTTATGGTGTGAAAGGGTGGGTGAAAGTCTTCTCTCATACCGAACCGATGGATAGTATCCTGACTTATTCACCGTGGATGATCAAAGAAAATGGTCAGTGGAAGCCTCTTAAAGTAGAGACAGCCAAAAAACACGGTAAAGGCTTTATAGCCAAGCTGGACGGTATTACTGATCGTGATGTTGCTCGTAAATTTTGCGGCATGGATATTGCGATTGAATCTTCTCTTCTTCCAGATTTGGAAGAGGGTGAGTATTACTGGAGTCAGCTGGAAAATCTGACAGTTTATACACTTTCTGGTGAATTACTGGGGCGTGTAAGTCATCTGATGGAAACCGGAGCTAACGATGTCATTATCGTTAAAGGTGATGCAGAGAGTATTGATCGCCGTGAGCGATTAATTCCTTATCTGCCCGATCAGGTGATAAAAGAAATTGACCTGGAATCAGGTACGATGCGGATCGATTGGGATTCGGAGTTCTAAACCATGTGGTTTGGCGTTATTACGTTATTTCCTGAAATGTTCGATGCTGTAAGTCAGTATGGCGTGACAGGAAGAGCGGTTCGTAATGAGTTGATGTCTATTGATTGTTGGAGTCCTAGAGACTTTGCACACGATAAGCATAGCACTGTGGATGATCGGCCTTACGGTGGTGGTCCAGGGATGCTGATGAAAGTTCAGCCGTTACGAGATGCGATTCATGCTGCTAAGGCAGTAGCAGGAGAGGGGGTTAAAGTTATTTACCTCTCACCTCAAGGTCGCAAGCTAGACCACAAAGGTGTGCAGGAGCTAGTTTCCTGTAAGAAATTGATTTTAGTGGCTGGACGCTATGAAGGTATTGATGAGCGGTTAATAGGCTCAGAGATTGATGAGGAGTGGTCGCTGGGAGATTTTGTTCTCAGTGGAGGTGAATTGCCTGCAATGACCATGATCGACGCAGTCTCCCGATTAGTTCCGGGTGTGTTAGGGCATCAAGACTCGGCCGAAGAAGATTCTTTTGTTGAGGGGTTGTTAGATTGTCCTCACTACACGCGACCAGAATCAATTGAAGGACAGCATGTACCTGATGTGTTGTTAAGTGGCAACCACGAGAATATCAGGCGCTGGCGTCTGAAGCAGCAATTAGGCAGAACTTGGCAACGCCGATCTGACTTGCTGGAAAAACTCGAGTTGACTGCTGAACAGCAGGCGTTGTTAACCGATTATATCCATGAGACCCGAGCGTCTGATGGTTGAATATTAGGAGCGAGCGATGAGCAGCAAAAACTTAATCATTCAGCAGATTGAAGCTGAACAGATGACAAAAGAAATACCAACTTTCTCACCTGGTGACACAGTAGTTGTACAGGTTCGAGTAGTTGAAGGTACACGCAGCCGTTTACAGGCTTTTGAAGGTGTAGTTATCGGTAAGCGTAACCGCGGTCTGAACTCTGCATTCACAGTACGTAAAATTTCTCACGGTGTGGGTGTTGAGCGTACTTTCCAGACATACAGTGCTGCAGTTGAAGAGATTACTCTGAAACGTCGTGGTGATGTACGTCAGGCTAAAATTTACTACTTGCGTGAGCGTAGTGGTAAATCTGCACGTATCAAGGAAAAACTCGGCTGAGTTAAACCAGATTCGCTGCTATAGAAAAAAGGTGACCTCAGGTCACCTTTTTTTGTGTGGAAAATAGTAAATTGCAGTAAAGATCACTAGAATCATCAAAACACTATCTTTTGTAGGGCATAGATGAGGTTGTAAATGCGGCGTTGGCTGAAGTGGTTATTAGTACCGTTAGTTCTCTTGCTCTTAGTGCTTGGGGTGCAGGGGTATTATTGGTACCAAGTGAAGTCTGATATTGATAGCCTTATTGCATCAATTAGGCCTTTTGCTAAAATCGAGTACGGTGGAATATCGGCTGTTGTTTTTGGCGAGGTTGTTTTAAAGCAAGTTACTATTCAGCCTAATGCCTATCAAGAAAAAATCTCTATTAAACGGGCATCGCTTACATCACCTTCCCGAACGTTCTTTTTTACAGCTCACCAACAATTACGAACGGGTGTCTTGAATGACCCTGTGTCATTATCTTTGAAAGGGTTGAGTTATGATCTCAATGCCGACTATGCTAAAAACATAGGCTTTTCTTCTTCTGTATCGAGTAATACCTCTCTAGATACACTTGTGTGCGGTGATACTAAAAATATTGACCAAGCTGCATTGCTGGCTATGGGTTATCGGCTTCTCCAGGGTGATGTAAATTTGCTGCTAGAATCTTCTGCCAATAAAACATTGATGAAAGTTCGTCTAGGGTCAGAGTTTGCAGAGCTAATAAAAGGCGAAATAAATTTTTGGTTAGCTTTACATCAAGGTGGAACGTTAAGACGTGATGACTTGGTTAAAACAGCGGTTCAAATGTTTAGAATTACCGTCAGCGACTTAGGATATAACCAACGTTGGAAGGCATACTGTGCTCAGCAAGAAGGTAAAAAACCTTCAGAGTATTTAGAATACTATCGTAATGCACTCGTCCAAAGTTTGGGAGGAGAGGGGGCTCATTATAAAGGAGAGCGCCTATTGGAAGCGCTAGTTAGCGCGAGGAGTGAGCGCTCCATTGTTGCTGCTCGTCTTGAGCCTGCAGTGCCTGTGGGGCTCGGTATTTTAGCAAGCCCGGAAGGAGCAGAGTCTCTTTTTTCTAGTGCCGAATTTGCGATACAAGTTAACGGAAAAGTGCTTGAGTTGGTTGAGTCGGAGTGGCAGGTAATAAGAAAGCTATTTAGTGGGAATGTGCGCCTTGCTGCTCTCGCTGTTGTCGATGAAAAAGATATTGTATTGAAAGCGGATGCTTATGATCGCAGCTCCATGAGGGAAATCATTCCGGGTGTTATGCCGATAAGGCCTTATGAAGCTCCAAAATCTTTTTTAAAGACATCTGTAGGTGATTTGTCGAGCTATGTGGGAAGTGCTGTGAAGCTAAGAACCTTTTTTGGTCGTGAAATGCGAGGTACTTTAATCAGTGTGAATAGTGGTGCAATCAGCATTCGTCATCAGGTAGAGCAGGGTAGAGCAACGTTCCCGGTTGCAAAAGATAAGATAGCTTTGATTGAAGTGTATAGGTAGCAATGCCAGTAAATGAGGCTTGTGGGGATAAGCGTTTTACACGTCGTAGTCCAAGTAATGATGATGCCGTGCTTATCGGGCGGTTTATTGATGCTATTTGGTTGGAAGAAGGGTTAAGTAAGAATACGCAAATGTCTTACCAGCGTGATTTGTCCATTTTTGCTTGTTGGGTCAATGATGCACGTCAAAAGTTAATTGGCGTTGATGCGCTTCTGGTTAGAAAATATTTATCATGGCGTGTTGAGCAGCAGTTTACACCCACCTCTACCTCTAGATTCCTTTCATCTGCTCGTCGCTTTTTTAGATATTTGCTGCGAGAGTCTATTGTGTTTGAAGACCCGATGTTGTTGATATCCATGCCTAAGCGAGGGCGTGCTTTACCTAAGACATTAAGTGAGGAAGATGTTGATCGTATACTAAATGCACCTGATGTTGGCACAGTGCTTGGTCTACGAGACAGAGCCATGATAGAAGTGTTGTATGCATCAGGGTTGAGAGTTTCTGAATTAATTACACTAAATCTTACGCAGATTAACTGCGATGTGGGTGTTATAAGAGTCGTTGGGAAAGGAGCAAAAGAAAGGCTTGTTCCTTTAGGCGATGAAGCTGTGAGTTGGGTGAGACGGTATATTGAAAACGGTCGAGAGGGGCTTGTGCAGAACGCGGTTGATGATACTCTCTTCCTTAGCTTGCGGGGTAGAATGATGACACGTCAAACATTCTGGTATCGCATTAAGAGATACTCTCTGGAGTCGGGTGTTGAAAAGGTAATATCACCGCATGTCCTTAGGCATGCTTTTGCTACACATCTACTTAATCATGGCGCTGATCTGCGAGTTGTTCAGATGATGCTTGGGCATAGTGATTTGTCTTCGACGCAAATATATACTCATGTGGCTCAGCAGCGTTTACAATCAATCCATCAGCAGCATCACCCCAGAGGGTGATTGAACTTTATGAGTTTGATTTAATCTGATGACTATAATTATCCGGATATCGAGGAACGTATGCGAATGAAAACGTTGATGGTTAGCGCTTTGTTGCTGGCTAGTACAGTAGTTGCAGCCGAAGATGTTAAAGATGTGATTATTAAGCAGTTGCAAAAAATTGATACAAATATTCCAGTAGTTTCTGTTAGTAAAGCACAACTAACAGGCATGTATGAAGTAGAGCTGGGTACAGGAGAAGTAATTTATTCGGATGCAAAAGGAGAGTATTTTTTATTGGGGCAGCTGTATCAGATGTCTGATGAAAAGGGCTTTGTAAACTTGTCTGAAGCAAAAATGAATTCACAGCGTTCTATTAAGTTAAAATCTATTCCTGAGTCTGAGAAGGTTGTCTTTAAAGCTACAGGGGTTGAGAAGGCATCTGTTTATGTGTTTACCGATGTTGACTGTCCTTATTGTAGAAAGTTACATAATGAAGTGCCGAAGTTACAAGCAATGGGGGTCAGTGTTGAGTATTTGGCGTTTCCTCGCCAAGGGCCCAATACAGCAACATTTAAGAAGATGACAAATATCTGGTGTGCTGAAGACAAAGTTAAGGCGATGACCCGTTCTAAGCAGGGTAAATCACTTAAGAGTGTTGAATGTGAAAATCCTGTTTTAGCTCAATATAAAGTGGGTCAGAACATCGGTGTTACCGGAACGCCGGCAATCATTACAAAGGATGGGCAGCTAATTCCAGGTTATATGCCGGCAGAACGACTGGCTGCTATGCTTGGTATTAAACCCTAGTCTCTGTTTCTACAAAAAAAAGGAGCTTCTAGCTCCTTTTTTTATTGTTGTTTGTTGCGACGTGAATAGAGTCTGAAGAAGTTATTCGATATACTATTTCCCCATTTTTGTTCGTTAATTCAGCTTGCGCTTGGCTTGCGATTGACTAGTAAACTGCGAGGTATTGGTTTGAAACCAGTAAAAGTTGGAATATGTGGTCTAGGTACTGTTGGTAGCGGTACGTTTAATGTCCTGCATCGCAATGCAGATGAAATTTCTCGTAGAGCTGGGCGTCGTATTACGGTTGAGCAGATTGGTTCGCGTCGAGACAACCCCGGGTGTGATACAAAAGGCACTCAGGTTACTCGTGATATTTTTGATGTAGCGACTAATCCGGAAATTGATATTGTCGTCGAGCTGATTGGCGGCTACGACATAGCACGTGAATTAGTGATGACAGCTATCGAAAACGGCAAGCATGTTGTTACTGCAAACAAAGCGTTGATTGCTGTACACGGAAATGAAATTTTCGAAGCGGCGCAGCGTCACAATGTCATGGTGGCATTTGAAGCTTCTGTTGCTGGTGGTATTCCCGTAATTAAAGCAATTCGTGAAGGCTTATCAGCTAACAACATCGAGTGGTTGGCAGGCATTATTAATGGCACTGGTAACTTTATCCTTACCGAAATGCGTGATAAAGGTCGCGATTTCGCTGATGTTTTAGCTGAAGCGCAAGCATTAGGTTACGCTGAAGCTGATCCAACATTTGACGTTGAAGGTATTGATGCGGCGCACAAGCTGACAATTCTTGCTTCAATCGCTTTTGGTATTCCGTTGCAGTTTGATAAAGCGTATACCGAAGGCATTAGTGCGATTACACCAGCGGATGTTGAATATGCTGAAGAGCTTGGTTATCGCATTAAGCACTTAGGTATCAGCCGTCGTACTGAGCAAGGGATTGAGTTGCGCGTTCATCCTACAATGATTCCAACATCTACCTTGCTTGCTAATGTAAATGGCGTAATGAATGCGGTCTTGGTTGATGGTGATGCTGTCGGTCAGACATTATATTACGGAGCGGGAGCGGGTGCTGAGCCAACGGCTTCTGCTGTTGTTGCAGATATTGTTGACGTGGTACGTACGCTAACAGCTGACCGTGATAATCGCGTTCCTCATTTGGCGTTCCAGCCATCTGAATTGTCAGATCTGCCAATTTTGCCGATGAGTGATACTGAAACTGGATTCTATCTGCGCCTGCAGGCCGCAGAAAAGCCAGGTGTATTGGCGAGTATTACTAAAATTCTAGGTGATAACGGCATTAACATTGAAGCAATTGTGCAGAAAGAAACAGCCGAAGAGCAAGTGCCGGTTATTCTGTTAACGCAGCGTGTTAAAGAACAAAAAATGGACGAAGCGATTACAGCGATTGAAGCGCTGGATGACATCATTGGCCAAGTAACGCGGATACGTGTTGAGCATCTTCAAGGTTAAGGGGACTAAACGTGAAATATATTTCTACACGTGGGCAAGCGCCTGCACTTAACTTTGAAGAGGTTTTGTTAGCTGGCTTAGCAAGTGATGGTGGTTTGTATGTGCCAGAAAACTTGCCTGTTTTTAGCCAGGAAGAGATCGCTAGTTGGGCAGGGCTTTCTTATGCTGAGCTAGCTTTTAAAATCATCTCTCCTTTTGTGAACGATTGCATTGATGATGCTGATCTCAAGCAGATGATTGATGAAACATATGCAGGTTTTAATCATTCAGCTGTTGCTCCTTTAAAAGAGTTAGGCACAAATGAGTGGGTGTTGGAGCTATTTCATGGTCCAACCTTAGCTTTCAAAGATTTTGCTCTACAGTTGCTAGGTCGTTTAATGGATCATGTGCTGGTGAAGCGTAATGAGCACTTAGTGATCATGGGCGCTACATCGGGTGATACCGGATCAGCTGCGATTGAAGGTTGTCGTCACTCAAAACATGTGGATATCTTTATCCTACATCCGCATAACCGTGTTTCGGAAGTGCAGCGCCGTCAAATGACCACTATTCTGGATGAGAATGTGCATAACATCTCATTAGAAGGGAATTTTGATGATTGCCAAGAAATGGTTAAAGAAAGCTTTGCAGACCAGAGTTTCCTTAAAGGGATGAAGTTGGGCGCGGTTAACTCGATCAACTGGGCGCGTATTATGGCTCAGATCGTTTATTACTTCTCAGCTTCCTTGGCTGTAGGTGGCCCGCATCGCCCGGTAGCGTTTTCTGTACCCACCGGAAACTTTGGTGACATCTTTGCCGGTTATCTTGCGAAGAAGATGGGCTTGCCTATCACTCAGTTAGTGGTAGCAACCAACCATAATGATATTCTGCATCGTGCTATTTCTAGCAACGATATGTCCAAAAGTGAGTTGGTGCATACCTTGTCACCCTCTATGGATATTATGGTCTCATCTAACTTTGAGCGTATGTTGTTTGATATCTATGACCGTGACGGTGCCGCTATTGATGATCTGATGAAGCGTTTTAAAACAGAATCAGTACAGCTGGATGCTTCACGTTGGGATAAAATGCGTGAGCTGTTTGATAGCTGTGCGGTTGATGATGAAACAACCTGTCAGATTATTGCTGATGTACATGCAGAAACAGGTTATTTGCTTGACCCTCATACTGCTATTGGTGTGAAAGCGGGCCGAGAATGTAACCGTGATACAGCCGTTCCAATGATTGTTTTGGCAACAGCTCATCCAGTGAAATTTCCTGATGCTGTCCTTAAAGCTAATCTGGAGTCGCCTGATTTACCTGCTCATATGGAAGGCTTATTTGATCGAGAAGAGAAGCTAACAGTCTTGGATAATGATATCTCTGTTGTGCAACGTTTTATTGCAGAACATGTGCATTCTGAGTCATAACGACTGTTGCTTTTAGCTGTTGTAGTTTGGTAGTTGAAAAGGTCCGATATTAATCGGGCCTTTTTTGTTTTCTGATAAAAGGAGAGAGTGTGAAACACGTAACCATTCATCGTCGTGGTGTGCCTGATGAGCATTCTCCTATATTTAAAGAAGTAAGCAGCGCTTTGGCGCGTATTTACGCTGCGCGAGGCATCCAAAGCCAAAAGCAGCTGGGGCGTAACTTAAAAGAATTACTGCCTGATACACACATGAAAGGGATGGATGCCGCTGTCTCTCGTTTGTTGCAGGCTGTGAAAGCCAATGAGTCGATTATGATTGTTGGTGATTTTGATTGCGATGGAGCAACCAGTACCGCTGTTGCTGTATTGGGGTTGCGAATGATGGGGGCTGGTAATATTGATTACCTAGTGCCGAATCGTTTTGAGTATGGTTATGGTTTAAGCCCAGAGATTGTTGATGTTGCCTTTACTCAATCACCGCAGTTGTTAGTCACGGTTGATAATGGAATCTCCAGTGTGGAGGGTGTGGCGCGTGCCAATCAATTGGGTATGGATGTTGTGGTAACGGATCACCACTTGGCTGGACATGTGATTCCGCAGGCCGTGGCGATTGTTAACCCTAATCAACCTGGGTGCAACTTTGAAGCAAAGTCGACATGTGGTGTGGGTGTTATATTTTATGTGTTGATCGCTCTGAGGCGTGCACTTCAGGCTGAGAATTGGTTTGAGGGAAAAAATATTCCTGCGCCTAACTTGGCATCACTACTTGATCTTGTTGCCCTGGGTACTGTCGCAGATGTTGTGGCGTTAGAGCACAATAACCGAACATTGGTATATCAGGGGTTGCAGCGTATTCGTGCAGGGTATGCACGTCCTGGTTTACTGGCATTAATAGAGATAGCAGGCAGGCGTAAAGAGCGTTTAGTAGCCAGTGATCTTGGTTTTGCTGTGGCGCCGCGTTTGAATGCGGCGGGCCGGTTGGAAGATATGTCGATTGGTATTGAGTGCTTGTTAGCAGATGATCCAGAGTATGCTCGTGAGTTGGCTCAAACGTTAGATCAGCTCAATTTAGATAGGCGTGCGATTGAACAAGATATGCAGCAGCAAGCATTGAGTTGGTTGGATGAAATGCACTTTGATATAGATACGCTACCGTACGGCGTGTGTTTGTATGATGATGGTTGGCATCAAGGTGTTGTAGGTATTCTGGCTTCACGCATAAAAGATCGTACTAACCGACCAGTCATTGCATTTGCTCCTGGTGACAATGGAGAGATTAAAGGTTCGGCTCGCTCCATTCCGGGTTTGCATATTCGTGATGCGCTCGATCAAATTGCTAGCAGATTTCCTGAGCTGATCAGTAAGTTTGGAGGCCATGCGATGGCGGCAGGTTTAACGATTGCCGCTACAGGCTTGGAGCGATTTAGAGAAGTATTTGATGAAGTTGTCCGAGAGCAGCTCTCTAAAGAAGATCTAGAGCAGCGATTAGAGACAGATGGCGCCTTACAAGCTGCAGATATGACACTTGCATTAGCTGAAAGTATTCGAGAAGCCGGACCATGGGGGCATCAGTTTCCGGAGCCTTTATTTGATGGTGTTTTTAGAGTATTACAGCAAAGAATTGTGGGGCAGCGGCACCTGAAAATAGTATTGATGGAGCTATCTTCAGGTTTAGCTCTTGATGGTATTCAGTTCAATACAGATTTAGCTGTATGGCCTGACGACAGTATTCATCGTGTTCGTGCTGTCTATAAATTAGATGTAAATGAGTTCAGGGGACAGCAATCAGTTCAGTTAATGATTGAATATTTGGAACCTGTTGTTGAGGAATAAAAGGAAGATAAAATGAAAGATTTAACACTGACTGAGTTGGCTACCTTAATTGCTGTTTTTGAGCGTGCAGCGATAGCCGATCAGGATAAAGAAGAGTTGGAGATGCTTGAGCGGATAAAATTGTCTCATGCAGAAAGACTAGAGTTGGAAAGCATGGACTTTGATGATTGTCTTGGTGGCGCGTGCAAGCTGTAAAAACTGTGCATATAAAGTCTAGTGATATATTTTGGCTAATAGCAGAGTAAGAACATGACTGAATTGAAACCTTATTATATTGGTGCTCATGTTAGTGCAGCAGGAGGCGTTGAGAATACGCCTCTGAATGCTCAAAAGTTAGGCGCAAATGCGTTTGCTTTCTTTACAAAGAATCAGCGCCGCTGGGAAGCAAAGCCGCTAACGGAAAAAAGCATCTCTTTGTTTAAAGAGCGTTGCCAAGAGTTAGGTTTCTCATCAGAGCAAATACTGCCACATGATAGTTACCTTATTAATTTAGGCCATCCCGAAACTGAGGCTTTAGATAAGTCGCGTTTTGCTTTTGTTGATGAGATGAAGCGTTGTCAGCAACTAGGGTTGAAATACTTAAACTTTCATCCGGGCAGTCACTTGCGCGCCTTATCAGAATCCGAATGTATAGAGAGGGTGTCCGAGTCAATTAACCTTGCTTTACTAGAAACGGATGAGGTGATTGCTGTGATTGAAACCACAGCCGGGCAAGGGAGTAACTTGGGCTATGATTTTTCTCAAATTTCTGAAATTATCAATGGAGTTTCTGATAAGAAAAGGGTTGGCGTGTGTATTGATACTTGTCATATATTTGCCGCAGGCTACCCCTTGAATACACATAAAGAGTGCCAGAATACATTTAATGATTTTGCGGAGAAGGTGGGTTTTGAGTATTTGTGTGGTATGCACTTAAATGATTCAAAGGCGGCCCTGGGGGCTCGTGTCGATCGTCACCATAGCCTTGGTGCAGGTGAAATAGGTTTAGAAGTCTTTAAATTTATTATGCAAGACAGGCGTTTTAGAGGGGTGCCCTTGGTGCTGGAAACGATTGATGAAACTGTTTGGGCTGAAGAGATTCAGATGCTGCGAAGCTTTATATAAGCTGAATGGCGAATATTGAAATAGAGGACTATACTGAGGCCAACTTAGACTGATCGTGCCGGTTCATTATGTCGCTAAAAAGTATTGCCAAAACAACATGTTGGCAGTTTTCTTTGTTTTTCTTTCTTTTGCTGACAAGTGTGTCGGCTATAGTGAAAGCAGACTCTAGCTATGGCCAAACCGTTTTAGTGATCAATTCTTATCACCAAGGCTTTCCATGGTCGGATGGAATCTATTCGGGTTTCAAGAAAGCTTTAGATGAAGCTGGCTTTCCAATTGACTTACACGTTGAATACCTAGATACCAAACGCTTTCCAATCAAAACAATGTTCCCTTTGGTTGCCTCTGTGTTGGCTGAGAAAAGTGTTAGCCACTTTGATGTTATTGTTGTTACTGACAATAATGCGTTGAGTTTTCTAATGAAATATCGGCAGTCACACTTTGCCGGTATCCCCGTAGTCTTTGTTGGTGTTAACTCCTATTCTGAATATTTAATCGGTAATGATAAGCTCATTACAGGGATTGCTGAAACGACGGCTCCAGATGCTAATTATAAACTACTGATGTCTATGCATCCTGATATGACCGAAGTTGTCTTATTGAGTGATGCTACTCCAACCGGATTGGCTGAGCAGAAGCGTTTTAAACTTGCGGCTCAGCAATATAAATCCACATTCTCTACTCGGTCGATTAGTGACTGGACGCTATCCGAGCTCAAGCAGCAGCTTTCTGAATTAAAGCCTGGCACTATCGTGTTTAGATTGCCTTTGCATAAAGATAAAAATGGCCTCTCGATGACGTTGAAAGAGAGCATTGGTATTCTATTAGAGAGTACATCGGTCCCTATTTATTCAGCATGGGATACTGCTATAGCAGAAGGTGTAGTCGGAGGCTATGTAGCAACGTCTTCTCTACAAGGTGCTGTGGCTGCTGAGTATTTACTAGAAGTGCTTCGTGGTAAGTCTATTGATGAGTTGCCCATTATTCTTGAGAGTCCAGCTGAATCTGTTTTTAATGGTGTAGCGCTCCAAAAACACGGCATTGATCAAGAGAATATTCCGCAAGGCAGTCTTATTCTTAACCCTATTGAACCGGAAGAGTTTTCTAATTACTTGATCATCCCTCTTGTTTTTTTGTTCTTCATTTTAACAGGCGGTATTTTTGAGTGGAGTAGAAAAAGGAATGAGATTTCGTCGCTCAATGATGAGTTAGAGCATGTTGTTGATGAAACATTGTTGTTAAGAACGTTGATGAACTCAAATCCTGATCATATTTATGCCAAAGGTCTGGATGGTCGATACCTAGATTGCAATCAGGCGTTTACCGCTTTTGTAGGGCAATCACGTGAGAGCGTTATAGGCAGTCGTGTTGAGGATTTTTTCACAGAAAAAAATATACATTTAACGAATGAACAAGATGCAATGGTATTCGCAAAAGATGAGGTGATTTGCAAAGAAATTTGGGTGGCAGGAAGGTCTGGCGCAGATCAGCTAATTGAGTGTATGAAAACTCCCTTAAAGAATTCTGATGGAAAAGTGATTGGGTTATTGGCTGTAAACCGAGACATTACTAGCCGGCACTTTGAAAATGCATTGCTAAAACAGAGCACGCGAGTGCTAGATATGCTGATTCGTGGTGTTTCATTGAGCAGTATTCTTAATGAAATTGTAAAAGGTATAGAAGGTGTTTATTCGAATAGTGTGTGCTCTATTCTGTTATTAGATAAAGAAAAAAAACATTTTCTACGTGGTGCTGCTCCTAGCTTGCCTGAGTTTTATAGTGAGGCTATTGATGGATTAGCAATTGGGGTGGGGGTGGGTTCTTGTGGCACAGCTGCAAGTATTGGTGAGATGGTTATTAGCGCGGATATTCAAAATGACCCTTACTGGAGTGACTATAAAGAGCTCGCTGCAAAAGCTGATTTAGCATCATGTTGGTCTCAGCCCATTTTTGGTTCTACACATGATATTTTGGGTACGTTTGCCATTTATCACCACTACCCACTTGAACCAAGTGATGACCATATAGCAATGATGGAACAAGCATCTCAATTGGTAAGTTTGGCGTTGGAACGCAAGCAAGTTGAAGGGGACTTACAGAAGCTATCTAGAGCTGTTGAACAAAGTCCAACGATGGTGTTGATTACTGATGAAAAAGGAAAAATTGAGTATGTGAATGAAGAGTTTACGGATGTTACCGGATACTCCTTGGATGAAGTTAGAGGGCAAACTCCCGCAATTTTAAATGCAGGAGAAACTGCGCCAGAGTTTTATGCTGAAATGTGGGATGTCATACTTGCGGGGCATGATTGGCATGGAGAAATTCGCAATAAAACTAAGTCTGGGCAGCCTTATTGGTCAATGCTCTCTATTTCTCCTATCCTTGATGAAGCACATGAAATTACACATTTCATAGGCGTTAGTGAAGATATCTCAGCACAGAAAAAGACATTGGAACAGATAGAACAGCTTGCTTTTTATGATCCGCTTACACTGCTAGGAAATCGGCGTTTATTTAAAGAGCAGTTAGATGTAGAGCTCAAAAAAGCAAAGAGGAACTCTACAATTTTTGCGCTATTTTATCTGGATTTAGATAACTTTAAACAGATAAATGACACTTTAGGGCACGATGTTGGTGATGGTTTATTGCAGGCTATTGCCGATAGGTTAAGAGCTACGTTACGACAGTCAGATTTGATTGCGCGTATTGGGGGCGATGAGTTTATAGTGCTGTTGCCTGATGTTAGTGGGCCTGCTGAGGTAGCTGCAGTCGCAAATAAATTGCTCAAGGCAATTAGCCGCCCCGTCTTACTTGGGAGCAGTGAAGTAAAAGTTACGATTAGTTTAGGTATTACTATGGTGCCTACTGATGGTGATGACTGGGCAGTGCTGATGAAAAATGCCGACCTAGCAATGTATGAAGCTAAGCATAAGGGGCGAAATAACTTTCAGTTTTTCACTCATGAAATGAATGATGAAGTAGTGAATCGTGCCAGCATGGAGCAGGAACTACGAAATGCGCTAAAAAATAATGAGTTTTGTATTCATTACCAACCGCAATGGACCATTCTAAAAGAGCTACAGCCTGTTTGCTTGGAAGCATTAGTGCGTTGGGATCACCCTGAAAGAGGGCGAGTGTCTCCTGGTGAGTTTATTCCGATAGCTGAAGAGCTTGGTTTAATTGTTGAGCTAGGTGAATGGGTGTTAAACGAAGCGTGTAGCCAAGGGCGTTCGTTAATTGAGGCTGGGTATTCCATTCGTATAGCCGTTAATCTATCTATGCGTCAGTTTTTTGATCCAGAGTTGCTGAATAAAATCAAAAAAGCGTTGGAATTAAATGACTTTCCTGCATCGCTACTTGAGTTAGAAATAACTGAATCTATGATTATGGAGGAGGTTGATGTTGTTGTTGATACTCTACATCAGCTTAAACTTTTAGGGGTTTCTTTAGCTATTGATGACTTTGGAACAGGATACTCTTCGCTTAGTTACTTAAAACGTCTGCCTTTTGATAATCTAAAAGTAGATGGATCTTTTGTTCGTGATATTCCTCAAGATAAAAGTGATATGGAAATTACTTCCGCTGTTATTGCTATGGCGCACAAACTGGGCTTGGCAGTGATAGCAGAAGGTATTGAAACACATGAGCAATTGGCTTTTTTGAGAGAAAATGGCTGTGAAATGGGGCAGGGCTTTTTACTTGCTCGCCCGGCGCCGTTGGATGAAATAATGAAATATATTGATGTTGAAATGGATTCACAAGAAGATTAATTTTGCCTGCTTTTAATACCTTATTGCAATCAGTCGAGCAGCTTTAGAAGTTCCTCGCTTGTTTCTCGCTAAAACTGATGGTTTTGGTCTCCGTTACTAATCAGACTATACTGCGTAAAGATCGTATTTCTTCCATTGTGTTTATTTTGCTATTTTAACTAGAACCTAGACCTGTGTTTTATTCACTTTGATGGAGCATTGCCGATGAGCAAGCACTGGAGCCCTGCATTTAGCATCGCTGATTTTGAGGTAGAAGAAGACACAGTTATCTGTGATAGCTTTTATCAGATGCGAGAAATAAAGCTACGTCATAAGCGCTTTGAAGGTGGGGGAATAGAGATTACAAGAGATCTCTTTTGGAGGCCTAATGCGGTGTGTGTACTTTTGTACGACCCTAAGCGAGAGGTTGTTGTTTTAATTGAGCAGTTTCGCATTGGTACAATCGATCACCCTCGCAGTCCGTGGTTGCTGGAACTTGTTGCAGGTCTTGTTGAGCCTGGCGAAACTATTGAAGAGGTAGCTCGGCGAGAGAGTATTGAAGAGGCAGGGGCAGAAATACTACAACTTGAGCATATTAGCCGGTTTACTCCAAGCCCAGGTGGAGCCAGAGAGTATATAGATTTGTATTGTGGCTGTGTGAATAGTGATGGCTTAGGTGGTGTTCATGGGCTGGAAGGTGAGGGAGAGGACATTAAAGTACATTTGTTTCCTGTTGATGTTGCGGTAGCGATGTTGAAGACGGGCGATGTGGATAATGCTGCTGCAATTATTGCAATACAGTGGCTACAGTTAAATAAAGCGGTGATAAAAGAAAAATGGAGCGTTGACGCTGTATGAAACGTAAATATGTGCCTGATTTAACGCGGCAAATGGCCATATGTGAGGTCAACTATGCCCGCTTGAATAAGCTAATGCCTGATTTGGAAGAGTGCGATATGCGCGAGTTCCGTCTGGTATGCGGAGAGCATCAGACGCAAATACGGATTGAAGTAGAAGAGCGGTTTGTTTACACCACTACATTACAAATTTCGCAACAGGAAGAAAGTGGTTCGTCATGGCTTGAATCTCCCGCGCTGATTGTTAGGCTTTATCATGATGCCAACATGGCGGAAGTGATTTGTCTGAAACGTCGTCGCCAATTATCTGGAGTGTACCCCTATCCTAATCGTGAAATGCATCAGCCGGATGAGAAAGTACAGCTGAATAATTATTTGGGAGAATGGTTAAGTCATTGTCAGCAGCATGGGCAATTTATAGAACCTGTGTTTACTGCCTAATGCATATGACGCGTATTATTCAAGTTACCGACTGTCACTTGCAAGCTGGTGAAGATGATCTGTTTAAAGAGGAGAATCCGGAGCAGCGCTTGCTGGCTGTTCTCGATGACGTAAGAGCTACTCATCCTTGTCCTGATATATTGCTGCTGACGGGTGACCTCGCTCATCACGGTTACAGCACCGTTTATGATCGTTTGCAATCCTATACAATCAATATGGCGACAGCTATTCGTTGGATTCCCGGCAATCATGATGATGCCAGCAAAATGCTGGAATACAAAAGCCTTTCAGGAAAAGTTGTGGTGGAAGGGGCGTGGTGCGTTATTTTATTGGATTCTACCTCCGAACCCGATGGTGCGGGTGGTGGCGCGCTCAGTGGTGCGCAGTTGTGTTGGTTGGATAACGTTGTGAATGAGTATCCTAACCATTTCATACTTATAGGGCTGCATCATCCGCCTGTTAACGTTGGAAGTCTCTGGCAAGATAAGATTATGCTTTCTAATAAAGAGATTTTTTGGAAGCAAGTTGCTTCGTATGAAAAGTTAAAGTTAGTGTTATGTGGACATCTTCATCAGGAGCATCAAATACATCGAGAAAATGTAGCAGTATTGGTCACACCAGCAACAGCGCCTCAATTTGCAGTGGGTACTGATACGCCGTTGTTAGAGCCTGATAGAGATCTCTCGTTACCAGGCTATAGGGTTATCGATCTGTTTGATGACGGTCGGTATGAAACAATCGTAAAACGAGTCCCTTTCTGAGCTTGCATCCCATTGAAACCTTAGGTAACTTCTTCTAAACACTGTAAGGATAACCAGTATGTTGTTGCCGTTATTTATCTATATACACGGCTTTAATAGTTCGCCAGATTCAGTGAAAGCACGATTATTTGGGGAATATCTTAAAGCGAATCATAAACAGGCCGATATCGGTGATTATTCCGTACCTGCATTATCGCATTGGCCGTCAAAAGCGATAATGCAGCTAGAAGCATTGATAACTGAAAATCCGCAGCGTCCAGTTTTATTAATTGGTAGCTCATTAGGTGGATTTTATAGCTTATGGTTAACAGAACGTTATGAAAATTGCACAACAGTACTGGTGAATCCAGCGATCTATCCTTATCATTTATTAGCTGAGTGGTTAGGAGATAATGAAAATCTATACACGCATGAGCGTTATACGTTAACGCGAGAGCACTTGACTCAGCTAGAAGCCTTGGCTGTAGATAAGGTGGCAGATCCTCAGCGTTATTTATTATTAACGCAAACAGCGGATGAAACGTTGGATTATCGTGAAGCGGTTGAGTTTTTTAATGAATCTCCTGCTTTTATCCAGCCCGGTGGTAGTCATGGTTTCGATCAATTTGAAAAACTGATTCCTGCGATTATCAGTTTTTCCAGGGGGCAGCTAGTGTTACCAGAAGCGAACCCTTTACCTTCTTTTATAGAGTGACAGGAATAAATAAATAGATGTCAACGCAATATACAGCTGACTCGATAGAAGTCTTAAGTGGGCTGGACCCGGTTAAACGACGTCCAGGTATGTATACAGAAACTGACCGTCCTAACCATCTAGCGCAAGAAGTTATTGATAACTCAGTCGATGAAGCTTTGGCAGGGCATGCTAAGCAGATCGATGTGATTCTGCATAAAGATGGATTTTTGTCTGTCAGTGATGATGGACGCGGTATGCCTGTTGACCTACACCCTGAAGAGGGCGTTAGTGGAGTTGAGCTTATCCTCACTCGCTTACATGCAGGCGGTAAATTCAATAATGACAACTACAACTACTCCGGTGGATTGCACGGTGTTGGTGTCTCTGTTGTGAATGCATTGTCTAAGTTGCTTGAAGTACAAATTAAGCGCGATGCTAATGTGTATAAAATCGGATTCGCCGATGGATTTAAAGTCTCTGAATTAGAAGTGATTGATACCTGTGGTAAGCGTAATACCGGGACTACCGTTCGCTTTTTAGCAGATCCGCAATATTTTGACTCACCCAAATATAGTGTCCCTCATCTTAAACATAATTTACGTGCCAAAGCCGTTCTTTGCCCTGGGTTAAAAGTTACTTTTACAGATCAGAGTAGCGGTAAAAACGAAAAGCAAGAGTGGTATTACGAAGACGGACTTAGTGCATATCTTCGTGGAACAACGCAGGTATTTGAAACGATACCTGAAGAGCCCTTTATCGGCTCCTTGCAAGGAGAGGAAGACGCTGTTGAGTGGGCGGTGCAATGGTTACCTGAAGGGGGAGAGTTAACGTGTGAAAGTTTTGTTAACCTCATTCCAACAGTGCAAGGCGGAACCCATGTTAATGGGTTCAGAACCGGCTTGCTTGAGGCGATGCGCGAATTTTGTGAATTTCGCAGCTTGTTACCGCGAGGCGTGAAATTAACAGCGGACGATATTTGGGAGCGTTGTGCTTTTATCCTCTCAGCAAAAATGCGTGACCCTCAATTCTCCGGCCAAACTAAAGAGCGACTCTCATCTCGGCATATTGCTGCCTTTATCTCGGGCTCCGCTAAGGACGCTTTTTCACTGTGGCTAAATAGCCATGTTGAAGAGGGAGAGCAATTAGCTGAAAGTGTCATTGCTAATGCTCAGAAACGTTTACGCTCTAGTAAGAAAGTAGTGCGTAAGAAAATTACTCAAGGTCCAGCACTTCCCGGTAAATTGGCTGACTGTGCCGGTTCAGAAACAATGCGTTCTGAACTGTTTCTGGTGGAAGGTGATTCTGCTGGTGGTTCTGCCAAGCAAGCGCGTGACAGACAATTTCAGGCAATTATGCCGTTACGTGGGAAAATACTGAATACTTGGGAAGTTGATTCTGGAGAAATTCTGTCATCGCAGGAAATTCACGATATTTCAGTGGCAGTGGGCGTCGAACCAGGCTCAGATAACTTGGAAGGTTTGCGCTATGGAAAGGTCTGCGTGTTAGCCGATGCCGATTCTGATGGTGCACATATTGCTACCTTGATCTGCGCATTATTTTTACGCCATTTCAAACCCTTGGTAGATGCCGGGCACATTTATGTTGCTATGCCGCCGCTATATCGTATTGATGCGGCTAAAGATGTGTTTTATGCACTGGATGACGCTGAGAAGAACGGCATCGTGGAACGCATACGTGCCGAACGCAAAAACGTTAAAATTAATGTACAGCGATTCAAAGGGCTGGGGGAGATGAATCCCCTGCAATTACGTGAGACAACAATGGATCCAGACACACGCCGTTTAGTACAGCTCACTGTTGACGCTGAAGATAACGCGCATGAGATGTTGGATATGTTGTTAGCTAAAAAGCGCGCCGCTGATCGTAAAAGCTGGCTGGAAAGTAAGGGTGACCTGGCTCAAAAGTAGTCAGTTGGATGGATGTTGAGATATGAGTGAAGTAATAACAGACGATAGCATTGAGCGTTTACCCTTAAAAGATTTCACCGAAAAAGCGTACTTGGATTACTCCATGTATGTCATTTTGGATCGTGCTTTACCGCATGTAGGTGATGGAATGAAGCCGGTACAGCGTCGTATTGTTTATGCGATGTCTGAACTTGGGTTAAAGGCCTCAGCTAAGCATAAAAAATCAGCGCGTACTGTGGGGGATGTGTTAGGTAAATACCATCCTCACGGCGATAGTGCTTGTTATGAGGCGATGGTGTTGATGGCGCAGCCTTTTAGCTACCGTTACCCATTAATTGATGGGCAGGGGAACTGGGGATCACAAGATGATCCTAAGTCCTTTGCTGCCATGCGATATACCGAAGCAAAGCTAGCAAAGTATGCAGAAGTATTGCTACAGGAAGTCAGTCAAGGAACCGTTGACTGGTTGCCTAACTTTGACGGTACTATGGTTGAGCCTGCAGTTTTACCTGCTCGATTGCCTAATATTTTACTGAACGGTGGTAGTGGTATCGCGGTAGGTATGGCGACTGATATACCACCGCATAACCTGCGTGAAGTCACCTCGGCATGTATTCACCTGCTGGATAACCCAAAAGCTGACATTGCTGAATTGTGCACTTTTGTTCCTGCGCCTGATATGCCAACGGACGCGGAGATTATATCGTCACCAAGTGACCTGCAAAAGATTTACGAGACTGGCCGAGGCTCAGTACGTATGCGTGCTGTGTATACGCAAGAGCAAGGCGATATTATTGTTACTGCGCTGCCTTATCAGGTGTCGGGTGATAAAATTCTTGAACAAATCGCTCAGCAGATGCAGCAGAAAAAACTACCGATGGTAGCTGATCTGCGAGATGAATCGGATCATGAAAACCCCACACGTTTAGTGATTATTCCACGTTCAAATCGCATCGACGCAGAACAGTTGATGGCGCATCTATTTGCCTCTACTGATCTGGAAAGAACCTATCGCGTCAACATGAATATGATCGGTGTTGATGGGCGCCCTCAAGTGAAAAATCTACGTATGATTTTGACTGAATGGCTAAGTTGGCGCACGGGTGTTGTGAGAAGCCGGTTAGAGCATCGTTTATCAAAAGTGCTGGATCGCTTACACATTCTTGAAGGTTTGATGGTCGCGTATCTGAATATAGATGAAGTGATTGCTATCATCCGTTATGAGGATGAGCCTAGGCAAGAGTTGATGAAGCGGTTTAGTCTGAGCGAGACTCAGGCTGATGCAATTTTGGACCTTAAACTGCGCCACCTTGCTAAGCTAGAAGAGTTTAAAATTAAGTCTGAGCAGGATGAGCTTGATGCTGAGCGTAAGCGCCTTGAGTTGATACTGGGTTCAGACCAGCGTATGCGCACACTGATCAAAAAAGAACTCAAAGACGATATGGAAACCTATGGTGATGAGCGCCGCTCACCTGTTGTAATACGTAGTGAAGCTCAAGCCTTTAATGAAAAAGATTTGCTGTCTTCTGATCCTGTGATGGCAATTATATCTAAGCAAGGCTGGATTCGCGCAGCTAAGGGGCATGATATAGATGGTGCAGGCTTGAGTTATAAGTCTGGGGATAGCTTTAAGCTAGCGTGTGCGGGGAGAATGAATCAGCCGTTGATTTTGCTAGATTCGACTGGACGAAGCTATACTCTTGAGTCGCATACTCTACCGTCAGCGCGCGGCCAGGGTGAGCCGATCACTGGGCGGGTGACGCTTCAAAAAGGAGCCACAATTGAGGCGGCTGTGTCTGGAAAAGACAATGATAAGATCCTGTTGGCATCTGATGCAGGGTATGGATTCATTACATCGATTTCTGACCTTTCCAGTAAAACTAAAAATGGTAAAGCTGCTCTTACATTACCCAAAAATGCCCAAGTGTTAGGCCCTGTGAAAGTTGAAAATATGGAGCAGGCCTTGTTAGCCGCGATAACCAGTGAAGGGCGCTTATTGGTGTTTCCTGTGGCAGAGCTGCCGGAGTTGGCGCGAGGTAAGGGAAATAAAATCATTAACATTCCGTCTGTGCGTGCCGCAACACGAGAAGAGATTGTTTGTGATGTTGTTGTGTTGATGCCTGACTCAATACTGCAAGTGCATGCGGGGCGTCAGCATCTTAAGCTAAAACCTTCTGACCTTGAGCATTATCGAGGAGAGCGTGGGCGACGAGGTAACAAATTGCCGCGAGGTTATCAGCGTGTAGATAAGCTGGAGGTGATGAGTAGTAAGACTGAAATACTAGACTCGTAACCTAGTATTTCAGATTATTGATGCGTATTGCGATGGGTTGCTATGCTTTTCCAGTAGCAGGCTTTGTTAATATGTGTGTCGCTTGCTTTGTGAGGAGTGCTTGGTACGAGGATGTAAGGGAAAGTATTAGTACCTTGTCTTCATCTTCGCGACGAACATCAGCAATGGATAATAGCGTTGATTTGAGTTGGTTGGCTTCTGTGAGTGCAGTATGGCTGATCAGCTCATTTGTTTGAGTTGTGCGTGTTAAAAAGAGTGCTTCTTCTTTAATAAGATTAATTTTATCGCGGTTGCCTCGTACGATAGCCATGTGTAAATTCAAAACAGGTTTAAATGACTTAATACGTGCGTGATTGAATGCTCTATAAAGTAGTGTAAAAAGCTTTGCAGCACAAAGAGCGTGAACGCCATGTCCATCCTCTTCATCTTGGTCGTCAAAAAATAGCTGCATGTCCCCACTAGCATCAATAGATACAGACCCACCATAAATAGCGGAAACCTTTTTGATTAGCTGCTCGTAAGTTTGTAATAAATAATTATGTTCATCAGGTTCGACGTAGTCTGCATGCCCCGTTGTTGCATCTATATAAAATAAATAGGCAGCTTCTTTGGGCTGCAGCGATAGTTCCAGCTGATGTTCTAAGCTGTATAAATCGAGTTGTTCTTCTTCTCGCCCATTATTGCGTAAAGGGTTGGTTTTTAACCTGGGCGATTCAGTGCGAGATTCAGAAAGACTTTGTTGACTCTCTTCTAGCGCATAACTCGGCTCTTTTTGTGGTGTCTGTTTCTGCTCATTCTCTGGCTGAATGGGTGCTGGTATAAAGTGAGGCATTCGTTGTGTAGTATCAGGCCTAAGTAAGTCGACAAGTTCGTCGTTATCTAGGGTTTCATCTATGGTATGAGTGTCGCTTCTTTCAGTGTCTTGGGCAGGGCTTAATGGGCCGCCTTTGATACTGCTCTCTTTTAATGACGGCTGACCACTGGCGTTTTCAAGCACTTGAGAAAAATTTTCTGTTGGTGTTTCATTATTTTTTTCTTCGTGCGTAATTTCTGTCGGCGGCAAAGTATCGTTGTGTTTAGATAGTAAGTCACTTGTCTCAATGGAAGAAGAAGGTGTCTTTTGTGTTTCGTCTGCTGAGGCTGATCGTAAAACGAGCTGCTTCAGGGACAGCCATAGCGTTACTAAAGTGGCTAATAGGGTCGTAATAGAAAGGATGGAAATTTGCCACAACAGGCCGGTAAGCATGTTTTTTTCGGCATCATGGCTTGTATAGAGTTTCAATGTGCCCATAGGGTTTTGCGGGCTTCCCAAAATGACCTTTTGCTCCGCATCGTTACTTTCTCCTGCGCGAGCAATGAGCTTGTTATTTTTGTTGAAAACGGCAACGCCTTTGACTTGTCGCGCTTCCGATAAGCTATTGAGAAAAAAATTAAGGCTAATGATATCTTCTGCTAAAAGGTAAGGCTGGATCGTCATCGCCGCTTGTCGGGCAGTAAACCTTGCTGTCTTTGTTGCTTCACTCTTTGCTATGTTTTCAGCTGCAATGTAAAGATACGTTGCGCTAAGCATCCAGCCAGATAACATGACTAATGCTGTGGCAAATATCAGGCGATAGTGCGGCTTTTTTAAAGTGGCTAGCATATTGCTATTATGTATCCGTTGAAGGTTGTCCATTTATTAGTGCCGATGATAGCAGTTAGTGGTCTTTCTGGTCACTCATATAAAGCAGTTCATGACCCGAGATTGATAGCATTGTATAATTATGAGTTCACGTGAACGCGAAAGGGTAAGTGATGAACGTTGAAGCATACATGAACAAGTTAGGGCAAAGCGCCAGAGAAGCCTCCCGATTAGTGGCGAGAGCGGAAACGGGTGTTAAAAATAAAGCGTTATTGGCCATGGTTACTGCATTAGATAGCAGCCGTAATGAGCTAATAACAGCCAATAAGAAAGATCTCGAGAGCGGCCGTCAAAACGGGTTGGATGCAGCTATGCTGGATCGACTTGGATTAGACGATGCAACTATCGACGGAATGATCGAAGGTTTACGCCAAGTAGTCGCATTGCCTGATCCGGTAGGAAGTATCACCGATATGAATTACCGCCCTTCCGGGATTCAAGTAGGTAAAATGCGTGTTCCCTTGGGTGTTATTGGTATTATTTATGAATCCCGACCAAATGTAACGGTTGAGGCTGCTAGCTTGTGCTTAAAATCAGGCAACGCCACTATTTTACGTGGCGGCTCAGAAGCTATTCATTCTAACCAAGCCGTTGCAGAGTGTATCCGTGTAGGGCTGAAAGAGGCCGGGCTGCCTGCAGAAGCTGTACAAGTAGTAGAAACGACTGATCGAGAAGCGGTTGGGCAGTTGATTACGATGCCTGAATTCGTGGATGTGATAGTTCCACGTGGTGGTAAGGGGCTTATTGAGCGCATTAGTCGTGATGCTAAAGTGCCTGTGATTAAGCACTTAGATGGTATCTGCCATGTGTATATTGATGATCAGGCAGATAGAGCAAAAGCAGTCAATATTGCACTCAATGCAAAAACGCATCGTTATGGCACGTGTAATACGATGGAAACCTTACTGATCCATGAAAATATTGCTGAAGCAGTATTAGGTGACTTGGTTGATCGCTACTTTGCTGCAGGTGTTGAATTGCGCGGGTGTGAGCAAACACGTGCGATAGCGCCACGTGTTAACCCAGCGACGGAGTCTGATTGGTCGACGGAATATCTTGCACCCGTTTTATCAATTAAGATTGTTTCTAATATTGATGAGGCGATGGCGCATATTAACCAGTACGGTTCGCATCATACTGATGCAATAGTGACTGAGAACTATACGCTCTCACGTCGTTTCTTGCGTGAGGTTGACTCCAGCTCAGTAGTTATTAATGCATCTACGCGTTTTGCGGATGGCTTTGAGTATGGGCTGGGTGCAGAAATTGGTATTTCTACTGATAAAATACATGCACGCGGCCCTGTCGGGCTAGAAGGGTTAACATCACAAAAATACGTAGTATTGGGTGACGGTCATATTCGACAGTAATCCAATGGCAGCGGCCCATGTATTTATGGGGGGGACATTTGATCCCGTCCATTTCGGACATTTGAGAACAGCATTAGAAATACAGCAATGGCTAAATGTTAGCTCTGTGTCTCTAATGCCATCTAATGTGCCAGTACATCGGCAGGTTCCAGGTTCTACTGCGATAGCACGATTAGCTATGGTTGAAGAAGCAATCGCTGAAGAAGGCGCGTTACGTTGTGATCCCAGAGAAATTCTTTCGGATCGACCTTCTTATACGATTTATACCTTGGAGGCTTTGCGTCAGGAACTTGGCTTAGAGACGCCTGTCTGTATGGTGATGGGAATGGACTCATTTTTGTCGCTAGATCAGTGGCTTCGTTTTGATGAGTACCTGTCGCTCTGCCATATAATAGTTGTAGCGAGGCCTGGATATCTGTTTGATCCGAACGGGGCCTTGAAGCAACTATTGGAGGAGCATCAGGTAGAAACGAAAGATGATATGCTGAAGACTCCGTCAGGTAGTATTTTGATACATGAGTTGACGCCATTAAGTATTTCAGCCACCCATATTCGTGAGTTGATGGCTAATGGTGAATCCCCTCGATATTTATTGCCAGATTCTGTCTGGCACTATATACAAAAACATAAACTCTATTACACAGATAAAGGATAGTTAATTGTCAATGCAAAGTAAGCAGCTTATTGAGCTTGTCCGTAATGCGCTTGAAGACGTGAAAGCGCGAGATATTGAAATTATCGACGTGCGTGGAAAGTCGAGTATTACCGATTTTATGATGATTGCTACCGGTACTTCAAAGCGTCATGTGGTTTCACTGGCTCAAGCGGTTTCAGATAAAGTAAAAGCAGAAGGCGTTGAGCCACTAGGTAGTGAAGGTCAAAGTGATGGTGATTGGGTGTTGGTTGATTTAGGTGAGTTAGTTGTTCACGTTATGATGCCTGACGCACGAAGCTACTATGATCTTGAGCGTTTATGGCAGTTTGACCCGATAGAAGATGATAATGAATCAGATTCAAATGTGAGCGGGTTAAGTTAATGAAAATACGTTTACTGGCTGTCGGCGGAAAGATGCCTGATTGGGTTGCTGTTGGATTCAATGAATACAGTAAACGTTTGCCGCATGAAATGACGTTAGAGCTAGTTGAGCTTCCTCTGGGCCACCGCGGTAAAGGTGCTGATATGGCTCGTGCTATTCGCCAAGAAGGTGATGCTATGCTGGCGGCTATGCCAAAAGGCGATAGGGTAATTGCCTTGGAAGTAGAAGGGCGCTCATGGTCAACTGAGCAGCTTGCAGCAAAAGTGAGTGAGTGGCAGATGGATGGACGTAATATTTCTCTATTAGTTGGCGGGCCGGATGGGCTTGATCCACGCTGTGTCGCTTTAGCTGACCAAAAGTGGTCTCTTTCTGGTCTAACATTACCTCACCCGTTAGTTCGCGTCATTCTTGCCGAACAGGTTTACCGAGCCTGGACAATCATTCAGGGTCATCCGTATCACAAGTAACCATGTCTCAATTTGAACGTTTAAAAGACCATTCCCAAGAAAGCCGAACTTTTTGTTTTCGTGCATTTTTGGCGTTTATGGTTGTATTGCTATTAATAGGTGTGCTCTTAGGTAGGCTCTATTACTTACAGGTCGTGCAATATGACCGCTATGCGGCTATGTCTGAGCAAAACCGTGTGCAGCTGCAACCGGTTGCACCTACGCGAGGTCTTATCTATGACACGAATGGGGTTTTGTTAGCGGATAACCGTCCCAGCTATAGTGTCACGCTTCTAAAAGAGGAGGTGGGTAAGAACCTTGATGCGACACTCGCTGAGCTACAGCATATTATCGAAATTAGTGATAAAGATATTGAGCGCTTCAAGAAACGTCTTAACCAGCGTCGACGTCCTTATGAAACCGTTCCTGTTAGGTTTCGATTAACTGAGGAAGAGATTGCCAAACTTGCGATCAATTACCATCGGCTTCCAGGAGTACAGGTAGAGGCGGATTTAATTCGTTATTACCCATACGGAGAAAGTTTGGTACATGCCATGGGTTATGTTGGACGCATCAATGAAAAAGAATTAAAAGCCTCTGACCCTAAGGCTTATGCGGGTACGCATTATATAGGTAAGCTTGGTGTAGAGAAATTTTATGAATCGATATTGCATGGCTCGGTGGGCATGCAAAAAGTAGAAACTAATGCTCGTGGCCGAGTTATGAGGGTGCTTGAACGTACTGACCCTATCCCGGGTAAGGATCTGCAGTTACATATTGACCTTAAGTTGCAGCAGATAACAGAGAAGCTGGTGCAAGGTGAGAAAGCGTCTATTGTGGCGATAGATCCTGCTACCGGTGGTATATTGGCGTTGGTCTCAACCCCAGGTTATGACCCTAACCTGTTTGTGACCGGTATTTCCAGTAAGAGCTATAGCGCGCTGCGAGATTCGCCTGATCTACCTTTATTTAATCGAGCCGTGCGTGGGCGCTACCCTCCTGGTTCGACTATTAAGCCTGTTATTGGTTTGGCCGCAATTGATTCCGAATCAGTTCCACCGACACACTCTGTGTGGGATCCCGGTTTTTTTACGCTAACTAAAGGCGGTCGAAAGTATCGTGACTGGAAGCGTGGGGGGCATGGTAAAGTTAATATGAAGCTGGCATTTGCGCAGTCGTGTGATGTTTGGTTTTATGATGCAGGTTATCGCATGGGCGTTGATCCGATGTCGGATTATCTTGGGCGTTTTGGTTTTGGACAAGTAACAAGTCTTGATTTGCCTGAGGCGTTAGCGGCTATCCTTCCTTCAAGAGAGTGGAAGCGCAGATCGAGAAAGCTTCCTTGGTATCCCGGAGACTCATTGAACCTCAGTATTGGGCAAGGCTTTTTACTAACAACACCTCTACAGTTAGCGACGGCTGCGACTGTTTTGGCCAATCGTGGCAAGTGGGTTCAACCTAAGCTCCTTAAAGGTATTCGGGATAAAAATGAAGAAGGCACAGTCCGTATTAAAATGCCGGAAATCCTAAATGCGACGCCCTATCCAAAAGATATTGAGCTTAAGCATCCTGAGTACTGGGAATTGATCGTGGATAATATGGTGGAGGTTGTTCATGGCAAACGTGGTACAGCTCGCAAAATTGGTTTAGACGCACAATATAAGATTGCGGGTAAAACCGGTACTGCGCAAGTTGTCGGGATTAAGCAAGATGAAAGATATGATGCAAGTGCGCTTTCAAAACGCTTTCATGATCACGCTCTGTTTGTTGCATTTGCTCCAGCGGACAAACCACGCATAGCATTGGCGGTTATTGTGGAAAATGGAGGCGGTGGGTCGAGTACGGCAGCACCACTTGCCAGAAAAGTGATGGATGCGTATCTATTAGGGATAGATCCAACAGAGGACGTGATTGAAGACACAGGAGCGGGTCATGAGTAGTCGTGATTTTGAGCGCTCTATGCCTGAGGCAGGCCACCATCTACGTCGTAAAAAAGGATGGTGGAGCCACACCCATCTAGACGCTTGGATGTTGTTCTTTTTGTTCTTATTGTGTTCCTTCGGATTGTTTGTTTTGTATAGCGCGTCCGGGCAAGATGTTGACTATGTTATACGCCAAGCTGTGCGTATTGGCGCAGGTTTTTTTGTTTTGGTGATGTTGGCTCAGTTCAGTCCGAGAATTTTGATGCGTTGGGCGCCATGGGTGTATGCCGCAGGCGTTATTTTGTTATTAGCTGTTATGTTTTTCGGAGTTGGGGCGAAAGGGGCCCAGAGGTGGATTGCTCTACCTGGCTTTCGTTTTCAGCCATCTGAAATTATGAAACTTATATTGCCACTTATGGTGGCTTGCTATATTGCAGGGCGATCTTTACCACCAAGTTTTAAACACTGTATTGTCAGTTTGATACTAATCGGGTTGCCGACAGTATTAATTATGAAACAACCTGATTTGGGTACGTCTTTATTGATTGCCGCATCAGGCGTTTTTGTCATGTTGTTTTCTGGAATCCGCTGGCGGTATATTTTAGGGGCGTTTGGCGTTGCTTCAGCAGCATTGCCTGGTTTATGGATGGTCATGAAGGATTATCAACGACAACGAGTATTGACGTTTCTTGATCCAGAAAGCGATCCACTAGGGTCTGGTTGGAATATTATTCAATCTAAAACAGCCATAGGATCGGGAGGCGTTTGGGGGAAAGGGTGGCTTGGTGGTACACAATCCCAGTTAGATTTCTTGCCTGAGTCGCATACCGATTTTATTATTGCCGTCATTGCTGAAGAGTTAGGGCTATTTGGCGTTATGATTCTCCTTTGTCTTTATATATTAATTATTGGGCGAGGTTTGTGGATGGCGGCACGTGTGCCGGACAGCTTTGGTCGGCTTGTAGCAGGTAGTATCGTGTTAACTTTCTTTGTGTATGTCTTTGTTAATATTGGAATGGTCAGTGGTTTATTACCCGTGGTGGGTGTGCCATTACCGATGATTAGTTATGGTGGTACGTCGATTGTTACATTGATGGCTGGTTTTGGTATTTTAATGTCAGTGTATAGTCACAAACAGATGGTGATGAGGTAATAACGCAAATGAAATTGAGCTGGAAAGTGTGTGTCGCAATCATATTGGGCGCATGTATAAACAGTGTAGTGTTGGGCGAGGATGCTAAAGGATATAGCGGCCACCCCGAAGCTCAAAAGTGGCTGCTTATGATGGAAGATGAGTCGTTTTCAAAAGATTACCTTCTATCTGTACTTTCTAGCGCTAGAAAGAAAGATAGTATTTTGAAAGCAATGAATAGGCCTGCTGAAAAACGACTTGATTGGGGGGGCTACCGAAAACTCTTTGTTAAGCCAAAGCGTATTTCTCGCGGTGTTGATTTCTGGCGTAAGCATGAAGAGACGCTCCACCGAGCTGAACAAGTATATGGTGTGCCTGCAGAAATAATCGTCTCAATCATCGGAATCGAGACGCATTATGGTCGTAACACGGGTAGTTATAGAGCGTTAGATGCTTTGGCTACCTTAGGTTTTGAGTACCCGCGTCGAGCAGCTTTCTTTCAAGGGCAGCTAAAAGATTTGTTGATTCTTGCTAGAAACGAAAAAATTGACGTTACCACATTAAAAAGCTCATACGCTGGTGCTATGGGTTATGGGCAGTTTATCCCATCCAGTTTCTTAGCTTATGCAGTAGATTTTGATCGTGATGGGAAAAAAGACCTATGGAATAGCCCGGTAGATGCCATTGGTAGTGTTGCCAACTATTTCTTTAAGCATGGTTGGCTGGCAAATAAAAATGCAGTAACTGAAGTAAAATTATCGAGGTCATTGCCTAATGATATTATTAATACGGGTGAAAAACCGGCGAAACTACTATCAGGCTGGAAAGCCTTGGGTGTGAAGGCAAGCCAGGTAGAGGCGCAGGATGTAGCTGCCGTATTACTGAAAATGAAAGATCAAGACAGTGAAGCTTATTGGCTTGGTTATAATAATTATTATGTTGTTACTCGTTACAACCGTAGCCGTTTATATGCGATGGCAGTGCTGCAGTTAAGTGAAGAGATAAAGACTAAGAAATTGGCTGAAAAAATAGCAGCTAAACAAACAGACGCGAAAGGTTAGCACTGAATGAAATTTCTAATACTATCAGTTTCCATCATTGCTCTGTTATTGAGTGGTTGTAGTAGTAAGCCAAGCTCAAGCCGTTACAGTATAAAATATGACCATGGGCCTGCAGCAAAAGTTGATGTGTCTCACGTGAAAGATGCGGTTCCAAAAGTTGAACCAAAAAGCCGTGGCGGTAATAAGAGTAATTATAAAGTATTGGGAAAGCGCTACTCAGTAATGTCATCATCAAATGGTTATAAAGAGAGAGGAGGGGCATCTTGGTATGGTAATAAATTTCATGGCCACCTGACCTCTAATGGTGAAACCTATGATATGTATAAAATGACAGCTGCGCATAAGTCACTTCCTATACCAACGTACGTAAAAGTGACAAACTTAAAGAACGGTAGGCAAGTGATAGTGCGTGTTAATGATCGGGGCCCATTTCATAAGGGTAGAATTATAGATTTGTCTTATGCCGCTGCTTCAAAGCTGGGTATGTTGCGTAGTGGAACTGCAGCGGTAGAAGTTGAAGCCATTAATCCCGTTACATGGAATGCCTCTAAAGTGATTTCTGCTCCTCAAGTGTCACGTGTAAGCGTGGCACAAGGCAGAGCTCTTGCTTCCGGAAGTTATTTGCAGGTCGGTGCTTATTCGGCTCAAATATCGGCGCGTAAAGTAGCGAATCAATTAAATCGTGATTTTAGCGTTGCCGCTCATGTAAATAGTGTTAATCGTACAAGTGGGCAACTATATAGGGTGTTACTTGGGCCAGTGAAGAATCATGAAAATGTAGATATTATGATTGAAAAGCTAGACCAAAGAGGGTTTGTTGGGGCGCATCTGGTAGACTTGCCATAAAATAGCGATAAACCGCATAAAACATAAAGTTGAGTAGAACTTATTCTTTGTAATAACGTCTACTCTGGAAATAAATCAGCAGACATATTCAGGAATTTACTGTGCAAAGACTGCAAACAGCCTTTTTAACTTTTCTATTCCTTTTTCTAAGTGTTGGACACCTACAAGCAGCGACTGCGTTGATCCCTTCTGCACCACAGATTTCGGCAACCTCATACTTAGTGATGGATGCTGATACCGGGAAGCTAATCCTATCCAGTAGATCCGATGAGCGCTTTGCGCCAGCAAGCCTAACAAAGATGATGACTAGTTATCTGGTTGAATACGAACTGGATAAAGGGAATATCAGCAAAGATGACCTAGTACTGGTCAGCGAAAAAGCTTGGAGGACTCCGGGTTCGAGGATGTTTATCAAAGAAGGTACGCAGGTCAAACTGGATGATTTGCTTAAAGGTATAATTATTCAATCAGGCAACGATGCTTCGGTAGCAGTAGCAGAGCATATTGCGGGTAGTGAATCTGCTTTTGCTGATTTAATGAACCAGCATGCCAAACTGCTGGGTATGAATAATACTCATTTTAATAATGCGACGGGTTTACCAGCTGAAGGGCACTTCTCTACAGCTAAAGATTTAGCTATTCTTGCAAAAGCGATTATCCAGCAGTTTCCTGAACATTATGGAATCTATTCAGAAAAATACTTTACCTATAACAATATCCGCCAGCCAAATCGTAACAAGTTACTTTGGCGTGACCGCACCGTAGATGGCATAAAAACAGGCCACACGGACGAAGCAGGGTACTGCTTAGTTGCTTCAGCCAAGCGTGACGGCATGCGTTTGATATCTGTTGTTATGGGCACCAGTAGCGAAGAAGCAAGAGCACAAGAAAGCCAAAAAGTATTGGCTTATGCATTTCGCTACTTCCGTACGCATAAGCTATACGGTTCTGATGAGATCCTTAATACCGCTAAAGTATGGGGCGGTATTCAGGATCAGGTTCGTTTAGGTCTTGATGAGTCATTAGCCGTGACCATTCCTAGAGGTCAGGCCGATGAATTAAATGCAACAATGGATGTGGATAAAGTGATTAAAGCACCTGTTGTTAAAGGGCAGGAGTATGGTGCTGTTCGCGTTACATTAAATGGTGAAGACGTTGTCAGAGTGCCATTAGTTGCAATGGAAAATGTAGAGGAAGGTGGCATATTGAAGCAGATATGGCATACCATTATGTTGTTCTTTATGAGCTTGATTAGCTAATTAGCTGCTGATTCTCTTTGGAGTTAGCCTGTTACATGAGCTCACATTTTTAATGTGAGCTTTTGTGTTTTGGTGACAATGGATACAGTATATTTAAATGGGGAGTATATCCCCGCTGACCAAGCCACTGTGTCGGTATTTGATCGTGGCTTCCTGTTCAGTGACAGCGTGTATGAAGTGATACCTTTTTATCAGGGTGTCGGCTTCAGACTGGAAGAGCACTTGCAACGCTTGGAGCATAGTCTTCGCGCATTACGAATTGAATTAGAGCTTGACTGGATTATTACCCTAAGCCGTTTAGTTGAATTAAATGGCGGAGGTAATCTCTCTGTTTACCTACAAGTAACGCGCGGTAGTGCGGGCAAACGTGTTCATGCAATAGACCAAGGCCTTGTGCCTACAGTGTTTGCGTGCTGTCAGCCGATTCGAGATATTTATCAGGAGGGTGCTGATAAAGTTGAAGGTATAAAGGTTATCGTTACCGCCGACCTTCGCTGGCATCGTTGTGATATAAAATCGACGTGTTTACTGCCTAATATTTTGGTGCTCCAGCAGGCGCGCGAGCTGGGTGCTCAAGAGGCAATATTACAACGTGATGGGGCGCTCACTGAAGGAGCGAGTTGCAACTTCTTTATTGTCGAGCAGGGTGTTCTATATACGCCTCCTATCGGCACAGAAATATTGAGCGGTACTACTAGGGCGCTGATTTTAGAGCTAGCTGATCAATATGGAATTCCTCGTCAAGAAACGGAAATCGATTACCAGCGGTTGATTGGCGCAGATGAGGTCTGGATTTCTAGCTCAACAAGAGCGATTGTGCCTGTGATGCAGGTAGATGATTATGTTGTTGGGAATGGCCTGAAAGGCCCTCTTTGGCAGCGCATGTTTGAAATTTTTACTCGTTATCAACATCAATTGATGACGGGGGAGTAATTATGAGCGAAGAACAGCCTTCAACAGAAGTACAACCACCAAAAATTGAATTTCCTTGTCCCGATTATCCAATTAAAGTCGTCGGCAAAAATGCTGATGATTTCCAATCGTTTGTTGTCGATGTTATGCGGGTGCATGTACCTGATTTAGATGAAAGCCGGATTACTATTCAAGACAGTAAAAAAGGAACGTTCAGATCCATTAGAATGTTTATTACGGCGACAGGTGAGGAGCAGCTCAAAAATTTGCATGAAGAATTAATTGCTTCTGATCGTGTGCATATAGTGATCTGATGAGTACCAATAATAAACTGATTACCCGTGATCTCGGTATCCAGCCATATGAGCCTATATGGCAAAAGATGCAAGCATTTACGGATCAGCGGGATGCTGACACGGCTGATGAGATATGGGTCCTGCAACACGAACCCGTTTTTACGCAAGGTCAGGCAGGAAAAGAGGAGCATCTGCTTTTGACAGGTGACATTCCTGTTGTTCAGGTCGATCGAGGCGGGCAAGTGACTTATCATGGGCCGGGCCAGCTGGTAATTTACCTTTTGTTGGATCTGCGCAGAAATAAGCTTGGTGTTCGTGATGTAGTTACACTCATGGAAAAGGGTGTTATTAGTGCACTGCAACACTTCGGAGTAGAGGCTTTTGCGAAACCGGATGCACCAGGTGTTTACGTTGGCCAAGCGAAAATAGCATCGCTTGGCTTACGTGTACGACGTGGTTGTACATTCCATGGTTTGGCTTTAAATCTTAATATGGATCTAGAACCATTTTTAAGAATTAACCCATGCGGTTACGCCGGTATGGAAATGACACAGCTTTGCTCCTTAGTAACTGATGCGGATCCGCATCAAGCAACCCAATGGCTTGTGAATTACTTGACTAAAGAAATAGGTTATAATTCCATATCACATCAAACTTCCTTGGACTCACAATAGTATGGCGAACAGTTCCGATAAAGCCTCTTCAGTAGTGAAGGTGGAACAGGGTGTTAAATTACGTGGTGCTGAAAAAATGGCACGTATCCCTATTAAAGTAATCCCGACAGAAAAGGATGAAATGCTTCGTAAGCCACCATGGTTACGAGTTCGTATGGGCTCGAGCAAGGAAGTTCAAAAAATTAAAGAAAAGCTGCGCCATCATAAATTGTCTTCAGTTTGTGAAGAAGCAAGCTGCCCAAATTTAGGTGAGTGTTTTACTAATGGAACAGCCACTTTTATGGTGATGGGTGATATCTGCACACGCCGCTGTCCATTTTGTGATGTAGCACACGGTCGCCCAAATGCATTGGCTGAAAATGAGCCTAGAGAGCTGGCCGAAGCTATTACTGATATGGGTTTACGCTATGTGGTGATAACTTCAGTAGATCGTGATGATCTTCGTGATGGTGGTGCTCAGCACATTGCAAACTGCATATCTGAAACACGTCAACGCTCTACTACGATTCAAGTAGAAACGTTAGTGCCTGATTTTCGTGGTCGTATGGAAGTGGCGTTAAATATTCTTAGCCAAACACCTCCTGATGTATTCAACCACAACCTTGAAACAGTGCCTCGCTTGTACCGTAAAGTACGTCCAGGCGCCGACTATCAGTGGTCACTTGACCTACTTAAGGGGTTTAAAGAAAAGTGTCCTGATATCCGTACTAAGTCTGGATTGATGGTAGGTGTGGGTGAGACAAACGAAGAGATTATAGAAGTATTAAAGGATCTTCGTGCTCATAATGTAAACATGCTGACCATTGGGCAGTATTTGCAACCGAGCCGTAACCATTTGCCAGTTGATCGCTTTGTTACGCCTGATGAGTTTGATGAGTTTGCGCGTGTAGCCAAAGAACTGGGCTTTAGCCATGTTGCGAGTGGCCCATTGGTTCGCTCTTCTTACCATGCTGATTTACAAGCGAAAGGTGAAACAGTTAGTTAATCTCTTTCTAACTAATCGCTATATGACAGGTGTTGTTGCAAGAACAGCACCTGTTTCTTTTACTCTATACTTCCTCTCCTGATTAAGCTCAATAGATCTATTCTTATAGTGGTATATACTAATATTATTACATTAGTATATTCTTATATGGAGAGGTTATGTCTGTTACTAAAACAGTGCGAGTTGAAGCGGAAATGGGTGATTCATTTCGAGTTCAATCTGATATTCGTGGTCATAAAGTTATTATTGATCAGCCTGCTGCAGGCGGCGGTACAGATGAAGGTCCGACCCCCTTGGAATATTTTCTATTTTCTCTGGCAGGTTGCGTTGCTACCATTGGACGCGTCGCAGCTAAACAGCAAAAGATAGAGCTGCACAGCTTTTCAGTGTCAGTGGAAGCCGACTATGATCCTGCAGGTTTGTTAGGAAAACCAACAGATAATCGTTCTGGTTTTCAAGTAGTGCGTGTTACAGCTGAAATTGATGCGCAGCTGTCGTCTACTGAAAAACAAGCTTTCCTTGATGAAGTATGTGATCGTTGTCCGCTACATGACAACATTAAACTGGCAACTGAAGTGGTTCATACGTTAGCTGAGTAAACTATCTTGGGCCAGGGTTGCTTATTCTGGCCCATTTTTTTTGGCGCTTATTGGATCTTTGCTACGTATTCTGCGATCGCATCGGCTTGTTCATCTGACAGTTGAGTAAACACCGGCATTTGATGACCCATGCTGTAGCCATGCTTAATCATGAGTATGATTTCGTAGTCAGCCATTTTCTTGCGATCTTTAGGTAAGTGCTCATACTGAGCGCCTACGCCACTTTTAATGTGACATTGCTTACAGTAGTAATTGTAGAGCTGGTCGCCTTGTTTTAGTTTTAAAGGGTTTTCTTCAGTGCAGCCTGAAAGAGTAATAAATACGATCAATAGAGAACAAATTTGTAATATGCAGCTCTTCATATGAACCGACCTTTTCTAAGTCCCTATGAATCAGTGTAGTTTATTCTGTGATTCAATGCAGGATATTAGAAGAACGGTGTGAGTTGAAGGCGTTTTCCGGAGAGCGCAATACTGATATCTGACAGCATTAACCAAGGAGATCCAGTAGCCATTCCTTTGATTACTTTGTCTAGTTGTTGGCTAGTTTTTAATAAATCTTCTAATGTTGATAAGCTGAGGCGTTCAGCACAGCGGCGCAACGATTGTTTTCGCTTACCCCATATGCGCTCTTTTTGGCAGATAGTCTCGTAAGCTAAACCACGTTCTAGGCCTTGGCTGATAGCGTATAGAATTCTAATTTCGCGTGTTAATGCCCACAAAACAATAGGCGGCTCCGTCCCTTCTTGGCGTAACACATTGAGAATCTTAATACAGCGCTCGCTTTGTCCTAGTGCAATCGTGTCCATAAGGCCATAAACATCGTACCTTGAGTTATCTGAAACAGCGTCAACAATCTGTTCAGCGGTAAGGATGCCATGTGGGTGGAGTAGGTGTAACTTGTCTAGTTCTTGCTTGGCTGCTAATAAATTGCCTTCCACTCGATCACACAGTAACTGCACTGCACTATCATCGAGTTGCATTTTTTTGCTATTCGCCCGATGCCTGATCCAACCTGGGAGTTGATGTATTTCGACCGGCCAGATTTCAACACAGACACCTTTTTGTTCGATAGCTTTGTGCCATGCAGATTTTTTTGCTCCGCTATCTAGCTTGTCGGCAATGATTAGCAGGATATTTTCAGGAGGGGCGTGTGCGATGTACTCTTGAATAATTTCGCTAGCCGCTTTATTGACTTTATGGCTGCCTAAGCGAATTTCAATAAGCTTTTGCTCAGCAAAAAGAGAAAGAGCGTTAGCGCATTCGAGCAGGTATTCCCATTTGAATTGGCCTTCTACATGAAGTACTTCTCGTTCGCTGAAGCCTTTCTGGCGAAAAGCACTGCGCAATTGATCGCAACATTCTGCACTGATAAGTGGTTCATCACCTGATATCAAATACACAGGTGCATGCGTTTGTTGCAAGTGGCCTGTCAGTTGCTCAGCAGAAAGCTTCATTTGTCGTTATCTTGTGGCATTAGCGTGTTTGAGCGACGAATTGGCGAACGATACGTTCAGAGATCGATTGCCACATTTCGGAACGAATTTCTTTTTCCAATGAGTAGCTTGCAGTAGCAGCATCGGCATTGTAATCAAAGATACGCTCAGTACGCGCCACTAGAGGACCTGAAACAGATTCACCTTCGAGGTTTAATATTTCAAATTTAACCAATACTAGCAGTTCATACTCATCCACGTTGGCTTTACGATCTAGTGTGATAGAGCGTCGGTTCTCTCTAACTTGCTTTATTGCTAGCTGATAAGGCGCTGCTTCCAGTAGAGAAATACCCTGCTGGTTAAGCGTACGTTTCAGCGCTTGGTCAAACTGAGCGGGTGAACCACTTTTTAAAATAAGTGTGACCATCCTTGATGACTCGGGAACATCCATCGTGCCGCGTAATTTAAAGCCGCATCCAGATATCAGAGCAATGGCTAGAGTGAAACACACAAATCGGCTTAAAAAGTGGTAATTGGTCATCTATTTAATAACTCCTTTTAACCTACAACAATGTTGACCAGTTTTCCGGGCACTACAATCTTTTTACGAATTGATTTGTCCACCATAAACTTTTGAACATTCTCTAGTGCTAGTGCTGAATGCAAAATAGTGTCTTGATCCGCATCGGCCGCAACATCCATTTTTGCTCGCACTTTGCCATTCACTTGTACAACCATTTGAATGGATGAGCGCACTAATGCTGTTTCATCAAATGTAGGCCAAGGTGAGTTGAGAAGGTCTGTTGTATGTCCAAGCTCGCTCCACAACTTGTGAGTGATGTGTGGCACGATAGGAGACAGCAACTGTATAGCTGTTTGTAATGCTTCACGCATAACTGCACGGCCTTGGTCGCTGACATCAACAAACTTAGTAATACTGTTCAGAAGTTCCATTACGGCGGCAATAGCGGTATTAAATGTCTGGCGACGCTCAATATCATCAGATACTTTCTTGATGGTTTCATGCACTTTGCGGCGCAACTCTTTCTGCGGTTCAGTGAGTGCAGTTGTATCTAGCTCTACAACGCCCTGTCCATCTAATAAGTGATCATGTACATGTTTCCACAAACGACGTAGGAAACGGTTTGCACCTTCAACGCCAGAATCAGACCATTCTAACGACTGCTCAGGCGGTGCGGCGAACATCATAAACAAGCGCACAGTATCAGCACCGTACTTATCGATCATGACCTGCGGGTCAATACCGTTGTTTTTTGACTTGGACATTTTGGTAACGCCCGCTTGCATAACAGCTTGGCCATCGTCTTTGTGATTAGCGCTAACAATACGACCTTTATCATCTGTTTCAGTTACAACGTCGGTTGGTGCAATCCATACTTTTCCGCCTTTTTCATCTTCGCGGTAATAAGTATTAGCTAAAACCATACCTTGGCAAAGTAGGCGAGTGAATGGTTCATCAGAATTGACTAAGCCTTCGTCACGCATCAATTTGTGGAAAAAACGAGAATACAATAAATGTAAAATAGCGTGCTCGATACCGCCAATATATTGATCTACAGGCAGCCAGTAATTGGCTTTCTCTGGATCAAGCATAGCGTTATCGGTCGAGCGACTTGCATAGCGAGCGTAGTACCAGCTTGATTCCATAAAGGTATCGAAGGTATCTGTTTCACGTTCAGCAGCACCACCGCATGAAGGGCAGGTGGTATTAATGAAGCTGTCCATTTTTTTGATTGGTGAGCCACTACCATCAAATTCAACATTTTCAGGTAACACAACGGGCAGTTGATCTTCAGGTACGGGCAATGCACCACAGCTTGCACAGTTAATAACCGGAATTGGCGTGCCCCAATAACGCTGACGTGAAACACCCCAATCGCGCAATCGGTAGTTGATAGTGATTTGGCCTTTACGTTGGCGTTCAAGCTCAGATGATATTGCTTTAAAGGCCAGGTCAAATTCAAGGTCGTTGAAGTCACCGGAGTTGATTAAAGTCCCTTTGTCTGTGAAGGCTTCTTTTTCAATATCGACCTGTATATCGCTATTTGTTGAGTCGATAACTTGTTTGATCTTTAGTCCATATTTCTTAGCAAATTCCCAGTCACGCTGGTCATGAGCTGGCACTGCCATAACAGCGCCTGAACCATAATCCATTAGGACAAAGTTAGCTGTCCAAACTGGAACTTGTTCGCCCGTTAGGGGGTGAGTCGCTTGAATACCCAGCGACATGCCGCGTTTTTCCATCGTAGCCATGTCTGCTTCAGCCATTTTGATGTTTTTACATTCATCAATAAACTGAGCTAATTCTGGGTTGGATTCGGCAGCTTTTAATGCCAATGGGTGTTGTGCCGCCACGGCAACATACGTAACCCCCATTAATGTATCAGGGCGTGTGGTAAAGACTTCTAGGTCAGAGCCATCTTCAACATGGAACTTAAGCTCAACACCTTGGGAGCGGCCAATCCAGTTGCGCTGCTGCGTAATAACCTGTTCAGGCCAATCAGTTAGCTTATCTAAGTCGTCAACAAGCTGGTCTGCGTAGTCAGTGATTTTAAGGAACCACTGAGGGATTTTTTTACGTTCAACTAAAGCCCCAGAGCGCCAGCCGCGTCCATCGATTACTTGCTCATTAGCAAGTACTGTCATATCAACTGGATCCCAGTTAACCTCAGCTTCTTTTTTATAAACAAGCCCTTTTTCCATTAGGCGAGTAAAGAACCATTGCTCCCAACGGTAGTATTCAGGGTGACAAGTAGCGAGTTCGCGGTTCCAGTCATAACCAAAGCCCATCAGTTTTAACTGATCGCGCATGTAGCTTACGTTTTCATATGTCCACTTAGCAGGCGGAACATTGTTGTTCATCGCTGCATTTTCAGCCGGAAGGCCAAAAGCATCCCAACCCATCGGTTGGAGTACATTTTTTCCTTGCATACGCTGGTAACGAGAGATTACATCACCGATAGTGTAGTTACGAACATGTCCCATGTGCAGACGGCCACTTGGGTAAGGGAACATGGATAGGCAGTAAAATTTTTCTTTACTGGTATCTTCGGTGCATAGGAAACTATTATTATCTTCCCAGTACTGTTGAGTCTGGGTTTCTATCTTTTGCGGTTCGTATTGATCGTTCATAGTAGTATCGTATTGGAATCTCAGGCAATAAACCGGCTTATGTTGATGCTGGTTAAAGAGTCTACTGGAAAGTTTAGAGTATGCTGCATAGCATACAATATAAGCCCTGCTATCAACAGCAGTATAGGTCGTCTAATTGCGTTAGACCGGAGTTGAAAATGGACAAAGATTCAAAAAAAATGCTTGAAAATAAACAGGATGCTTCGAGTTTATACAATCGTGTTCTGGATCGCTTAACAGGCACATTAGAAAACGCCGAGCATCGCTCTTGGGATTACCTACAAGAAAAGATTGAAGAAGCGGTTGAATTGGAGTTAACCGCTGAAGAGATGACGCGGGATGAAATGGATCTTCTCAGTGCCTATCTCAAGCGAGATCTTAAGCAGCTTGGCTATTACGCACATGAAACGGGTGAGGGGATTGCTGCTTGGTTGCACTTTGACTTAAATATTCTTGAAAACACGGTTGTGCAGAAGCTAGTTGCTCTGGCTGACCAAACAAGAGTTGAGCAGGAGAGGTTAAGAGAGCAGTTAGCAAATGCCGATGATGAATATATGGCGGGTGAAATTGCTGCGGTAGGGACGTTCGAGTGTCAGGAGTGCAAGCAGGAAGTGCAGTTGAGGCAAACGAGCCTGATTCAGCCATGTGTGGCATGTAGTTCAGAGCACTTTAAGCGTATTTCAAGCCCGTGGAATGTATAAAAACTGCCAATTAGCTGCTGTTGAGTAGTTATTTACAGAACAGCTCTACATTCTCTTTTGCATCTTTGAGGGCGTTGCGAGCAGCAGCGCCTGTTAGCTTTTGCTTTTTCCCTGTAACAACGTTAATGCCTTGAATGCCTTTTTTCTGGTATCTGGAGTAGCGTGCTTTATATTTCTCACACATATCCCGATCACGAGCTTCTTGTTTAAGCATGGCTTTTTGTTCAGCTTGGACGCGTTTTTCTTTTCGTAGTTTGCTTCTTTTCTCTTCTTTAATACGGCGAATATCACGCTTTTTATTATTAAGTAGGCGTTCCTGACGGTGTGCGTTGGCCCGGTCGGCAGGCTGTTTTTGTAGCTTAACTTCCTTAACGTTGGGTGCCAGCACGCGTGGCGTGCCGGAATAGTGTGTCTTACCGTTTTCGTCTTTCCATTTATAAATTTCTGCGTTTACTGTGTAGCTGCAAAGTAGTAAAGCGAGTATTAAAGGGAAAGTTATATACGGCATTTTTTATCTCTGTTTAGGGCTTATAAAATGTATGACTAATCTATAAGATCGTACTGATTGCGCAAAATATCAACAATATCGGCTTTCGGATTGTCAGAAAGTTCTAGTTTTTTTCCGGTCACTTTCTCTGCAACGCCTACATAGGTTGCTGAAATGTCCATCATAACGGTTTCCGGTAAGGCGTTATCGCGAGCCAGAGCTTCACGTTCAGGCATGCGCTCTTTGTTAAGCAATATATCAGGCTCAGGGAAGTGGTTTAACAGCCATTGGCGAAACCCTTCTTTGGAGTTCTCAACAATTTTTCCATTATTGTAAGCCACCGTGTCCCAGATACGAGAAGAATCAGGGGTGCCGACTTCGTCCATGTAAATTAGTTTTTCATTACCAGCAGCATCAGTAACATAACCAAATTCAAATTTGGTATCGACAAAGGTTTGCTCCAAAGCGGTCAGTGCATCACTGATAACGCCAAAGCCCTCTTTCAGTAGCTTTTCATATTGATTGATATCATCTTGGCTACGCAAATTAAAAGCAGCAAAGTTATCTTCTAAGTTTTGGCGGGTAATGTTTACGTCATCCGCTTCTGGTACGCCCGGTATGCCTTTAAGAATGCCTTTAGTTGATGGCGTGATCAGAATCTCAGGAAGCTTTTGGTCTTTCTGTAAACCGTCGGGTAGTTGAATGCCGCAAAATTCACGCTCACCTTTAGAGTATGCACGCCACATAGACCCTGTGATGTACTGACGGCAAATGGCTTCAATCATCACTGGTTTAGCCTTTTGTACGATCCATACAAATGGGTGTGGGATATCTAAAATATGGCTATCGGCTAGGCCGTTGTCACGAAATAGCTTAAACCAATGGTTGGATATTGCGTTCAGGGCTGCGCCTTTGCCAGGTACTCCGTTCATGCCGCCTTCGCCATGCCAGATGCAGTCAAATGCAGATATACGATCACTAATGACCATAATCGCTAAAGGCGCATCAGCGGCAACATCATAGCCTTTCTCTTTGATTAGGCGCTGGCTATCGGCTTCGGTTAACCAGTAAACCGAGCGTACTTTACCGCTGTGGACGGGGCTATCGGTACGAATCGGCAGATCGTTATTAACTGCCAGCACTTTATCGGCAAGACTCATGAGTTGCGCTGTCCTGTTTAGGGTAGGTGGTACAAGTTTTATAGAATAGATTATAGATGGGGATTTTATCAGATTAGAAAATATGAGACACGATTTTTACGCAGTAATAGGTAGGGATAAAAATAGCCTTAGCGCGAACTAAGGCATTGGATCTTGAAGATAAGTGGTGTAGACCATTACGAGTGGTACGTAGTGTAATGGCCCTATTAAGCGTTAGGGATGAAAGCGTCTTATTTCTTTTGCTTCTGTTTTTGTTTCGCTTTGCCTGTTGTTTTAGCTGTTGTAACTTTATTACGAATGATTTTGGTTTGGCTCGCTTTGTTAGTGCGGGGCTTATGTGCTTTTTGTGAAAGCTGTTTACGTATGTTATCTCGGCTCCCTACCTCGTAGCCCTTTTGATGGATACGCTGAATACGTGAGCCAATTAAGCGCTCAATATCATCTAGTGCACGCTCTTCTTCACGGCTTACAAAGGAAATAGCATGACCTTTAGCACCTGCACGCCCTGTGCGGCCTATACGGTGTACATAATCCTCTGCTAGGTAAGGCAGGTTATAGTTCACAACATACTCAAGCCCTTTAATGTCCAAACCACGAGCGGCAACTTCAGTTGCGATCATCACCTGCACTTTACCCGCTTTAAAGTCGGCTAAGGCACGTTTACGCGACCCCTGCGTTTTATCACCGTGGCAAACAACATAAGATATTTTGTCCATTTTGAAGTCGACGACTAACTCATCGGCTTGGGCTTTAGTGCTGGTAAAGACCAATACCTGAAACCAATTATGTTTTTTTATCAGTTCGACAAATAGATCTGCTTTGCGACGCTCTTCAACAGGATAAACCACGTGCTCGACTGTATCGGCTGTCGCATTTTGTTTTGTAGCACGGATCGTTTCGTGGCGTGACATTAGCTTTTTAGCTAATTCGTTAACAGTCGGCGTTACCGTTGCAGAAAACATGAGTGTTTGATGTTTCTTGGACGTTTGCTGGATTAGCTTGTATACGTCGCTGATAAAGCCCATGTCCAGCATACGGTCTGCTTCATCTAATACGACAAATTCGGCCTGTGTAAGACTGATATTACATTGCACTACATGCTCAAGTAGACGTCCTGGCGTCGCAACTAAAATATCAACCCCCGCTTTTAACTTCCCCTTTTGCGATGCAGTACTTACACCGCCATATATTCCTTTAACGGTAAATGGCAGAAACTGAGCATAACCTTTAATAGTATTTGTTAGCTGTTCTGCAAGCTCGCGTGTGGGAGCTAAAATCAAGGTGCGCACATGACCAGGTTGTGTTGTGGCTGGGCGATCAACCATCTGCTGTAAAATAGGTACAGTAAATGCGGCTGTTTTACCGGTACCTGTTTGTGCGTTAGCCAGCACATCTTTACCGCGCCGAGCAGGAATAATCGCTTGCTCTTGGATTGGTGTCATTTGGCTGTAACCACAAGCGTCCAGAGCGCGTTGCAACTCGGGAGCGAGATCTAAAGAGGAAAATTTCATTGTCTATCCTTTGTGGGCACAGCCACAGCCAAAATGCAGGGCGGCTATTATAAAGGAAATCGACCTTACAAGCGTCGTTTTTTGTAAGTGCTGTATAGCTAGGCATATTTTGTAAAAACTAATTTGTGATTATGAGGTTGAATTGACTTTCCTGTGTATAGATTTGTTATTTGATGTATGTATTTATACATTCATTCGTTATTACGAATTTAACAAATAAATCAAATCTGCTTAAGCGTACGCAGGTAAAGTAGTGAGTTTTTCTTCACAAAAAAGTCAATGTTAAAACAAATTATTTTTGGATAAATTCCTTAAAATTGATACTTTTAGTTTCGTTATTATAGTTTTTAGTTTGTTATTTTCTTGTTTGGTGGTCTATTCTCTAAGCTGTATTCTCTTGGAGGCTGATTAATGAGTGCCAAAGCAAAGTTGCTAATCTATGTAGGTATGTTGTTCGCTTTAGCGATTGTTAGCATATCTGTTGTCGGGTTTTATCACTTTAAAACTGCATCGGTTCATAACTATGAACAGAAGTTGCAGAACCAGTCGTTTCTGATTTCTAGGGCGATTGGAGAGAAGATGAATCGTATGTTCGACGCGTTAGAACTCTCCGCAGGTGAAGTAGAAATTACAGCTTCAGGAGATGTGGTGGTTGCTGAGTTGTTGCCGCAATTGAGTTCACTTAAAAGTCAATTTAAAGTACTTAACGCCTATGTTGGTCTGCGAGATGGACGTACCTATGCGATAAATAAAAATGGTTTGATTCCCAATTTTAATGCGAAAGAAAAGCAGCGAGAGTGGTATCTGCGAGCTCTTTCGGGTGAAAGGAAGATTATTACTACACCCTATAAAAGCGCTTCGGGTAACTTGGTTATGGCGGTTGCCGTGCCTATTACACGTGATAGCACTGTAGTGGGTGTGTTATCTATCAACTTATCTCTGAATACAATTACTGACTTTATTGAAGGCTTGGACAAGAACAACCAGTTGTTTGTTAGTAGAGCAGACGGCTTTATTTTAGCCGCAAAGTATCCCGATTATATAGGCACCAATTTGTATGAGCAGCGTCCCAGTTACCAACCTTTTAAAGACGCGCAGAGTAGTGAGCATAGCTATGCGTTCGAAGGTAAAGAATATTTTGTAGTGTCTTCACAGGTGGCTGAGTTTGGTTGGACTGTGTGGGCATGGGAGTCATGGGATCACATTTTATTGGCTTCTAACAAAAATCTCATATTAGCTAGCGTGCTTGCGCTTATCTTTATCTGTTTATCTTTGGCTGTCGTTTATTACGTTATACATCGCTTAATGTATTTACCTATTGGTGGAGAGCCGCGTGTTATTGAAGCTTTAGTGCAGCGGGTTGCTGCTGGTGACTTGCGTTATTCGATTGAAACTAAGGGAGATGAGACGGGTATTTATGCACAGGTACTAGCCATGATCTCTAGCCTACGAGAAACGGTTTCTACCATTAATAATACCACCGCAAAACTGAATAATTCATCTCAAGAAATGATGTTGTCTGCTGGCCAAGTGAACCATAGTTCTCGCTCACAAATGGAGCAGTTGGAGCATACTGCCACAGCGATGAATGAGATGACAATGACTGTAGATGAAGTGGCTCGTAGCGCTCAACATGCAGCTGATTCAGCTAATCAGGCTCAGACTTCTGCTATTAAGGGGAGTGAAGTGGTTGATGAGATGAATGGCAGCATTGCTCAGCTAATTACCGGTATCACGAATGTCCAAGAGGTTATTCTTCAGCTGGATAGTGAAACTAACCGGGTCGGCAGTATTCTGGAAGTTATAAACAGTATTTCTGAGCAAACGAACCTGCTCGCTTTGAATGCAGCCATAGAGGCTGCCCGTGCAGGAGAGGCGGGTAGAGGGTTTGCGGTAGTAGCAGATGAAATCCGTGGTTTGGCTAACAAAACTAAAACGAGTACCAGTGAAATTCAAAACATGATTGATAATTTGCAATCAGCGGCCATGAATGCGGTAAAACTTATGGAAAAAAATGCATCTGGTGTTGAAGTTACGGGTGCTAAATCCTCTGAAGCAAATCAAGCGCTTGTGGTCATCGGTTCTGAAGCAATTAGCATTCAGGACATGAATAGCCAAATTGCTACTGCTGCTGAAGAGCAGTCCACTGTTGCAGAGACCATTAATGTCAGCATTGTGGAGATTCATGGCTTGGCAAAAAATACTTTTGACAGCTCGGAGCAGAATAAGCAGCTAGCAGAAGGGTTGGCAAACATTGCACGTGAACTGAATAACTCGGTAGATGCTTTTAAGGTTTAACTGCTTTAAGGCTTTGTCCCATTTAATGGTGAATAGTGTCTTCTTAGATGCTGGGAGTCATCATTAATGGGCCAAAGCCTGTCATTCAATAGGTTTGCTATCTAAAGCTAAAAGTTTTTTCTTTTAGCTGAGCATTAAGGCTTAATAATGATTACATTGTTTTTCAGTAATTAACTTTCTCATCTCTGCTTTATACTGTGTTCTTGTTGAGCCGTTGGGTTTTTCTGGACGTTTCAAAATGACTGAATCTTGTTAATTTTTCGTAGTTAACATCTAATAGTGGCAATGAGTTGCTACCTGTAGCCTTTATGTAGAAGTTTGGAGTCTCATTAGTTGATCTCTACATTTTTGGCGTAGTGACGTAATGCAAAGGACACCGGTGGTGCCAATTACTGGGTTGGAATAGGTTTGGGTATGACCTGCTCAGGTTATAAGGATTATATGAACAATCAACACTACCTCGATAGAGTTTACTGTGGGAAAGTAGCACAGCGTTATGGCCTTGAAACTGCGATTGATAAATTAGCAATCGATAAAGATATTTACCTATCTTCTATAGGCCTAGAAGGTGATCAGTGTGCAGACCAGCGTCATCATGGCGGGTTAGAGCGGGCGCTACACCAGTATCCTTCAGAACACTACGCCTATTGGCTAAAAAAATATGGTGTAGATCATAACTGGCAAGCCCCGGGTATGGGTGAAAACCTTAGCTCAGAAGGTATGACAGAAGATACCGCCTGCTTGGGCGATCGTTATCGATGGGGGGAGGCTATCATTGAAGTTAGCCAACCTCGCTCACCTTGTTTTAAGCTTAATAAACGTTGGGGTATTGATGAATTTTCTGTTGATATGCAAGAATTAAGTCGCTGCGGTTGGTTGTATCGGATTATTCAGCCGGGGATAGTGAATAAAAAGCTACCGCTTGTGCTAGTAGAGCGAGTGCCAGATGCGATGACGGTACGTGAAGCCTGTGATGTGTTCTTTGGTGATCCATTGAATATGGATGGGCTGTTAAAGCTAAAGCAGCAATGCAGACTCTCTTCGAGTTGGATGGATAAGGTTATACAGCGTCTTGAGCGTAGTGAGGTAGAGAACTGGAGTTTTAGATTATTAGGGCGAGCAGAAATGAGCGCGAAAGTATAAACCTGAATGATATACTCGATTCGAAAGATCAAGGGCTCATTGCTTTAGATTAATTGAAGAGTTTCGATTTGTATTCACACAAAAATAGAAGAGTAAAAATGAAAAAAGCGATTATATTTGTTTTCTTATTTGTTATTAGTTTATCTCCAACGTATGCAAGCACTGATTTGCTAGTCACTAAAAAAGTATTTATGGATATTTCCATTGGTGGCAAGCCTGAAGGGCGTATTGTTATTGGCTTATTCGGTGATACTGTACCTAAAACCGTGAATAATTTTTATGCCTTGTCTACTCATGAAAAAGGATTTGGCTACAAAGGTTCTAAGTTTCATCGTGTTATTCCACAGTTCATGATGCAAGGAGGGGATTTCACAAAGGGTAATGGAACAGGTGGAAAATCGATTTATGGTGATAAGTTTCCTGATGAGAACTTTAAATTGAAGCACCTTGGCGCTGGTTGGTTATCTATGGCAAATGCTGGTCCGAATACGAACGGGTCGCAGTTTTTCATCACGTTTGCAAAAACCCCATGGTTAGACGGACGTCACACGGTTTTTGGGAAAGTTATCGAAGGCATGGAAGTAATAAACAGAGTTGAGAAATTAAAAACTGATAGAAGTGATGCGCCTCAGAATGAAGTAATCATCACTGATAGCGGAACGTTATCTGTAGAAAAACCGTTTGTATTAGTGGCTGAGTAACTTAATTCCTTATACGTAAACATGTTCCTGCTCAGTTATGTGTAATATCAGCAGGAACGATATTAACGCTAGAAAGAATAGATAGGTGTTGATTTTGAATAATGCGCAATATTTTTACCGAACGGTAATTTACACCAAAAAGAATAATGAAGTTGGGCTGGTGGATATCAACCAGCCTGATAATGTAACGCCTTTGGATGAATGGCTAGGCCTTGTTGTGTCGTTAGCTGATGGTGCGCATTCAATTCAGGAATTGCTGGATTATGTCAGCAGTCGATACGCTTCTGCACCAGATAACCTTGAGCAGACCGTTCACTCAGTAATTGAGAGGCTTCAAGAGGGGGATCTTATTAAGTTAAGTGAAAGTCCTGTGACTTTGCCTTATTACCTGGCTGAGCCTCTTGAGGCGTTAGACTTAGATGAAGCTCGAAAACTTATAGCAGAAGATGGATATACAGTTCATTAAGCAAGTACTGTTGTTATTTTAAGAGCCTCGATATTCATCGGGGCTTTTTTGTGTCTATATAAATCCTCTTTTAAATCTTCGCCCCTATTGACAATTATTCTCTATGCACTAGCATACTAGTACATGAATACAGATAAACAATATACTCTTGAGTTAATGGAGCATCTGCTGGTATTAAAAACGCCAGATGAGATGGAGGCTGCGCTACGCGCTTTGCTAACCCCGGCTGAATTTAGTGAAGTCACTAAGCGTTTGCAGATTTTTAAGATGTTGAAGCAGAGTGTGCCGCAGCGCCAAATTGCTGAAACCCTAGGTGTTGGTATTGCAACGGTGACTCGTGGTTCACGTGCACTCAAAGCTGAAGAAGAATGAATAAGGCTAAATGACAATGACTTCCTGTAAACCTGATCGTATCGACCTATCCAGAAAACCTCATTATGTGACGATTGCTTCTGATTGCGATTTTTTTGATCTCTTCAAGAAGATCGAAAAGCAATTTGAAACATGCTTTATGTTGGAGTCGCTGGGTGAGGATAGTTTTATCTCACGCCATTCGATTATTGGCTTTGATCCTGAAAAAATTATCTGGGCGCAAGAGAAAACGCTCTTCATTCAGGAGCGTGATGGGACGTGTGCACAGTATCAAAGCGATAACCCGTATTATTTGCTGCGAGAGTTAGTGCCACAAAATGTTATTTCGCGTAAGTATGCTGGCGGGCTAACGGGCTATATCGGTTATGACAGTATGAACTACTTTGAGCCGACGCTTAACTTGCAGCGCAGTGATATGTTTGAGGCGTTTAAGTTTGGTCTTTATAAAGATGGTTTGATTCTGGATAAGATGACCGGAGAAGTGATCTACTTCTATTATACAGATAGCCGATTGGATTTGGTTGAATCACTGATTGCGCAAAAGTATGTAGGAAATGGTGAGCTGGAAATAACACCGATGGGTGAGACGATGACGCAAGCAGAACATGCTGCAGCCGTCATGAAAGTTAAGCAGGATATTATTGATGGGAAAATTTTCCAGACAGAAGTTGGCTTTAAAAAACGCTTTAAGTTGGAAGGCGATACGATCAATATTTATGAGCAATTACGTGAAGTAAACCCGTCGCCACAGATGTATTACGTTAAATTTGGTGAGCAAAAGTTAATTGGTGCTAGCCCCGAGTTACTGTTCCGTTTGCGTCAGGGAGAAATGGAAACCTTCCCGTTGGCGGGCACAGCAAAACGTGGAGCAACGGAAGATGAAGATCGGGCATTAGCGCGTACCTTATTAAATGACCCTAAAGAGATTGCAGAACACAATATGATTGTTGATTTGCATCGAAATGACATTGGCCGTGTAGCTCAGTTTGGTACGGTTAAAGTACGTAGTCTGATGGATATAAAACGCTTTAGCCATGTACAGCATATCTCCAGTGAAATTGTTGGCATTATTGCAGAAGATCAGGATATGTTCTCGGCACTGGCCAGTAATTTTCCTGCCGGTACGTTAACCGGAGCACCAAAAATTGAAGCGATGAAAGTGATCGATGATCTTGAGTTAGATGGGCGTGGTCCTTATGGTGGTGCCGTTGGGCATTTCTCCTTTAATGGCGATTGTGCGTTCGCGATTCCGATTCGCACTGTGTTTGCTAATGGTGAGAAAGCGTATGTTCAAACGTGTGGTGGAAATGTTTATGATTCTAATCCTGAAGATGAGTATGAAGAGATTCGTCGTAAGTTTGCGGGCACTAAGAAAGTATTAGATCAGTTTATTAAAGAGGAGGCGTGAGCATGAAAGTTTACATTATCGATAATTATGACTCCTTTACGTATAACCTTTATCAGTTTATCGGTGAGATTCTTACCTCTGAAAAATCCAAAGGCACGTTAGACAATTTTGATATTGTCGTTAAGCGTAATGACCAGATCACGTTAAGTGAGATTCAAGCGGCTAACCCTGATCGCATTATTATCTCTCCGGGGCCGGGATCACCAGATGATGAGCACTATTTTGGTGTTTGTGCTCAAGTGATCGCGCAGTTTGGTAAAACCATACCTTTATTGGGTGTGTGCTTGGGAATGCAGGGGATTGTGCATCAGTTTGGTGGAAAGGTGGTTAAAGCGCATGTTCCTATGCACGGCAAAGTGAGCCCTATAACGCATAACGGCCAAGGAATCTTTCGTGGAATTCCTGATCAACTAGAGGTGATGCGTTACCACTCTTTGATGGCTGAGGCAGAAAGCTTTCCTGAATGTTTGGAGTTAACCTCGATTGTTGGAGGTTTAACGGCAGACGAGTTTGATGACTATACAAAAATTCATCAAGGGGGGGAGTTTGAAGTGATGGCTGTGCGTCATCGTGAATACCCTATTACGGGTATTCAGTTCCATCCTGAGTCTTTTGCCACAGAGGGTGGTAAAGAGCTTATTCGGAACTTTCTTTTTGCCGACGAGTAAAGCAAACCACTATCAGCAATAAGCTGAACAGCAACACGGGAGTAGCACCGTAATTTTGATAAGGTGTTGCTCCAGTTCTTTTTTCAATGCTCCCTGATAATACTGCCTGCTGATATGCCGGTGCTTGTGCCGTTATATCACCATAAGGGTCGACTATCGCTGTTAGCCCGTTATTCGTACTTCTAACTAACCACCGGCCGTTTTCTAATGCGCGCATACGTGCTATCTGCATATGTTGAGCAGGGGCTAAGGAGTGGCTGAACCATGTGTCGTTGGAAACAGTGAGAATCCAATCACTGTCTGTAGATAACTGTCTCACAAGTTCTGGGTAGGCTATTTCATAACAGATTGCAGCAGCAATTTTGCTGGAACCAAGGCTGAGTGTTGTTTGCTGCTGTGTGGGCAAGCTAAAGCTCGACATAGGCAAATTGAAAAATTCAATTAATCCACGTAAATAGCTTTCCATTGGCACGTACTCACCAAAGGGAACCAGTCGTTGTTTATGGTAAGTGTCTGTTTTGTCTGTTAATAACGCCAGACTGTTGTGTACGCGATAGCCCGCAGGGTGTTTAGCATCTCTCTCGATAGAAGGTAAACCGCTGATAAGGGAGCGATTATCTTGCTCTAATTGTGCGAGTAGTTTGCTCAGATAAGGTTTTGCTGATGAGAGTAGGGCAGGGATAGCTGTTTCGGGCCAAATGACCAAAGGGGCGCGGGTCTCTTCAAGTGTCATTCGGCTGTAAGTGTTTATGAACTCAGGCAAGTAACTTTTATTCCACTTTAGCTGTTGAGGAATATTGGCTTGGACTATATCAATCTCTTGAGTTTCTCCCGTTGTCTGCGTCCAATCTTTTGGTAAAGCCAGTGACATGAAGGGTAGCGTTATTACTACAGCCAACATGATGCGCTGGGAGGTTTTGCGCGCCGCAAGAAGTAATATTGTTGAGACAGATAAGCACAGTACAACCAGTGAAAGTAGCCATACGCCGCCAATGGGTGCCCAAAATTTTAAAGGTGAGTCGATGAGAGCGTAACCAAGATATAACCAAGGGAAACCGGTGAGAAACCAGCTGCGGCACCATTCAAAAAGGATCCACAAGCCAATAAACCCGATACTAGAGAGAGATGATCGCGATAGCCACCTTGCATAGCACCAGCCTTGTAGGGCGAATGTGAGAGCTAGCCCCATTGCGAATGCCAGTGTCATTAATGCGGCAAGCCATACAGGAGCATTGCCGTAGGTATGAATGCTCACATAGACCCAAGAGACACCCGTGCCGAAAAAACCGGTGCCAAAACACCAACTAATCCATGCGGCTTTTTTGGGTGAAAGGTTATCTAGTAGTAGAAATAAGATGCCTGGAGTAAGAAAAATTAATCCCCAGAAATCAAAAGGTGAAAACGCCAGTGGAGTCAGCGCGCCGCTGATTAGAGCAATCAGAGCGCGATATTTTGTTAAAGATTTTTGCATGCTTACTGGCACTTTATGATTTGCGTATTACCTGCAATAAACGAATGCGTCGGTTATCGGATGATAATACTTTGAAGGTGAAGTTTTGGATGGATACTTCTTCATCCTTACGAGGCAGATGGCCGAAACGGTGTGTGACGATGCCGCCGATGGTGTCAAACTCGTCGTCAGGGAAACTCGTGTCAAAGTACTCGTTAAAGTCTTCAATTTCAGTCAATGCTTTTACAATGTATGCATTGTCATCAAATAAACGAATATTGCCTTCATCTTCGTCTATATCGTGTTCATCTTCTATTTCGCCGACAATTTGCTCTAGAACATCTTCAATGGTGACTAGACCTGCAATACCACCAAACTCATCAATGACAATCGCCATGTGATTTCGATTGGCCCTGAATTCTTTAAGTAGAATATTAAGGCGCTTGCTTTCGGGAATGAAGGTTGCTTTGCGTAGTTTGTTGTAAATGTCGAACTCTTCTTGTCCATCGTCAATAATTAATGGCAAAAGATCTTTTGCTAATAAGACGCCGATGACTTCATCAGGGGACTCTCCAATGACAGGGAAACGGGAGTGGGCACTGGAAATAATAAGAGGAAGAAATTCTTTAGGTGTTTGTTCTGCTTCAACCACAACCATTTGAGAGCGTGGGATCATGACATCTCGAACTTGCATCTCGGCAACTTGAATCGCGCCTTCAATAATGCTGAGGGCCTCTTGGTCCAGTACACTCTCTTCTGCTGCATCGCGTAGAATGGTTAATACTTCTTCGCGTGTTTTAGGCTCATCAGAGAACGCCTGGGCAAAACGCCCGAACCAACTTCGTGGTTGTCCCGATCGGTCTTCACTCATAACTAATTTCTCACACTCCTTGTTGGTAAGGGTCAGGTATATTGATGGACGCCAGTAGGGTTGTTTCTAGCGTTTCCATCTGTTCGGCATCGCTATCATTTATATGGTCGAAACCAATAAGATGCAAGGTCCCATGTATTACCATATGCGCCCAATGGTTAAGTACAGGTTTATTTTGTTCGTGGGCTTCTTTGGCAACAATATCTGCACAAATCGCTAGGTCTCCTAAAAGCTCCATAGGAATACCTTCAGGTGCTTCAAAGGGAAAAGAGAGAACATTGGTGGGTGCATCTTTGCCGCGATAGTCACTATTTAGCTGTTGGCTTTCAGTGGGCTCTACTAGCCGTATGCAGATTTCACCACCTGATTTTCTGTCGGTGAGCGCTAAAGTAACCCAGCGTTGAAAATCTTCATCAGAGGGTGTATCTACCTCAGAATCGTTGATTTCTCTTTGGATATCAACTTCATAACTCATGATTGCTGACCTTTGTTTTTGTCTTGCTCTTGTTCTAGATCAAACCGCTCATAAGCTTCTACAATATGTTGCACTAGAGGATGTCTTACAACATCTTTAGATGAGAAGTGAGTGAAGCCAATATCTTTTACACCACTTAACACATGGATAGCGTGCTTGAGCCCTGAGGGGGTGCCTTTAGGTAAATCGACCTGAGTAATATCTCCAGTGATAACCGCGGTTGTGCCAAAACCTATGCGTGTGAGGAACATTTTCATCTGCTCACGTGTGGTATTTTGGCTTTCATCCAAAATAACAAAGGCACCATTTAGTGTACGTCCGCGCATGTAAGCAAGTGGAGCCACTTCGATAATGTTGCGTTCAAGGAGTTTGTCGACTTTCTCGAAGCCAAGCATTTCATACAATGCGTCATAAAGAGGGCGGAGGTAGGGGTCAACCTTCTGCGATAAATCGCCAGGTAGAAAACCTAGTTTTTCACCTGCTTCAACGGCAGGGCGTACCAGCAAAATACGCTCGATCTCTTCTTGCTCTAAGGCTTGAACAGCACAGGCAACAGCTAAGTACGTTTTTCCTGTTCCTGCAGGGCCAATGCCAAAATTGATATCGTGCTGCAAAATAGAACGTAAATAGTTTTGTTGATTAGGTCCGCGCGGTCTGATGAGTGCTTTACGCGTGCGAATGCTAATATCGCCTTTAGGCTGTTTGTTGCCGTTGCTTGCGCGTTGCTCAATTCCAGATTGTTGCAATAGTAAATGGATCAGCTCTGGTGTGATGTCAGTACCATCTATTGAGTCTTGATAAAGCTGCTTTATCATTTCTCCAGCGAGTTGTGTTTGCTGGTTTTTGCCAGACACTTGAAACTCGTTGCTGCGGTTATGAATCGTGACATCTAAACGTGATTCTAATAACTTTAGGTGTTCATTTAGTTTGCCGCATAGGTTGGCAAGAGCGTCTGCATGAAAAGGCGCTAGTAAAAATTTAACGTCTTTAGTCGTTTGTGTGGTCATACTGGTGTTGTTCAATCCGCAATGGGTTTAATCAAGCTCAGAGCTTACTAGCTCACCAAGCAAGGAGTTCTGATAAGCATCGAGGATGCGCACATCCGCGAAGTGGCCAATCAGGTTCGGGTTGTCGCATTTGAAATTGACGACACGGTTGTTCTCTGTGCGTCCAGATAAAAGCCCGGGGTCTTTTCTTGAATAGCGGTTAACCAAAATGCGTTGGGTTGAGCCAATCATTCGACGGCTGATTTGCATGGTTTGCTGAATAATACGTGTTTGTAGAATCTGCAAATGTTCTTTTTTGGTTTCTTCAGAAACAGTATCAGGCAAGTCAGATGCGGGCGTTCCTGGTCGTCTGCTATAAATAAAGCTGAAGGAGTTATCAAATCCAATTTCTTGAATGAGGTTCATTGTCGCTTCAAAGTCTGCTTCGGTTTCGCCCGGGAAGCCAATGATGAAATCAGAGGACATGGTTAGTTCGGGGCGTATTTTCATCAGACGGCGAATTTTTGATTTATACTCTAATACCGTATGGCCACGTTTCATGGCCATCAAAATTCGGTCAGAACCAGACTGCACTGGTAAGTGAAGGTGGTTAACCAGTTCAGGTACGTCAGCAAAAGCTTGAATTAAATTGTCTGTAAACTCTACGGGATGTGACGTGGTGAAACGGATGCGATCTATGCCATCAACCGCCGCTACATTACGAATGAGTTCTGCTAAGTCTGCTGTGTCGCCATCATGTGTTTCACCACGATAGGCATTTACGTTCTGGCCTAGTAGGTTTACTTCTCTAACACCTTGCTCAGCTAATTCAACACACTCGGTAATTACGTCATCTATTGGGCGACTGACCTCTTCTCCGCGCGTATAGGGAACGACACAGAATGAGCAGTATTTGCTGCACCCTTCCATAACAGAGACAAACGCTTCGGCACCGTCTGCTTTAGGTGTAGGCAAAACGTCAAATTTCTCAATTTCAGGAAAGCTGATATCAACGATGCCTTTTTTACCCTGATTAGTCAGATCTATCATTTCTGGTAGACGGTGTAGTGTTTGCGGGCCGAAAATCATATCAACATAAGGGGCGCGTTTGAGAATGTTCTCGCCTTCTTGGCTTGCCACGCAGCCGCCTACACCGATAACAAGATCTGGGCGGGCATTCTTTAATTTACGCCAGCGGCCTAGCTGATGAAAAACCTTCTCTTGTGCTTTTTCCCTAATAGAACAAGTATTTAATAGCAGGACATCTGCATCATCCGGGCTATCGGTTAGCTCCAACTCGTGACTTTCACCCAGTAGATCCGACATGCGTGCAGAATCATACTCGTTCATTTGACAGCCATGAGTTTTAATAAATAGCTTTTTCGCCATTACACACCTTGTTCTATCGTTTGCAAAAAGACCGGTCATTGTACTGGATAGGGTGGGCTTTTAATAGGTTTTGCAGAGTCGGCCGGAATCGATTTTATCGCTAGGCAAGTGGGGTGGGAGTAGCCGATATATAAGGTTAAAGCTTTAGCGGGGGATTTCACTGTGGGGAGCTTTCTTATTTGCTTTAAGCATTATAAGAAAGTGCCCCTAAATGACGGTTGTTATTTATCGAACGCATGTACCATTGGTTAGCTTTGTCAGCCTGTCACCTTGTGCAACTTCAACGCTTCCATCACTGAATACGATCTCTACATGATCTATATCGATACAATCTATATTCGCTTTACTTCTCCAGGTATTTTTCCAAGAGTGCCCTTTACTGTATTCCCCAGGGTGAACAGGCCCTGCGACTCTTAGGTAAGCACTTTGGTCACGACTCTTTCTTGCGCGCACAACATTGCCATCTTTATCATAGGCAGTGGTACGAAACAGTATGTATTGGTAAATGCCGGTTGAAGAGTTTGTGAAGTGGATGTTTGCACCGACCGGGCCGCGTTTTTTCTTTTGAACTGGCTCAGCCAGCTCTAGCGTGATGAGTGGCTCAGGTACATATACAGGCTCAGGGTCAGGTATCTTTACTATCTCTTTCTCGGTACTACAGGCGGCTAGTAATACGAGTGCAATAAGTATGAATGACCGTTTTATGAGTTGCATTGATTAATCCTGTGACGATAGCAAATGGCAATAAAATATCAGAAGGCACTCGTTGTTGGAGTGTTATTCCCTTTATACACCTAATAGCTTAAGGGTAACTGATTAAGTTTTATCTTGCCTTAAATTAAGTTAAGGATAGCAGTGTTTTTGATGGGCGCCCGGGAATCTCTCTGGCAAGCCTTGGAACAAGGTAACCGGGAAGTTCTGTTTGCAGTGTATTGACTAAAGCAATGGCGTCATTATCACTCACATCAAAATGAGCAGCGCCGTGAACGGGGTCAAGCACAAATAGATAGTAAGGTAGAACGCCGTAGGTAAAGAGTTTTTCACTGAGGTTTTTCAGGCAATCAACTGAGTCGTTAATGCCTTTGAGCAGGACTGATTGGTTGAGTACGGTCACTTTTGCCGCTTGTAATTTAGCAATACTCTTGGCTACTTGTGTATCCACTTCGTTGGCGTGATTGACATGCAAAACGCAGACAGTTTGGAGTCGAGAAGAGGCTAATGTATGGCAGAGTTCATCGGTAACACGCTGAGGAATAACGACGGGTAGACGGCTGTGGATCCTGAGTCGTTGAATATGGGCGATGGCTTCAATGTCACGAATCATATTGTTTAAGCGTTTGTCCGGAGTGGCTAAAGGGTCTCCGCCCGAAAAAATCACTTCAGTAATGCTCTGGTCATTTTTCAGGTACTGCAGTACTTGTTGCCACTGCTGGCTGCCTAGTTGGTTCTCTTGATAGGGGAAATGTCGCCGAAAGCAGTAACGGCAATTAATGGCACAAGCACCACTGAGAATTAAAAGTACACGGCCTTTGTATTTGTGTATCAATCCTGGAGCAGGGTTGGTATCGAGTTCTTCCAAGGGGTCATTAGAATAGCCAGGATAGCGTTCCATTTCAGCAGGCTGGGGTAACACTTGTAGTAGAAGAGGGTCGTTCGGGTTGCCTTTTTCGATACGATTTAAATACGGAGTTGGAACTCTGATCGCAAAATCAGTGGCGGCTTGGGCGCTTACTGGAAGTATGCTTGAATCTAATTTAACCTCATTGAGTAGCTCGTCAATGTTGCAAATAGACTGCCGTAGCAGGGTTTGCCAGTCGGTTTCAACAAAAAAAGGTGTAATATGATTCATGATGACTGGGGCCTAAAGCGATTCAATTTTGCTCGCATTCTCCTTTCAAGTAGAATAGGTGTCAATTTTGGTGTGAAACCTTTTTAATTTGACTATTTTTTAGTGAAATTATTTTAGCTTAATTATTAATTAGAGAAAATTATGGGATATTCCGCGAACCAGTTAAAGAACGGCCTAAAAGTAATGCTTGAAGGTGACCCATGTGCGATGCAGGATGTAGAATTTGTAAAGCCGGGTAAAGGCCAGGCGTTTACTCGTGTAAAAATGCGTAATTTACTCACCGGTCGTGTTTGGGAGCGTACCTTTAAATCCAACGAAAGCGTTGAAGGTGCAGATGTTATGGACCGCGATATGGAATATCTCTATAACGACGGTGAGCTATACCATTTCATGGTGCCGGTTACTTTTGAGCAATACGCTGCTGATGAAACTGCGGTTGGTGATGCTGCTAAATGGCTCAAAGAAAATGATACCTGCATGGTTACGCTTTGGAACGACAACCCAATTGCAATTACAACGGCTAATTTTGTTGAGCTTGAAGTAGTTGAAACTGATCCCGGTTTGAAGGGTGATACCGCTCAAGGTGGCTCTAAGCCTGCTAAGTTGAGTACAGGTGCATCCGTTCGTGTTCCATTATTTATTGAACAGGGCGATATTTTAAAAATTGATACACGCACTGGCGATTACGTTAGCCGAGCGTAGTTTTTAAATGTTGTTTAACGGCAGCTTTGGCTGCCGTTTTTGTTTCTGTCTATTTGTGTTTTGTAGTAAATGGTGAAATGTTCATGCCTGATTGGAAGCCAACCACTTGTATAAAAAGCTTACACAAAAGAGCAGCTGTTTTTGCGTCGATTCGACAGTATTTTTCTGAGCAAGAAGTACTCGAAGTTGATACGGCAGTTCTCTCTCAGTGTGCGGTCAGTGATCCTTTTATTGATTCATTAGAAGTGAGCTTTCGTGGCTACCCTGAGGCAGAGGCAGAAACATGTTATCTGCAAACCTCGCCTGAATATGCAATGAAACGTCTCTTAGCAGCGGGAAGTGGTTCAATCTATCAGCTGGGAAAAGTGTTCCGCAATGGTGAAGAGGGGCGCTTTCATAATCCAGAATTTACGATGTTGGAATGGTATCGATTAGGGCTTGATGACAATGCATTAATGGATGATGTTGAGCGTCTGGTGCAGTTGGTTTTAGACATAGGGCCAATTCGACGGTGTACCTATAATGACATATTCAAAGAGAAACTGGGGCTTGATTTGCAAAAATCTAGCACAGCTCAACTCGCTGAAGCAATGCATAAACATGTTGAAATTGACATGAGTTTAGACGACCGTGATGCTTGGTTGAATTTATTGATGTCGCATTTGATTGAACCCATGTTAAAAGATGAGTCGGTGTTTATTACTGATTATCCGGCGAGTCAATCAGCATTGGCGCGCATTAAAGAGGGTGAGGATGGTGAATTAGTGGCAGCTCGCTTTGAGTTGTTTGTGGGAGGAATGGAGCTGGCAAATGGTTACCATGAACTCACAGATTCACAAGAGCAGCAGCGACGATTAAGTGCTGATCAACAGACAAGAAAATTATTAAAGTTGCCTCAGCGCCCATTAGAGCAACGCCTAGTTGCCGCGCTGGCTTCTGGTTTGCCAGATTGCGCAGGTGTCGCTTTAGGTGTGGATAGATTGGTTATGCTTGCCTTGAATGCCTCGCATATAGAAGAAGTGATACCGTTTACATTCCGAAATGCCTAATAGGACCTGCTCTAAGCCTGTTACCGCTCAAAGCAGGTGTAGGTTATGCGGGGAGATGATTCAGCAGAGCACTTTTTATGCGCTTTACGGCCTCTTCTAATAAAGGCCGTGGGCAACCAAAGTTAAGTCGCATATAGTTGGCATCACCAAAATCACGTCCGGGTGACATACCTATTCCTGCTTCTTCAAAAAAGCGTGCTGGGTTTTCTAATTTTGCAGCTGATATGTCTATCCACGCTAAATAAGTAGCTTCAATGGGGTTTAGTTTTAAGCCTGGAATCTGGTTCAATTCTTGTATTAGGTAATCTCTGTTTTCTCTTAGATAGCTTAGCTGCTTTTGGTTCCAGTCATCACCCGCCTGATAGGCACCAATAGCGGCAGTGTAACCGAGTAAATTTACGTCAGGTACAATACCTTTTCTCACATTAATAAACTGCTTACGTAATTGTTCGTCAGGAATGATGGCAAATGAGCAGCCAAGTCCTGCAATGTTATACGTTTTACTGGGCGCCATTAGCGTGATGGTACGTGAAGCGCTATCGGAATTTAATGAAGCCAACGGTATGTGTTTTAACTCTTCTTCAAGAATTAGATCGCAGTGGATTTCGTCAGAACAAATGATAAGTTGGTGCTTTTTGGCGATAGCGGCCAGTTTATCTAACTCTTCCTTTCTGTAAACACTGCCGCCGGGGTTGTGCGGATTACAAAAAAGAATCATGTGCGTATCGGGTGTGATGGAGCTCTCTAATACTGCAAAATCGAGAATGAAGCGGTCGTTTTCTTGCTTCATCGGTACCTGAATAACTTTGCGTTTTGATAAGTGAGGTGCAGAGACAAAAGGTGGGTAAACAGGTTGGGGAGAAATAACGTGGTCGCCTGCCTCGCCTACAGCCCTGCACGCCAGATTAAGACCGCACACCAGGCCTGGCAACCATACTAGCCAGTTAGTTTCTATTTCCCATTCATAAAGCGATTGCATTCTATCAATGACAAGCTGGTTGAGTTCTGCGGGTGTATTGGTATATCCAAAGACCCCATGCGCTACTCTTTGTTGCAGTGCCTGTATAACACTTGGTGGGGCCATAAAGTCGGTGTCAGCAACCCACATAGGGAGTATTTCAGTGTCCCGGTACCGCTCCCACTTTTGGCTGGCTGTATCACTACGATCAATAAAAGCATCAAAATTTGTAGGTGTCATTGGGCTTTCCTGCTTTGTACAACGTTTACATCACATACGAGCGTACTTTCTCGTAGTAATTGCAGCGGCTGGTAGGTTACAAATAGCTAGCTTCAGGTTATAGTTATCGGTAATTCAAATCAATTCGGTTAACAGGTGAATATGCAATTCGTGAGCGCCTATGTGAGCTATATAGCACGTGTTGATACGACAACCATTGCGTGTGGTGAATTAACGCGTTTATAGCCTCAACGCCCTCTGCTTTAAGGTAGCTAAGTCGTGTTCTCATCCTTGTTAAATTTCGTTAAAAATAATTCGTTTAATTCAGTGTCCTTGTCGTGCATTGAGTAACTGATTGGAGCCCCTCCGATGAGCAGTAAAGACCAAGTCATAATTTTTGATACAACGCTACGTGATGGTGAACAAAGTCCTGGTGCATCAATGACCAAGGATGAAAAGTTACGTATTGCTAAGCAACTAGAAAAAATGCGTGTGGATGTTATAGAAGCCGGTTTCGCCATTGCTTCGCCGGGTGACTTTGAGTCAATTAAAGCGATTGCGAATAACGTCACCGAAAGTACAGTTTGCTCATTATCACGCGCATTGGATGCTGATATAGACCGTGCAGGAGAAGCGCTTGTAGGGGCTGCTTCAGGGCGTATTCATACCTTCATAGCAACATCGCCGATCCATATGAAGTATAAGCTTCAAATGACACCTGATCAGGTGATTGAGCATGCGGTACATGCTGTTAAGCGTGCGCATAATTTGATTAGCGATGTTGAGTTTTCGTTAGAAGATGCAAGCCGGTCAGAACTTGATTTCATGTGTCGTATCATAGAAAAAGTGATTGATGCGGGTGCTCGGACTATCAACATCCCTGATACTGTTGGTTACGCAATACCTGAAGAATTTGGATATACCATTGGGCAGTTGCTACAGCGTATACCCAATGCAGATAAAGCAATTTTTTCAGTTCATTGCCATAATGATTTAGGTTTGGCTGTGGCAAACTCTTTGGCCGCGGTTACCGCAGGTGCGCGCCAAGTGGAATGTACAATTAATGGCTTGGGTGAGCGTGCTGGTAATGCATCTCTTGAAGAGTTTGTTATGGCCATCCGCACACGAAAAGACTTGCTGGGTTTGCAAACAAATATTGATACAACACAAATTGTTCCTGCATCACGTCTCGTGTCTAGTATTACAGGCTTCCCTGTACAGCCGAATAAGGCCATTGTTGGGGCAAATGCGTTTGCGCATGAATCTGGCATTCATCAAGATGGTGTGTTGAAACACCGTGAAACTTACGAAATTATGACGGCGCAAGATGTCGGCTGGCAAACCAACCGAATGGTGATGGGTAAGCATTCAGGCCGAAACGCTTTTCGCTCGCGCTTAGACGAACTAGGAACGGCATTTAGCTCTGATGCTGAGCTGAACCATGCATTTGCTCGTTTTAAAGAATTAGCGGACAAAAAGCATGAGATTTTTGATGAAGATCTTATCGCACTCGTTTCTGACGTACGTGCAGCTGATGCTTATGAAAAGTATAAATTGTCTTCTTTGAATGTCACTTCTCAAACAGGTGAAGTGCCTGTTGCTCAAATCTCCTTGATGGTAGATGGTGTTGAGCAGAAAGCAGAGTCTGAAGGTGGTGGTCCCGTTGATGCTGCTTTAAAAGCAATTGAAGAGATAGTGCATTCTGACTCTAGCCTCGAACTGTACTCTGTTAATGCTATTACTAGCGGAACAGACTCGCAGGGTGAAGTGACTGTGCGCTTAGAGAAAGCTGGCCGTATTGTGAATGGTATGGGGTCTGATATTGATATTATTATCGCTTCAGCTAAGGCTTATGTACACGCGCTCAACCTGTTGGATGCAAATGTCCAAAAAGCTCACCCGCAGGTCTAATGAATGTCGTCTGAGCACACAGAGCAACAGCGCCATCAATACTTGGCGGCAATGGGGGTGACTAGCTGGTTGCCCCGAGCTGTATTGCCGGGCGCAAAGCCTTCGCCGGATAGTGTCTACCAGTTTATATACGGGCACATGGATGAAGATTTTTCGTCTGATGATGCTCCTGATGAGATGCCAGCGCTCTCTGACGGTGAGCCTGCTCATGTAAGTTCAAGCCCTGCTGGACAGCGTAAACCACAGATGGCACCCGTTACGGCAGAGTCGCTTCATTTGTCGCCTGCCCCCTCGAAACATCCTGTTATTTCAAATAA
>NZ_JADGEV010000002.1:50041-65035 GCF_016744175.1 Neptunomonas sp. | reverse complement strand
AAGCCCTGCTGGACAGCGTAAACCACAGATGGCACCCGTTACGGCAGAGTCGCTTCATTTGTCGCCTGCCCCCTCGAAACATCCTGTTATTTCAAATAATGACTCAATAGCACCAATAGCCAATAATAGTACCGCCTCTGCTTCGGTGGATGTTACGCCAACGTCTGCTGATATGCCTCAACTGGTCATAGAGCCTCGAGTTAGCAAAGAGAAGGCCCCGCGCTTTCGTTTAGGGTTTTGGCTGTATAAAGACGTGTTAGTGATTGATAGCCTACCTTTGCTTAGTCGAGGTGGAATACCTCAGGGTAAGTATCAGGCCTTATGTGCGAATATGATTACGGCTATGGGGTTAAGTGCTGAGCTGTTAGCAACGCCTTATGTGTTAGCTTGGCCTATGCTGGCGGGAATCTCTCTGGATCAAGGACGGTCTGAAGCTTCTTTAGCGGTGAACCATAAAATACAGAAGCTATTACAACTGAGTAAACCACGGCTAGTATTGCTTTTAGGTGAACCAGCAGCACAGATGTCAATGCAGCGTTCTGAAAGCTTGGATGAGTTACGAGCGGTTGTATTTAATTATACTAGCCAGATTAAAGCACTGAGCTCTCTCAGTCTTACACAAATGATGCAAATTCCAGAATGTAAAAAAGAAGTCTGGAACGACCTTCAAAAAATCTTACCTCTTGATGCTTGAGTTTCATCTTCTTGACGAAGAGAGTATCCCTTTGATTACGCCTATGGAGAAACGACTCTTTGTTGAAGACTTTTGGAGCGAGCAGCAAGTTAATAATCAGTTGGTCAATCCGCGCGGCTTAAATCTTGGAGTCATATCGTCAAAAGGGTTAGTTGGGTTTGCATTTGTTAGCTATGTACTAGATGAAGCTGAGCTATACCAAATAGCAATTTTGCCTGAAGTTCAGGGATGTGGCATGGCCACCGGCTTATTACATGCGTTAGAGAAGAAGCTGAAAACGTTGGGAGTTGTGCGCTTGATGCTCGACGTTAGGGAAACTAATATAGCAGCGGTTAGGCTGTATGAGTCATTTGGCTTTGTGCTTGATGGCCGTCGAAAGGGCTATTATTCTTCGCCACAAGGGCGTGAAGATGCTTTGTTATACAGCTATCACATTATCTAGACTAAGTGAGCTGTGCTGTCTGTCAGCATATCAGCAAAACAGATGTGTTGATTACGCCCCGAGTGCTTTGCGACATAGAGTGCTTTGTCTGTTTGCTCAATAAGCGATGCGGCATTTTTTGCCCCAAACCGAGTAGAGGTTATCCCTAAACTTGCGGTGACATGTGCGCACGTGGAAGAAAACTCGTGTGGGATGTTATTGTCGGCTAACGCTATTATTATTCTATCGGCGAGCATCTTTGCGCCTTCAACGGGCGTGTTTGGCAAGATAATCATAAACTCTTCACCGCCATAGCGCGCTAATAGGTCTGCGGGTCTAAAAAGCTGACCTTGCAGTATTTTACTAAATGATTTTAAACACTCATCGCCTTGAGGGTGGCCATAATTATCGTTATAAGGTTTGAAGTGGTCGATATCTAATAAGACGATTGATAGCTCGGTTTTTTCACGCTGCGCCACTCTCCATGCTCGATCAAGAGCTTCGTCCATACCTCGTCTGTTGATTGCTTCTGTTAAAGAATCAACGTGTGTGAGTTTTAATAGTTGCTGGTTTGCTTCATCCAGAGCCGCTTTCATTTGGGCAATGCGTGACATTGCACGGATTTTGGCACTGAGGATGACACTATTAACGGGTTTAGTTAGATAATCATCGCCGCCGGCATCGATGCCTTCGGCTAAATGCTGGTCGTTTGTTTGCCCGGTAAGAAAAATAATAGGAAGCCACTGCTCTTTTAAGCGGGTACGGATTTGGCGTGTTAATTCAAATCCATTGACGTTTGGCATCTCTACATCCATCAGAATGAGATCAATAGCGGTGTTATTAAGTACTGTGTGGGCCTCTTCTGCCCCAGAAGCTGAAAACGGTGTGTAGCCTTCATGGGTAATGATTGCACTGACCATTTCGCGTATCAATCTGTTGTCATCAACAACGAGTATCTGCATGCAGTAAAGCCTATTTGTCACTATATGGATCCTTAGGTCATTCTAAAAATCCATGTATTTAATTCAATACACCTATTAAGGTATAGCAAACAAATTAAAGAAAACCATTATTATTTCGGTTGGCTTTTTATTTCCTTGAAAGAGTCAGGCTTGAGAGTAGAGGTTCATGAAAAGGCGCTTTAAGCGGCGCCTTTCATCTCATGAAAATCACTTTTAGAAAACGCAGTCAATACGGCTTGAAGAGCTGCCCCTGATGTATCTTCTGCTATGGCTACTGCTGAATAGGCATCCCCATTGATGGTTAATGCAACACTGGCTTGTGCTTGTGCAGTACTGCCGTGTGCCATTGAGTGCTCATCAAATTGCGAAATCTCGATGTCTGCCTGGTATTGTAAAGCTAATGCATTACACAAAGCATCAACCGCTCCCGTGCCTTTACCCGTGAAAATATTTCTGCCGTGGTTTACATCAAACTGAGCACTGACCTGCCCATCTTCTGTGTGTAGTTCGTAACCGTTTAACAACCATTTCTCGGAGTTGGCGGTAAAATGTTGGTCAAAAAGCGATTTAATGGTGTCAGACGATATTTCTTCACCTGAGGCTTCAGTTGCATGTTGTACTACTTTGCTTAGTTCTCCATGCATCCATTTTGGCAAGGTGATCCCGTAATCACGCTCCAGCACCAAAGCGACACCACCTTTACCACTTTGGCTGTTAATCCGTACAACCGCTTCGTATTCTCGACCAATATCTCTTGGATCGATAGGCAAGTAGGCGACTTCCCAAAAAGGTAAGCTGTGCTCTTCGTGGTAGTTAATAGATTTACGTATAGCATCTTGATGGCTACCCGAAAATGCGGTGTAAACGAGCTCACCTGCCCACGGATGGCGTGCGGCAACGGGTAGCTCAGTACAGTATTCAACAACACTGATAATCTCTTTAATGTCGGAGAAATCTAACATAGGGTCGACACCTTGTGAGTATAGGTTCATGCCCATCGTTACAATATCCATATTGCCGGTACGCTCGCCATTGCCGATTAATGTACCTTCGATACGGTCTGCCCCAGCCATAACGCCTAACTCGGCAGCTGCTACACCACAACCTCGGTCGTTATGTGTGTGCAAGCTAATCTGTACAAGGTCACGTTGCTTCATGTTGCGGCAAAACCATTCGATTTGGTCGGCAAAAACATTGGGTGTTGATACTTCAACGGTCGCTGGTAAGTTAATAATCATGCCGCGCCCTTTGTCCTGTGCCCACACTTCTACAACGGCGTCACAAACCTCTACCGCGTATTCCATTTCGGTACCGGTAAAGCTCTCAGGTGAGTATTGGAAGCTCCAGGTAGTTTGTGGGTATTGTGCTGCGTATTCTCGAACCCACTTGGCTCCTTGAACGGCAATTGCTTTTATACCCTCTTTATCTAAGCCAAAAACTTGCTCTCGTTGTACCGTTGATGTTGAGTTATACACATGCACGATGGCTTGCTTAGCGCCTTTAAGTGCTTCGTAGGAGCGGCTGATTAACTCTTCACGAGCCTGTGTTAAAACTTGAATACATACATCATCTGGAATTAAATTTTCTTCAATTAACTTACGAACAAAATCAAAGTCAGGTTGTGAGGCAGAAGGGAACCCCACTTCAATTTCTTTGAAACCTAATTTAACCAATAAAGTGAACATGCGTGTTTTTTGTTCAACATTCATTGGGTTGATCAGCGCTTGGTTTCCGTCCCTAAGGTCTACACTGCACCAGTTAGGCGCTGTCGTGATCTGTTTATCAGGCCACGTACGGTCAGATAGGCGGACCGGAGTAAAAGGACGGTATTTGCGATGATCAAACATAACGAGTTCCCTAAGTGTGGTGAGGCGTAATGAGTAGACTTATTGGTCAATAAAATAGTTGCTGGCAAAGCCCTGATTCGCTATTAGATTGCGGCAGGGCTTGCTGAATATCTGTTGCTCTTGTGGGGCAAAGAGTTGCTGGATAAGCATTTGAAAAACAAATGAGGTATATAACTTTTGGTTATTTTCTCACCGGATGTCGGGTAGATGCCGGTTTGTTATTCAATGAAACAAAGTTTACGTAGGTTCGTGCGCAATTACCTTGCTAATGTTGCTAGATAGTTTTTATTTGCGCAAACTTATGTAAATATACTGCAATATTTTGCTATTTTTATTGCGCTGATGTGAGGTTTTCGGATGATAGGTGTTGAGTTGGACCGTTTTGATATAACAATATTGCGTGAACTTCAGCGTGATGGTTCGTTATCTAATCAAGAGTTAGCAGAACGAATTGGGCTAACGGCGGCACCTTGCTCGCGTCGAGTAAAGCAGTTAGAAGATTCTGGTGTTATAGCTAGCCGTGTTATTCGTGTGAGTGAGCGTAGCGTTGGGCTTAATCTTATTGCATTACTGCATATCAGTATGGATAAGCATATTCCTGAAAGATTTGAAACATTCGAAAAAGAGATCGGTTTAATACCAGAAGTGATGGAGTGTTATTTAATTACAGGACACGATGCCGATTATCAGCTGAAAGTCGCTGTTGCAGACATGGATAGCTATCACGATATTTTATTAGGTAAAATTACCCGGATTAAAGGTGTTACTGGAGTTAAATCTGCTTTTATTATGCGCAAGGTAATTGATACAACAGCAGTACCACTACATTACATCTCTAATCATAGGTAAATCCTCATAGTACTTTACGGACGGATTACTTTTTAGGCATTCTAAATTACTTATAAAAGCGTAGACTTACTCAATATAAGTACTCTCTTAACTAATGACTATTGATATGAATATTACAGATAACCTTCTTTCAGGTTCGTGGTTGTGGATTGCCGATATTCTCTACTTGTGTGCGCTTTTGTTTGCCGTTTGGCGTAGTCCATGGAAAGTCATTGTAAATAACAGAGGGTTACAGCATCTATTTTGTGGTGCGACAGTATTATTACTACTCATGTGGAGTATGCGCGCTGGTATATCGCCTGGGTTAAGTATTCATTTTCTAGGAATCACAGCGTTAACGCTTATTTTAGGGTGGGATTTGGCGATTCTCTCTGGATCATTAGTATTGTTAGGGATGACGTTGCTAGGGAAAGAAAGCTGGGAGGGCTTCGCGGTCAATGGGATATGTTTAGTACTGATACCGGCACTATTAACGTATTGGATTCATAGATTTGTGGATAAGAAGTTACCAAAGAATTTTTTTATCTACCTGTTCTTATGCGGCTTTATCGGCGCGGGTGTGGTGGTTGCTGTTTCGGGTGTGGCAGTGTCGACGATACTGTGGCTTGATGGCGTTTATCCATGGAGTAAAATTCAACACGAATACATTGATTACTTGCCTCTCATTATGTTTCCTGAGGGCTTAATGAACGGTATTTTGATGACAGGAATAATGGTGTTTTATCCCGACTGGATCAGAACATTTAATGCTCGAGTGTATATAGATGAGCAATAAGTGTATGTAGCCTCGCTTATTGCCTGACAGGGTGTTTAGCCAGTTTTCTTTGTAGCGTTCGGCGGTGCATATCTAGCGCCCGCGCTGTGGCTGATACATTGCCATCATGCTCATTCAATACTTTTTGAATATGTTCCCATTCTAGCCGGTTAACTGACATGGGTTGGTTGGCGATATCAACTTCTTCATCGGCATCGCTTTGTTCAAGAGCGAGTAGGATATCGTCTGCATTGACTGGTTTTGGCAGATACTGTGTCGCGCCTAATTTGATGGCTTCAACGGCGGTAGTAATGCTTGCATAGCCTGTTAATACAACGATGCGCACAGCAGGGTTCGTGGCTTTTAAGGGCTGAATAACGGTGAGGCCAGACGCTCCGTCCATTTTGAGGTCCAGTGAAACAAGGTCAGGTACCCAGCACTTGATTGTTTCAAGTGCTTCTTCTGCGCTACTGGCTACTTTCACATTAAAATCGCGTTTAGTGATGGCACGAGCCAATACACGGGTAAACGTGGTGTCATCATCAATTATTAAAAACTTTTGTTGTTCAGCCATGAACGCTTCTCCTAGATAAACGGACTTCAGTTATTGTACCTTTGCCTTGGGCTGCATAGAGCTTAACGTCGCCGTCATAGTGGGCAAGTGTTGTCGAGGTGAGAAATAAACCAATGCCGAGCCCTTTTCCTTTGGTGGAGATGAAAGGTTTCCCTAAGGTGTTTGCCTGTTCTGCGGATAGCCCCGCGCCATAGTCTCTTATGGTTAACCAAATCGCACCTAAGTCCCAGCTCAACGATATTTCAATATTCTCAGGGCAAGCATCAGCCGCGTTATTTAATAGATTCAAAATAGCTTGTCGCAATGCAGTGGTGTTGCGTAAATCAGGCGGTAGGTCTTCTTGAATAGTAACGCTGTAAGTCACTTCTGGTCGGGTGATGTTCCACTGTTCTATGATTTCAGAAAGAAGCTCAGTTGCCAGCGATGTTTTTTCGCTGTCTTTTTCTTCGGCTACGGATCGTGCCATATGCTGCAGTTTGTCGGCACATGTCTGAACTTGCTGTTGCAGAATATCGATATCTTCTTTGTGCTCATCAGAGAGTGATGTATCGGTTTGCATCTCATGCAAAATAACGCTCATGGTGCTGAGGGGAGTGCCAAGTTCGTGTGCTGTACCTGCTGCCATGGTGCCTAATGCAAGTATTTGCTGGTGATGTACTTTGGCTTCTCGTTCTTCAATGAGGCTTTGTTGCTGGCGTTGTAACGCTCTATTGATGCGTACAATAAAGTAAGTAATAACAATAACGGTCAGAATAAAGTTTAACCACATCCCCAGCATGTGGAAATTGAAAAGCGACATTAACGAATGTAGATGCTCGGATGAAGCGGTGACAACAGGGACGTAATAAACTAATAAGAAACCATAAATAGCCGTGACTGTGATGGCCATCATCAAAATATAGCGGTTGCTAAGTGTCGTAACTGTGATGATGAGGGGGATCAGTAACATGAAAATAAAGGGGTTGGAGCCTCCACCTGATTGGTAAAGTATAAAGCCGTAAATAATTGCGTCAGCGAGCAGTTGAGTAAAAAATTCGGGTTGAGTGACGGGCCAAGAGACGTGAAGTCGTGCATAGGTTACCAAGTTTAATAACCCTAAGAGAAGCAATGCTGAGCCTGCCGCCCAAGGATTGAGATCGGCTTGTAAGTAAATGAGTGCAAATGCAACCGTACAACTCTGACAGAACAGAATGACAAAACGAATGTACGTCAGTTGTAATAGTTGTTGATGGTTGCCTGCCACGTCCTGCTCCAAAATAAGATTAGGGCGAATTATAACTGAAAAATGTTGTATTGCAGATTGAGACAAATTGTCGCGGTTATTGGAGGTGTTTACGGTTTGTTAGACGTTGAAAATAATCGGAGTGCTAAACCACAACCCTTTTATTAAAGGTTGTGGTTTGCGAAGTAATTAAACAGTAGAGAGCCTGATAATTACGAATCTAGCTGTGGAGCGCTAAGCTGTGTGCTTACTGTGGAACGGCAGCATAGACAACAACTTCACACAGCATTTCTTCGCGGGCAAGCCCAGCTACTATCATGGCTGCACGGTTTGGATACGGCGCTGCAAAATACTCGGCATAAACCTTATTGAAAATAGGTAGTTGCTCACGAGCAGTGACATAGATTAATACTTGTGTCACATCATCCATTGTCAGCTTGGCGGCTTCAATGGTGTGCTTTAAATTGTCCATTGTTTGGCGTGCTTGGGCTTCAATACCACCTTCAACAACTTTACCGTTAACATCGATTGGGATTTGAGCGGTATAGAATTGATTGTTAGCAATAATGGCCCACTCTAGTGGTGCAGCTGAGGCAAATAAATCTGTTTTTACAGGTGTTTTCATAGTGGGTACCACTTTATTAATACGTGAATAGATTGTGTTGAAAAACAAAAGGAGCCTTGGCTAGGCTCCTTTGTTTAATGCTTATGAATTAAAGCCCTTGTTCATCCGCCATTTTTATAGCGATTTGTGGTGCTGTCCAAAGGGATGGCAGTAACACAAATGATACAGGTACGGCGGTAACGACAATGAAAGACTGCAATGCTGAAATACCACCTGAGCCTATAGAGATCAGTAGGGCAGCTACTATACCCATCATGATGCCCCAAAATACTCGTACAGCACTTTTCGGGTGATCAGTCCCTGTCATTACCATAGACACTGCATAGGTCATTGAGTCACCCGTTGTGGCGACAAAAATCGTAGTAAGAATCAAGAACAAAACAGAGATCATAAAGCCCATTGGTAATTGTTCAGTAATGGCTAGCAAGGCTGCAGGTAAGTTGAAACCAGTAAAGGGTTCGGAAATAACGCCTGGGTTTGCTAGCTCAAATGCTAAACCACTCCCGCCTACAATGGTGAACCAGAAACAAGTGATAATCGGTGCCACGATAGAGATCATTAGAATCATCTGACGAATGGTACGGCCACGAGAGATGCGTGCTACAAACATCGCCATTAATGGACCATAGCCTAGGAACCAACCCCAAAAGAAGACTGTCCACCAGTCTAACCAACCAGGGCTTGCACGAAAGGTTGCCATCGGAATGAATTTATCTAGGTAGATACCGAAAGAATGTAGGTAGCTATCAATGATGAATGCAGTTGGGCCAAAGATCAGGATAAATGCCATCAGAATGACAGCAAGAATGACATTGGCTCGGCTCAATATCTGTATGCCGCGCGTTACACCACTTACAGCAGACAATGTATAAATTGCAATGAGTCCTAATAGGATCATGATCTGAGTGGTGTAGGTGTTCGGAATACCGAAGAGTTTCTCTAAGCCGAAGCTTACTTGTAAGCCAAGAAAGCCGATAGGGCCGACGGTGCCTGCGACTACTGCGAGTACACAGCAAGAGTCAACGATTGCGCCAAAAGGGCCTTTCATTACACGATCACCAAATACCGGATACAGTAAGGTGCGTGGTTTGAGTGGTAGACCTTTTTCATAGTGTAGGTACATGAAAACAATACCCGTTAGGCTGCCAAGAATAGCCCACGCAAGAAAGCCCCAGTGCATAAAGCTTTGAGCTAATGCGTTGTAGGCTGCTTCCGCTGTACCCGTTTCCCCGCCAAATAAAGGAGGAGGGGAGGTAAAGTGAGCCATTGGCTCTGCTGCTGCCCAAAATACACCACCACCGGCAAGCAGGGTGCACATGATGATGGAGATCCACTGAAAAGTCGGCATTTCAGGGGCTTTTAGCCCTCCAAGGACAACCGCGCCTGTACGCCCGATAGTTAGGAAAATACCTATGACAAATGTTAGTAGAAGCAATACCTGCCAATAGGCACCAAAGTATTTTGTTGATGTAGCAAATGCACTGTTTACCCATCCTGACATCATCTCGATATCATAGAGTGCTAATACTGCAAACAGTATTATGACTCCACCACTGATAAGGAATACTGGCATATCTACGCCATCCAGCCATTTACCTTGGCTGTTATCTGGCGCGCTTGTCGCCAGAGAAGCCTGAGTTGCGTTACTCATATTATTCTCCTGATGGATCTCTTATATTTATTGGTGTATCAGGTCATTTGTTTAATAGCGATGGCTCAAGGCCCTCGTTATTAAACACCTACTTTTAATGGCTTTAACGAATCATCGAGAAAGTTGAGCCAATTTAGGCCCATGACTTTGGCCACTTCTTCAGGGCTAAAGCCACGTGCTAACAATCCGTTGGTGATATTTGGGAAGTCCCTGCTGTCTTTGAACCATGAAAGCGGGCGAGGCCAGTTCGCATTTGCTTTAGAGCCTTCGCCATAATCCATATCTTTTGACCAACGACCGTTACGCATCCACTCTAGAATTGATAACGGTTGTTCTTGGCAAAGGTCAGTACCAATGCCGATATGATCAATGCCCATTAAGTCAGCTGTGCTGGCAACCATGTCGCAAAATTCATCTAGCGTGCAGTCCGGTCCATTTTTTAGATGGAAAGGGTATAGGCTGAAGCCCAGTAAGCCTCCCGATTCGCCTAGCGCCTTAAGAACGGTATCGGACTTATTGCGTTTGGCTTCATGGAAGCTAGTAGGGTTTGCATGCGAGATTACAATAGGGCGCTCTGAAATCTCTATCGCTTCCAGTGTGCTACGTTCAGCGCTATGGCTCATATCAATAACCATGCCTACACGGTTCATCTCTTTGATCGCTTGGTGACCAAAACGAGTGACGCCGCTGTCGTTCGCTTCGTAACAACCGCAAGCGAGTAAGCTTTGGTTGTTATACGTGAGCTGCATGATCATGAGGTTTAGCTCGCGCATCACCTCAATCATGCCGATATCATCTTCAATTGGAGAGCAGTTTTGCGCTCCAAACATGATGCCTACTTTGCCTAAGTCTTTAGCGCGACGGATATCCATCGCGCTTTTGACTGGCATGATTAGGTCGCTATTTTGCTCGAAAAGCCGGTTCCATTCCGAAATGCGCAGCAGTGTTTCACGAATTTGTTCGTGGTAAACGATGGTGGCATGCACCATCGTTACGCCACCTTCGTGTAGCTGTTCGAAAATTTTTCGGTTCCAGTTCGAATATTGCAGACCGTCAATCACAATCAAATCGTTATGCAGTGCACTATTCATTGATCTGCTCCTGTTAGGCGCGGATGTAAGTCGTTTTTACAATGGTGTAAAACTCTTTAGCGTAAGTGCCTTGTTCGCGTGGCCCAAAGCTTGAATCTTTACGTCCACCGAATGGTACGTGGTAGTCGGTACCTGCTGTTGGCAAGTTAACCATGACACAACCCGTTTTAGCATTACGCTTGAAGTCTGTTGCGTATTTCAAAGACGTTGTGCAGATGCCGCCAGTTAAGCCAAAGTTTGTATCGTTCAACGTGGCTAATGCTTCAGCATAATCTTTAACTTTGATGACACATGCGATAGGCGCGAATGCCTCTTCGCGGTTAATCGTCATATCATTGCTAGTGTCGGTGAATAGCGCTGGCTGCATGTAGTAGCCGTCAGTTTCTTCGTTTAATACTTCACCGCCATATACTAGGGTGCCGCCTTCTGTCTTAGCCGTTTCTAAGTAGCGTAGGTTTTGTTCCATCTGGCGAGCATCAGCAACAGCACCAATGTGAACACCTGCTTTTAGAGGGTGACCAACAACTAATTTTTTCATGCGCTCAATAACAGCTTCAACAAAGCGGTCATGAATGCCTTCAGTAACGATTAGTCGTGAAGAGGCTGTACATTTTTGACCGGTACCACCGTAAGCACCGCCTACAGCGCATTCCACTGCGTTATCAAGATCAGCATCATCTAAAACGACCAATGCGTTTTTGCTGCCCATCTCTAATTGGCACTTAACAAGGTTGACCGCAGTAGCTGCAGCAACTTTACGGCCGGTTTCTAAAGAACCCGTGAACGTGAGTGCGTTGATACCACGTGAGTTGATCATTACATCACCTACTTCAGAGCCTGGGCCCATCACTAGGTTGAGTGTGCCGGCTGGTAAGCCTTGGCGAGAGATGATTTCTGTTAGCGCCCAAGCACTTGCTGGAACTTGGTTGGCCGGCTTGAAAACAACGGCGTTCCCAAAGGCTAATGCTGGTGCGATTTTCCAAGCACCAGTAGCTGTTGGGAAGTTCCAAGGAGTGATAATACCAACCACGCCTACAGGCTCACGACGTGTTTCAATTTCAACGCCTGGACGAACAGATTCAGCTGTTTCACCCATTTGACGAAGGACTTCAGCTGCGTAGTAATGGAAGAACTGACCTGAGCGGTAAGTTTCACCAACGCCTTCGGCAAGCGTTTTTCCTTCTTCACGTGCTAGTAATTCACCCAGCTCATCTTTACGAGCAATGAGCTCATCACCAATAGCCATAAGAACAGAGTAGCGCTGTTCTAAACCGCTTTTAGCCCATTCGGCTTGGCCAACAGCCGCTGCCGCTATGGCTGCTTCAGTTTGTGCTCTATCTGCTTGAGCATAATGACCGATCAGGTCGCTGGTATCGGCAGGACTGATATTAGCCACGCTGTTGTTACCTTCTACCCACTCACCTGCGATGTAATTTTTATATACTGAATCAGACATATTGACCTCCCGAATGTAGTTGGAATGATCATAAAACTTGTGCTGTAATAATAAAAATTAATAAATAATATCTAGCAATAAGGTTTTCTTATCATGCTTCCGGAATTGAAAGTGACACAGCTACGGCACTTTGTTTGGGTGTCTGAATTAAAAGGGTTTCATGCTGCTGCAGAGAAAGCGCACCGTACTCAGCCTGCTATCTCATTGTCTATTCGTGACCTTGAAAATAAATTAGGTGAGGGACTGTTTGAAAAGCGTAATGCAAAAACGGCTAAGACTGAGCTAACGCCATTTGGGAAGTACTTTTTACCCAAAGCAAAAGAACTCATCGCGCATCATGATCGGATTGCTGAAGATATGATGTTGCTGTCAGAGCATAAGACAGGGCATTTAAGATTAGCTTCAGTTCCTTCTATTGCGAGTCGCGTGTTACCAGAAATCTTACTGAAGTTTGTTTCAAACTCTCCGTCATTGCATGTGAGTTTCTTTGATGATAATTCGGATGCTGTTTTGAAAATGGTAGAAAATCAGCAAGTGGATTTTGGTATCACCCATTTGTTTCACGAGCAGGATCATAGCGATAAGGTGTTCACACCTATTTGGGAAGATCGTATTGGTGTGGTGTGTCCAAAAGACCATCCGCTGGCAGAAAAAACGGGCATTCACTGGAAAGAATTAAGACAGCATCGCCTTATTAGTAACGGTACCTCCAGATTACTAGAAGATACTGAAGCGCAGCCATTACTCGGTCACTCTCAGTTTTACATCTCAAATATGATTTCACTCATTGCTATGTTGGAAGCAGGGTTTGGTATGACAACGTTGCCTTGGTATGCCTTCCCTAAAGAAAGTACTACATTGCGTTTTATACCCTTGGAAACACCTGAAGTAACACGGCGTATTGGCATTGTTAAATTAAGTAATAAATCTCTTACACCTCCTGCTCAGGCGCTTGTTGATTTCATTCTTGAACAGAGTGAATATTGATTGAGATCAGTGTTGGATAATTATTTTATGTAAAATTGCTTGCGTAGGAAGTGCCCCTGCCATAGGAAAAATAATGGTTTATGGCTGTTTGATAAGTATTGCTTATCAGGCGATATAACCTTTTGATTTGAGTGGTATTGGTTATTTGAATGATGATGGGTAGCCCTTGTTGCAAAATTTCACTATTGGATTTTCTTGAAGGGGGGGCTTCCTCTGTCAATAATGATTCTAGACAAAGCCAGCAGAGGGTTAGAAGCATCATGGTTTTGAACACATCTAGGCTGTTGCTGGTTTGATATCAGCATATTAAAAAGCAGATGTGAGCAAACAAACGAGGATAAAAATAATGACAACGCCTGCAGCCATCAACGCTGCCCTTCGGGGTGACAACGCACTACCGTTACGGCCTATTAACCAGGTTATGAATCTGGATCGATTAGGTGCGATGCATCAAAGCCGTTTAAGTTTTATGCGCACGTTAGTTCGACGTATTATGCGTGAACGCTGGCAAATTGAACCCGCACGTTTTGAGCTTGATGCGCAGGGTTACGGCACTGTGGTATATGAAGTAAAAGCGCCACACGGCCTATTTAGTTTCGTTTTGTTTTCTGATTACTTGGCCCCAGCAGACCGTAATGACCGTGTTATTGCTACACAGTGGGATCTCACCATGGCATTAGTCGATGGTGAAGTTGATGATATTTATCTTGAAAAACTACGTCAAAACGTTCCTAAACAGGAAGCGGGTCGAGTAGATTCGCGTGTGTTTGTTTTGTCGCGTGCGAATCGAAGTGCTCGTAATTTTGACTATGTTGTTAATCAGCTGGCAAAAGGTGAGCAGCCGGATGTCGCTAAAATTGCGCAGGTCGGTTATTTGTACCGTACGACTGCAGTGTATGGCAGTGGCAAATTGGGCATGGCTGATTGGGAAAAAGTCTCTACCCGCTACCCAGATTTCGCACGTCCATTTGCTGCTGAGATGTTTGTTTGCCTCATGCTGCGTAATTTCAGTTTGCTACAAGCCGAACATATTGCAAAACACCAATCTCCCGCTTCTTATGGGCCTATGCAGCCAGAAATTAAGCGCTTCTTCGGGATTGGGAATTCAACGGGTTTAGGCATGGCTCCTTACCTCATAAACCATCCGATATTGATTAATCAATGGGTAGAAATGCGTGAATTAGCGTTGGCTCGCATTCGGGTATTGGGAGGAGTTGATGCTCATATTCATCAACAGTTGGATGAGTTAATTGATCGCTGTTGTGTTCATACCGTTGAAACGGTGACGGAAGATGAGTGGCAGAGCGCTAATAATCAGCAAGTGCTTAAAGATATGGCAGCATTGAAAGAACGAGTGGCTGTTTCTTTCAATAACTGGAATGAGTTATTGCAATGGAGTGAGGAGCAATGCTCTTTGCAAGGGCAGGAAATGCTGATCTCCATGATGTTAGAGATGTACCCTGAGTTAGTCGATGACTTAGAAGATTATCATACGGCGGAAGAGTTCTTAGATCTTGATCCCCTAATGCCAGTGCAGCAGTTAAAAGAAGTAATCGAGCAGCGTTACGACTGGGCATTAGCGATCGACTTTACTGCAGAGGGTGCTCGCGAAATATTCTGGTACCGCTCAGAAGAGAAAATGGAGCCACGTTTAGGTGGTACTGAGTTAGAAGAAGGTCGTAAAAAACAGATGGCGCTGGGTGTAGGTTATGCGGTGCGTAAATGCTATGACCAGCTTTGTGAGTATGTGGACGCTTATCCGCAGCATACGGCTGCTCGTTTCATGGTGGCAAACCCGAAATTGCGGGGCATCGTGCGCAGGATTCAGACGATGAATAAATGTGTCTATGGTGATATCCAG
>NZ_JADGEV010000002.1:17791-49941 GCF_016744175.1 Neptunomonas sp. | reverse complement strand
CAGCATACGGCTGCTCGTTTCATGGTGGCAAACCCGAAATTGCGGGGCATCGTGCGCAGGATTCAGACGATGAATAAATGTGTCTATGGTGATATCCAGGCTAATTTATTAGACAGGAATGTTCTGCCCATGCATCTGTTGCGAGCAAAATTAGCATTCTTTGGTGTCGGTAAATTTGATCCTCGTTCTCGTTTGTGGGTACGTAATACGATGTTTCAGGGAGCACCATTACTTGAAGATATTGGTGAAACTTTTAACGATGACTGGTTTATGCCATTAGCGCCAACACTAGACGCGGCATCATTAAACGATTCAAACCCTGAAGCCTCAGCACAGTAGGAGAAAGCTATGCACGTATCAATGATAGAACTTAAAGCTGCTCTACGACGCTGTTTTGAGGCAAGTGGTTATTTTGTTGGTAATTATGAAGATGCTGCCAATATGATTTTGTGGTTAGAAAAGCATGGGCTCAATGGCTTAGGTGAGCTGGATAGAGCTATAGCCTATATAAAAGAAGACAAAGAGAAGCCGTTAAGTACGGTTATTTATGAAGATAATACATCAGCCATTATTGATAGTAATGGCCGTAGCGCGCTTAACTGTATTGCTGCTTCTGTCGATCTTGCTCATGCTAAGGCGCTGGAATGTGGCATAGCCACTGTCACGGTGCATAACTGTCATAACCGTATGTTTGTACTAAAAGCACTGACGGATTGTGGGAGGCGTGGTATCAGCGCGGCTGCTTATTGGCAAAATGGTAGCCGAGTGGTTAGCGAGCATACTGTTGCGATTAAATCGGGTGACAGATACCCGAGTTACAGTGAAGCTGTCACTAACCTAGCAAGCCTTGAAACCAATGCAGCAGATAAGCAAACGTTGACGATTATCTGTAGCTCTCGTGTTGATTTGACGACCTCTTTACAGCAATCTAAAGGGAACTCTAATGCTTGCTATGTGAGCGCCCAACAAGTGGCGACAAACAAAGAGTATAGCGTTGATCATGGAATCGAAATTGATGAAACACTGTGGGCTGAAATTAACAAAATTGGTGAAGGTATCCTGGTGGAAAACACTGAGCGTTCTCGTATGGGCGCAGGGGGGCGTTGAGTTTTAGCTACACGGCGTTAGATCTATTGGCGTTGCTAATAGTGATGAGTGGGATCATTCTTCAAACATGGGTAGGTATTGGTTTTGGCTTACTGGCTGCACCCTTGCTTTACCTGATTGATCCTGCTTATGTTCCTGTGCCCGCCCTTATCTTGGGGTTTAGTCTCTCGTTGTTGTTGGTGTTAAACCAACGAAAGCTCCTGTGTTGGCGACGGGTGTTTCCCGCAATTGTTGCACGTTTTCCTGGGTGTTGGTGCGGTGCTATTTTATTAGTTACTGCACCACCCTATATGCTGAGTATTCTTTTTGGCGGCGTTCTACTGATGGCAGTCCTTATATCTTTGTATACCTGTAAAATTTCATTAAATCCTATCACTCTTAGTATAGGCGGCTTTTTTTCAGGCCTGATTGGTACAGTGACATCGGTGGGAGGGCCTCCTATAGCGCTGGTGTACCAGAGTGTAGATAGAGTCACGGCTCGTAATGAATTAGCCGCTTTTTTTCTTATTGGGACCCCGATTTCAATCTTGTTTCTAGCGCTGCAAGGACGGGTTGATATGAGTAGCTTAGTGTTGAGTCTTAAAATGCTACCCGGAGTGTTGGTAGGGTTCGGATTTGCGCGCCTATGTGATAATCGTATTAGTGTCTCATCCACTAAACCCGTACTGCTTATTATCTCATCTGTATCAGCTGTTATGATTTTATATAAAGGAATGAGTGGTTGGTGGGTGGCTTGATATGCCTATTAACATGAAACAACGCTGCTTGGATTGTTTCTCTTCGCTATATCAGCGAAAATAGTCTCCAATCCTATTTAACGCATGCAGGTTGCTGATTGGTTTTTTCTTTTAAGCCACCGACCTATGCATAACTCAGAAGATTCTATCTCATGTCTAACTCTGCTATTGCGCAAGAAGTGTTTAAGCGCAGGACTTTTGCGATCATTTCCCACCCGGATGCGGGTAAAACCACAATCACTGAAAAACTGTTGCTATTGGGAAATCTGATTCAAAAAGCTGGTACGGTCAAAGGTAAAAAGAGTGACCGTCACGCGACGTCTGACTGGATGACGATGGAGCAAGATCGTGGGATTTCTATTACTTCTTCTGTGATGCAATTTCATTGGAACGATCGTGTTGTCAATCTACTTGATACACCGGGGCATGAAGATTTCTCTGAAGATACTTACCGTACCTTGACGGCGGTAGATAGCGCCTTGATGATTGTTGATGGCGCGAAGGGTGTCGAGGATCGTACCATTAAATTAATGGATGTTTGTCGATTGCGTGATACACCCATTTTTTCGTTTGTTAACAAGATGGACCGTGATATTCGCGACCCAATCGAGTTATTAGATGAAATTGAAGAAGTGTTGAAAATTCAGGCAGCGCCGATTAACTGGCCAATCGGAATGAGTACGTTTTTTAAAGGCGTATACAATCTTTACACCGATACTATCCATGTTTATAAAGCGGGACAAAACGCGGTATTGTCGGACGACACAAAGATTCAAGGGTTAGAATCGGCCGAAGCGCGGGAATTGTTAGGCGATGATTATGATGATTTCGCTGACGAGATAGAACTCGTTCGTGGTGCGAGCCATGAGTTTGATCGAGAGGCGTTTCTCGCCGGCAAGCAAACGCCCGTTTTTTTCGGGACAGCACTGGGTAACTTCGGTGTTCGTGAAATGCTAAATGACTTTGTCGAGTGGGCGCCTGCACCTATCGCACGTGAAACAACTACTCGTAAGGTTGCCGTTGATGAAAGTAAGTTTTCTGGTTTTATTTTCAAAATTCAAGCCAATATGGATCCTAAGCATCGCGACCGTATCGCTTTTATGCGCATCTGCTCAGGTAGCTATACGCGTGGCATGAAGATGAAGCACACGCGTATTAACAAAGATGTACGTATTGCTGATGCCGTTACATTTCTTGCGGGTGACCGTGAAAATGTAGAGGAGGCTTGGTCGGGTGATATTATTGGTTTACATAACCACGGTACTATTCAAATTGGTGATACTTTTACCGAAGGTGAAATTTTAAAATTCACAGGCATTCCTCATTTTGCTCCTGAGATGTTTCAACGTGTTAGGCCGCTAGACCCACTTAAAGCGAAACAGCTACAGAAAGGTTTGCAGCAATTGGCCGAAGAAGGGGCTGTGCAGTTATTTCAGCCACTTAAAAACAATGATTTGGTTTTGGGTGCTGTTGGCCAGCTGCAGTTTGAAGTCGTTATGTTTCGCTTGAAAGATGAGTACAAAGTAGATTGCAAATATGAACCTATATCGGTTCAAACAGCCCGCTGGGTTGAATGCGATGACAATAAAATGCTCGAAGACTTACGTAAAAAAGGCTACGAAAACCTCGCGCTAGATGGTGGCGGATTGTTGACTTATCTTGCGCCTACTCGCGTTAATCTTAGCTTGACGCAAGAGCGTTGGCCGGATGTGCAGTTCCGCGCAACTCGAGAGCATTAAGTTTATTTAACAAGAGAGGTGAAGGAGAGTATAGATGGCAGGCTGGCAAATTATTGATAGTCATTGTCATCTTGATTTTCCTGTATTTGATGCAACACGCCGGCAGTTGGTGAAAAATGCACAAGCTGCTGGTGTCAGTCATATCGTTATACCGGGTGTTATGTATCAAGACTTTCAGCGAGTTATTGATATAGCGTCCATTTATCCGCATGTATCTTTTGCATTAGGATTGCATCCTTGTTTCATGCAAAAGCACTCATTATCCGAATTACGCCCATTGGCTGAATGTATAGCTACCCATCCTGTTTGCGCCGTGGGCGAAATTGGTTTGGACTTTTATATTGAGGGCTATGATTCTGTTGCTCAAATTGCTTTATTGAAAGCGCAGTTGAAAATAGCTAAAGCAAATCAGCTACCTGTTCTGTTGCATGTGAGAAAAGCACATGACTCTATGTTGAAAACGCTGAGAGAAATGAAGTTTGAACAGGGAGGTATCGTGCATGCTTTTAGTGGCAGTGCCTCTCAAGCTGAGCGGTATGTTCAATTGGGCTTTAAATTAGGGTTCGGTGGGACGTTGACGTACCCTCGTGCCAATAAGATCAGAGGGCTTGCTGCAAGCCTTCCACTTGAGTCTATTGTATTAGAAACAGATGCGCCCGATATGCCTTTGTTTGGACGTCAGGGGGAGCCAAATCGGCCGGAGTTTTTAGCTGATGTGCTTCATGAGTTGGTGCGCTTGAGGTCTGAGCCTATTGAAACTATTGCTGCAATAACGAGTACGAATGTTATGCAGCTACTGGCATTGAAAAGTAATTAGACCTACTTGTACGTGGCATAGTGAAGCTCATTAAGTGCTTTCCAAGCGGTATCAGTTTTTACATTTCTAGGTAAGCGATATAGCCTGCCGTTAGTATCAAGATTTTTTGCTTGGTAGCTTTTGTCGTTGGGTGTAAGCAGCATGATCATCAAGCTGCGAGGGTAGTTCGGTTCTGATATTTTTTGCTGATATGCCTTTTCAACCGCCGGCAGTACACCGTTTTGGCTGGCAACAAGACTCAGTTGCACGCAAAACCCAGTGCTTTGCTTGCACAGGGTTCCCGCTTTGGTATCAATTAAATAATAACTACTGTCTTGTTCTCCTGTCACTTGGTTACCCGTTGAAAAACACCCACTCAAAAGAGCTACAGTTAATACAAGTAAAAAAGATGACAGTTTATTCATAAAGCTCTCTCTAAAAATTTATTATTTAGTGACGTAGTCGCTAAAAGGGTTAGGTGTATTTAGATCAATTTTATTTTCAAATCCAGGAAGACGAATACTGTCTTCAGTGATTTCTAAATCATCACCTGCCAATACATTTTGGTCATAGTGATAAATTGGCCTAGTAAGCCCTAATGTTGTTTGTTGATCATAATCATTGGCCCGCGCTAACGTAATAGTTTTTTTGCTTTCCCACTCAGCTATTTTATTCTTTCCATGTTTGGCTAAGAGCATTTGCTTTGCAATATGCGGCGCTAACACCGGTGCGCTGGCATTGTTGCCGCCAAAACCTTTTGAGTTAAGAATGACGCTATCCATTCCTTGTATTCCTACTTCTAAGTGCTGTTGGGAGAACAGTAAATTAGACTGATGTACATCGGAAGCGATTTCGTCTGTTGTGCTAATGCCTGGGATATAGCCATACGCCCATGTGCCTAATGAAGTGGTCAGTTGGTCTCCACCGGCGGTACCCTGAGAATGGCCTAGATAGCATTTAATGGCAGCAACGGGCCAAGATTTAATATCAAATGCCTTCGCTATTTCATTAATGACGTGTGATTCGGTTACCCTGTTTTGTGGTGTGCTTGTGCCGTGTGCTTGTACATACGAACGTTGTTGTAGCGATTCCTTTCCTAAAATATTTTTAACCAGAGATGCGGCTTTCCCTAGTGTTATATAATTTCCGATACCTGGCGCTGAAATGGATTTTTTGTGGCCATCTGCATTAACAAACACATCAGGGATGGTGCCGTAAACTTCAGCGCCTAGCTCTAGCGCTAGGTCGTCACTCATCAGTAATATAAATTGGCTAGACTCGCCAATAGTGAAACCGCAGTTGTTGCCAAAGGGGCGACAAGCTTTACGATAGTGTTCATCTGTAAGCTCTGTCAGTTTATCGAGTACGCGTAAGTCTTTATCTTCAGCTAGTGCTCCCATCGCTCTGAAGCCTTCTATTACTTCTTGCGTAATAGGTGCATCACTACCGCCGACCATAACGACTTTTCTGCGACCGGAGCTAATGTCTTGAATGCCACTGCGTAAGTTGTACAAAAAGGTAGCGCAGGCCCCAAGAGAGCCTCCTGTAGTTCCTACATTGCCTAGTATGTAAGCATTGACAAAATCAGCGGGCATTTGCGCATACCCAAGCGGCATTTGTTTAGAACTGGTGCGCTTGCCTATCGAAGGGTATTTCGTCAGCCCGCCAAAACCAAAATCATCCAGTTGGCCAATAGAATTGCTGGCATACACGGCAATTTGGTCGGGTGAAATTCGATTTAAGATATCTTCATAAGGTATGCCTGTTGATAGTAAGGCGTCAGAGGCGCTGAAGACAGTCATTTGTAAATTTCGCGGGTGGTTCCGAGATTGGTAAAGTTTTCCTGGTTGAAAGCCAGAAGGTAACTGTCCAGCAGACTGAACGAGTGCTGTTTTATAATCTAAGAATATGGCATCAAGTGTGCCGCTGACAGTTACTTCAACATCTTGACCGCTTGCTGGCGTGACTGACCAGTTTTCAGGGATTCTGTTCGGTAAGTGGCGTTTGCGCAATGTAAAACAAATACTCTCGTTATTTGTTTTTTGTAATGAAGCCGATTTATTAAACGTGACTTTATTTACATCAAAGCAGTCAGTTTCAATGCGACGAATTAGTGTCGAGCTGAGAAGTTGATCTTTAATATTAGAAAGAAGCGACTCTATAGGAAACTGTTCACCGGATTTGTTGAAGTAGTGACCTTCTTTATACGATGCTAGACCCATGAGTGTGGCTAAGCCTAACAGTGTGTTTTGTTGGTTTTTTTGGTCCAGTTTGTCAAAAATTAGTCGACGATAGGCGTGATGAAACGATGAGCGACCTGCGGGATTTATTCCACCGAAACCGACGATTAGAGGTAGATGTGACAATGAAAACTCCTCGGCTGGAACTATATCTGGATTAACCTGACTGAATAGGTACAGTAAAATTTATATTCTAGCGGTACAGTTGATCTGTGACTAGATGGAATATAGGAAAATTGCCTATATCAGTAGAATGAATATAGTGAAGTTTGTTATAAATTGCCTTAAGGCAGGTATGTCATCGTATTGTTGATATCGAATGATGGTTTTTTATGTTGTCAACGAGTAAGCGACGCAGAGTAAACTGATTTGATATTTGAAACTATTTAGCACGATTGAGAGAATTTTATGAAAAAATTAGTTATCGCATTAATAGCATCCAGTGTTTTAGCTGGGTGTACCACAATAGACCCTTATTCGCGTGAGCAGAAGACCGGTAATGCTGCTAAAGGGGCTGGTATTGGCGTGTTAGCGGGGGCTCTGATTGGTTCTGCTGTATCAGGTAAAGGGGATAGAACGAAGGGTGCTGCCATTGGTGCTTTGGTTGGAGGAGCTGCTGGTGGAGGCATTGGTTACTATATGGACCAACAAGAAGCCTTGTTGCGCCAGAAGCTGGAAGGGACAGGGGTCAGTGTGGAGCGTGTTGGCGATGAAATTCGTCTGATCATGCCGGGAAATGTTACTTTCCAGACAAATTCATATCAAATTGCTAGTAACTTTTATCCAGTGCTAGATTCGGTGGCTATCGTATTAACTGAGTTTGATAAAACAGCGTTAAGCGTTAATGGCTTTACTGATAGTACCGGTTCATTTGAGCATAACCAGAAGTTGTCAGAGCAGCGAGCAGCCAGCGTTGCAAATCATCTAGCTCAGAATGGCATCAAGGTATTGCGTATTAGCACGCAAGGATACGGGGAAAGATATCCTGTGGCTGATAATGGTAACGCTTCGGGGCGTGCGTTGAACCGTCGTGTGGAAATTAATATTCGAGGGACTCAGAAATAACTGACTGAGCCCTCTTCTTTATCAACTTATTCTGTGGCGTCGACTGAATCAAATTTGTTCAGGAGATGCTGCAGGTTGTTCTGCCAAACTTGTTGCTCATCTTCCAGTTTTTGCTTCGCTTCGCGTAGTTCGCTGATTTCCATTCTTAGCAGCTCGACTTCGTCGATCATGTTTTCAATTTTGTTTTCTAACTGGTTGAACAGCTCAGTTTGCATTGGAGGCCCTTTTTCATATGACGATTAAAGATGCAGATTATAGAGTGGGAGCTAGCGAAGTAAACCATTACCAGTACATCACAATGTCATCGGGCTGAATATTGTGCTGTGTTGTTAAACTATTGATGTGTCCTTTAACCGTTGTCGGCTGTATTTCATCAACAATCATGGTTAAACGCGTGTTTATTAATTCAGTAGTAGGATAGCTAGACTGATTGTAAAAAATAGTTTTACGATAAATGCTTAATTTGTCTCCTCTTGATAGTCCGCTATCTTTTCCCGCATTTATCCAAAGGTTGTTTTCTTCTGTCCGGGTGATTCTTGCTGAAAAGGGTAGGCAGCGTAGGGATTTAGAGAGGTCTTTGCTGATGTCGTTGAGCAACTGTTGGACATGTTGTCCATAATCGCCGCTGAAGAATTCAGGCGTGGCAAATCCTACTTTATCAGTCTCTGAATGATTCCAGCGCCCTTGTGTGGTATAGCTTTTCTGTTCTAATAATGTGCCGCTAAATCCATCGTGGATGAAGAGGTCCAAACTGAAGTTGCGTAGATGTTTTTTGCTTTTGTAGTCGAGCGTATTGTAGGTATCAACTAGCCAGTTTTTTTCTTTTATGGTGTTTGGGTTGTTCATGGATAAGTCTCTGATAACACCAGAGACAATAAACTGGCTTTCCAGTTGTTGGGTGTAAGCCATCATGGTTGTGAGAGCGCCGCTGTCTAGCTGTCGAGAGGTTGCGGTGCCAAGCTGCTTGTGAAGCGATAAATTGCCCGCGTTAAGAGCTGAAATGCCCGGTGCTGTGTTTAAGCGAGAAACAAGTTGGGTAGCGATATTCGATTCAATGTTTATTAAGCTGCCTAGGTTAGCTTGTAAGCGGTGCTCTAATGGAAAGGCCGTTATTGCAATGCTTTTACGAAAGCTATTGCCTGTATTACCGTTCGCGCAGGTAGTTTTTGTGTCAATTTCAGCACGAATTCTAACGTGTAGTTTTTTACCGAATAGTTTTTCTTCAACGATTTCAATGTTCGATAGTTGGCTTGCGGTAGAGATTCGCATGTTATCAATTTCAAGAATGCCATCTTCTACTTGCTGAGTACTGCTAATGTATGCAGCCGCTTGTAAGGATGCTTGCTGTTTGGCATCAGCAATGGCTTGTTCTCGAGCATTGCTTATGTTGTTGTCGACAATTAATGCTTGGCCTGTTGCTTCTACGGTTGTGGCGAAAGCGCAAGTGCTAGATAGTAAAAGTATGATTGAAAAGAAATAATCTTGAAAATGTCTCAACATGAGAGCAACCTGACCGATATATGAATAATAGAAGAAAAGGTATTCAATTTACGCCTTACATGCAAATCATGTGTTTGTTTATTCGTGCTAGCTGTTCAGAATGAATAATACGAGTAAGGTATGAGTGAAGTATAAGTGGGCATATATGATTAAAAATATCAGTCTAATTGTGTTAGTTGGTTTGCTGGGTAGTGGGTGTTCATATAAACAGCCGGTACCTGTGACAATTGAAAAGTTAAGCCCTCAAGCAAGTAAAGCATTAGTCATTAGTGCACGCAATTCTGTTGTAAGCGAGCCTGTTTCTACCGCGGTGGTGGCTGCTAAAAATGCTGATATCGACCCTGTCAGTGAAGCTGTAGAGCAAATGAGTGAGCAGTTAATCAATGGGTTGAGTCGAAATAAAGTGAAGCGATTTCCTATAGCGGTTTTACCTTTTGCTTCGTTACGGCATAGTGTGCCGGACTCACTGTTTGGTGCTCGTTTATCAGAAAGTTTTATCTTTCCACTACAGCAGCGAGGTTATAACTTAGTCGATTATCGTGCAGTAAGTCTGTCAACTACGGTTAAATCTCCTGTATCGAAACGAAATATATCAGCGTTACGCCAGAGGTATAAAATTTATTTTGTATTGACGGGGACTTATGCTCATCATCCTGATGGCATCGTCATTAATGCTCGAATACTTGATACAACAACTCGACAAGTGCTAGCGGCGGCACAAACTCATATTCCTAATCAGAGACTTGAGGGAGGGCTTCCTGGGTTTGATCCGGTTAAGGCATTGAATAACGGTTATATTATAGAAAATGGATCAGCTCCGCAGAGGGTGGTTAAATGAGGTTGTTATTCGTATTTTTGACTGTTTTGTTGTCGGGCTGTGAGACGGCCATGATTACCGTTAATGAGGCAGTAGATAAAATACCGTCTCCTATAGTAGAAAGTGCAGTTATCCAAGAATCTGTCTGGGTGCAAGCGACAGGTTATGCCCCCATTAGCTTGCAGCCAGGAAGTACTCGTCAGCAAAAAGTAGTGATGGCAATGCGTGCATCTAAGTTAAGGGCTTATCAGGAGTTGGTGGGAATCGTACATGGGCAGTATATATTTGGTACGACCACCGTTCAGGATATGGTAATGCAACGAGATTCTTTTAAAGCAGCAGTAGCAGGATTTGTTCGCGGAGCCAGAGTCGTAAAAACGTATCCTGTTCAGGATGATACATATGCCACTATTTTAGAAGTGGATATGAACCAGCTTCAGCGCGCTTGGGTCAATTAGGCGCTGGAGCTGATGGTGATTTATGACCGATTACTTTCCGGCTTCTGAGTTGGCAAAAGCAGCAAGTTGTTCTGGCGTCGCTTCTTTTTGATGTTTTTTCTTCCAGTCAGAGTAGGGCTCGCCATAGACGACTTCTCTGGCTTGTTCGTAGTCTAGCTCTTCTCCTCGCTCTTCTGCGGCGGCTTTATACCACTTTGATAAACAGTTTCGGCAGAATCCAGCCAGATTCATTAGATCGATGTTTTGAGCATCTTTACGTTTGTCTAAGTGTGCAACTAGCTGGCGAAACGCTGCTGCTTCAATTTCTGTTTTGGTTTGTTGGTCCATTTTTATTCTCTGTTAGTTATTTATTCATCGCGAACATGTTCATCTAGTTCTCTGCAGACACGTGTTTGCAGTTCTTGGCATAGTTCTGGGTCACTAATGGGTAAGCCATTGCTGTCTGTTAAAAAGAAGAAATCTTCTACGCGTTCACCTACGCTGGCGATTTTTGCTTTTCGTACAGAAATGTTGAGTTCTGAGAAAATTTGCCCAATTCGTGCCAGCAAGCCAGGGCGATCAGGCGTGCGAACTTCCATTACCGTTAGCTGTAAGTTAGGGTCGTTACTGAGGCTGACTGTGGTTGGCATAGCAAAGAGCTTCATTTGTCTAGGAACGCGTCTATGAATGATGTCTGGATAATCGTCAGGATCATCCAGTGCTTCAATTAGACGTTCTTGAATACTGCTCAAATAGCTTGGGTTTTCTGATAGGGCTTCATCGTCGTCTGTAAGGACTGTGTAGGTATTTAGGGTTCTGCCATCATCAGTTAAAATGACACGTGCATCTTGAATATTAAGGTGTAGTTGGTCCAGTGTGGCAACGGTAGCTGAAAACATGTTTTGGATATCTTCGCTATAAATAAAGATTTCAGTCGCCCCTTCGAAAACTCGGTAAGAGGTCTGTTGAATCAGTATCAATGGCAGTACATTTGATCCGTGTTCAAGAATAGATTGCGTGTGCCATGCAATATTTCTTGCTTCCTCTCGTAGGAAGTAATCTTCACCCAGCATGCTCCAGAACTCTTTGATTTCATTCTGCGGTTGCCCTGAATGAGCAAGAATTAGCATAGCGTCGTGTTGTACTTGCTCTATTCTATCCTCTTTATTGATCGGGTTTTCTAAGCCGCGTCTTAGTGCTCGCTTGGTCTCTGTATAAAGTTGCCTTAAGAGCGTTGCGCGCCAATTATTCCAAAGTGTATGGTTGGTAGCATTGATATCGGCTACCGTCAGCACATAGAGGTAATCCAGATGAACGGTGTCGCGAACGTGCATAGCAAAATTGTGGATTACATCTGGATCAGTGATATCTTTGCGTTGTGCAGTCATGGACATGAGTAGATGGCTACGTACAAGCCACGCTGTTAAATGGCTGTCCCATTTGCCTAAATGATGGCGTTCACAAAATTCCATAACATCCACAGACCCAAGCTCTGAATGGTCTCCACCGCGCCCTTTCGCAATGTCGTGATAGAGACCGGCTATGTAGAGAAGCTCAATTTTGGGGAGGTTGTTGACGACCCTGTGCGCTATAGGGAATTGTTCGCGGTGATCGTTATGGCGGAATTGGCGCATTTTTTGAATGACTTTCATCGTATGCGCGTCGACCGTGTATATATGGAAGAGGTCATGCTGCATCTGGCCTACAATTTTTCCAAACTCCGGCAGGTAGCGCCCAAGAATATCGTAGCGGTTCATCCGATTGAGCTCGGTTGAAACGCCGTTAGGAGAGCGCATTAATTCCATGAATAAGCTTGTGTTACGTAGGTCGTTACGAAAATCGTCATCAATTAGATGTCTGTGATCCCGAATTAGCCTGATTGTAGATGCTCTTACGCCGAGTATTTCATCGTGTTGTGCTAATAAAACGAAGGCTTCGAGTAACGCGAATGGGTGATATTCAAATACTTTGTCGTAGGTGACTTCTAAATAGTTATTATGAATTTGGAAGCGTTTGTTGATAGATGTGATGGTTTGCTTGTCATCTATTTTAAGGATTGCTTCACTGAAGTACTGCAAGAGCATATCGTTGAACTCGCCCATGGCCATGGCGACACGGTAATATTTGCTCATGAACTGTTCAACGGCAAGTGCGCCGTGTTGATCTTTGTAGCCGAAAAAGTCAGCGAGTGTTCGTTGATGGTCAAATAGTAGTCTGTCTTCGCGGCGCCTGCAGAGCATATGGAGCGCATAGCGTACAGTCCAGAGGTAGAGTTCGCCCCGGTTGAGTGTTTCTAGTTCTGACTCTGTAACGAAACCGTGATCAACTAGGTCGCGAATATAAGTGGTACCAAAATGACGCTTAGCAACCCAGCCGATGGTTTGTAAATCACGTAGTCCGCCGGGAGAGTTTTTTAAATTGGGTTCTAGGTTATATTCTGTATTGTTGGTCTTCTGGTGCCGAGCTTTTTGCTCTTTAAGCTTGGCAATAAAAAATTCCTTGTCTGTCCATGCACCTTCAGACGTAACGCGATCATACATGCGTTGGTGTAATTGCGGATCGCCCGTTAATGGACGAGATTCAATTAGATTCGTGGCGATCGTAATGTCGTCACGTGACTTGTCATAGCAGTCTTCTATGCTGCGTACACTGGAGCCGATTTCTAATGTGATATCCCACAGCAGTGTAAGAAATTGGCTGATGCTTTCTTCGTATTCGGCAGGGTTGATATCGTCGACAAGAATCAGAAGGTCGACATCTGAGTGTGGGTGTAATTCGCCTCGACCATACCCGCCGACAGCAATCAGAGATATTTGCTTGTCATTAGGCCATGTAAAGAGATTCCAAGCAGCTGTGAGGATAACGTCAACCACGCCTGCGCGACCATAGATCAATTTGCGGATATCTTCCCCTGATTTGAAGCGAGCATCCATTTCAGCCTGGGCTTTGTTAATGGTGCTTTTGAATATCTTAATGGGTGGCTCGCCACTGGATAAGCGTGCTTCAAATGCTTGTATATCAATAAAAGCATCAGTTTCTGCAAGTTGCTGCAAGGTCGTGGTCATTTTTTAATCTCGGTATGATTAAAAGGTTTCTTCAGATCGGCGAGTGAGCACTTCAAATCCAGTTTCTGTGACAAGGATGGTGTGCTCCCATTGTGCTGATAAACGACGGTCTTTCGTTTCTACCGTCCAGCCATCTTTTTTGGAGAGTTTGACGTCACGCTTTCCTGCATTAATCATAGGTTCGATAGTGAAAATCATGCCTTCTTCAAGTTTTACCCCAGTCCCTGAGCGGCCGTAATGCAAAACTTGTGGATCTTCGTGAAACTCTATACCGATGCCGTGTCCACAGTACTCACGTACGACTGTGTAGTGATTGGATTCTGCGTGTTTTTGTATAACGTGACCAATATCACCTAAAAATGCACCAGGCTTAACGAGTTCAATACCTTTGTAAAGGCATTCTAGTGTAACTTCAGCTAAGCGCTTAGCATGTGGGAGCTCTTTTCCGACAAAGAACATTTTGCTGGTGTCGCCGTGATAACCATCCTTTATAACGGTAATGTCGACATTGACCATGTCGCCTTCTTTCAAAGGTTTGTCATTCGGAATCCCATGGCAAACTACTTGGTTGACCGAGGTGCAAATGGATTTTGGGAATCCATGGTAGTTCAGTGGTGCAGGAATGGCGTGCTGCTCATTCGTAATGTAATCATGACAGATTTTATCCAATTGATTGGTCGTCACACCGACAGCAATGTGAGGTTCTATCATTTCGAGAACCTCGGCTGCTAGCCGCCCAGCAATACGCATTTTTTCAATCTCTTCCTGGGTCTTTATAATAATGGACATAGTTTTCCTTAAAATAATGAATATCCGACTTTGGTAAGCAATAAGTCGGGGTATTAAGCATAGATAAAACTGATTGTACCGAATTATCCTCCCTGAGCGAAGTCGACCTTCAAATTGTTCGCATCTTGTGGTATAAAACGCGCTCCCGAAATGCAGTATGTATTTCGAGGCTTATCTCACACACATATCGTCACAGTTTCCGGGTGCCGTTTACGGTTGGATGCTGGGATATGTGGAGGTTGAACCCAATTTAAAACAGGAAATGCTAAACATGGCACAAGTTACAATGCGTGAGCTGCTAAAAGCAGGCGTTCACTTTGGTCACCAGACTCGTTACTGGAACCCAAAAATGTCTCAATACATTTTTGGTGCTCGTAACAAAATTCATATCATCAACCTAGAGCACACTCTGCCTGCACTAAACGGTGCGCTAGACGTTGTTCAGGGCTTAGCTCAGAACAAAAATAAAGTTTTGTTCGTTGGTACTAAGCGTGCTGCAAGCAAAATCATTAAAGAAGAAGCGCTACGTGTAGGTATGCCGTTTGTTAATCACCGTTGGTTAGGTGGTATGTTGACAAACTACAAAACTATTCGTCAGTCTATTCGTCGTTTGCGCGAGCTTGAAGGTGCTTCAAGCGATGGAACTTTCTCTCAGCTTACTAAGAAAGAAGCGTTGATGCGTCAACGTGAAATGGAAAAGCTGGATCGTTCTATCGGTGGTATCAAGGATATGGGTGGTCTTCCTGATGCTCTATTTGTAGTTGATGTTGACCATGAGCGTATTGCTGTTAATGAAGCAAACAAGCTAGGTATCCCAGTTATCGGTATCGTTGATACTAATAGCAACCCAGATGGCATTGATTATGTTATCCCGGGTAATGATGATGCTCTTCGTGCAATTCAGATCTACGTTAAGTCTGTAGCTGATGCATGTGGCGAAGGCGTTGAAGTTGCTGGTGGCGACAAAAGCGAATTTGTTGAAGTAGAAGCTGCTGCAGAATAAGTTCTGTAGCTGCGAAGTCTGACTTCAGCAGCGTTGAGTATCAGGGGGGAGCTTTGCTCCCCTTTTTTAGATTTTGATTGAATGCGTAATCAAGGGGTAATTCGAATGGCAAGTGTATCTGCTAAGTTAGTTAAAGAACTGCGCGACCGTACAGGCTTGGGTATGATGGAGTGTAAAAAAGCACTCGTAGAAGCTGGCGGTGATGTTGAAGCTGCAATTGATGAGATGCGTAAGTCATCAGGCATGAAAGCTGCCAAGAAAGCTGGCCGTACGGCTGCTGATGGTGTGGTTGCTGTACGTGTTGCTGATGATAATTCTTACGGTATCATTGTTGAAGTAAACTCTGAAACTGATTTTGCTGCACGTGATGAGGGTTTTCTTGGCTTTGTTGGAAAAGTTGCTGATGCAGCATTTGCAGCTAAGTCTGATGATGTAGCTGCTCTGATGGCAGGTGAATTGGAATCAGCGCGTGAAGCATTGGTTCAGAAAATCGGTGAAAACATCGGTCTTCGTCGTATCTCCATCGTAGAAGGTGAGCTAGTTGGCGCTTATGTTCATAGCAATAGCCGTATTGCTACATTAGTGTCTTTGAAAGGCGCTAGCGTTGAAGTGGCTAAAGATGTTGCGATGCATGTTGCTGCCGTTAACCCTCAGGTGGTTTCTCAGAGCGATATGCCTGAAGCTGTTATCACTAAAGAAAAAGAAATCATTTTGGCTCAGCCTGATATGGCTAGTAAGCCACCTGCAATTGCAGAGAAAATGGTTGTTGGTCGTATTAACAAATTCCTTGCTGAAAACAGCCTTGTTGAGCAAGCATTTGTTAAAAATCCAGAGCAAACTGTTGGTGAAATGGTTAAAGCGGCTGGCGGTGAAGTTGCCTCTTTCTCTCGTTTAGAAGTAGGTGATGGTATCGAAGTTGAGCAGTTGGATTTTGCAGCTGAAGTAGCGGCACAGTTAAATAATAAATAACTCTGCGCGCTAGAAAGGTGTGTGTGCTGTGTTACAGTACGCACACTGTTTTATAAGTCTATATCCTTCTAACTTCGTTCTGCGGAGATCCTATAATGCCTGCCGTAAATTCTAAACACGCCAAATATAAACGTATTCTTCTGAAATTAAGCGGTGAAGCCTTAATGGGAGAAGAAAATTTTGGTATCGACCCTAAAGTTCTTAACCGTATGGCGCTAGAGATAGGTCAGTTGGTTGGGATTGGTGTACAAGTCGGTATTGTCATTGGTGGTGGTAATTTGTTTCGCGGTGCGACCTTAAGCGCTGCTGGTTTAGACCGAGTAACGGGCGACCATATGGGTATGCTAGCGACGGTAATGAATTCACTTGCATTACGGGATGCGCTAGAGCGGTCAAATATTGCAACGCGTGTGATGTCTGCTATTCCTATGAGTGGTGTTGTTGATCATTATGACCGACGTAATGCCATGCGTTATTTAAGTCAGGGCGATGTTGTTATTTTTTCAGCGGGTACGGGGAATCCTTTCTTTACTACGGATTCGGCCGCTTGTCTGAGAGGTATTGAGATAGATGCTGATGTCGTTTTGAAAGCGACAAAAGTAGATGGGGTGTACACTGCAGACCCAATGAAAGATCCTACTGCTAAGCGTTATTTGCATTTGTCTTATGATGAAGTGTTGGAGAAACAGTTGGCTGTGATGGATTTGACGGCGATTTGCTTAACCCGTGACCATGATATGCCTATTCGGGTGTTTAATATGAATCGCCCTGGTGCGCTTGTTAATCTGCTGGGAGGCGGTGATGAGGGTACTTTGATCGGTGGCGAAGTAACTGGAGATCAATATGCTGAATGAGATAGCAAGTGATGCTGAAACGCGGATGAAGAAAAGCGTTGAATCAGTGGTAGATCATTTTAAGAAGATTAGAACAGGACGTGCTCATCCAAGCATTTTGGACTCCGTTCAAGTTTTGTATTACGGGGCTCCGGTGCCGCTACAGCAGGTTGCCAACGTTACAGTTGAAGATGCTAGAACCCTTATGATTTCACCATGGGAAAAGCAAACAGTATCAGACATCGAGAAAGCGATTTATAAGTCTGATTTAGGTTTGAATCCTTCGTCAAATGGTGGCGTTATTCGTGTTCCAATGCCAGCGTTAACTGAAGAGACGCGTAAGGTCTATATTAAGCAAGCGCGTGCTGAAGCAGAGTCGGCAAGAGTTTCTGTACGGAATATTCGTCGTGATGCTAATAGCGATCTTAAAGATCTTTTGAAAGAAAAAGACATTTCAGAAGATGAAGAGCGTCGCGGGCAGGATGGTATTCAGAAGCTGACCGATAAGTACGTAGCTGAAATTGATGGTTTGCTTGTGAAAAAAGAAGCAGACTTGATGGAAATCTAAATCAGAAGGAGGGCCGGTGTGAGCTGGCCTATCTGACCCTCTATATGTCAGTACATTCAAAATTAAATATTCCTGCTGATAAAGCGCTGCCTAAACATATTGCGATTATTATGGATGGCAATAATCGTTGGGCAAAAGCAAATCGCTTACCAAGTCTAGCAGGACATAAAGCTGGTGTGGATAGTGTTCGCAGTGTTATCGAAGGCTGTGTAGAGTACGGTGTCGAATCGCTTACGCTGTTTGCATTTAGTAGTGAAAATTGGAAACGCCCTGAGCTGGAAGTAAAAGGGTTGATGGAATTGTTCTTTCTGGCTTTAAACCGGGAAGCTAAAAAGCTACATAAAAACAATATTCGCTTAAATGTTATCGGCGATAAGACGAGGTTTAGCGACACGTTACAAAGTAAAATTGCTAAGGTGGAGGAGCTGACCGCTGCAAACACATTACTTACTTTGAATGTGGCTGCGAACTATGGTGGGCATTGGGATATCGTTCAGGCGGCGAAGCGTTTGGCTGCTGAGTGTGCTGAAGGTACGATTGCTCCAGACGATATTACTGAAAGTGTTTTTGGTGAATATGTAATGTTGCATGACCAGCCAAAACCTGATTTGTGTATCAGAACGGGCGGTGAAAGCCGTATTAGTAATTTTCTTGTTTGGCAAATGGCATACACAGAATACTATTTTGTAGATGACTTTTGGCCTGACTTTAATAAGGACTCTTTGGGGTTGGCTATTCGCGATTTTTGCACGCGTGAACGGCGCTTTGGTAAAACCACCGAGCAGTTAGAGGTAAGCACGAGTGCTTAAACAGAGAATAATAACAGCATCTATTTTAGCTCCCGTAGTGTTGTGCTGTATTTTCTTGCTTCCTGTTAAGGGCTTTGCTGTTTTCTTTGCACTAGTTACTTTAATTGGGGCATGGGAGTGGGCTTTGCTTTCAGGTATGACAGCGACTTTGCACCGTCTGGCTTATTCCTGTGTTGTCCTTGTTGGTATTCTATTAGGTTGGTGGTTGCACTTAACGGGGTATCAGTTTTATATGGTTTTCCCTGTGGTTGCTACTTGGTGTATTGCGTTTACGTGGGTGTACCGGTATCCAGCAGAGGGTGCATGGAAGCAGATGTTGGTTAGGGCATTATGTGGCGTGTTGATTTTAGTATCTGCTTGGTTAAGTATGCTTGAGCTGAAATCTTTAACTTTGGGTAATGCATGGCTTTTATTGGTGTTACTCATTGTATGGGCTGCTGATATTGGGGCGTACTTCTCTGGAAAGCGTTGGGGGCGTATTAAATTAGCGCCTAATGTGAGTCCTGGGAAAACACGTGAAGGCATGTATGGTGGATTAGTTGCAGTTGCTTTGACTGTTGTCGTTTTTGCATGGTGGATTGATCTAGAGTTTCAATCAAGTGTGTTTTTGTTATTGTTGGGAGTCGTCGTTGGGTTGATCTCAGTGATGGGGGATCTTTTTGAAAGCTTGCTTAAAAGGCATGCTCAAATTAAAGATAGTGGGTCAATCCTGCCGGGGCATGGTGGTGTTCTTGACCGTATCGACAGTATTCTTGCCGCTGCACCTTTTTATTTTCTGGGTTTAACTTTCTTGCCTATCGTGTGAGTGCTGATGGAAATTATTCAAACGCTTTTGGCGACGGTTGTAACACTCGGAATTTTAGTCACAATTCATGAGTGGGGCCATTACTGGGTTGCTCGTCGTTGCGGAGTAAAAGTACTCAAGTTTTCTGTTGGTTTCGGAAAGTCTCTATGGTCGCGTATGGGTAAAGATGGTACTGAGTATTCAGTGTCTGCTATACCTCTGGGTGGCTATGTCAAGATGCTGGACGAGCGTGAAGGCAATGTTCCTGAGCATTTAAAGTCTCAAGCATTTAATAATAAGCCTGTTATTCAAAGAATTGCCATCGTGGCCGCAGGCCCACTAGTTAACTTGGTTTTTGCCGTTTTTGCTTATTGGCTCATGTTTGTGGTGGGTGTTAGTGCGATTGTTCCCGTTATTGGTTCGATAACGCCAGGGTCAGCGGCTGAGCAATCAGGTGTGCCGGTAGGGGCGGAGGTTGTTAGCGTTGATGGTTATGATGTTCGGTCGTGGGAAGAGGTGAACTTGCGTTTTGCTTCTCATATTGGTGAATCAAGTCAATTATCAATCAGTGCTCTTAGCTCGGCGTCTGCTGAACCGAAAAACTATACTGTAAAATTGAATGATTGGAATGTTGATATTGAAAACGAATCTCCTCTATCAGCAATGGGAATTAAGCCATTTAGGCCTGAGATAAAACCAGTTTTAGGACAAATAGTAGTTGGTGGCGCTGCTGAAGCGGCAGGCTTACAGGTGGGAGATGTAGTGGTGGGCGTTGATGGTGTTCCTATTGCTAATTGGATGGCTTTAGTTGAAACCATTCAGTCTGCTCCCGGTCGAACCTTGATGTTTTCAGTAGAGCGCTCAACTCTACGCCAAACGATTCAGGTGACGCCAAAAATAAAAGTATTAGATGATGGTGAAGTGCAGGGTGTTATTGGTGCAGGTGTTAAGCCGCCAGTATGGCCGGTAGAGATGCAACGGACTATTCAGTACGGGCCGATCGATGCAATAGGTGTTGCGTATGTTAAGACGGTGCATATGGTTGGTTTAACATTGGATTCTATATGGAAAATGATTGAAGGTGCTATCTCTGTAAAAAACTTGAGTGGTCCGATCACCATTGCTAAAGTGGCAGGCGCAACTGCTGCATCAGGTTTTGAACCGTTTATCAGTTTTCTCGCATATTTAAGTATCAGTTTGGGTGTGTTGAATTTGCTGCCGATTCCTGTTCTTGATGGTGGTCACTTACTCTATTATGGTATTGAGCTGATAACAGGTAAGCCTGTAAGTGAAAAGATACAAGAAGTAGGATTCAAATTGGGTATGGCTTTGCTTTTGTCGCTTATGACACTGGCGATCGTTAATGATGTTATGCGCCTTTAAAAAGCAATTGCTTATACTGGGAAGAGGTTTAATGAAGAATAAATTTGGGCTTGTACTTGGTTTGGTTTTGTTGGCAGGCAGTGCGCAAGCTGCCTTTCCTCCTTTTAAAGTGCATGACATTCGATTAGAAGGTATTCAGAGAGTTGAACCAGGTGTTGTGTTTAGGAATTTTCCCATAGCATCAGGAGATATCGTCAGTGAAGCAAACCTTGTTGAAGCTACTAAGAAGTTGTTCAAATCGGGATATTTTGAAGATATAGATATTGCCAAAGAAGATAATTATTTAATTCTGACAGTTAAAGAAAGACCTTCCATAAGTCTTATTAAGCTTGACGGTAATAAGGTAATTAAAGACGAAGATTTGCTAAAGGGCTTGAAGCAATCAGGCTTAAGTGAAGGGGATGTATTTAAGCGTTCAGCGCTTGATCAAATTCGCTTGGACTTGTTGCGACTTTACGTTGGGCAAGGGCGTTACGGTGCTGCAATTGACACTGAAGTGGAAGCTTTATCAGGAAATCGAGTTGCACTTAATATTGATGTTAAAGAAGGGAGCGTTGCTTCTATTCAGCATATTAATATTATTGGAAATAGTATTTTTTCTGATGAAGATCTAAAGAAGCTATTCGCACTTAAACTACCGAGTTTTTGGTCTTTTTATACCAATGATGATCGTTATGCTAAAGAAAAGCTTTCAGGAGATTTAGAGCGTCTGCGTTCGCATTATATGGACCGCGGCTATGTGAATTTTGCAATAGATTCAACACAGGTTTCTATCACGCCTGATAAAAAGAATGTCTTCATTACAGTAAACATTCATGAGGGTGAGCAATACACTGTGCGTGATGTTGATGTGTCTGGTGATCTTGTTATTCCTGAGGAAGAACTAAAGGCTAAGATGAATCTTGAACAGGGTCAGGTCTTTTCAAGAAAAGCGATGACCAATGCTCAAGAGTCTATGACGAAGCTGCTGGGTGATCAGGGTTATATGTTTGCCAATATAAGCCCTGTGCCAAGTGTTCATGAAGAAGATAAGTCTGTTTCTTTAAAGTTTTATGTCGACCCTGGAAAGCAGACATATGTGAGGCGAATTAATATACGCGGGAACAGCCGTACGGCAGATGAGGTGGTTCGCCGTGAAGTTCAGCAGATGGAAGCTGGGATCGTATCTACAAAAAATATTCAAAAGACCAAAGCGAAGCTGGAAAGAACAGGGTATTTTAGGTCTGTGAATCTTGAAACAGTACCTGTGGCAGGAACTGATGATCAAGTTGACTTGAACTATTCGGTTGAAGAGCAGCAGTCAGGCCAATTTACAGCAAGTGTAGGCTTCTCTCAAAGTGACGGTATTATTTTGGACTTTGGGCTTCAGCAAGATAACTTTTTTGGCTCAGGAAAAAAAGTAGGCTTTAATATTGCCAACAGTTCTACACGAAAAGAAGCCAGTTTTAATTACTTGGATCCTTTTTATACTGTTGACGGTGTAAGTCGTGGCTTTGATATTTTTTACCGTAAAAGTGACTTCGAAGAAGATGATGTGAGTAGTTACTCGCTGAACGAGCTTGGTGGGGGTGTGACATTTGGTTATCCAATTGATGATAACCAGCGTTTAAGCTTTTCACTCGGTATTGAAAATATAGAAGTAAACCCCAACGAATTTAAACCTGTTGAAGAAATTCAATCGTTTATTGATACTGAGGGGAGTGAGTATTTAAACCTTAAAGGGACATTTGCTTGGAGTAATAACCACTTAAATCGTTCGATATTTCCATCCAGTGGCTACTCTCATAGAGCAAGCTTAGAGGTGTCTGTACCTGGTAGCGACTTAAGCTATTATAAAGCGCTCTATCGAACCAAATGGTATCGACCGTTGTCTGATAATTCTAAGTGGGTGCTTGGTTTTAAAGGCCGTCTGGGTTATGCCCAAAGTTATGGTGACAATACATACCCATTTTTCAAACACTTCTTTGCGGGTGGTTTAAAAACGGTAAGAGGTTTTAAAAATAATTCACTGGGCCCTCGTGATTCAAATGATGATCAATTTGGTGGGAATGTAATGGTAGTGGGTGGCGCTGAGCTTATTTTCCCTTTGCCGTTCATCGAGAGTCAAAATAGTTGGCGCTCTCTGTTCTTCCTGGATGGCGGAAATGTATTCACAACAGAGTGTTTGAGCTCAACCTCGGCGTCTTCTAAATGTGTCGAAGGTATTGATTTCGAGGAGTTAAGATACTCTGCAGGTATTGGGGTGAGTTGGTTGTCACCTTTAGGGCCTTTGTCTTTCTCAGTAGGTAAAGCTTTAAATGCAAAATCCAGTGATGATACTGAAATGTTCCAGTTCTCATTGGGTCAAAGCTTTTAAATAATGGCTTCTTAAATAAGGATTTAAAAATGAAGTTACTAAAAATTATAGCTATATCAGTTTCTATTGCGTTTACCCCTTTTGTTTCTGCTGAAAAGCTCGCTGTTTTGGGTGTTCAGGAAGCATTGTTAAAATCAAATGCAGCAGTCAGTTTTCAGAAAAGTCTTCAAAGTGAACTTAAAGGTGAGCAAGGACGTTTATTAGAGCTAGAAAAACAGGCGAAAACACTTCGCGGAAAGATTCAGGAAAACGCTGCTTCGATGAGTGAGAAAGAAGCTAAACAAGCGCGTTTACAGTTTCAAAAAGTATTCCAGGAATATCAGCGCACGGGGCAAGAGTTGCAACAAAAACGCACAGAGCGTGAACAGGCTTTTCTTAAAGATATGAGACCTAAGCTCGATGAAGTCATCCGTAAAGTCATAAAAGAAAACCAATATGATGTGATTTTAGCCAAAAAAGCGACTGTTTTTTATGGTCCGGGGCTTGATATAACGCCTACCGTTGTACAAATGCTAAATAAGTAAATGGTATATGAAGCTCGGTGTTATTCATTAGCCGAAATAGCCTCTCTTGTTGAAGGGAGGCTAGTTGGTAATACAAAGCAAACAATTGATGCACTGAACACTCTGAAAGATGCCGTGCCAGGGCAGTTAAGCTTTTTGGCGAACTCAAAGTATATAGCTAGTTTATCCTCGACTAAGGCCACGGCTGTTTTAGTGGCTGAAGCATATTCAGAAAAAGTACCGTGCTCCGCTATTATTGTAGAGGATCCCTATCTCGCTTTCGCTAAGTTAAGTCAGCTCTTCGACTGGCGAGAGAAGGTTGTTCCTGGAGTGAGTGAATCAGCTTTTATAAGCGCTTCTGCGTGTGTCCATAAAGAGGCATGTGTTAGTCATGGTGCTGTTGTGGGGAGCGAAACCGTTATTGAAGCTGGCGTTTATATTGCTCCTAATGTTGTTGTTGGAAATAGATGCAAAATTGCAGAAGGCACTAGGGTAGAAGCGGGAGTCATACTGTACGATGATGTGCATATTGGCCAGCGGTGTATTATTCATTCTGGTGCTGTACTCGGTGCTGATGGTTTTGGTTTTGCTCCTTCTAAAGGCGCGTGGGTAAAAATTTATCAATTAGGTGGTGTACGAATCGGCCAGGATGTTGAAATAGGTGCGGGTACTACTATTGATAGAGGAGCCTTAGGCCACACGTATATAGAGAATGGTGTGAAACTCGATAACCAAGTACAAATTGCACACAATGTCATCATTGGTGAACAAAGTGCGATTGCAGGCTGTACGGCAGTAGCTGGAAGCACTAGAATTGGGCGCCACTGTACTATTGCAGGGCTGAGCGGAATCGTAGGGCACTTGACACTTGCTGATAATACTCATGTGACAGCAATGAGTTTGATTAGTAAATCAGTTTTACAACCAGGCCAAGTGTTGTCTTCGGGTACGGGGCAAGAGTCGCACCGGACATGGAAGAAAAATGTTATTCGGTTTAAAAAGTTAGACGAGATGGCCAAGCGCCTTACCGCGCTGGAACACAAATTAGATAATTTCTCTAGTGAAGGCTAATATTTATAATGGATGTTAATGAAATTAGGGAATACCTCCCTCATCGCTACCCTTTTTTGTTGGTGGATAGAGTTCTTGAAATCACACCGGGAGAGTCGATAGTTGCTCTGAAAAATGTGACGGTGAATGAGCCTTTTTTTGACGGACACTTCCCGGGACATCCTGTTATGCCTGGCGTATTGATTGTTGAAGCTATGGCTCAAGCTGCGGGTATTCTTGGCTTTAAAACCATGGATAAGAAGCCTCAAGACGGTTCAATTTATTACTTTGTTGGCTCTGACAAGCTTCGTTTCAAGCGTCCGGTTGTTCCGGGTGACCAGCTTAAGCTTGAAGCAAGTATTCTTTCAGAAAAGCGTGGAATCTGGAAGTTTGCGGTGAAAGCAACGGTTGATGGTGATATTGTTAGTTCAGCAACAATTCTATGTGCTGATCGAAAGGTGTAAACAAGTGATTGATCCACGAGCCATTATTGACCCTGGAGCTAAACTCGCAGATAACGTTAGTGTAGGCCCGTGGTCTTATGTTGGTCCTGATGTAGAAATTGGGGAAGGTACGACGATTGCTTCGCATGTGGTTGTTAAAGGAGCCACGAAAATTGGTGCTAATAACCAGATTTTTCAGTTCTCCTCTATTGGCGAAGATTGCCAGGACAAAAAGTATGCAGGGGAGGTAACTTATTTAGAGGTCGGTGATTCAAATATCTTTCGTGAAGGTTGTACAATCCATCGCGGTACAGTTCAAGACCAAGCCCTTACAAAAATTGGCAGCCATAACTTATTTATGGCTTATGCCCATGTAGCACATGATTGTCTAGTAGGTGATCATGTTATCTTGGCTAATAATGCGGCCATTGCTGGCCATGTTCACGTGGGCAATAATACGATTTTGGGCGGATTTACAGCGGTTCATCAGTTTTGTCATATTGGTTCCCACGTCATGTGTGGGGCTGGTACTGTTGTTTTAAAAGACATCCCTGATTATATAATGGCAACGGGAAATCCTGCTAAACCACACGGTATTAATGCAGAGGGGCTCAAGCGTAGAGGCTTTACTCCAGATGTGGTGAGACAAATAAAGCATGCATATAAAATCATATATCGACGTAAATTGACATCTGAGCAAGCATTGCAGCAGCTTATTGAAATGTCTGAAAATACGGTAGAAATACTTCCCCTTATTCATTCTTTGCAAGCCTCATCTCGAGGAGTAATTCGCTAGGAGGCTATGTGACCAAACTGCGCATCGCAATGGTCGCTGGAGAAGCCTCAGGCGACATTCTCGGAGCGGGCCTAATTCAATCGATCAAAAAACGTTATCCTGATACAGAATTCTTTGGCATCGGCGGGGAGCTGATGTGTGCAGAAGGTTTTAATTCAGTTGTAGCAATGGATAAGCTATCAGTCATGGGTTTGGTTGAGGTGCTTGGTCGGTTGCCTGAGCTATTATCAATTCGCAAAAAGCTACGCGATGATTGGATTGAAAACCCACCCGATGTTTTTGTGGGTATTGATGCCCCTGACTTTAATTTGAAGTTAGAACATCAGTTAAAGGCAGTGGGTGTTGCTACAGTCCATTATGTGAGTCCTTCGGTTTGGGCGTGGAAAAAAAAACGCATATATAAGATTAAGGAATCTACAGATCTTGTATTAGCCTTGTTCCCTTTTGAGGCGCAGCACTATAAACCGACAAAACAAAATGTTGTTTTTGTTGGGCATCCCTTAGCAGACTTGATTGCTAAGGATTCGCGTTTGCTTGAAGCACGAGAGCAGCTGTCTATAGCGGATACAACGAAAGTGATAGCTCTTTTACCAGGTAGTCGCGGTAGCGAGTTAAAGTACTTGGCTGCCCCTTTTTTGCAGGCCGCTTTACTATTACAACAAAAGTATCCAGATATATTATTTCTACTCCCTGCTGCTAATATTAAGCGTCAGGAATCGCTTCAAAAACTGCTTGATGAAAAGTTTGTAGGTCTCAATGTGCGATTACTGCTCAATCAGTCTAGAGAAGCGATGGCAGCTGCAGATGCCATACTGATTGCTTCAGGGACAGCAACTTTAGAAGCAACGTTGTTGAAAAAGCCGATGGTGGTTGCTTATAAAATGGCTGCACTCACCTATGCGATTTATTCCCGCATGATCAAAACTCCATATATATCATTACCGAATATCCTAGCAGGCGAGAAGTTAGTTCCTGAAGTGTTGCAAAATGATGTGACGCCAGCTCGATTGGCAGCGGAGCTTGAAAAAACGCTTCAAGATAAGACCTACCAAGCTTTGCTTGAACAGCGCTTTACAGAAATTAATCAACAATTACAGTTGGATGCAGATGAGAGAGCAGCGGACGCCGTTATATCGCTTTTGCAGCAGCGAGGTATTTTAACATGCAATCAGTAGCTCTTGATTTCTCACATTATGGAAACGTAGCGGGTGTTGATGAAGTTGGCCGTGGGCCGCTAGTAGGTAATGTTGTTGCTGCCGCTGTTATCTTAGATCCTAATCATAAAATTCATGGGTTGGCTGATTCAAAAAAACTATCAGAAAAGAAGCGTGACGCTTTGTATATAGAGATAGTTGAAAATGCGCTGGCTTGGCATGTTGCGTATGCTTCTCCTGATGAGATTGATCAGATAAATATTCTTCACGCTAGTATGCTTGCTATGCAGCGGGCAGTTGAAGGGCTGAATATTCCGCCTGACTATGTAGTAATAGATGGCAACCGATGTCCACAACTTTCATATCCTTGCGAGGCTGTTGTTAAAGGAGACACTAAAGTTGAAGCGATCAGCGCTGCCTCAATTCTAGCAAAAGTGGTACGTGATAAAGAAATGTATGTGCTACACGAACTGCACCCTGAATACGGCTTTAATAAACATAAGGGCTACCCAACAGCAGCGCATATGAGTGCGTTAAAAAAATATGGCCCTCTTCCTGAATATAGGAAATCATTTCGCCCAGTGGCTCAGCTATTAGATGCATCAGTTAAATAACAGGAAGAGTATGTCTACAACCTCATTTATACATCTGCGCGTACATACCGAATTCTCACTCATTGATGGTCTGGTTCGTGTTAAAGGCTTAGTTGCGGCGGCTAAAGAAGCAGGTATGCCTGCCGTGGCTGTTACTGATCAGGTAAATTTGTTTGCCTTGGTTAAATTTTTCAAAGCCGCGACAGGTGCTGGAATTAAGCCTATTTGTGGAGCTGAGGTATTGGTGCTCAACGAGACTGATAATGAGGCTGAGCCTTATCGTGTCACTTTGTTGGTGCAGAATGCGCTGGGTTATCGGCATTTAATGGAGTTGATTTCTAGGGCTTACGCTGAAGGGCAGGGCTTTATCTTAGATAAAGCACTGGTTAAAAAGTCGTGGTTAATAGAGAAATCAGAGGGCCTTATAGCACTATCAGGTGCACGAGAAGGTGAGATTGGTCGTGCGATGGTTTCAGGCAACGGTATGGCTGAATCTCTCTTAGATGAGTGGATGCAAATATTCCCTAATCGATTTTATTTGGAAATACAAAGAACTGGACGTCACAGTGAAGACGTCATTATTTCTGAGAGTGTTCGCTTAGGCTTGTCTAAACAGTGCCCGTTGGTAGCAACTAATGAGGTTATGTTCCTTAAAGACTCAGATTTTGATGCGCATGAAGCTCGTGTATGTATTAACCAAAGTCGAACGCTAGAAGACCCAAGACGATCGCGCAATTACTCCCCGCAGCAATATTTTCGTACTGCGGAGGAGATGGTAGAGCTTTTTTCAGATATACCTAGTGCAATACAAAATACCGTTGAGATAGCTAAGCGTTGCAATATTGAATTAGATTTAGGTACCTATTACCTTCCAAAATACCCTGTCCCTGAAGGGATGATGATGGATGAGTTTTTTTGTAAGGTCTCTGAAGATGGTCTTGAGCAACGCTTGGAAGTCCTACTAGATAAAGGTGATCCAGAGTATGCAGAAAAGCGTAAAGCATATGATGATAGGTTAACGTTTGAGCTTGATATTATTACTCAGATGGGATTTCCCGGTTATTTTTTGATCGTAATGGACTTTATTCAATGGGCGAAAGATAACGATATTCCTGTTGGGCCAGGACGTGGTTCTGGTGCAGGTTCTTTAGTAGCCTATGCACAAAAAATTACTGATTTAGATCCGTTAGAATACGACCTACTGTTTGAGCGCTTTCTTAATCCAGAGCGTGTATCGATGCCCGATTTTGATATCGATTTCTGTATGGATAATCGTGATCAAGTTATCGACTATGTGGCGCGAACCTATGGGCGTGATGCGGTTTCACAGATTATTACCTTTGGTACGATGGCAGCGAAAGCTGTGGTTCGAGATGTAGCACGTGTACAGGGTAAGCCATTTGGCTTAGCTGATAAGTTATCTAAGTTGATTCCTTTTGAGGTGGGGATAACGCTGACTAAAGCGGTGGAGCAGGAGCCTGCTTTAAGCGATTTTATCTCAGGTAGTGAAGAAGCCCAAGAAATTATGGACATGGCTTACAAGCTGGAAGGAGTAACCCGGAATGTTGGTAAGCATGCCGGTGGTGTGGTTATAGCGCCCACTAAGCTGACAGATTTCTCTGCGACCTATTGTGATGAAGAAGGGCATGGGCTGGTAACGCAGTTTGATAAGAACGATGTAGAAGAAGCAGGCCTTGTTAAATTTGACTTCCTGGGTTTGCGAACGCTCACTATTATTGATTGGGCGATGAAAACAATTAATGCTACTCGTGCAAAAGAGGGCAAAGAACCGCTTGATATCTCGTTAATCCCTTTAGAAGATAAAACGGTTTTTGACCTGCTGCAATCAGCAAATACCACGGCGGTATTTCAGCTGGAGTCCAGCGGGATGAAGGACTTGGTACGACGCCTGCTACCTTCTCGTTTTGAGGATATTGTCGCACTTGTAGCATTGTTCCGGCCTGGGCCTTTGCAGTCAGGGATGGTTGATGACTTTATCAATCGTAAGCATGGGCGAGCTGAAATGGCTTGGCCGCATGCCGATTATCAGTTGGATAGTTTGCAGCCAGTGCTAGAGCCAACCTATGGGATTATTCTCTATCAAGAACAGGTCATGCAAATTGCCCAGGTTATGGCGGGTTACTCGCTCGGTGGCGCTGATATGCTTCGTCGTGCGATGGGTAAGAAAAAACCTGAAGAGATGGCGAAGCAGCGTGAAGGCTTCTTGGTTGGGTGTGAGCAAAACAATATAGATAGAGATCTTGCTGGAAATATTTTTGATCTTGTAGAAAAGTTTGCCGGTTATGGGTTCAATAAATCGCATTCTGCTGCCTATGCTTTAGTTTCTTATCAAACAGCGTGGCTGAAAACACATTACCCAGCACCATTTATGGCATCGGTAATGTCTGCTGATATGCAGAACACAGAAAAAGTCGTTATTTTTATCGAAGATTGCCGAGCAATGGGACTGCCGCCAGCATTGCCTGATGTATGCTCAGGTGAGTATATGTTTACAGTTAACGAAGATGGCCAAATTGTTTATGGTTTAGGCGCTATCAAAGGGGTTGGCGAAGGGCCTATAGAGTCTATTGTTAAGGCGCGTAATGATGGTAGTGGTGAATTTAAGGACTTCTTTGATTTCTCCAAAAGAGTAGGTGCCAAAAAACTTAATAAACGTGTATTAGAGGCGCTTGTAAGGTCTGGGGCTCTCGATAAATTGGGTGCAGATCGTTCGGTTCTTTGGGCTGCTATTGGTGATGCTTTGCGCTCGGCAGACCAGAATGAGCGAAATCAAAGTGCTGGTATTTTTGATATGTTTGGTGAGGTTGAAGCGGAACAACCCCGAGATCCATACGAAGATTATAAAGGTGTGCGTAGCTGGTCTGATAAAGAGCGGTTAAAAGGCGAAAGAGATACGCTTGGTTTGTATCTGACGGGGCACCCTATAGATGAGTATGAAAAGGAGCTTAGCCGCTTTGTTTCTAAGAAGATTGTAGATCTACAGCCGGCGCGTGGAAGGCAACAAAAGATAGCAGGTTTGATTGTTGATCAGCGAGTTAAAAAAACTAAACGCGGAGATTCTCTTTGCTTTTTGACGTTGGATGATCGCTCTGCACGTATCGATATTACACTTTATGGTGAAATATATGAGCAAACTCGTGATTGGGCTGTCAAAGATACCATTGTTATTATGGAAGGTGAGGTTAATCAAGATGATTATTCAGGCGGACTCAAGGTTCGCTGTAATAAATTATCAAGTGTGTCACAAGCGAGGACTCAATATGCCTCGTTGTTTAAGATAAAGTCGTCAGAGAAAATGCTCACGGGGCGTTATTTAAAGCAGTTTGAGAATATTTTGCAGACATATAGTGCTACAGAGGGGTTGCCGGTAGCTGTAGAATATCAAAGAGATGATGCCGCGGGTGTCGTTAGACTTGGAGATAACTGGAGAGTTAATCCTTCAGATGAGCTTATTTTGGCTCTGAAAGAACATTTTGGCGACGAAAGCATCATGCTAGAGTACTGATCAGGCTGGTTATCCTGCGAGGGTAACTGTAAAATCTGCACTCTAAATTTGTCATCTTTATTTATTGATTAAGCGGAACGAATCGAATGAATCCGAATTATCTGGATTTTGAGCAGCCTATCGCGGAGCTCGAAGCCAAAATTGAAGAATTAAGACTGGTTGGTGATGGTACTGAAATCAACATTGCTGATGAGCTAACTAAGCTGTTGGGAAAAAGTCGCAGTTTGACGGAATCTATTTTTTCTAATCTTTCCGCTTGGCAAATTTCTCAGTTATCACGTCATCCTAAGCGTCCATATACGTTGGACTACTTATCATTGATGTTTGAAGATTTTGAAGAAATACATGGTGATCGCCACTTTTCTGATGATGCTGCTATTGTCGGTGGTGTGGCTCGCTTAGATGGTCGTCCAGTGATGGTTATCGGCCACCAGAAAGGAAGAGAAGTAAAAGAAAAGGTACGTCGTAACTTTGGTATGCCACGCCCAGAAGGGTACCGTAAAGCGTTGCGGTTAATGGAAATGGCAGAGCGTTTTGAAATGCCGGTTTTGACCTTCATCGACACGCCAGGTGCTTACCCTGGTATTGATGCTGAAGAGCGTGGCCAAAGTGAAGCTATTGCCTTCAATCTTGCTAAAATGTCGCAACTTAAAACGCCTATTATCTCAACAGTTGTTGGTGAGGGTGGCTCTGGCGGTGCATTAGCTATTGGTGTATGTGATGAGCTAATGATGCTTCAGTATTCTACATACTCAGTGATCTCTCCTGAAGGTTGTGCATCGATTCTTTGGAAAAGTTCAGATAAGGCATCTGATGCAGCTAAGGCAATGGGTATCACTTCGGAAAGTCTTTTTGAGCTTGGTTTAGTGGATAAAGTTGTTCCTGAACCATTAGGCGGAGCGCATCGTAACCCTGAAGCATTGTGTATAGATCTGAAAAATGGGCTGATTGAGTCTTTAGCTAAGCTGGATAGCTTGTCAGTTGATCAGCTGATTGAGCGCCGCTATAACCGTTTGATGTCATATGGATTAACTTCCGCGTAAGTGTTGAAAAATGAGTCTCTCACCGTTGGTTACTGATTTCTTAGA
>NZ_JADGEV010000002.1:0-17691 GCF_016744175.1 Neptunomonas sp. | reverse complement strand
GTGTTGAAAAACGAAAAGCATTGATTCGTAGGTGGGTATATACGCAGCAGAAAGTTTTTTTGAATGAAGCTCAGCTTCTTCAGTTAAATCATGATTTTTTTGAATCAGACTCTGATAAAAATCCAGAATTAAATTTAAAGGTTGCTGTTCTCAGGCGGTACCGGGGTAATTTGTATTTGTGTTGCTCTGCGGATTTTGAACATCTCTCTAATGTGTTGTTACTGAGCGAAGGAGAGTATCCCTGGAGGGGAGGGTCTCTTAAAGTTGAGGCCAGTATTGGTGATGCTAGTTGTTTGAAAACATTAGATAAGCTCATGTGTGTGCCACGTAAAGAGGGCATGGTTTGTCGGCCTGTGGGGCGAGGAACAAAGTCGCTTAAAAAGCTTTTTCAAGAGGCTTCTATTCCCCCTTGGCAAAGAGAAAATTGGCCAGTTTGTATGATTGAAAATGAGATAGTCGCAATACCAGGAATATGCGTCTGTGAGGGGTGGAGTGTTTCATCTCCCAAATTGCCAGGATTCTCACTAAGATGGGAGCCTTTCTGATTGTCGCAAGCCCCTTTCTTTGCTACCCTGTAGCCCCATCTTTGGTTAGTTTTTTTTTCCTCACTTTCAGCTAAAACAGGTTCCACATGACGCGTTACATTTTCGTCACAGGTGGTGTCGTGTCCTCTTTGGGCAAAGGCATCGCATCCGCTTCGCTTGCAGCTATTTTGGAAGCGCGCGGCTTAAAAGTCACTATGTTGAAACTCGATCCTTACATTAATGTCGATCCTGGTACGATGAGCCCTTTCCAGCATGGGGAAGTGTTCGTTACGGAAGATGGAGCTGAGACGGATCTTGACCTTGGGCATTATGAACGTTTTATTCGTACCACTATGAATAAACGTAACAACTTTACGACAGGGCGTGTTTATCAACACGTACTTAATAAAGAGCGCCGTGGGGACTATCTAGGAGGTACCGTTCAGGTCATTCCTCATATTACCGATGAGATAAAGCGCCGTGTTGTTGAAGGTGCCGGTGATGTGGATGTTGCACTGGTCGAGATCGGTGGAACGGTTGGTGATATTGAATCTCAGCCTTTCTTAGAAGCGGTACGTCAACTTAAAGCTGAAGTTGGTTTTTCTCGTGCTATGTTTATGCACCTAACGCTGGTTCCTTATATTGCAACAGCCGGCGAGATTAAAACCAAGCCTTCGCAGCATTCAGTAAAAGAGTTGCGCTCTATTGGTATTCAGCCTGATATTTTGGTCTGTCGTTCAGAGAAGGCTATTCCTGATTCAGCACGCCGCAAACTATCGCTCTTCACTAACGTAGAAGAGCGCGCTGTTATATCAATGCCCGATGCTGAGACAATCTACGACATTCCTGAAATGCTCTGTAAGCAGGGGCTGGATGATATTGTGGTTGAGCGTTTTAATTTGGATGCTCCCGCCGCAGATCTTAGTGAGTGGCAAGCAGTAGCTGATGCTCATCTTCACCCAGAAGGTGAAGTTAAAATCGCTATGGTTGGTAAGTACATGGAACTACTGGATGCCTATAAGTCGCTTATCGAAGCGATTTCTCATGCGGGCATTCAGTTACGTAAAAAAGTACGTATTGAATATATAGATTCTGAGCGTGTTGAACGTGAAGGTGTCGAAATATTAAAAGATGCGGCTGCTATTCTAGTGCCCGGTGGGTTTGGTGAGCGTGGCGTTGAAGGCAAAATTACTGCAGTGCAGTATGCGCGTGAAAATAAAGTTCCTTATTTGGGGATCTGTCTTGGAATGCAAGTTGCTGTTATCGAGTTCGCGCGCCATGTAGCTAAGCTTGAAGGTGCTACTTCTACAGAGTTTGATAAAAATACTGAGCATCCAGTTATTGGTTTGATCACTGAGTGGACGACAGAAGAAGGTGATGTTGAAGTACGTACTGATGAAGCTGATTTAGGTGGAACTATGCGACTTGGAGCGCAAAAGTGTCATTTGAAAGAGGGTTCAACTGCGGCTCGGTCATATGACAGTACTGAGATTGTAGAGCGCCATAGACACCGTTTTGAAGTAAACAACAACTATGTAGCAGCTCTGGAAGATGCAGGGTTAATTATCTCGGGCCGTTCAGCAGACGGTGAGTTAGTTGAAGTTGTTGAAGTGCCTGAGCATCCTTGGTTTGTGGCATGCCAATTCCATCCTGAATTTACATCTTCACCACGTGATGGGCATGGACTTTTCACCGGATTTATTGAAGCAGCAATTACTGAACAGGCACGTCGCTAAGTAATAGAGCGTTCCGGGATTTATATCGTTTTAGGAAAATTGGAGATAAATAATGGCTCAGATTACTAATATCAAAGCACGCGAAGTACTAGATTCTCGTGGGAATCCTACAGTTGAAGCGGATGTTGTTTTAGCGTCAGGAGTGGTCGGATCTGCTTGTGCGCCATCGGGAGCATCTACGGGTTCGCGCGAAGCACTAGAATTACGCGATGGTGATAAATCTCGTTACCTCGGTAAAGGTGTATTGAAAGCGGTTGCTGCTGTTAATGGTGGAATTCGTGACGCATTAGTTGGAATGGATGCAACCGATCAGCGTGCACTAGATAACGCGATGTTAGCTTTGGATGGCACTGAGAATAAAGAAAATTTAGGCGCGAATGCTATTTTAGCGGTATCTCTAGCTGCAGCAAAAGCAGCAGCTGTTGAAAAAGGTATTCCACTTTACGCTCACATTGCTGAAATCAATGGAACTGCAGGCCAGTTTTCACTTCCAGTACCGATGATGAATATTATCAACGGTGGTGAGCATGCTGATAACAACGTAGATATTCAAGAATTTATGGTTCAACCAGTTAACTTTACTAAGTTTTCTGATGGCCTACGTTGCGGTGCTGAAATTTTTCATTCATTGAAAGCTGTACTAAAAGCAAAAGGTTTAAGCACATCTGTAGGCGATGAAGGTGGATTTGCTCCTGATTTGGCTTCAAATGAAGAAGCGCTGGTTGTTATCAAAGAAGCTATCTCAAATGCAGGCTATGAGTTAGGTAAAGATGTAACATTGGCGCTAGATTGCGCTGCATCAGAATTCTATAAAGATGGTAAGTACGACCTTTCAGGTGAAGGTAAAGTATTTGATGCTGAAGGTTTCAGTGACTACCTAGCTGAATTGACTGAAAACTATCCGATTGTTTCTGTTGAAGATGGTTTGGATGAGTCTGATTGGGATGGTTGGGCATATCTGACTAAAAAAATCGGCGACAAAGTTCAATTAGTCGGAGATGATCTTTTTGTTACTAACACTAAGATTTTAAGCCGTGGTATTGAGCAAAGCATTGGTAACTCTATCCTAATTAAGTTTAACCAAATTGGTTCATTGTCTGAAACATTAGACGCTATCAAAATGGCTAAGGATGCAGGATTTACTGTTGTGATCTCGCATCGTTCAGGTGAAACCGAAGATACCACTATTGCTGATCTCGCAGTGGGTACCGCTGCTGGGCAAATTAAAACGGGCTCATTGTGCCGCTCAGATCGCGTAGCTAAGTACAATCGCTTGTTGCGTATTGAAGAAGAGCTTGGTGAAAAAGCTGTGTATAACGGCCTTGCAGAAATCAAAGGTCAAGCATAGCGCTTGAACACCTTTAGAAGGGGGCTTAGGCCCCCTTTTTAGACTCTGAGGTAAGCTGTGTTCCGCTGGTTTATTGCATTACTACTTTTCATTCTTTTAGGGCTGCAATATCGACTCTGGTTTGGTGATTCCAATATTTTTCAAATATTAGAGTTGCAAGAGAAGATTTCTGTGCAGGCTGATGAGAACGAACGTCTGCAAATGAGAAATAGGCAGCTTGAAGCGGAAGTGACTGACTTGAAAAAAGGTCTCTCGGCCATTGAAGAACGTGCCCGCAGTGATCAAGGAATGGTACGTAAAGGGGAAACCTTTTATCAGCTTGTTGAACCACCTATAGAAGTTATTGAGAGATAATAATGGATTTGCCAACCCAGTACCGCTATCTGTATCACCCGCCAACGAGTCAAGCCGTTATTCGCCAGTTACCTGAAGATTTTCAGGTGGTAGAAATCCCTTCTTTTGTTGCAGAAGGTGAGGGGGAGCATGAATTTCTTCTTATTCGCAAAACTGGAGAGAACACTGATTGGGTAGCGAAGCTGTTAGCCAAGTTTTGCCAAGTTCCCATAAAAGATGTTGGTTATGCAGGTAAAAAAGATCGCCATGCAGTTACAGAGCAGTGGTTTAGCGTGCGTCTACCTATCACACGTAAAATAAACTGGACTCTCTTTGGTGGAGATTCGATTCACGTACTTGAATCAGTACGGCATCTTAGGAAGCTAAGGTTAGGTGCTTTATTGGGTAATCGCTTTACTATTCGTTTAAGAAATCTGACTGATGAAGCAGGGTTTATTAAGCGAATCGAAACCATAAAAGCGGGTGTGCCTAATTACTTTGGTGAGCAGCGTTTTGGTCATGAGGGTGGTAATTTAACCAAAGGATTAGCGCTAATCAATGGTGAATATAAAGAGCGTCAAAGGCATAAAAAAGGCTTATATATTTCTGCCGTTCGTTCTTGGCTATTTAATCATGTTGCTTCGGAGCGTATTGCCCAAGATTTATGGGATACCGTTTTGCCAGGTGACATGATGATGTTGAGTGGTTCACGTAGTCATTTTCTTGCTGAAACTGTTGATGAAAATTTACTTTCACGAATGAAAGAGCATGATATACATTTGAGTGGTCCTCTGTGGGGGCGTGGCTCAACATTAGTGAAGGATGAGGCTGCCGATTGGGAGGATGAGGTTATACGTCCTTGGGGAAGTGTGACAGAACGTCTTGAACATTTAGGTTTGCAGCAAGAACGCCGTGCGTTACGGTTAATCCCTGAAGGCTTAAAAGCAATTAAAGAGTCTGATGGGCAGTGGTTACTAAGCTTTTCGCTTCCTGCAGGTTCTTTTGCTACAAGCGTACTTAGAGAGCTATGTACACCTGTACCGGCTGGGGTAGAAGATAAATAACGATGAATATTCTGATATCAAATGACGACGGTGTTTTTGCTCCGGGCCTTGTTGCATTGGCGTCAGCTTTGTCTGAAGTGGCAGAAGTGCAGGTGGTTGCGCCAGATCGAAACCGCAGCGGCGCTAGTAATGCGTTAACATTGACGCGGCCTGTTGATGCTCACCGACATGAAAATAATGGCTTTGTTAGTTTAAATGGAACCCCGACTGATTGTGTGCATATGGGGGTCTCAGGTCTGTTTGGGCCGAAACCAGATATTGTTGTTTCTGGGATCAATGCAGGTGCTAACCTTGGTGATGATGTGATCTACTCAGGCACGGTTGCTGCTGCAATGGAGGGAAGAGCACTCGGGTTGCCACCGATTGCTATATCGCTCACAAGTCATGACCCTCAGTACTTCTCTACTGCTGCTGAAATTGCTAAAAATATTGTACAGAAAATTGATAAGCTCTCTCTGCCTGCACGTACAGTCTTAAATATAAATGTTCCTGACCTCCCGCTATCAGAAATTAAAGGTATCCATATTACTCGGTTGGGACATAGGGCCGCTGCTGGGAAACCAGAAGCTGTTGCTGACCCCAGAGGAAAAATACGTTATTGGGTTGCCGGCGCTGGTGATGCGATAGATAAAGAACCGGGAACCGACTTCTATGCCATCGAACATGGCTTTGTATCTATTACGCCTTTGCATATAGATATGACGTTATATTCAGGTATGGACAATTTGGGGGAATGGTTGGAGGACTTAGTGTGAATGATATTCGTCTTCAAGGCATTGGCATGACTTCGCGTAGAACACGCGAGCGGTTGATAAATCGACTCCGAGAACAGGGTATCTGTGATGAGCATGTGCTAAAGATCATACAAGAAACGCCTAGACACATTTTTATTGACGAAGCACTCTCACATCGTGCTTATGAAGACACCGCATTGCCAATAGGCTTCAATCAGACGATTTCTCAACCTTATATTGTCGCAAGGATGACAGAGGTTCTCTTGTCTAATAGTCCTTTGAAGAGGGTTCTTGAAATAGGAACGGGTTCTGGCTATCAAACATCAGTGCTGGCCCAGCTAGTGGAACAAGTGTTCTCGGTAGAACGAATCAAGCCGCTGCAAGATAAAGCAAAAGAGCGTATGCGCCAGATGGGTTTGAGAAACGTTCACTTGCAACATTCCGACGGCGGTATGGGGTGGCCTTCAAAAGCGCCTTTTGATGCTATTTTAGTGACCGCTGCTCCCGAGCAAGTGCCTGAAGACTTATTAATTCAGTTAGCTATTGGCGGGCATATCGTAATTCCTGTTGGTCAGGGACAGCAGCAGTTGAAATTAATAACACGTTGTAGTGAGACAGAATACGATACCCGTATTATTGAAAATGTAAATTTTGTGCCTTTGCTGGCTGGAACAATACGATAAGGAGAAGGATGTAGTGAGCCAGTCTCGTCAGCTACAGGATTATTTGATACTTGGACTAAAGGGCATCCTTATGGGCGCTGCAGATGCAGTTCCGGGTGTGTCAGGAGGTACTATTGCATTCATTACAGGAATTTATGAAGAGTTGATAGGCAGTATCAGACGATTTGATTTAGACGCAATAAAGCTCTTGTTTACTCAAGGTCCTGTCGCTGCTTGGCGGCACGTAAATGGAAGTTTTTTGTTGGTATTATTATTGGGAATAGGCGTGAGCTTAGGAACGCTCGCGCACGTCGTCCTCTTCATGTTATCTACTTATCCTATCATGCTGTGGTCATTCTTTTTCGGTCTTATTCTAGCATCCACATGGGTTATATCGCGTCACATTACTCATTGGGATTCAAATCACACAATACTTTTTTTGCTTGGCACGGTATTGGCGTACTTAATTACTAGCTTAGCTCCAACGGAAATTGAAGTAACAGCCCTCACTGTCTTTTTATCAGGAAGTGTTGCCATTTGTGCGATGATTTTGCCTGGGATATCAGGCTCATTTATCTTATTGTTATTGGGTATGTATGGGCCAGTTCTGCAAGCTATAAAGGACTTTGATTTATCCATTATAGGGCTATTTGCTGCAGGGTGTGGTGTAGGGTTGCTTAGTTTTTCAAGGCTTCTTAATTGGTTGTTTACCTCTTTTAGAATGCAAACATTAGCTGTGATGTCCGGATTTTTGCTGGGGTCTCTTAATAAAGTGTGGCCATGGAAATATACGACAGCTTACACATTGAATAGCCACGGTAAGCAGATACCCCTTGCTCAAGATAATGTTTTTCCTTTTGATTATGAGGCACTTACTGGTCAGGAGTCTTTTATGATGATATCTATTGCTTTGCTTTTGTTGGGCATGGTAATTGTCTTATGGATGGAAAGAGGTCAGTCAAAGAATCGATAATTTGTGGATATAAGATCTTATAAGAATAAGAACAGGTTACTTTTTCTTTTTCTAGCCAGCTTTCTGCTGATGCTGGAGGGCTGCTCTTCGGGCTATGCTCCGGTCAGCGATCGCTCTGTTACTCAGAACAACAAAGTAGAAGTCGTTAGATCCTCCCAGAGAGAGAAAGCCCCTTCTAGTTACCGAGTTAAAAGTGGTGATACGCTTTATTCAATAGCTTGGCGATATGGGTTGGATTATCGTCAACTTGCACGTGCTAATAATATCGGTAGAAATTTTAGAATAAATGCCGGTCAAAAATTACGGCTTCAAACGTCGAGTAATAAAAAACCTACTGGGTCAGTAGCTGTTTCCAAAGTTAAAAAGCAATCCATAAAAACTGACAAAGATGGTGTTGCTACAAATAGTAAAGCAACATCGGCAAAAAATGCTAATTCCCAAGTGTATCGAAAGCCTGTTAATAAACAGCCTTCAGTAAAGAAATACTCTACTGTTAAAAATCCAAAAAAAGTAACATGGCGCTGGCCGACGAACGGAAGAGTTATTAGTGGCTATTCCTCAAAAGGGAATGTCAATAAAGGGATTAATTTGGCAGGTAAGCGAGGAGAGGCGGTATATGCTGCCGCTTCGGGAAAAGTAGTATACGCCGGTAGTGGTTTATTAGGTTATGGGAACCTTATAATCATTAACCACAACCAAGAATATTTGAGCGCTTACGCTCATAACAGCTTAATTTTAGTAAAAGAGAACGAAAATGTTAATGTTGGAGCCAAAGTTGCCGAAATAGGTAATAGTGGCGCGACACGCATGATGCTTCATTTTGAAATTCGCAAGGATGGCAAACCAGTAAACCCGCTACAGTATCTACCGAAAAGGTAGGTTATAATAATATGATGGTGATGGATAGGTGATGACAGTGATGACGAGTCCCGATAAAAATGAGCAGAAAGGTGAAGAGCTATTACTCGATTTGAAAGATAATGATGAGAGTACAGTTGATGCTGAAGAACCCGAGTTCCTGAATAGCGGACGGGGACGAGGCAGTTTAGCTCATAAAGATTTAATTAATGCTAAGTCCTTAGATGCAACGCAGTTATATTTAAATGAGATTGGTTTTTCGCCGTTGTTAAGTGCAGAGGAAGAAGTTTACTTTTCTCGACTTGCTCTTAAAGGTGATATTAAAGCGCGTAAGCGAATGATTGAAAGTAATCTTCGTTTAGTTGTGAAGATATCTCGTCGATATATCAATCGTGGTTTAACTCTGCTTGATTTAATTGAAGAGGGTAACCTTGGATTGATTCGTGCTGTTGAAAAGTTTGATCCTGAGCGTGGCTTCAGGTTCTCTACCTATGCGACTTGGTGGATACGTCAAACGATTGAGCGTGCCATCATGAATCAGACACGTACTATTCGATTGCCGATTCATGTCGTAAAAGAGCTTAACGTGTACTTGCGTGCTGCAAGAGAGTTATCTCAAAAACTTGATCATGAGCCAACAGCAGAAGAAATTGCTGAGCTGGTCAGCAAGCCTGTTGATAAAGTTCAGAAGGTTCTGAGATTGAATGAGCGTGTAGCATCCATCGATATTCCAATGGGTGACTCTGATAAATCGGCTATTGAAACCATTGCTGATACACAAACATCTGATCCTGAAATTTTACTTCAAAACACCAATATCAGTGGGAATCTAGAAAAATGGCTAGATATGCTTCCCGACAAACATGCGGAAGTTCTATCAAGACGTTTCGGTTTACGTAACTATGAAATGAGCACGTTAGAAGAAGTGGGTACCGAGATCGGTTTAACCCGTGAGCGTGTTAGACAAATTCAAGTAGAAGCATTGCGTAAGTTACGTGAGATTGTTGAGAAAAATGGCCTTACCAGCGAAGATCTGCTGGTTTAGCTGTTATTTAATCAGGAGGGCAAGCTTATTCGGCTTGTCTTTCCATTCTTCCGCATCTTCAAGTGGTTCAATACGTTCTGTAATGTTGGGCCACTTTTCTGAAAGTTGTGCATTAATTTCTATAAAAATTTGTTGGCCTTCAGTCACATCATCATCTAAGAAAATAGCTTCAGCTGGGCATTCGGGTTCGCACAGACCGCAGTCAATACACTCATCTGGGTGGATAACCAGAAAGTTCTCCCCTTCGTAAAAGCAATCTACCGGGCAAACTTCTACACAGTCTGTGTATTTGCAGCGTATGCAGTTTTGCGTTACTACATAAGTCATTTTATACCTCCACGCTTAGTTGCCATTAGAGTTTACTTTTCAATGAATATAGCAGTTCTTGTGCTTGGCGTGGGGATAGATCATCTAGATCGGCGGTTTTTAATTGCTCAATAGCAGGATGAACTGTTGAGTTAAACATATCATCTTGCACGGGTGGTGGTGGGGCTGTACGGCTGTTTGATACAACGCTATCCATCTCGAGCTGAAACAGTTTTTGTTTAGCTTGAGCAATCACATGTGAAGGTACGCCGGCTAGTTGGGCAACCTGCAACCCATAACTTTGGCTTGCTGGTCCGTCATGGACTTCATGCATAAAGACAATAGTGTCTTGGTGTTCAAGTGCGGTTAAATGGACATTGAAAACACCTTCTTGTTGATCTGGTAAAGCAGTAAGCTCAAAATAGTGCGTAGCAAATAAAGTGAATGCTTTGATATGTTGCGCAAGAAACTCAGCAGAAGACCAGGCTAGTGATAAACCATCAAATGTGCTCGTGCCTCGACCTACTTCATCCATTAACACGAGGCTGCTTTGTGTTGCGTTGTGGAGTATGTTGGCTGTTTCTGTCATTTCAACCATAAAGGTAGATCGTCCACCGGCTAAATCATCAGACGAGCCCATTCGCGTGAAAATGCGATCCATTATGCCTATGTCCACATGTTCTGCGGGCACATAACTACCAATATGAGCCAGTAAGCTAATGAGAGCAGCCTGGCGCATAAACGTCGATTTACCCCCCATGTTCGGGCCGGTGATAATTAACATGCGACGCTCAGGGTCAAGTGACAGCTGATTGGCTACAAAAGGAGAGTCCAATACTGATTCAACAACAGGGTGACGACCCGCGACGATATTGAGTTGTGGCGTATCGTGTAAGTGTGGAGCGTTAAAGTTAAGCGTATCGGCTCGCTCTGCAAGATTATTAAGAGTATCTAACTCTGCTAGTGCTTGAGCGCAGTCTTGTAAGGCTGGAAGTTGCTCTGCCAGAGTAATGACCAGTGCTTCATAAAGCGCCTTTTCTCTGGCTAATGCGCGACTTTTAGCGCTGAGGGCTTTGTCTTCAAAACCTTTTAGTTCTGGAGTTATGAAACGTTCAGCATTTTTTAATGTTTGGCGGCGTATATAGTCTGCAGGAGCCCCATCTGATTGACCTTTACTGATTTCAATAAAGTAGCCGTGTACGCGGTTATAGCCAACTTTTAGAGTGGCGATACCTGTGCGTTCACGTTCTTGTTGCTCCAGTTTTATCAGGTAGTCGCCCGCGTTCTCGCTGATATTACGTAGCTCATCCAGCTCATCATCATAGCCTTGTGCAATAACCCCACCGTCACGAATGACAACAGGCGGATTGTCCAGTATTGCTTTTTGTAGCAGCTCTGCTTGTTCGGGAAACTCACTGATAGCGCTTGCTAAAGCGTTGATATGCTCGGCACGGCTTTCATCCGCAATAAAACTTTGTAGCTCAGGTAGTCTTTGTAAGGCATCTCTTAAGCGTTCAAGATCTCTGGGGCGAGCAGAACCCAAGCCTACGCGGGATAAAATGCGTTCGATATCCCCAATACCTTTAAGCGTTTCAGCTAAAGGTTCGTAGCGATAACCCTGCTGTAGCCATTGGATCGAATGTTGGCGCTGTAGTAGTACGTGTTTATCTCGCAGTGGCTGGTTTAACCAGCGACGTAATAAACGACTACCCATAGGAGTAGCCGTATTATCCATGACACTTAACAGCGTGTTTTCTCGCCCGCCTGCTAAGTTTTGATCAATCTCTAGATTACGACGAGTTGCCGCATCCAAAATAACAGTGTCTGAGCGTTGCTCAATCTGTAAGCGACGAATATGCGGTAAAGATGAGCGCTGTGTATCTTTAGCATACTGCAGAAGGCAGCCTGCTGCGCCGATAGCAATATGCATCTCGGCACAGCCGAAACCTTCGAGGTCTTGCGTGTTAAATTGCTGGCATAACAAGCGTTGTGATGTTTCTGGTTCAAAGTTCCAAGGCGCTTGAGGACGAATACCTTTACGCCCTTTGAGGAGTAGGTCAAGGTTGCTGTCGTCGTTATACAGAACTTCTGCAGGCTTTAGGCGCTCTAATTCGGCTAATAATGAGTCGTCATCATCAAGCTCCATTAAGCTAAAGCGGCCGGTGCTGATATCGACTAACGAAACGCCATAACGCGACTGTGAAGAGTAGATTGCCAGTAATATATTGTCGCGGGACTCATCTAAGAAAGCTTCGTCACTTAAGGTGCCTGGTGTGACGATACGCGCAACTTTGCGTTCCATTGGTCCTTTGCTAGCGCCAGGGTCGCCGAATTGTTCACAGATGACAACAGACTCGCCAGCTCTAACAATTTTTGCAATATAGCCTTCTGCCGCATGATAAGGAAGGCCCGCCATAGGAATAGGATTGCCGCCAGACTTGCCTCGTGCTGTGAGAGAGATATTAAGTAAAGCTGACGCCCGTTTAGCATCATCATAAAATAGTTCGTAAAAATCTCCCATCCGATAAAAAACAAGCTCATCAGGATGCTCAGCTTTGATCTTAAAGTACTGCTGCATCATGGGTGTGTGTTCAGGCTTAGCTGTTTTGGATGTACTAGTTTTTTTACTCATTATGATTCTGTATTAGTGATGTTCAATGTGACAATAAGCCGCTCTTTAAACAGCGGCAGTTAGGTTGCGTATAGCACTTATGAGATAAGGTGTGCTTAGATGATCAATTACGCGTTTCAAACCAGTCGTGCAGATTAACAAATCAGCTCGAAAATCGCTATCAGTATGGGCCATCGATGTAATGAAGTCTGGTGCTTAGAGAGATAAAATGCCGGTGTGAGGGAAATACCATTCTTATTATTAAACAGCCGGCTTCTAGGAAATACTGTAGGTGTCGCTTACATATGAGTTTTATGTGGTTTAATGTTTTCAAGCAAGAGTAGGGCAGCAAACCCACTTAACTTGCGAATGCTTAAATATAGATCTATATCTATATCTTGGTAGAAATAATTGATTAGTCGTAAGTTACTCAATTTCTTTGTTATTGCGTCTATTTCATTAAGCCGTAGAATGCGTTTTTAAGTTCAATATGATTCGCATGTAACATGCTGATTAGTCAGTGTAAGTTGCAAGGGGGGTTAGCACTATTCTTTCAGTATGTGTCCCCAGTCTTTAAGATAAAAATGTAGATCGAAAGCGATAGTCATGATTAATCAAAATATTAATAACTTAATAGCGAGAAAAGGCTGTAAACAGAGTTATATAAATTGTGATGAAAGCGAGAATGAGAAGCAGCTGTTTGAGAAATAATAGATAAATATAAAAATAATCGAGGGCAATTCGGAAAATTTTATTTTTAAAGAATTAAGCCAGATATATACCCAGTTAGCTATGCACTGTAATAGAAACCTAGATGCTGAGAGTTAAAAGATAATGTCTGTAGTTTTTCATAATATGTGGCACCAAAAAGTTATTGTGTATTTTTTATTAGTGTTTATCTCATTTTGGGCCAGTATTTCTAATGCTACAACAGCTTATGTCGTTACCGGTGGGCACTCAGGGAATCAAATTTACACAGGTTCTTTGGGGATGGATTTTGATGTGGTTAGCCCGATAACGATCACGGATTTGGGTGCATTTGATGATGGTAGTAATGGCCTTTTTCGCACTATTACCGTACGAGTTTTTGACCGAGAAAATTCAGCTACTCCTCTAGCAGAGCTGGTTTTTTCGCAAGGCTCACCTGGCACGCTTGAGGGAGGGAGCAGGATCAAGCCCTTGCCATCCCCGCTAAACTTAGCGGCAGGATTTAAAGGTAGCATTGTTGCTATTGGGTACGGTGCTGGGGAGTTAAATCATGATTTAGGAGGTGGGTCTAACGCTGCGATGACAACCGATGATGGTGGCGGACTCATCACGTTTGGTGGCAGCGGCCGATTTGGGTTAGGTGATAATTTTCCAGCCACTGTCGATGGAGGCCCGGTAAACCGTTACGGGGCAGGTACATTTAAATTCGACGCGACAGCCCCTCCTTCGCCTTTGGCAGAATATCGGTTCGAAGAGTTGAGCTGGAATGGTACGGCTGGTGAAGTGATTGATAGTAGTGGCAATGGCTATCATGGGCGAATGAATCATAATTCAGTCCCAGAGAAAACATTGTCAGCATTGTCAGGAAATCCGGGTACCTGCGGCTATGCGAGCCAAAATGATGGTGCTATAGAGGTCAAAGGCCTACCGTTGGACACGTTAACCAATGGTGTGAAAACCACTGTCACTTTCTGGATGAATTGGGATGGAACTAACAGTGCAATGCCCATTGGCTGGGACACTCATGATATTTGGCTTGTTAGTAATTTTATAGGTTTTAACACGGGAAATGGTGATGTGTATGGTACCTCTAGTGCAGGGCTAGCCAATGGTTGGCATCATATCGCCGTCGAGTTTACCAATGGTAATGTCACCAGCAATCGAATGCACATCGATGGTGTAGAGCAGGTGCTCACGCAGCGTCAAAGCTCACCGAACAACAGCCGGGCCATTGTTGACAGTGAGTTGCGTATAGGTGGCTGGTCGCGCAGCAGTGGCTATGACTTTCACGGGCTGATGGATGAGGTTCGTGTCTATCAGGGGACTTTAACGACGCCTCAGGTGAGTACTATCATGACAGAAAGACACCCTTGCGCTTTCTCTCCGATACGCGAATACCGTTTCGATGAGTTGGAATGGGTTGGCTTGCCCAATGAGGTAATAGACAGTACGGGAAGCAGCAGTCATGGAACAGCGCTTGGAGGCATTATGACAGCCCCAGGAAAAGTTTGCCATGCAGCGGTTATCCCAAGCAATACCAGCGCATCGACATATGAAGCTGTTGACACAGAAACTGACCTTGATGCTGTTATTGGTTCAAGTGGGACCATCAGTTTATGGTACAAGGGCGGCACTGCCTGGAATTCAGGGTCTGATAAAAGACTGTTTGATGCCACTGATGGTAACAAATACTTCTTTGCGGAAATCAAGTCTGATGGCCGGATTAAATTTTGGTTTGAAGACGGCAATGATGGCGACTATCAGAAAACAACTGTTAGTGCATTTGCAGTGGGTGCTGGGGTATGGAAACACCTGACGTTTGTTTGGGATGTTGGTAGTGGCACAGCCAAAATTTTTGTTGATGGTGTGGAGCAGAGTCTTTCAGGCGGAAGCGGGGGAACCATCGCATTTACCGGCTACGATACACTTTATTTCGGTGACAATCGGGATGCATCTTATTATACGGGTCAGTCATCTGCTGGTGGGCTCATCGATGAGGCATTGGTATTTGATTCCGTATTGACATTAACTCAGATTCAAGCAATTTTTACTAACCAGAATGCGGGTAATAACTACGACGGTAGTCCTCGTACTTGTCCCACCCCTGTCGTATTACTTGCAGAGTATCGCTTCGAGGAGGAGAGTTGGAATGGCTCTGCAGGTGAAGTTCTTGACAGTTCAGGCAATGGATATCATGGCCGGGTTAACAATAATTCCACACCTGAAACGGACTCTCCGGCTTTATCAGGCAACCCTGGTACCTGTGGCTATGCCAGTCAAAATGATGGATCAATACAAGTAACAGGGTTGCCATTAGATACGTCAACCAGTGGGGTGAAAACAACGGTTACCTTTTGGATGAACTGGGACGGGACTAATAGTGCAATGCCCATCGGTTGGTATATTCACGATGTCTGGATTGTTAGTGGTTCGATAGGGTTCAATACGGGAAGTGGTGATGTGTACGGTACTTCAAGTGCTGGGTTAGCCAATGGTTGGCACCATATTGCTGTCGAGTTCACAAACGGTAGTGTTACCAGTAACCGAATACACATAGACGGTATCGAGCGGGTGCTCTCTCAACGCAACAACACGCCAAACAACAGTCGAGCTTTTGTGAATAGTGAGCTGCGCATAGGAGGCTGGTCAGCTAATGCTGGTTATGATTTTCACGGACTGATGGATGAGGTCCGTGTATATCAAGGTGCCTTATCAACTGCTCAGGTAGTAACGGTTATGGGTGAGCGGTATCCTTGTGATCCGGCTATTCATCATTATGAAATTAGTCACGATGGAGAAGGGTTAACCTGTGACACTGAACTCGTCACGATTAAAGCATGCACTGATGAAAGCTGCACAAGTGCAAGTTTAAGTACGGAGTCAGTGACGCTTGATTTTCTTGCTGGTGGTGTGGTTACTAGTTCGCCTACCTTTACGGGTAGTGTCACCGTTGGCTTTAATCATACGGTTGCTGAGACGCTGGCATTTTCAGTCGCCAATGCCTCACTTATAGCGTCCGATTCTTTAGTCTGTGACGATAGCAGTGGTCATTCTTGTGAAATCACGTTCACTGAAGCTGGTTTTAGGTTTCTCTATGGTGCTGGTAATAGCACGACTTTGCCCAATCAAACATCGGGTTCCGTATTCGCAGATGTGTTAAAGATTCAGGCAGTGAAAGATACGAATGGTGTCTGCACTGGTTTGTTTGCCGGCGATAATAATGTGGATTTATCGCAGGAAAATGTCGATCCAGGTGGCTCCAGCGGACTCAGTTTTAGTGTTGATAGTGATAATATTGCGAAACACTCGAGTGCTACGAGTACTACCTTAAACTTTGGTGCTGACAGTATCGCAACAATACCAGCGCCGATATATCACGATGCTGGAAATATTCGTTTACATGCTAACTATGATGTGGCTGGCGTGGCATTGTCAGGTAGCAGTAATGCGTTCTGGGTAAGTCCAGCGGAGCTCGTTATAAGTGCAACATCAGGAGCAATGAACTTAAATGGCGCCACGGCGACGGCAGGCACAACTTATGCCGCAGGAGAGAATTTTAATCTCACCGTGTCTGCTTATAATGCGGCCACTCCTTCCGTTGTCACGCCAAACTATTCTCCTGGGAAAATACAGTTGAGGTTGGAGCGTACGGGGCCGACATTGAGTAGTAGTGTCGATGGTAGCCTAATGTATGCTGCTGCGACAGCCCTGGTAAGCAGTATCAGCCCTGTATTCCAGAATGTTGCGCTTAGTAACTTTGCTTCGGGGGTGTCTACTTATAATGCTGCGCAATATTCAGAAGTGGGTTTACTGAACCTAGATGTTCAAGACAGTAATTATGGTAATGCTAGTATTGCCATTCCGGCTACTGCGATTAACATGGGACGTTTTACACCTGAGCATTTTAAACAAACCGTCGTTCAGCACGGTCTTTTACATACAGCATGCGGCACGAGAACGTCGTTTGCTGCCTATACCGGTCAAAAAGACGAAACCACGAGCAGTAGGGGGGCTATTTCATATTTAGCCAATCCAATATTGGCTATTACTGCCTATAATAAGCAAGGCAATATTACTCAAAACTATTATGAGGACAGTGACGGTAGCGTTAATGATTATATGAAACTCTACGGTACAGATATTGGTATTGCTGTGCCTACATCAGATCAAGTGGCGACAGGCGTAAATAGCAACATTCTTCCCTTAACTGCCAATATGAATACGGGGGTTTTGAGCCAAAATGATCTGACCGCGTTGCCTAGTGTTGTTGCGTTGCCAAAAGGGGTACTGCATTACCAATTATCAGGCAATGATAACTTTTACTATAACCGTTCGGCTAACGCGCTAGTGGGGCCATTTACATCTGATATTGATTTCTCAGTCGCAGCTATCGCTGATACAGACACTGTTAACGTAACAACGACAGTTGATGCATCGCCAGCAGGTGTAGAAATTCGATTTGGCCGATTAGTGTTGGATAACAGCTTTGGGCCTGAAACAGTAAACCTCCCACAACCGATGCGACTTGAGCATTTTGATGGCTCTGCCTTCACAGTAAGCTCAGATAATAGCTGTACTAGTTATGATGCAAGTAAAATCACACTTTCTAATATGGGGGTAGATCCGGCATTGACCAGTGTGCTGGGAGGAGCAGGCAACTTCCTTTCTGGTAAAACGCAAGCGATTGAATTGCAAGCTCCAGGTGTTGGAAATCAAGGGCAAATAGGTGTGATATATGAGGCCTATGATTGGTTAAAACATGATTGGGATAATGATGGGTCGTATGATG
>NZ_JADGEV010000039.1 GCF_016744175.1 Neptunomonas sp. | reverse complement strand
AAACTACATTTATGGCTTGTGTAGACGAGTTATAATCAAACTCTAATACCAGCGTTTTCACATCGGTATATGACATAATTGAAAAATCGGAGTTATCAACAGTCTTACTTAATGCATTAGGCATTTCAAAAGTGTGCTTTAAACCCAGAGCATGCCCAACTTCATGAACGAGGGTATTCGCCGCAGCGCCTACATCTTTATAATCGTCAGTTGTGGTGTTTTTATTGCTTAGAAACACCTCCCCACCAATAGGCAAGCTTGAAGGTAAGTATGCATACCCACTAATATCACCACTCAACAGCGCCGTGTTAAAGTTAATACTTCCTTTAGCAGAAGAAACTTCTGTAAAGGTTAGCTGAGTTAGAGTCCCTACTTCATCAAAAACCTTTTTAGCCACCGCTTGACCAGCATCACTTAATGGCTGCCATTGAGAGACCACCTCGTACTGAGAATAATAAGCAGGCAAAGAGGTGTTAAAGCTATATGTCAGAGACTTATGTTGCCAATAGTCTCCAGAATCTAACGCATTAATATTAACATCGCCGATCACTTTAAGAGATGATGTGTCGACACCTAATTCTTCCCGACTAAACATCTTCGCATCAGCACTATTATCTAGCACCGTACTATCTATACTTGCACTTTCAAAATAAGTTATAACCTCTTGCGCACTTACACCGCCATATATCTCTGCTAACATCTGATTTGTTATATTAAAGAGCCCAGCAGTCTGCAATATATAGGAAGGATTAGAAATGTTAGCTATGATAAAATCACGAGCCTCAGATACAGACACGCTATAAATTGCTAAATGTTCTTTCGCTGTCATACTCATTACTTTTAAGCACCCAAATAAATTCCCAAACAACACATACAACGTTTCTACATATCAATGACAAGAAACTTGTCTATTAGTTTAAAGATAGTTGAACAATGCGCTTCAATCCTAAAAAATCTTCAATACTTCCTGCTTACTGGCCAACGAAGCCAAACTGAAACACAAGATGTACTCTGAAAACATACTTACTAAAAAGCCTTCCAGCTAGCAGCCGTGTGAGCCTTATCACATGACAACAAATTTCTTCATGATACACTGCTGCCACGTTTTTATGATCGAATGGATATATCAATGGCTCACTACATACCAATACAGAAAGAATCTCACTTAAATGCAGGTTTTACACCCATAAAAAACCTGAGCTTTGCGGCCGGTATGACAACAGTTCCCATTGTAATTGAAGAAATTTCTCATGTTATAGAGCAGATGAGCATTGCACTCCAAAAGGTTAGCAGCAATGGAGATACTTTTTACGAATTGGTTGCCATTCAGTCTTTAACACCACAAAGCAATCTATTTGTTTTAGATGATGGACGCTGGATAGGCGAATACAAGCCCGCTTTTTATAGGGCTCACCCTTTCTCACTAAGACCTGATGACCATAAAAAACAATTGAACTTATGCATTGCAAACGAATATGTAGTTGAAGAGCCAACACAAGACGATGCTCGTTTTTTTGATGACTCTGAGGAATTCTCACCCCGCATTAAAGAAATAACCGATTTTTTAGCTCACTCATTACGCGGAAGAAAAATCACTCTTGATGCTTGTGAAGTGCTTAACAAAGCCAATTTACTAGCTCCTTGGCCAATAAAATACTCCGAACCTGACAAGCAAAACAAACCTCAACCAAAGACATTAAATGGTCTTTATCATATTGATAAAAAAGTACTTAACACTCTTTCAGCTGAAGCATTAAAACAACTTCATTCTTGCGGTGCATTAGAGGTCGCTTTTGCCCAGATATTTTCTGAACCTAGATTGAAAAAACTCACTACATTACAAACGATACACAGGCAAATCAAAAAGAAACATCTAAAACAAGAAATAACAACTCAAGAGCCTGATTTAGATAGTTTGTTTGGCAACAATGATGATTTATTCTCATTTTAATGAATAATAATACGGGATTCCTAAAAGCAATTTTCGAATCCCCCTTGTTTTTAAATTAATAACCCCTATAAAAGTGCGTAGCAATAACATTCTAAATGTATCAAACGCTTTTAGTATCCAGCGAAATCAAATTTCTAATCACTGGGCACCTGGATAAACGCATCAATTAAGTTGAGACAAATATGAGCAACACCACTACATCAAATGACCTCAAAGGTGCCCTTAAAGCGAGTAAACGAGGCTTTATAGCAGCGGCCTTTTTTAGCTTATTCATTAATCTTTTGATGTTGACAGCCCCCCTTTACATGCTCCAAGTTTATGATCGAGTTGTTGCCTCAAGAAGCCTTGATACTCTTCTTTATTTGTCAATTCTCATGGTATTCATGTTCTCTATAATGGGAACATTAGAGTGGGTAAGGGCCAGGATACTTGTCCGAGTTAGCAACCAAATGGATCAGTACTTAAGCCGTCGCGTATATTCTGCGATGTTTGAAATGGGCATTCGCTCACCAAGCCAAAGGACATCACAGCCATTAAGCGATCTAACAAGCTTGCGTCAATTCATGACAGGAAACGGTCTATTTGCGTTCTTTGATGTTCCGTGGCTACCAATTTATATCGGGATACTATTTATTTTTCATCCAGCATTTGGGTGGTTTGCAATAGGCGCTGCAACTATTTTACTTTGCGTTGCAATACTGAACGAGCGGGGCACCCGAAAAGTTTTAATGGAAGCCAACGGCGAAAACGTAAAAGCTCAGGCGTTAGCTACAAGCAACCTGCGCAATTCAGAAGCCATGCATGCAATGGGCATGCTCCCAAGTATCATGGGGCGCTGGTACAAACAACATCAGCTTTTTTTACAAAAACAAACGATTGCTAGTGACAAAGCAGGCATCTTCTCAAACCTGAGTAAAGTATTAAGAATGATCTTCCAGTCTCTGATTTTGGGGCTAGGTGCTTACTATGTAGTATTAAACGAAATGTCTCCTGGTATGATGATAGCAGGCTCTATTTTAATGGGCCGCGCACTAGCCCCACTCGACTTACTAATAGGTAGTTGGGCAGGCTTCAATAATGCACGTGCCGCACACGGTCGCTTGAACGAAGTACTCACATTAATACCTGCAAATGAACGAAGTATGTCCCTACCAACGCCTCAGGGGAAACTTAATATAGAGAACCTTTATGTTGTGCCTCCTGCTTCTAAGGCTCCAGCTATACGTGGTGTAAATTTACAGATACTACCGGGTGAGCAGATAGGTATAGTCGGTCCTAGTGCAGCAGGAAAATCAACTTTAGCTAGAGCAATACTCGGATTATGGCCCTCAAGCAACGGAGCCGTAAGGATAGATGGCGCAGAAGTTCAACACTACAACCAAGATGAGCTAGGCCCTTATATCGGCTATTTACCACAGGATATTGAGCTATTTAATGGCACCGTGAGTGAAAACATTGCCCGTTTTGGAGATCTGGATCCAGAAAAAGTAGTAATCGCAGCAAAGAAAGCGGGTGTTCACGAACTGATTCTAAGACTTCCGAATGCTTATGACACCCCAATAGGGACTGACTCTGGAGCGCTCTCCGGTGGTCAACGTCAAAGAATAGGCCTAGCAAGGGCTCTTTATAACACACCGAAAATCATCGTATTAGACGAACCTAACTCTAATCTAGATGAACAAGGTGAGCTTGCTTTAGCCAACACAATGCAACTGCTTAAATCTGAAGGAGCTACCGTGCTTGTCATCAGCCACAGAACCTCTATCTTACGAAACATTGATAAGCTGCTAGTGATGAATGACGGTCAAGTTCTAATGTTCGGCCCTAAAGATGAAGTCATGAAGCAACTGGCACTTCAAAAAGCTGAGCAGAACCAAATAAGCCAATAGGCTGGATAAAGCATAACCGTTCGACTATTTGTATTTTAACCAGATGTATCAGAGAAAGCCTTTTACTAGTTACAGGTTTTCATGGACAACAGAGAGCTTAGAGTCATGAGCAAAGAAAACCAAACAAGCAATACTCAACCTATTCCATCTTCTATGGAACTAGGCTCTAAAGAAGTTGTAGAGACAACAAAAGAAAACGATTTAGAAACAGTTGAAGAAAAGTTGGTGCTTCAGGCAAAGCCTCCTACTTCAATGTCCAGCGTCCCTCCTCCTCCAGAAAAGGCTGATGTTCCTACCAACGATGGAAGCTACGTTAAGTTTGGTCTTGTTTTTTTATTGGTTACCCTAGGCTTTTTCTCAGCGTGGGCTACATTAGCACCGTTAAGTAGCGCATTATTATCATCTGGCGAAGTGGTCGTAAGCAGCTACCGAAAATCTATTCAGCATTTTGAAGGAGGCATTGTAAATAAAATATACGTCCGTAATGGCGATATTGTTAATGAAGGTGATCCTCTTATACAACTTGAGACAGTACAGTCTGAATCTAAACACAATACTAATAAAAAAAGATTATATACAACTCAAGCTGAATTAGAACGTCTATTAGCTGAACAAAGCTTTGACAAAGACATAACTTTCAGTGAAGTTCTACTTAATCAATCACAATCAGACCAAGATATTAAAAATGCTATAAACCAGCAAAAACAGCTATATACAGCGCGCCTAAAAGCATTTGAACAAGAGTCAAAAACACTCGGCACTCGTATCAAGCAAACACGGCAACAAATCACTGGACTCCATAAGCAAAGATCCATTTTATTAGAACAAACTGTTTCATTGCAGAAAGAGCAAAAAGCATTCGATACTTTATTCAATGAAGGGTTAGCAGATGGGCAGCGTGCACGTGAGCTCAATAGATCTATCCTTTCTACTCAAAATGAAATCTCTAGACTTGAATCAGAAACCTCTCGCTTAAAAATCCAAATCACAGAAACAAATTTACAAATAGCTACGCGAAAACAGGATTACTTAAAGGATATAGGCGAACGAATTAAAAGAGTTCAAGCTGACTATTATGACTTCAAAGAAGGGTTAGAAATCGCTGCTGACCGGCTTAACCGTACAACAATACGGTCACCTGAAAGAGGGATTGTTGTCGATTTAAAAGTACATACTGTAGGAAGCGTAGTAAATTCAGGGCACACCCTTTTAGACCTTGTCCCAGAGCAAGACGCTTTCACCATTGAAGCTAAGTTAATGACGCAAGACATAAACGAAGTTTATTTAGGGCAAAAAGCTGACATTCGCTTTTCAGCATTTAATGCAAAAATAACGAAAGTTATTGAAGGCGAGGTTATCAATGTCTCTGCCGATAGACTTCTTAACAAGCGGGATGACACTCCTTATTACATGGTTAGACTCAGAGTAACAGACAACGGCCTGAAAGACTTAACCACTGGTATGGAATTGAAACCCGGCATGCCTGCAGAAGTAATGATACGCCGCGGTGAAAGAACACTATTTAGCTATCTGCTCAAACCTATTGCAGATAGTTTTGCTCGAAGCTTTAAGGAAAAGTAAATGCAATTAATTCCACGATCACATTCAAAAGCGCTACTTGCAATTGCACTAGTTTGTACAGTTACTTCAGCAATTGCTGAAGAGACTAAGCAAGGTTTTTTATCGACTTTTGAATCAGCATTTAGTCATGACCCAAGGCTCAAGCAAGCATTTCATAAGCATCAAGCTGAGCGAGAAGATGCCAATATCAGCGCTGCCAACTTATTACCTAGCGTGCAAATCAATGCTAATTATCAGTATGAAAACTCAGACAACATTTATACTGATGAAAACAGTTCATTTTATGAACAGAGCAATGAGCGCTCTGGTGGCGAGTTAATTGACAAAATATACCGAGTCACCATTCAACAGCCACTGTTTAATTATTCTGCTTACAAGGGTTATCAGCGAGATAAAGCCTATGCCGCATCTTCTGCATTACGTTATGAGCGCTCAAAGCAAGAGCTAATATATAAGGTTGCTGAGCAATACTTACGGGTACTATTAGCGGCTCACGAAGTCTTTCTTAATGAAAAAAAGCTGACAGCTCTAGAACTAAAACAGTCGCAAGCCGACAGAGCACAAGAGTTAGGTGTGGGCGACCAACTCAGTGTTCTGAAAGTTAAGGCAAGTAAAGATCTTGCGCGCAGTGATTTATTACAGGCAAAAAGCCAACTCAGTGATGCCACTACCTTATTGAGCAACTATACAGGTACAAACGTGCATGTACCTGACGAATGGGTTCAAAACAGCCAAGATATTAATTTAGAATTACTCACCGGCACTCAAGAAGATTGGCTAGAAAAAGTGAGTGATAACCTGAGCATAAAGGAAGCCAGAAAAAACATACTCCAAGAAGAGCTTAACTTGTCTTCTCGCAAGGGTGAACACTTCCCTACATTGAAGCTAAATATCGGTTACTTAGACCGCAGGTCCGACGATGAATTCAGAGTACGTGAAGATATGACCGCTGCAATAGAGTTCAGTATGCCTTTGTATAGTGGTGGCCGCACTCAAGCAAACATTCGTAAAGCTCGTTCTAGATTACTGGCTAGCCAATCTCAGTTGGACTATATAATCTCTGAAAAAGAACAGCAGATCAAACTTTCTTATAACCGTTTAATTTCTTTTAAAGAGCGTTTAGAAGCACTTGTTGAAACACGTGAATCGAGCAAAGGTTATTTAGAAGCAGCAGAAAGGCAGTTATCTTTAAATCTTGGCCAACAAATATCCGTCCTTGATGCTCGAACACAATTGGTTGACACACAAATACAATTTGCTAAAACACTCAACGACTATTTACTCTCTGATTTAATATTACGCTTAGAAAGTGGAGACTTAACTGAGCAGCGTTTACACGAATATGATGAACTGTTTAGCACACCTTCTAATTAATACATAAATAACAACTCCTCTTATGCCGAGGAGTTGTTTTCTCCCCCCTTATAAGAACATCCTTTAATCCCTGTAAACGCCTATATATCACTTAGGTTCTCGCTTACCCAGCTTACTCCTTTTTCACTACGTTCACTCATACCACATCCTTATAATCATCGCATATCTGGACCCCTCCCAAGAAACATCTGGATCTACTTATTAGAAAAACAATTGATCTATATTCAAACACCTGATAAAACTTAGTTATATTAGAAATAAATACTTAACGCGTTGAAAATAAAAATAAAAACAGGACAGATTATGCTTACGTCATTCTTTATAAATATTCGCCATTTTCACAAATGCTGGCTATACAAAACACTGATACTCGCCTGAATATATTCAATACTTGAACTCCAAACTAAATCAGTCCACCATGATTTTTTTTGGAACACTCTTTCACATATTTTTTATGTTGCCGTATAAATTCGCAATATAAAAATAAGAATGGAGAATACGCCCAGATGACAGACTCTTCCATTTCTGGCAGCCCTGCTACTGCAGACGACCAATATGTTCGCTTTGTTAACGTAAAGAAAAGTTACGATCAAAGAAACTTAGTCGTTAAAGATTTTAACCTTGATATAAAGAAAGGCGAGTTTGTCACATTACTGGGGCCTTCAGGTTCAGGAAAAACTACATGTTTAATGATGCTTGCGGGATTCGAAGACGTTACCAGCGGTAGCATTTTAGTTAATGGGGAACCCGTTACCAATATTGCTCCCTACCACCGCAATATAGGAATGGTATTTCAGCATTACGCTTTGTTTCCACATATGACCATTGCTGAAAACTTAGCTTACCCTTTAAAAGTCCGAAAAATCCCTACAGCTGAAATAGAACGTAGAGTAAAAGATTCACTCGCATTAGTTGAGTTAGTTACCTTTACTAAGCGCTACCCTGGACAGTTATCCGGCGGACAAAAACAACGTGTAGCTCTCGCACGCTCGCTCATTTTTGAACCTAGCATTGTTTTAATGGATGAGCCTTTAGGTGCGTTAGATAAGAACCTACGCGAGCAGATGCAGTTCGAAATAAAACGTCTACATGAAGATCTTGGGTTTACTGCCATTTACGTGACCCACGACCAAACTGAAGCCTTAACGATGTCTGACAGGGTGGCTGTTTTCAACGATGGCATCGTAGAGCAGTGTGCTGCTCCGGAAATCCTTTATGAACAACCTGCGAATTCATTTGTTGCTAACTTTATTGGCGAAAACAACTGTATTCCAGGCACAGTCAAACGAATTGAAAACGGCTTAGCTCAAGTAGAGCTTGTCGATGGGACACTCGCAACAACAGGAAACAAAAACTGTCCACCTGAGGGTGATCCTTGCATGCTAACCATTCGACCTGAAAACCTTTTCATTGCCAGCGAGCACTCACTGGAAAACAGCATTCAGGCCAATTTTACTACCCGCCTTTATGTGGGAGACTCCATTCGTTATTTTTTCAAACTCAGCTCGGGTACCGAACTGATGGTTAAAACGCTAAACGATCAAAATGCTCCCGTGTTACAACGTGGCGCTTTGACACAACTTACATGGTCTACGTCAGGAGGACTTGCACTAGATCGAACGGATTAATACGCGATACTCATAATAAAGAGCAATAAACTGCAAGAAAACGTAAGAGGAAAAATAAAAATGAAAGCACTCAAACGATTCGGCGCGGCGCTTGCGCTATGCACAGCAGCAGCCCCTGTCATGGCCGACCAGTTCACCGCGGTATCATTCGGTGGAGCATACGGCGCAGCACAACAAAAGCACATGCTCGATCCTTACATGGCTAAAACAGGACACAAAATCTTGTTTGAAAACTACTCCGGTGGTATTGCTGAGATCAAAGCTCAAGTCGAAAGTGGCAACATCTTATGGGATGTCGTTGATATTGAAGTAATTGATCTTGAAAGAGCTTGCTCTGAAGGACTACTAGAAGTATTCCCTCACGACACATTACCGCCTGGAGATGATGGCGTTGCTGCCAGTGAAGATTTCTCTCCTCAAGCATTATCCAATGAGTGTGGTGTAGGTAATATTGTTTGGACTGTTTTGTACTCATACAACAATGACACCATAAAAGGTGGTCAGCCCAACAGTATCGGTGATTTTTTCAATACCTCTAAATTCCCCGGTAAGCGCGCTCTTCGCAAGCGCCCACAAGTTAATATGGAATGGGCACTGATTGCTGACGGTGTAGCAAAAGAGAAGGTTTACGATGTTCTCGCTACTGCAGAAGGACAAAAACGTGCTTTCGCAAAATTAGACACCATCAAAAATGATCTCGTCTGGTTTGATAGCTGGTCACAAGCACCACAACTACTAAATGACGGTGGCGCAGTCATGGTGCAGTCAGCTAACGGCCGTATCTTTGATGCTATCCAGAGTGACAATAAGCCTTTCGAAATGGTCTGGGATGCACACATCTATGACTTAGATGTATGGGCTATTGTAAAAGGCACTAAGAACAAAGCCTTAGCAGAAGACTTCATCCGATTTGCGACCAGTTCTAAACCTGAAAGTGGTATGCAAGATGTAGCTTATGGCCCAACACGCCAGTCTTCATATACTTATGTCGATCCTGCTGTTATTCCTAAGCTACCTTCAGCGCATCTTGAAGAAGGCCTACAGGCATCTGGAGAGTTCTGGGCTGATTATGGTGAATCTTTAGGCGAGAAGTTCAACGAGTGGCTACTCAACTAGCCAACATCTGAGCTTTTATCTATAGATAACTCAACTAGTAGAAACGTTTTCTGCTAGTTGAGATTACCTAACAACTTTTTGGGCCTTATGTGTCCACCATCTTCTATTAAAGGGCTGCTTCTATGTCACACGCTGAACTTAGCAATGACGCACCTCGAGCACGATCTGTACTGACCGTCGAGGAGATGGTGCAAAGTCGAAAAATGCAGCGAAGGCGTAAACTTATTGCTTTCGCCTTTGTTACACCACTGCTTATATTTGTCATGATTGCCTTTATCGCGCCAATAGGCACCATGTTGTACCGCAGTATTTATCATCCTACGGTGGCTCAATTAATACCTGAAACACTGGAAGCTCTTACTGGCTGGGATGAGAAAAGTAATACACGGCCAGATGACGCCGTTCTTAACCGCTTTGCTTTAGAGCTACAGCAGCTCGCCGTTAATCGTAAATCAGGAAAACTAGGGGAAGAAATCAATCGCGCAATGCCAGGCACCTCTAGTGTCATTAAATCAACAGCGCGAAAGTTTAAAAAGCTGGATACAGAGCTATTAAGTAAGGAAGGAGCAGCGCGTCTAATAGCCGGCAAACCTCATTGGAAAGAGGTTGAAATTTGGAGAGTGATGAAGTTATCTGGGGCCACTTTTACGGCTAACTCTTACCTAACTGCTCTTGATTTAGACCGAAATAGTTTAGGTGAGATTGTTGCTCGAGATACTCAAGTTTATATCAAACTCTACTTGAAAAGTTTAAAAATCGCTCTGATGATTACCTTTCTTACAGCTATCATTGGTTTCCCGCTATCCTATTATCTAGCGACCGCACCCTCTAAAACCGCCAATACTCTCATGGTGTTTGTCTTACTTCCCTTTTGGACATCGCTATTGGTACGTACAACATCATGGATTGCACTCTTACAAACTAACGGCGTCGTGAACACTTTTTTGCAATCGATACATGTGATTACTGAACCCTTTGAAATGTTATATACGCAGTCAGCGACCGTTATTTCCATGACTCATATCCTTCTTCCTTTCATGATACTGCCACTTTACAGCGTGATGAAAGGGATTGATCCAAGCTATTTCAGAGCAGCGATGTCTCTTGGTGCCAAACCAATTCCTGCTTTCATTCGTATATATTTACCAATGACCGTCCCTGGGCTCAGCGCTGGTGCTTTACTCGTCTTCATAATATCTATTGGTTATTACATTACACCTGCCTTAGTAGGCGGAACTGATGGGCAAATGATCAGTAACATTATTGCTTTTCACATGCAGTCGTCTAACAACTGGGAATTAGCCGCTGCGCTTGGCTCTTTGTTACTCGCCTTAATTCTCGCCCTTTACTGGCTCTACGACCGTTTGGTTGGTGTCAGCAACATTAAACTGGGGTAATGCCATGAAATTTCCAAAATATTTCTCTTTCTGGCAAAAGTTGGGTATGCACGGGCTACGTATTACGGCTTGGTCTGTACTTGCATTTTTGATGATACCAATCCTCGTTATCATCCCGCTTTCATTCAATGCAGAACCTTACTTCACCTTCACAGAAGGGATGCTCACTTTTGACCCCGAAGCATATTCATTGAAATGGTATGCCGAAATTTTCAATGATGATAAGTGGTTATTAGCCATCAAGAACAGCTTCTTTATTGGTTTATGCGCCACCGTACTAGCAACTGTTTTAGGTACTTTTGCAGCGATTGGCTTATCTAACCCAGTGATGCCTTTTCAAAGAGTGATCATGGCAATGCTATTGTCTCCTATGATTGTTCCGTTAATCATCACCGCTGCAGGGATGTACTTTTTCTATACACAACTCGGTCTTTCTGGAAGCTATTTGGGCGTTATTATTGCGCATGCTGCACTAGGGACACCTTTTGTCATCATTACAGTGAATGCCTCATTATCTGGCTTTGATTATTCATTAATGCGTGCCTCTTTGGGCTTGGGAGCGCCACCCGTTTACACTTTTTTCAAAGTCATTATGCCTTTGATACGTCCCGGCGTTATATCAGGAGCACTGTTTGCCTTTGTTACATCTTTTGATGAAGTCGTCGTTATCTTGTTCTTAGCTGGACCAGAGCAACGTACTATCCCTCGTCAGATGTTCTCTGGGCTAAGAGAGCAGATCAACCCTACGATTTTAGCGGTCGCAGTGTTACTCGTGGTTATTTCTGGGTTATTGCTACTCACGATTGAGTATTTACGTGCACGTAGTGAGCGTATTCGCAGTGGAGAAGTGTAGTTTACCTAGCGACTGAGGAAACTCAGTCGCTCAGTTTTTTATAGCCACAACCCCCAATAGTCTGAGTTTTCCGCAACCTACATTCTTCGAAGCCTGAATAATGCAGAAGGAGTTCCGTCACTACTAATATAGATAGCACCATTGGGCCCAACCGCCACACCAACAGGCCGAGCCCAGCGCGAGCCATCACTGAGTTGAAATCCCGTTAGCACATCTTCCACACCCCTCGGTTTACCTTCATGAAAGCGCACCATCACTAGCTTAGGAGGACGTCGGCTCGCTCTGTTACCTGCATATTGGGTTGCCCAAGACCCGTGTAAAGCCACCAGCGCATTTCCAGACAACTCATTCTCCCTTTTATCTATAGGAAAAAACGCTACTGCCATAGGCGCATTACGGGCAGGAAAAGTAGCCACAGGTATTTTGACATCGTTTAAAATGTGAGGTGGTGTTCTACTAATGCAGTTATCTCTTTTGATCTGGCTGCCATCATATTGATACCACGGCATGCCATGAAATGAGTTTGTGGTTAAATGCGCAAACTGCTCCGGCGGTTGCTCAAAACCCCAATGATCCGGCCCGTTATTACTGGCATAAAGCTCCCCATCATAAGGCGACCAATCAAAGCCCACAGGGTTGCGTAAACCGCTGGAATAAGTCTCCCATACCGGTGAACTCACTTCATTGAGCACCATTACACCACCCCGTTGATTTTGCATAGCGTAGCCTGAGCCCAAATATTCATTACTACAATTTCCAGAGATACCTAAACTCAGGTAAATACGCTGATCAGGCCCCACTTTCACCGTCCGGCTACTATGTCCACCAACCGGTAACCTTGTTACCTTTTGCAACCCATGAATACGTAAAGCATCGGCTGATGTGTACTGACCTTGGTAAAGGCCCTCCTCACTTGCTATAAACATTTGATCACCTCTAAAGGCAACACTATGTGGGTACCTAAAACGAGAATTAAGCATTTCAACTGTCTTATAGGGTGGCGCTAACCGGTATACATTGCCTGACCGAGACCCTGCAAACAAACTGCCATCTGGGTGAAAAACCAACATCCTTGGCCGGTCAATATCTGTCGTTAACACCTCAAGAATATAACCTTGTGGAACATTAGCGTTATAAGGAATGCCGTTTACATTAATTGTTTGTGGCTGAAGAAATAATGCTTCAGCAGGGGTTACAAACAGCACCACTACACTGGCCAACAAAAATAGTTTTAGTGGCTTCATACAAATACGACCCCTCTGCATTTGATACGTTATTCAACGTAATACATCCCTTGAACTCAACTGATGGCGACTGAAAATAACTAGTTATTTCAGACCCAATCGTATTACACTCAATTTTCAACACGAACACCTCTGCAGTAACGAGACCCTTTTTATCGAAAAAGATCAAGCACTGGAGGTCTTTCATGAAAACACACCTTATTGCCCTACTCGGTTTAATTATCTCATGTTCTGCTAACGCAGCAGGACAACACCTAAATTATGATGTGAATGGTAAATCTTACCAGGGTTATTACATCAGCCAGGCTTCAGACGCCCCGCTTGTTTTACTTATTCACGACTGGGATGGCCTAACAGACTACGAAATAACACGCGCTAACATGCTCGCCGACATGGGATACTCAGTCTTTGCAGCTGACTTATTTGGAACCGGAATACGCCCCACAAAAATGCAGGACAAACGCCAACACACGGGCGAACTGTACAAAGATCGTACAAAAATGAGAAATTTGTTAACCAGTGCATTGAATATCGCAAAAGCACAAGGTGCTAATACAAGTAATACGGTTGTCATGGGGTACTGTTTTGGCGGTGCTGCGGTTTTAGAAATGGCCAGATCAGGTGCTAAAGTCAAAGGATTTGCCACATTTCACGGCGGACTATCTACTCCCAAAGACCAAAACTATAGCCAAACGGAGGGCAAACTACTGATCATGCATGGCAGTGCAGATACTGCCATTACCATGAGCAGTTTTGCAGCGTTAGCGACTGAGCTTGAAAGTAACAAAATTGACCACGAGATGATTACCTACAGTGGCGCACCACATGCATTTACCGTTTTCAATTCTGATCGTTACAGAGAAGATGCAGATAAAAAGTCGTGGCAACGTTTTACAGATTTTCTAAGTGAAGTAACACAATAAGGTAGTTAGAAGTACACAAATAAAAAAACGCCCTGCTTTAGCCGCGCGTTTTTATACTAGAGCCTTACTAGGTGTTACTTATATCCAGTACCATTTACTCTACGTATTTACTGAGCAGCAATGACCGTTAATTCAACTAGCACATTAGGTCTTGCCATATGTGTTTCTACACATGCGCGGGCTGGTTTCGGCTTATCGGCAACCCATTTATCCCAAACTTCGTTCATTTGGGTGAAGTCCTTCATATCACGTATATAGATAGTAACTGACAAAATTCTTTCAACAGAAGACCCCGCCTCTTTCAATAAATCTTCCACTTGTTGTAAACAGCGACGAGTCTGCTCTGCTATATCCCAGTCATCACTGCTAGCCGTTTGACCGCACAGATAAATAGTATCGTTATGCTTAACGATTTTGCTCATACGTGCATTTGAGCCAATACATTCAATTGTCATATTCAGTCTCTTTAAATATCAGGTTTACGATAAACTAACTACTACTCACTCTTCAGAACGTGGCCTATAGTACTTTGCGTTCGTAGCGATTAATCTTAAAAGGATCTAAATCAAAACGGCTGTGACCTTCACAAATCAGGTCAGCCATTACCTGCCCTATAACCGGCCCTAACTGGAATCCATGCGCAGAAAATGCAAAGGCATGATAAGCATTATTGCTGCGGGTACTTTTACCAATAACAGGCAAATTGTCTGGCATATAGGCTTCTAAACCCGACCACATCCGGTTGATACAGGCGGTTTTCATAATAGGGAAAAACTCGATTGCGTTGTGTGCACCACTGGCTAACAAGCTGTAATCCAAACGTGTTGTGTTGTTAGCGCGATCAGCAAAACCTTTAGCTCCACCACCAATTAATACCGTGCCATTCTCAAACTGTTTGAATGACAAGGGGCGGCTAACAGCACCGACAACCGGTGTGGAAAAGTGCGGCATTCGCGCCGTAATCATCAGCATCGGTGCACTGTATGACATGGGTACATTATCGCCGATCATTACTGAAATCAGATCAGCCCATGCGCCAGCACAATTTACTAGGTGCTCTGCTTGATACTGCTGCGTAACGGTAGATACCAACCAGCTGTTACCTACTTTCCTAATCTGCTGTACTTGTTCACCTTCACAGAACATTGCACCCTTGCGCTCTGCAGCAACACGAAAAGCCTGGGTCGAGTGAAATGGAATTGCGTAACCATCTTGTTCGGATACCACACCACCAACACAGTGATCAGCAACGTGCGGAAGCCTCTCACGTAGCTCTTGTTTATCTAGCATCACTTCGTGAAAATAACCCAAGCCATGCATCTGCTGCTCGCGACTACGTAATGCGTTCAAGTCTGCCTCATCCGCCGCAACATTGATCAACGAGCGCGCCCTAAAACCTGTATCAGCATCAAGTTCGTCATCAAGTTGATGCCACATTTTCATCGCAGCTTTACTCAGTTCAACTTCTGCAATATTGCGCCCTAATAGACGAACCCCTCCGGCATTCACGCCTGAGGCATGCCGCGACACAGTGTCTTTTTCAAGCACAATAACTGATATGCCTCGTTGAGCTAGATGATAAGCCGTAGATGAACCTTGAATACCACCACCAATAACTAACGCATCACTTTTATGAATAGCCGTCATTGTGCTTTCTCCTGAAGGCTACTGCCTTTTTCACAAGAATCTAACTCTTCAGAATTAACAGCAGTAGGAGTAACTGTAGGCTTAACATCGGTAAAACGACTTAACTCTTGTAAGGTAACTAATCGCATTGGCGTACGTAACCGATAATAACCGACATCGTCAACGGGTTCGTTCCTCCAGTCGGCTAACAACTCACTAACGGTGTGGCCACACATGCGCCCCTGGCACGGCCCCATACCACAGCGAGTCTGGCTCTTCAGCTGGTTAGGCTCTCGCCCTCCCTGCGCAAAGCCTTGCTTTAAATCTTTAACCGTACGCTCTTCACACCGGCACACAATAGTGTTGTCATCCACCGGTTTACGATGTTGATCTATAGGCTGATATAAGCAGTCTATAAAGCGACGAAAATGCTGTTGGCGAGCCATAAATTTCTGATCATTAGCGGCTTCAGTTACAGCTTGCGGCTCGCTCATCAGCCCAATATTCACTAACTGCCCTAGTGCACAGACCCGCCCCATAGCAGCCGCTGATTCGGCACCGACAATGCCACTGGAATCACCGGCTACTGATACAAAACCTTGTGAACTCTGACCCCAGTTGTTGGTGGTTGGTTTCCAGCATAACTGTTGCACACACCAATGGTGCTGCAACCCAAGCGCTCGAGTCATGTTTAAATTAGGGATCACACCCTGATGCAAAAAAACATGATCGCAAACAATCTCATGAGAAGTACCTGACACGCAAAAAGATACTCCGGCGGCAGCGTCATCCCCCATGACTTTTAGGCTATCTGCAAAACGATACACTTTAGTACCTGACTTGCGAATTTCATTCATCAAGCCAAGGCCTTTAATCAACATAGCAGGAGCACTCAACGCACCTGTTACTTCAGACATAGAACGTACATAATTTTTCTTAGGCGTTGTATCCACCAGCGCTTTAACCTTGACGCCAAGGCGCAGGTACTGAGCCACTATCAGATACAACAACGGCCCTGTTCCAGCAAACACGGCACCATCTCGTACGATGCCATCGGATTTAAGCATAACCTGTGCGCTACCCGCAGACATGACACCGGGCAAATGCCAGCCTGGAATAGGAAATGGACGCTCCATAGCACCGGTTGCAACAATAACTTGTCGAGCGGTGAGCCGCTGCGTTTCTCCTTCTAATGAGAACAGGACCTCACCGTTATCACCGACATGCCACACATTAACACCTCTAATATGCTCAGCTTCACTGCGCTTAAAGGCAGCAGTAATCTGGCTGCCTTTAAGATAATCGTCACCTAAAACAGCAGGCTTAACCAAGGGGCTTGCATCTACATTACGGTAAATCTGACCACCGCTACGCGGCTTATCATCTAACACTACAACACGAGCACCCGCTGCTGATGCAGTAATCGCAGCAGACATACCCGCAGGGCCCGCACCAATAATGGCAATGTCATAACTGTTATTGAAAGAAAGAGCCGTAAGAGTATTAGCCATGATTCCCTCCCACATTCTCAGTTAATGTTTCTATAGCATCTGAAGGCAGAGGTGCTGAAGGAATAGGCAATAAAGTTTTTTCTGTGATTTCTTGAGAGCGTACATCCATACCCTCTTTCACTTCATAAATGCACGCTTGTTGATTTGGCATCCCGTTAATTTCGACCATACATTCAAAGCAAACGCCCATCGCACAATATGCCGAACGCGCTTTAAGGGTTACTGGAGATAGTCGAGTAATAGTTTCACCTGCCAACGCCATAGCAGCCCATACTGTCTGTCCTTGGGGTGCTTTTACTAACGTGCCATTAATTGTCAAATTGACAAATGCATGCTGACTCTGCTTGCCATTTAGTGAACGAAACATATCCCCATTCCTATCTTCAGTGGCAGATTTTGGGTAAAAAAATCCCGGCGACATAACCTTAAAAAATGTCGAAAACTCATATACATAGTTAATAGCGACCGACAAAGGCATGACGCCGGGTAAACACTCATGGAAAAAACGGTGCTAACAGCAGTGTTAACTACAACCCTTAGTTAGCGATCTTGTCTAGGATCCCCTGTCCCCATTCAGCACCAACATCTTCCAGAATTTGTGGCCATACTTCAGCCCGTGCTTTTGCAGCCGCAGCAGCTAACTGGTCATCGGTTACCTTAACGATGGTAGCGCCGTATGCCTCAAGCTTCTTTTCATTGGCTGTCTGATCTGATTCAGCTTTAGCCCAGCGACGCACTTCAAAATCTGAAGCAGCTTTACGTAATGCCGCTTTATCGTCGTCATCCAAGTCAGCTAAAGTTTCAGAATTCACGATCATGTACCACACTTCAAAATGGGTATTAACTGGAATATAGGTCTTGGTTACATCACGAAAAGAAGCGTAATACCCTTCTGCACCCGAACCAATGACGCCATCAACAACACCTGTTTGCACGGCAGTAAACGCTTCCGAAAATGGGATAGGGGAGCTGATATAGCCCAGAGCATCAGCTGTTAGCTGAAAGCTTTTAATTCCTGGCACACGTACTTTAATGCCTTTCGCTATATCAGGGTTGCCTGGCGACACCGCTTCACGGTTTAAGGCTACACCGCCAAAATAGACTGGGTATGCAGCCAGCATCTCTATATCTTGCTTTGCATATAGATCTTTCATAGCTTTGTTGATTGCACCACCTGGACCATAGATTTTCTGTGCTTCTTTCCAGTTAGCGGCTACATACGGAAATGCACTGATCTGCATTTTGCGTGATGCGGCTGTTGCAGCAGGCTGAACTGCCATATCAATAGCACCAATAGAAATACGTTCTTGTACCGTTGTGTAATCACCCAGTGCGCTTGCAGCAAAGATTTTTAATTTCAAATCCCCACCCGTCGCTTTTTCGATATCAGCTGAAAGCTCTTTAAGTTCCAGATCAATCGTCGCGCCCTGAGGGCGAATATGGCTAATCTTTAGCTCAGCGGCCTCACTAATAGTAGTGAATGCTAAAGTACTCGCTAGTACTGCTGTGGTTAAAAGTGACTTTTTCATTACAGAATCCTCTTTCGTTTTTAGATTTTTAATAGCCAAAGAAGTTAGGCAAAAACATCGATAGGTCGTCCCAGAACGATGTCAGGAAGACTACTGGCAGGTAACCAGTAATAATCAGTAGCATGGCAGGACGGATAACTTTGGTTACCGGCACCTTACCAATACGGGCACCGAGGTACAGGATTGAAGCGTAAGGCGGCGTAACACCACCCATCGCAGTATTCACTCCCATAATCGCAGCAAACTGAATAGGGCTGATGCCAAGCGCGCCCATCAAAGGCAGAAGCAGCGGTGCAATCAGAATAATAGCGGTGACATCATTAACAACCATGCCGACCAAGAAGAGCAAAATATTGATCAAAACTAACAAAACAGCTTTGTTTTCAGTAATTTCGAAAATTGATTCAACGATCGCCTGCGGTACGCTTTCTACCACGAAGATCTGTGACAAAATCATGCTGAACAAGATCATCAACATAATAGTTCCAACAGAGGTTGATGCTTCTTTTGCCGCTGCTAAGAATGTCTTTAAATCAAGTCCTTTATAAATCCAGAAACCTACTGGTATGGCATAAATAACTGCAACAGCCGCCGCTTCAGTCGGTGTCATAATGCCACCGTAGATTCCTCCCAAAATAATGACAGGCATCAGCAACGCAGGAGTCGCATTAAAACCGCGCGTCGTTGCTTCAGCAACAAACGCTTTGCCTTTTAGGCGCTCATTCAAAACCAAAGGAAACTTTCGTGCTAACCAAATGTTAACCACAGAGAAGTTAAACATGATCAACAAGCCAGGACCGAGAGTCGCCAGAAAACAGGCCAAGATTGATGTATCTGTCACCCAACCATATACAATCATGGTGACGCTTGGCGGGATTAGCAGCCCTAATAACGAAGCGTTTGCGATAAGCGCTGTTGCATATTCTCGCGGATAACCCTGCTTCTCCATCTCTGGAATGAGAAGCGGTCCAATCGCCGCAACACCCGTTAAGCCCGAACCTGAAATAGCACCAATCAATGCACAACTAACCGTTGCAACTACACCTAGGCCACCACGTAAATGCCCCACAAAAATATTAACAAAGTTAAGCAAGCTAGCGGCTATACCACTCACGCTCATGATGGTGCCGGCAAAAACAAACAGCGGTATCGCTAGTAAAACTGGGTTACCTAGCTGCTGAAACCCCCACAGCATGTTACCTTTCATGATGACATCACCTAAGTAGTACATCACCATCAGGCCTGCGCCAAAGCAGTAAGGAAGCGGCAAGCCCAAGGTCAACACAATAACCAGAACAGCCACTGCTATCAGTGCAACTTCAATCATTTTATTGCTCCTTATCAGTAGTCAGGTCGCAGATGTGGTTCCACAAGTGCCACGCGGTATAAAGCATCATCAAAATCATGCCCGTCAACAAGGCCACATCCATATAGAAAGTGGGAATATAGAGCGTCGGGCTCTCTTTCCATACACGCAGAGAATACTTAGTGAAATCCCATGCCCAGTACGTGAGCCAACAACCGATAACCAAACTAAGCACCTCACCGGTAATAGCCAATACAGTGACTTGATGCTTGGTCTTTAAGAAGATTTCCAACACGTTAGCCCGAATATGCGTATTCTCACGCGAAGCATTCACCGCTCCTAACATGTACAACCACAGCGTCGGATACAGCAGAGTCTCTTCCAACCCCATGACTGGAATTTCAAGCACGTAACGTGTGATTACTTGGATAAACTGACCACCTGCTACCAGACAGATAAGTCCGGTTAGTAGATAGCTAGCAAATTTGTTCATCAGGAAGCTCCTCACCACATTTCTTATCATTATTCGTAGGGTCATAATTACAACCCAAAGGTATAAAATCAATTTCAAAATATTGATACATCCATAATATTAAATTATGGATATTGGTTATCTTCTTGCATAACATAGAGTTAAGTTTTCCAAATTTAAGCCACAGCTTTAATTCCTTTACTAAGGTATGGTTAACGTTCGGATTTTTAGCCATGCATTGACGAATACTTGTACAAAGAAGGTAGCTAACAATGAATATCACCATTCGCCAACTTCAGTGTTTTCGGGAGGTCATGCGTACAGGGTCTATCTCAGAAGCTGCACGAACGTTACAAAGAACCCAACCGGCTGTCAGCAATATGATTGCTACACTGGAAGAAGAGCTAGGCGTTGAGCTATTTGAAAGACAGCGAGGGAGGCTCATAAGAAAGCCAGAAGCGCACTACTTTCTTGAAGAAGCCGAGCACATTTTAAATCGCCTTAATAAAACCTCTCGCACCATGAAAGAGATTGCAGGGCTTGAACAAGGGCGCCTACGCATTGCTTGTATGCCGGCTGCGGCCAATTATCTCATGCCAAGGTTAGTCGCTGACTTTGTACGAGATAAACCCAAGGTCAATGTATCAATGATGATGCGCGCCTCATCCGTCATCGAAGGCTGGGTGACATCACAACAGTATGATGTTGGACTAGCTGAAACACCGCCGCCCAACAGGGCCTTAACAGCGCAAACCTTCGAGTTACAATGCGTCTGTGCACTTCGTAAAGATGACGAGCTAGCAAATAAAGAATTCCTTACTCCACAGGATCTCTCAGAAAGCCCGCTTGCTACATTAGAAGAGGATCACCCCAATTATCAATCCACACTGTCTGCTTTTAAAACAACAGGAGCAAAATTCACACCCCGATTTGAACTAAGGAATTTTCAGCCAGCATTAAAGCTAGTAGAAGAGGGTTTATGCTACTGTATTTGTGACCCAATGACGGCCAGCGGCTACCTGGATCGCTTTGACGATAACGCCAAACTAACCTTTCGACGCTTTACTCCCGATATCTTGCTGTCAGTTTCAGTACTCACCCCTGCACACCGGCCAGCATCCGTTTTAGCTAGTCGTTTTACAAGCATTCTGGCAGAGGAGATTGAACGAATGAATGAACAATTCAAATGATCAAAAGAGAAATTTTCACATTGCTGAACTCTCTTGTTTATCACCTGTCATAAAACTATATAAAAAATACGCTTCAATCTGTTGATCGAACCACGAGAACACACTATGACTCATCCTTTTGCTTATGCAGGCCTTCTTTTCATGGCCAGTGCTGCACTCCCTTTAACTGCATCTGCTTCACAGCTTTTTGAACAATCAGGGACAGTACCACAGCTTGTTGAGTTATATACATCAGAGGGCTGCTCTAGCTGCCCACCCGCTGATCGTAACTTAAGCACGTTACTTAGTGACCCTGAGCTATGGACTAAGCGGCTCCCCGTAGCATTTCATGTTGATTATTGGGACTACATTGGCTGGAAAGACAGCTATGCAAAACCTCTATTTACTGAACGTCAGTACACATTAAAAAAAGTAGGCGCAATAGACAGCATTTATACACCAGGTTGGGTTGTCGACGGCAAAGAATGGCGGGGGTTTTTCTTAGGCCAGAAGTTACCCGCAGCCCCCACCCGCCAAGGCGGCCACTTAACAGTAAATGTAGATGATAACCAACAGATCTCTATCAACTATAAAGATGGCCAAAGCACACCATCAGATTTGACGGCACACCTTGTTTTAATGACGTTTGACCAACGTTCAAACGTTACTTCAGGCGAAAACAAAGGTAAAAACATGGTGCATAACTTTGTTGCTGTTCAAAAAGAACATCTACAGCTTCCAACTCAAAGCACAAACATATCGTTACCTAACCTCGATGCATCACAACGCCAAGCACTTATCGTATGGTTAACTTCAGCTGACAACGCACAACCAATCCAAGCAACCGGAGGCTGGTTAGAATAGCAAAACAGGCACAGCCAATTGCTTACCTGGCGATATAGTTTAAGAATGCACGTTCCAGAATTATCATTTTTAAGCTATAAAAGAATACGAAAGCTAATAACAGCACAAATAGCTAACTAACTTACAGCCCCCTTTCAGGAGAAAGCATGAAACTCATTGGCTCAGGTATGTCACCCTATGCACGCCGTATCCGCTTGTTTTTAGATGGAAAAGATTATGAATTCATCAATTTGAACATATATACACCCGAGGGTCGCGAAGCGCTTGCTACCTACACGCCAGCAATGAAGATTCCTGTTTTAATTGATGATGGGCAGAAAATTTATGACTCCCGCGCTATCCATCGTTATTTGGCAAGAAAACATGAAGAAAAATCAATAAGTTGGGATCAGGAAAATCTGTTAACCCTCATTGATGCAGCAAACGATTCTTTTGTAATTCTCTTAATGGCAGCTCGCTCCAACATAGATACCGACGCTGATGCACTTATTATTAACCTCCAAAAAGAACGTATAGAAAGAACAATGCCGCTTCTAGAGAAAGCAATGGCTGAAGGGCAGTTTTCATCTTGGGATTATCCTTCTATTTGTCTTTTTTGCCTCCTCGACTGGGTTCACTTTCGCGAATTATGCGACCTTTCACTTTACCCAAAACTATCGGCATTTCGGGTTGCGCAAAGCACTAAAACAGTGATTGAAGAAAGCAACCCACGTAACGGCTAGAAACCACCCGTCTAACACGTGTTTTAAAACGCAATGCGTAAGCTCTCATTTGCGATTGCGTTTTAAACATCTAATTTTTTTAGCAATCTATTCCATCTATTTCTTAAAACTAAACTACAGTTATAAGTGATAAATAATCATAGCATTGGTCATACATGAGTCAGACACTGTTTGAGAACAGAGTAAGCCGTAAATTTGTAGTCTACCTATGGCTAGCGGGCTTACTGTTTTCTTTCTCTAATCATAGCTTTGCTGATATTGAAAAAATTGTCTTATCTGCTGAAGAAAAAACCTTCATTCAAGAACACCCTACAATAACCCTGGGATCAGACAAGTCTTGGGAGCCTTATATCATTGTAAGCCCTGATGGAAACATTACAGGTTACGATGCAGAAATATTAAAAAAGGTAAACCAGCTCACAGGCGCTAATTTCACCTTAGCTGTTGGAAAATGGGCAAGCATGCAGGCAAAAGCTAAAGTCCATAAAATTGATGGGCTTAGCACAGGAACCGCTGCACCAGGAAGAACCTCTTATCTCAACTTCAGCACACCTTATTTAACATTACAAAAATCTGTGTTTGTTTCGACAGGTAACCCGCAAAGCATTAAGAAACCTGAAGACTTACAAGATAAAACAATCGTTATACAAAAAGGGAATCTTGCTGATATAAAGCTAGCCAAGCAGTATCAAAACACTCACATTCTTTATGTCGATACCGTTGAAGAGCTTTTTTCTGCCTTATCAACCGGTACTGCCGATGCGACCTTTGGTAACGGTGCAACGCTTTACCTAGCCAACAAACTAGGCATGCCATACTTACATATAGCTTTTCACCTTCCCCAGCAATTAGATCTGGTGTTTGGTATTCGAAAAGATTGGCCCTTAGCAATTTCCATCATGAATAAAGCCTTATCAACACTCAGTCAACATGAAAAAGTTCGCATACAAACTCGCTGGTTTAGTGCACAGCCAATATCGCAAGTAAAGAATATTCAAAAGGGGGTAACACTCAGTGCTTACGAAAAATATCTCGTTGAGCAAACGCCTTCCATTCGCATGTGCGTAGGACCAAACTGGTTACCTTTTACCTTTATAAATGAAAATAAAATATACCAAGGCGTCACTGCCGATTTCATGGCCATCATTAGTGAACGCCTCTCAACAAACTTCACTCTCGTTCCAACCTCAAACTGGAGTGAGTCAATCGCCCTAATGAAAGAAAAGTCCTGTGATGTTATTACAGCAATAACCCCCACAGAAGCTCGCAGGCAGTTTCTTACCTTTACACAACCAGTACTTACGTCTCCCATTGTATTGGCAACAAGACAAGATCAATTCTTTATCAAAGATATCAATAATATAGGCAAAAAACCTGTTGCCGTGATAAAAGATAGCTCTGCAGCAAGTTTAATAAAGCCATACTACCCTCAACTAAACATTGTTGAAGTTACCTCTATTAAAGAGGCTTTAAACAAACTCAGCGAAGAAAAAGTATTTGGTTATATCGATTCTCTTGAAGTGATTGCTCACAATGTAAATAAAGAAAACCACCTTAATATAAAAATTTCCAGCACTCTTCCTATCGCATTTGACCTTGCTATCGGTGTACGGAAAGATAATGACTGGCCAGCCTGGGTCCCCATTTTTAACAAAGTGATTGAAAGTATTTCTGATGAAGAAAAAAGGCAGATTCTAAACCGCTGGGTGGGTATCCAATACGAAAAAGACGTTGATTATAATTTTATCTGGAGCACTTTAGCTGTCATTGCTGTTTTTATATTTTTAGGTATTTATCGGTATCAAGTTATTGCAGGCTACAATAAAAAACTAGAAGAGTTAAACCAAGAGCTTGCTAAACAAGCCATGACAGACCAGCTCACACAACTTCCTAACCGTTATTTATTAGACAAGGAAATACAACGAGTAACGGCAACCTCCAAACGCTACGGAGAAGTTTTTTCCATGGTGTTATTTGATCTGGATTACTTTAAAGAGATCAATGACGAGTATGGGCATCAAAAAGGCGATGAAGTGCTAATACATGCCACACATGAAATGAACCAAGCTACTCGGGATGCCGATTTGCTAGGCCGCTGGGGAGGTGAAGAGTTTTTACTAGTATGTCCGAAAACTGATTTACAAGGCGCTATAAAACTGGCCCATAAAGTACGTGAACATTTAGCACGACAGCGCTTTATAGCCGACCGGCAAATAACCGTCAGTGCGGGTGTTGCAGAATTCCATGAAAGTGAAAACTACCAATCAATGCTCAAGCGTTTAGATGATTCACTTTATCTTGCAAAACAAGCAGGTAGGAATACCGTCCGGTACAGTGATATTAAACAATAGAGACAAAAAAACCGGCCTAAGCCGGTTTTTAAAAATCACAAATTACTTACCCATTTTCTGCATTTCTTCCATTGCATTTTTGCTAGCTGAAGTTGCTAGAGCTGTAAAAGCTTCGCCCTGAACTTTTAGCATTTCGAACAATGCAGTGTTAGCAGCAACGTTGAATTTAACAACGTCTTCTGGAGTTTTAAGCTCTTTAGCTTTTTCTACTTCAGTTTTGAAGAAAGAAGCTAGATCTTCGCCTGCTTTTTTCTGTAGTTCAACAGACTGGTTGATTGTAGCAGCCTGAAGAGTCATAAGAGTTTTAACAGCTTCTAGAGGCTTCTGCATATCGATGTTGTTAGTCATGGTGTATATCCCCGAAATAATTAATAATTAATGGTGCACTGCACAATGATGATCATTCTAAACATTTACAGCTGGGTGTCAACAACTTTGTTGCACTGCAACAAATCAATCATAACCTCAATGTCTCATACCTTTATGACGAGAATATGACCACTCCTGCTTCACTACGGCTAATTAAGTATGCTTAACCATTCGCATAAGTGGATTTTCTAACTCAAGTGATTATATTAATGACCTCAACCTTAAAGGCTTTGCCATGAAAGCACTTGCTACCACATTACTATTGAGTTTCTTTTCTGGATCCTTATTTGCAGATAACATACGTATTGCAGTAGCATCCAATTTTACTGCGGCAGCTAAAGCACTCGCTGTATCCTTTACTGAAAGAACAGGCCATCAAGTGCAAGTTAGCTCAGGGTCAACAGGAAAGCTTTATATACAAATACGCCAAGGCGCTCCATTTGACTTACTCTTAGCCGCCGACATAGAGCGCCCACAGAGACTTCACACTGAAGGCTATGCAACCAACAGACCCTTTATCTATGCAACAGGGCAGCTTGTATTATGGAGCCGCGATCTTTCCAATATTGTCGATGGAATAGATATTCTAAAGAGCGATTCAATAAAACGTCTTGCTATTGCTAACGCTAAAACAGCACCCTACGGTAAAGCTGCTCAGCAGGTACTGGATAACTTAATGGCAACCCGAAGAACGTGGAAGCTCATCCGGGGCGACAATATTGCACAAACGTACCAGTTTGCTGCCAGTGGTAATGTAGACGCAGCCTTTGTTGCACGGGCACAAACAGTATTAGATAAACGAGGGTATTCATGGGCTGTGCCTCAAGTACTTTATAACCCTATTCATCAGGGCGCTATAATACTCAAGCATGCTGCTAATAAGCCTGCAGCAAATGCTTTCTATCGATTTTTACAGTCTGATGAAGCAAAATCAGTTATTCAACATTACGGTTATATTACAAAGTGATTACAAAATAGATGTTAGATGCCATTCTACTGACATTAAAACTCGCCACCCTGACCACCTTCATATTGCTAATAGTCGGCATACCTCTGGCGTGGTGGCTTGCTCGTTCACGTGGACTAGTGAAGGATATGGTAGCAACATTAGTCAGCATGCCTTTAGTATTGCCACCGACTGTTTTAGGCTTTTACCTACTGATATCTCTAGGCCCAGACAGCCCATTAGGTAACCTCCTTACTTCCCTTTTCGGTGGGCCACTTACTTTTACCTTCAGCGGCTTAGTGATAGGTTCTGTAATTTTCTCACTACCTTTTATGGTGCAACCGCTACGCAATACCTTTGAGTCTATTGGCACTCGCCCTTTAGAAGTAGCGGCGACATTACGTGCATCACCTCTGAATACCTTCTTTTCTGTCGTACTCCCACTATCAAGGCATGGGTTGCTTACTGGTTCGATCATGTCTTTTGTACATACCTTAGGGGAATTTGGGGTTGTATTGATGATTGGAGGCAACATCCCAGGAGAAACCAAAGTCTTATCGATTGCTATCTACGACTATGTTGAATCTTTAGAGTGGGCTCAAGCACACCTAATTGCCGGCAGTATGCTCTGCTTCTCTTTTATAGTCATACTCAGCATGACGCTATTAGAGCGCAATAGCCGAAAAGGAAGTGGGGCATGAGCAAAGGGATACAAATTCGTTTTCAAACGCCGCTCGAGCACTTCGCATTAGATGTAGATATAAGTATTCCTGCTACGGGAGTCACCGTATTATTTGGTCCCTCAGGTTGTGGTAAAACCACACTATTAAGATGTATTGCAGGACTGCACAAAGCGGAACAAGCTCAACTGAGTATTAATGATCATATTTGGCAAGAACCTGGCTTTTATCTTCCAGCCTATAAACGAAAAGTAGGTTATGTATTTCAGGAGCCCAGCTTATTCCCTCACTTGAATGTCACAAAAAACCTATTATTTGGGCAACGTCATAGTAAGAAAACAAGCCAACTTTCATTGGAAGAGGTAAGCCAATTACTAGGCATATCACACCTACTACAACGTATGCCTGATAAACTATCAGGCGGCGAAAAGCAGCGTATTGCGATTGGACGCGCTCTTCTCTCTGACCCTGAAATATTATTAATGGATGAGCCTCTATCTGCCTTAGATTTCTCCACTAAAGCAGAGATTATTCCCTACCTAGAGCAACTACATGAGCGCTTATCAATCCCCATTATTTATGTAACGCATGCACTTAGCGAAGTAAAAAGCATGGCGGAACACATAGTGTTACTAGAAAAAGGAAAAGTAACAGCTCAAGGCCCACTAAAAGAGATGCTGCTTGATCTAACGGCACCGCTTGCACGCTTTAGTAATGCAGGTTCCTTACTTGATGCCGTTGTCAGTGATTACGACACACACTATGACTTAACAGAGTTTAGCGTTGACGGTGGAACTGTCACTGTCCCGGGCGCTGTTGGTCCAATAGGTACGACCAAACGTATCCATTTGAGCGCAAACCACATTAGTCTTACTCGAACCCCTGCTGATGACAGCACTATAGTAAATATACTCCCAGTTACGATATTAGAGATTGAACAAGCCAGCACCGCACAATGCAATGTGCGTTTACAATTAGGCGAGCATAACCAAATATTGGCGCGTATTACTCGGCGCTCTAAAGATATCCTTGCACTTAAGGTTGGCAATAAAGTATTCGCCCAAATCAAAGGTGTTTCATTGGTTAAACTATAAATGCGCATTCTTCTTCTATCAGCCTATGACGCTGACAGCCATCAATATTGGCGTAAAGGACTGGTCACAAACTTCCCTGAGCACCAATGGGCCATTTTGAGCTTACCTGCCCGGTATTTCTCATGGAGGTTACGAGGCAATAGCCTTAGCTGGGCATTTGGAGAGTCAGCTCACCTGTTGCAACAACCGTACGATTTGATTATTGCCACATCAATGACTGACTTATCTAGCCTTCGGGGGTTTGTCCCTGCGCTTAGCCACATTCCGACGCTGCTGTATTTTCACGAGAACCAATTTGCTTATCCTGAGTCAGGAAAAGAGTTTAAAAGTGTTGAACCGAAAATACTGAATGTATATTCAGCACTGGCTGCCGACCATATTGCTTTTAATACACACTATAACCGCAACTCTTTTATTGAGGGCGCCAGCGCTCTATTAAAAAAACTACCCGACCAAGTACCTTTGGGGTTAACCGCACGTTTGCAGAAAAGCTCTAGCGTCTTAGCAGTCCCACTGAACGGTGATTGCTACCGAAAAGCCCGAAAACAAGCAGGCCCATTACATATAGTATGGAATCATCGTTGGGAGTTTGATAAGGGTCCCGAGCTTCTTTATAACGCATTAAAAACGCTTGATAATGATGGCGTAAATGTCACCTTCTCAATTGTGGGTCAACAGTTTCGACGAGCCCCTGAGGCCTTCAACAATATAAAAATGCAATTTCCTTCATTACTCAAACACTGTGGCTTCATAGAGTCAGCCGCAGAATACCGCCAACTACTACAAAATGCTGATGTCGTGTTATCAACCGCCCTACACGACTTCCAAGGCATCGCTGTACTTGAAGGAGTAGCCGCGGGCGCTCTCCCAGCAGTCCCTAATCGATTAGCTTACCAAGAGCTATTTAGTGAGCAGTATCGATATTTTTCGCAAGACCAATCAACAGACCCGACCGAAGAAACACACTCCTTGGTCAACATGCTGAAAAAACTCGCTACACATAAAGAGAACAACACACTACCCACAGCACCAGATATTGACACTTTTAACTGGCAGCATCTTAAACCCCAATACCAAGAACTGATGGATCTAACTATTGAACGCTTCTCAATAAAACTCATAGACTAAAAAGCCTTCAACATTAGGTCTATCCCATATCAAAACACTTGCCTTTTAACTTATTTAACCCAATCATTAGCAAAAACTAATGTACAACCTGTTAAATAATAAAATCAAAAGGCTTTCGTTATGTTGCAAACAGTCAAATCTTTGAGCTTAGGCCTAGGCCTACTCGTTACCTGCAGTCTTACTACAGCTGCAACGCTCGCTGACCGCTACCCTGAATCATTACTCTATGACAAACCCATTGAGGTAGCTGATAACGTCTGGTCAGCCATAGGCCAAACTCAGTACTACAGTTATGAAAACGCCGGTCACAATAACAATCTATCTTTTGTCATCGGTAACGATGCCGTTCTGGTTGTTAATGGTGGCGCCTCTTATTTGCTCGCAAAAGCTCTGCACGATGAAATTAAGCAACACACCAACACCCCCGTTAAGTTTGTCGTTGATGAAAATGGGCAGTCGCATGCCATGTTAGGTAACAACTACTGGAAAGAGCAGGGAGCAACATTAATAGCTCACAGCGACGCTGTAGAAGAAATTGAATCACATGGAGCTGATGGTTTATCAAGCCTACAAACAATTCTCAAAGAGCGCGCAGAAGGCTCTCGTCTTGTAAAAATCGACCAAACCTTTGATGATAAAATGACACTAGATTTAGGCGGTATTAGTGCCGAACTCATTCACTTTGGCCCGGCCCATTCAGCTGGAGACATCTCTGTTTATATTCCTCAACGTAATGTAATGATCGCTGGCGATATTGCTTTTCACACACGCTTACTACCCATTTTCCCCGATACAGATACCGCCTCTTGGTTGGAGACCTGGAATACAACCTTTGCAAAATTTGCTCAGAACAAAATTATAATACCTGGTCACGGCGGACCTACCGACTTTGCAACAGTGGACCAATGGACACGCGGCTACTTGGAATATATACGTGGAAAAGTAGCGGTGTTGATTGAGGAGGGTGGCAGCCTAGAAGATGCTTACCAAATAGACCAAGCACCTTATCAGCATCTAGAGACATTTGAAGAACTTGCTGCTAAAAACGCAGGCCGCGTTTTTGAAGCAATGGAATTTGAATAAAAAAGAGTTTGAACAATAAAACAGATAACCGTCTGAGCACATCAGCGCAGACGGTTAGCATTAGTGGCTTACTTCATAAAAGAACCCAAAATACCTCGCAATAGACTTTTACCGACACTACGGCCAACACTACTACCAATACTGCGCACTACACTTTTTAGTAAAGCTTCAGTAACTGATTGTCGATTTCTGCCCGAGGAGCGACTTTTACGGTTATTTTTTGCATCCTCCTTCTCTTGAGCTTCACGCGCCTCTTCATCTTCATCTGCTTTTAAACGCGCATCAGTTCGCTCAAGTAATATCTCATGCGCTGAGCGAGGATCGTAAGCCACAGCATAACGACGGTGCATACTACTGGTATCAATAACTGCTTGACGCTCCTGATCGGTTGCAGGCCCCATACGTGAACAGGGAGGGCGAACCAAGGTGCGCTCAACAATGCTCGGTACTCCATCTTTCAACAACACAGACACTAACGCCTCACCGACACCCATATTGGTAATGACTTCAGCCGTATCCAGCTTAGGGTTAGGACGGAAAGTTTGCGCTGCTACACGAACAGATTTCTGATCTTTAGGCGTAAAAGCACGTAACGCATGCTGCACACGGTTACCTAATTGGCCTAAAACACCTTCAGGAAGGTCACTCGGACTCTGGGTAATAAAGTACACACCCACCCCTTTTGAACGAATTAAACGTACGACTTGTTCAACTTTTTCGACCAACACTTTAGAGGAATTGTTAAATAGCAGGTGCGCCTCATCAAAAAAGAACACCATCTTAGGTTTATCCGCATCCCCCACTTCTGGAAGGTTTTCAAATAACTCGGATAACAACCACAGTAAGAACGTAGAATACACACGAGGGCTTAAAATCAATTTATCGGATGCCAGCACATTAATCATACCGCGACCATCACGGTTCACTTGCATCAAGTCTTCGAGTACTAAAGCGGGTTCTCCAAAGAACTGATCCCCACCTTCTCGCTCCAACATCAACAAGCGGCGTAGAATTGCATTGACCGACGCTTTAGAGACAGACAAGCGTGTGCTGATTTCTTTACCATGCGCAGCAATAAATTCTAATGTGGTACGTAAGTCATTAAGATCAACCAGCAGTAACCCTTCATCATCAGCAAACTCAAAAATAAGCGTGAGGATACTTTCTTGGGTTTCGTTAAGGTCTAGCAGGCGTGAGAGTAGCTGCGGCCCCATCTCCGATACAGTTGAGCGAACAGGTGTACCTTGATCACCAAACACATCCCAAAACGCAACCGGGTAACCACGTTGGAAAAAACTTTCGATCTGAATTTTTTCAACTCGCTCATCAACCTTCGGATGAGGCTTTCCTTTTTGGCTTAATCCCGACAGATCACCCTTAACATCGGCAAGAAACACAGGCACACCTAGATCAGAAAATCCTTCAGCGAGGCACTGCAACGTCACAGTTTTACCCGTACCTGTCGCCCCAGCAATCAAGCCATGGCGATTAGCATAACGAGGGTTTAAAAATACCTTACCGCTTTCACAGCCACCGATCAGAATACCTGTTTCCATTATGTTCCTACCCTCTGCCTTTTGTTAATACCAACTATCATATTACCAATAGCTAAAGAACAACATAAGCCAAATTTATAACAGCTTAATTCCACATATTTTGAGAAAGGAAACACAACCCCTATAGAATTCAGATGTGTGACACCTGCTTACAACTTATTCACTGATGGATTATTTGCGAATCGTCACTACCCCCAATCTATGAAGAACTCCCTATAACAATTCAATAGCTATCATGCACTGACATAAAATTGTCACAATAATCATGCATCATGAGATAGTTAATTAAATAAGGAAAATAAAGATGGAACACCATCATATAGGCGTTCAGTTGAAGCAATTACTGAAACGCGGTTATTCGATATCTGATGCAAAAAAACAACTAAGAGCACCGCTTGATATTAGCGAAGAAGTTATTCGCGAAGTAATGGCCGACAAGCAATCTGAACAAACAATATTACGGAGTCAGTGCAACCAAGCATATTACGCTATGCGCCTCTAAACCACACAGATGAGCATGGTGCCACATAAAAGCCCCTATACAACGTAGATGACAGTTTGTGCCGAAAGCTTGATATTTGTCATGTTATTCGCCGCTTTCTTCCATCAAACTTGTCATTCATGGCATATTAATACCACTTCATCTATTTACTTAAGTAGGATGAACGACCTAAACTGCCGTCCATTATTTTAATAATCTTACTTCTAATGACAAGTAAACCAATAAGGGTATTACTATGAAAAAGGCTTTAATTCTAGCAGCAGCTGCTGCATTGATGCTTCCTGTTGCTGCAAACGCTGAACGTACTGGCGAAGAAGTGTACAAAACTAAATGTTTCGTATGTCACGACTTTGGTGTCGCTGGCGCGCCAAAAGCAGGAGACACTGCGGCTTGGGCTTCACGCGTAGCAAAAGGCGCTGATGCACTTTTGGTAACCGCTAAGTCTGGTATCGCTGCTATGCCACCAAAAGGCACCTGCATGGACTGCACTGATGCAGAACTAACAGCTGCAATTGAGCATATGACTAAGTAATTTTTGCTGTATAAAAAAACCGCCATCTGGCGGTTTTTTTGTCCTTTAAGAAACTGCCTTAGAAAATCTCATTGGGTGCTAATCGCTCACCTTCAGAGTCACCCAACCCTCGAGCCTGAATCTTCTCCAGTAGTTCCTTGTCTTTGCCTTTTTGAATAACTATTTCTACACGCCTATTTATAGCGCGGTTTAAAGCAGAGTTATTCGGTACTAGTGGCTTGCTATCTGCATGGCCAATTATCTGATATTGCGATTGATCTATACGTGAATCATCAAAGAGCTCATTAGCAACCGCCAGTGCACGTGCAGATGATAAATCCCAGTTAGACTGAAAGGATCTACCCGAATAAGGCACGTTATCAGAGTGCCCTTCAATGGATACCCCTCCTTCGACCTCTAGCAAAATATCACGAATTTTTGCCATCACTGGGATGTATGCAAACTTCAAAGCGGCTGACCCCGAAGAAAAAGATCCTTTTTCTTTAACGCGGATAATTATCTTCCGCTCATCCGTTTCCACTTCAACACTCCCATCGCCAATTTCTTGCGCCAAGGCTGTTGCAAATTTCACGGCTTGCTCTTTTGCTTCGTCTTCCATCTGCTGTTGCATTTGTGCTAATTGTTCAGCTTCACCTTCTTGATTGTCCAGATTCTCAGATTCACCTACTTCTGAGCGAATATCCAACGTATTCATATCATTATTGACGGTCATCTGCCGAATTTCATTTATAGGTGTTGGTTCAGGCCGCCCAGGGCTAAACTCTTGAGCAATAATAGAGGTACCCTTTGGAATATCCTCTACTTTTATCTCATTTTGCACACCAAAAGCTTCGCGCATTGAGCCTGCTAACTGCTTAAACTTCAGTACGTCCATCTCTGAGAAAGAGAGCAACAATACGAAGAAGCACATCAGCAGTGACATCAAATCTGCAAATGTAGCTAACCAACCAGGTAGCCCCGCAGGGCATGGTGGGCAATCTTGTTCTTCATCACTCATGATTCAAATCCTCTAACTGGCCACAACCCGTTTTTTCTCAGGTAGGTAGTTTCTGAGCATTTGTTCAATCACACGAGGATTTTGGCCTGCTTGAATCGCCAATAAACCATCAATTGTTAGTGCTTGATTAAGTGCTTCTTCATTTTTACGAACACCCAGCTTATCAGCCATGGGTAATACAATCATTGTTGAGATCATTGCACCGTATAGTGTTGTTAACAACGCCACCGCCATTGCCGGCCCAATTGATTTAGGGTCACTCATATTAGAAAGCATCTGCACTAGGCCGACCAAGGTTCCAATCATTCCCATCGCAGGAGCAACATCCCCCATCGCCTTGAATATTTCGCTACCAAATTCATGCCGGTCATAAGTCAGCTTCATCTCTTTATTCAGCAGTGTGCGTACAATCTCTGGATCATGCCCATCGACTAGCAACTGAATTCCACGCTGCATAAAATCTGTGCTAACCGTTTTATCTTCTAGCGAAAGCAATCCACCCTTACGCGCAGCATCGGCTAACTCAACAGTCTCATTGATGATATCTTCGGGGCTAACCGATTTAAACATAAATGCTTTAGCTGCTATTTTTCCAGTTGCCAGAAATTGACCTAACGTAAATTTCATTAGTGCAACTAATAATGTTCCCCCAACAACGATAAGCAAAGAAGGAGGGTTGATAAAGGTACCGACATCACCACCTGTGACCATTGCTGCGATAACAATACCGAAGCTGCCTACCAATCCGACGAGCGTCGCTATATCCACACAAATCTCCTTTTACATCAAGCTAATGACTGTTTGTCTGTTATGTTTTAGAGGATAATACCAGAATAGATGACCGGTATATCTACAGACATAGTTTTAAGTATAGGTTTATGTCGGCAGTTTTATGAATTGATTTACCTCTAGTTTTAAATTCATTTGTTTCACGGCTCATATAGTACGGAATTTAATAATGCCTCGTAAAAAGAAAACACCTGATTTTGAGCAGTCTCTGGCAGACTTAGAGTCTTTAGTCACTCAAATGGAGCAAGGCGACTTAACGCTAGAAGCTTCCCTTAATGCCTTTGAAGAAGGCATTAAACTCACACGTGAGTGCCAAACAATGCTCGACCAAGCTGAACAAAAGGTTCATATTCTCACGACTCAAAGCGGTGAATTAAAAACTGAACCCTTCAATACAGAACAGGAATAACCCCGTGGCATTGCAAATCGTCATTAAGGCATACCACCATCGTGTAGATGAGCAGCTCAAAACTTCGCTCGCGCATACTAGTATAGAACCCCTTCTACAGGATGCCATGCGGTATGCATTATTTAATGGTGGAAAAAGGGTACGACCGTTACTTGTTTATTTAGTTAATCAGTTGCTTAACGGCGATGTAAATCAAGCAGATACACCCGCTTGTGCTATCGAATGCGTGCACAGTTATTCTTTAGTGCATGATGACCTTCCTGCAATGGATGATGATGAGCTACGTCGCGGCAAACCCACTTGCCATATTGCATTTGATGAGGCGACTGCAATTTTAGCGGGCGATGCGCTGCAATGCTTTGCCTTTGAGATATTAAGTTCAGTCAATAGTAAAACGAATGACAGTACCAAACTAAAAATGATCTCCGCGCTAGCAAAAGCCAGCGGAGACAGAGGCATGGTGGCCGGCCAAGCATTTGACTTAAGGCATGTCGACAAACCACTCTCACTAGAACAACTTAAGCATATGCACGCCCACAAAACCGGAGCTCTGATTAACGCCTCTATTGAGCTTGGTTACCTATCTGCAGAGTGTGAAGACGCTGCTATAAAGTCGGCCTTGTTCGCTTACGGTGATGCTATCGGGCTTGCTTTCCAAGTCAAAGATGACATCCTAGATATTGAAGGCGATACATTAACGCTTGGCAAGCCACAAGGGTCTGACCTTGAGCAAAACAAACCAACCTATCCTGCACTGTTAGGCATGGAAGGCGCTAAAGCTAAGTTAGATAATTTACACAAAGCCGCGTTAGATGCCCTTATGCCCTTTGGCGAACAGGGAAAAATGCTAAGGGAATTGGCAGACTACATTGTTCACCGGTCTTACTAATGTTTACGAATATACCAACTGCCAGACCCACTACGCCGTTACTGGATACCATCAGTTCACCAGCGGATCTTCGTAGTTTAGCTGATACCGAGCTACCTGAAATCGCAGAACAACTGCGCGCTTTTTTACTCTATAGCGTCGGCCAAACGGGTGGACATTTTGGTGCGGGCTTAGGTGTTGTCGAGCTTACTATTGCTTTGCATTATCTGCTTGATACGCCTACGGATCATGTAATTTGGGATGTTGGCCACCAATGTTACCCGCATAAAATACTGACTGGCCGCCGTGAACAGATGTTAACCATTCGGCATAAAGATGGTTTAGCACCATTCCCTCGACGCGAAGAAAGCCCCTATGATGATTTTGGTACTGGGCATTCAAGCACCTCTATCAGTGCAGCGCTGGGTATGGCTGTCGCAGACCAACTAAATGGGAAAAGCACTAAAACAGTTGCTGTTATCGGTGATGGCGCTATGACCGCAGGTATGGCTTTTGAAGCACTGAACCATGCAGCCCACACAAACGCTAACATACTAGTAATTCTCAACGACAATGATATGTCGATATCTCACAATGAGGGCGGGCTAGCAACCTACTTAGCAAAAAACCTTAAGCTCACTAAAGGTAGCCGTAGCGCAACAACCGCAGCATTGTTTGAAGCACTTGCTTTTGAATACCAAGGACCTATCGATGGTCATGACTTCAACACCCTTTTACCTGTATTGAAAGACGCCCTAAATAAGCCAGGCCCACAGTTTTTACATATCACCACACTAAAAGGGAAAGGCTTTTTACCCGCAGAGGCAGATCCTGTCGGTTATCACGCCATTACAAAGCTTGAACCGATAACGTCAGCTCCAAAATCTAAACAAGCCACCTTCGCCAACAACTTTGGCCTCTGGCTATTACATAAAGCACAGCAAGATGAAAAACTGGTTGGTATCACTCCAGCCATGCGTGAAGGCTCGGATTTAATTGCTTTTTCTAAGGCTTTTCCTAAGCGGTATTTCGATGTAGCGATTGCAGAGCAGCATGCTTTAACATTTGCAGCAGGTTTAGCCTGCGCTGGAACGAAACCCGTAGTGGCAATCTATTCTACTTTTTTACAGCGTGCTTATGATCAGCTAGTACACGATATTGCCATTCAATCCTTAGACGTATTATTAGCAGTGGATCGCGCAGGGTTAGTAGGTGAAGATGGAGCCACACACGCTGGCAGCTTTGATATTGCAGCTATGCGCTGTATCCCTGGAATGGTAATAATGACCCCTGCCGATGAGCAAGAGCAATGGCTAATGCTTAACACAGGCTATAACTACACAGGCCCAGCGGCTGTTAGATACCCTCGAGGTAGCGGCTCTTGCCCAGAACCTATTCGCAACGATGAGACAATACCGATAGGCAAGGCAAGGTTACTGATATCAGGAACATCCGGCACTGCCGTTCTTAATTTTGGCCCACTCCTTTCTGAAGCGAAAGAGCTAGCAATAAAAGAGCAGCATACACTGGTAGATATGCGCTTCGTTAAGCCGCTCGACACTGAACTGCTCAGCATTTTGATGAAAACACATCAGAAATTTATCAGTATTGAAGACCATGCTGTACAAGGCGGCGCAGGTTCGGCAGTAGCAGAATTTACTGCTCAGTCCAATTGGCAAGGTTCATTAAAGATACTTGGCATTCCGGATCAATGGGTCGAACACGCAACTAGAGAGTTTCAATATTCCGAAAATATTCTTAATATATATCGTCAATAATTTAGGGGAAAGCCTTCCCCCTAAATTGGCATTAAGAAATCACTCACTAGTATCATCAACAAAATGATGCTCAGTCATCATATGACCCATTTTTCCCATTTTAGTGGCAAGGTACTCTTCATTATGGCGATTCTTTCCTACCTGTAACGGAACG
>NZ_JADGEV010000086.1 GCF_016744175.1 Neptunomonas sp. | reverse complement strand
GCAACCGCAACCGCAACCGCAACCGCAACCGCAACCGCAACCGCAACCGCAACCGCAACCGCAACCGCAACCGCAACCGCAACCGCAACCGCAACCGCAACCGCAGATCGTTGAAACAGCTCCTGTAACAGAAACAGTTGACTTAAAACCCGTTGTAGAGAAAAGCTCTCAAAGCAGTAAAAGTCAGGTGGTTAAAAACGCAACCGTAAAAAATTCTACGAATCAGAGTAGTGTTGATGAGAAGAGCGATAGTGCGAATCAGCCCGTGCTTATCGCGGACTATCGAAACCTGAATTATCGTGAAGAGCCAGTTCAACCAAATTATCCTCGCATGGCTACGCGACGGGGTTTAGAAGGTACAGTTATGCTGGTGTTGCACATTAATACCGCAGGGAAGGTGGAGCGAGTGGTGATTGATAGAAGCTCTGGGTATTCGATACTGGATAGAGCTGCAGTGAAGGCGGCCAGCCAATGGCGCTTTGTTCCTGCTATTCGGGCTGGTGAGGTTGCTGCCGCACAGGCAAATATCCCTGTGCGTTTTTCCCTTGTCGGAAGCAAGTGATGCGAAATGTGAGAATGAATACTCGTTTTTTGATTGTAGTATTAACGTTGTTGCCGTTAATGATGCTGCTGTCTTTGTTACATGGTTCAGCGGCGTTATCTCTGTCAGACTTGTGGAGTGGCAGTGATTTAACACGTCGTATTCTTTATGAACTGCGTTTGCCAAGAATTTTAGTTGTGATGCTATGCGGTGGCTTATTGGCAATATCTGGTGCTGTTGTGCAGGCTTTGTTTCGTAACCCGTTGGCTGATCCTGGCTTAATTGGGGTTGCTGGTGGTGCCGCTTTAGCGGCGGTTGCATGGCAAGTGGTTGTGTCTACTACCTTGGGCGCTGGTTTGTTGTTATCAGCAGGTATGCCGGTGGCCGCATTTTTGGGTGGAATGCTTGTTACTTTTTTAGTGATACATATTGCACGAAATGCATCAGGAATTTCATCGCTAACGTTGCTGTTGACCGGTATCGCCATAAATGCTGTGGCGGGAGCAGGTATTGCTGCGCTCAAATATGTGTCGGATAGTATGACATTACGGCAAGTAACCTTCTGGTTGATGGGAAATGTTCAGACAGCGTCTTGGTGGGCGGTGCTATTGCTGTTGCTTATCAGCATTGTATTTGTACCTATGCTGATTCGTCACGCTGCGCCACTGAACATAATGCTGCTGGGTGAGCAGCAGGCATTGTTACTGGGAATCAATGTAGTAGAAACGCAGCGTCGCTTGGTGATAATCACAGCGCTTATTGTCGGGGCTGTGGTTTCTATGGTTGGGTTAATTGGATTTGTGGGTTTAGTTGTGCCGCATTTGGTTAGGCTCATTAATGGGCCAGATAACCGTTTTCTATTGCCCATGTCGTTTTTAAGTGGTGCTTTGCTGTTGCTGATGGCGGACCTCGTTGCTCGTAATGTTGCAGCGCCGGCTGAACTACCTATTGGCTTAATTACAGCTCTTATTGGTGGGCCACTATTCCTCTTCATGATTACCTACCGACAGCGAGGGCGAGGCATATGTTAAAAGCTGAATCTCTAGCTATAAATCGGTACGGTTATGTCTTGTTAGATGACGTTAATCTTGAAATAAAAAAACACAGTTTACACGTTATCTTAGGCCCTAATGGTGCAGGAAAAAGCAGTGTGCTTAAAGCTTTATCAGGGCTTCTCAAAGCAGATGTTGGTAAGGTGCTGTTAGATGGACTTGATATCCATGATATTAGTATAAGTGAGCGCTCACTTTCCTTGTCGGTGCTGTTACAAGAGCAAGTGCTTGATTTTCCCTTTCAAGTTCAAGAAGTTGTTTCTATGGGGGCTTACTTAGTTAGCAAGACGATGTTGCCAGTTGCATCCACAATAATTGATGCGATGGAAGCAATGGATGTAATGCATCTAGCTGAGCGAGACTATACAACATTATCAGGAGGTGAAAAGCAACGCACTCATCTTGCCCGGTTGCTAGTTCAAGTAACCCATAACACATCATATGTGTTACTGGATGAGCCATTAAAAGCGATCGATTTGAAGCACCAAATTGCTGCCATGCAGCTGCTTAGAAAGATGGCTGATGAGGGTAAGGGCGTACTGCTCATTGTGCATGATCTTTCTTTGGCTGCGCAGTTTGCAGATACAATCACTTTGATGGATAAAGGCCACATTGTACAAACGGGTACGCCTAAAGAGGTGCTGCAGCCCGCAATACTTTCTTCGGTTTTTCAAACCCAGATTAATAAAACAGAAGCTCTTGGCCAGACGTTATTTTTTGCCCAGCCTAGTGCGCCGCCTGAACGCTAAGCTTTAAGGTTCTACCAGCCCTTGGGCAATAAGCTGGCTAACGACAATATTGATGGCATCATCGCTATCAGTATCAATCTGTAAGCTGCTTTTAAGTTCTGCATCTGTCAGTTTTTGCTGATGTTTTAATTGATTTTGCATAACAGAAATATCGGCATCTGAGGCGTCTCCACCTTCTTCACTGCGTCTTGCGAGGCGAGCTTCTATCAGTTTTGGTTCGCAATAACAGCTGATGATACGCATAGGAATATCAAGAGAGGTGGCAAGATCCATATAGCTTTGGCGTGTGCGTTGTCTGATAAAGGTGGCGTCAACAATAACGGAGTAACCACTTTTCAATAGAGCTCTGGATAAGTTTAATAAGTGTTGAAAAGTACGAGCGTTCATCTCTTGACCATAAAGATCCAGGTGCTCGCCGCGTAGGCAAAGTTCGCGATAAAGACGCTTTCGCTCCACGTCAGAGCGTATTTTTATACAATCCAGCCTTTCAACCAACTGGCTGCACAGATAACTTTTGCCACTACCTGATACCCCGTGCATCAAGAATAGCGATGGCTTCTTTTGATGGGCATAAGACTTGGTTAACTGCAGGTAGCGCCTGAATGTAAGAATATCTGGCTTATCGCCGAGCATAGACACTTTGGCGCGTACCATTGAACGATATGACTTATAGAAGTTGAGAAGCGTGAGTCCTTCGTAGTCTCCCGTTAGCTCTAGGTAGCGGTTGAGACAGCGGTTGGCCCAGCGGTATTGGCCTTTCACCTCTAAGTCCATAAGAAGGAACGCTAGATCGCAAATGGTGTCTATCCAGCGGAATTGAAGGTTAAATTCAATACAGTCGAATAGGCGCAGTTGTCCATGGTAGAGGGCTATGTTGCCTAAATGTAGGTCGCCGTGGCATTCGCGGATGTAACCATCTTGTTTGCGTCGCTTGATTGAGGCTTCGAATTTTCGAAATTGTTGGGACGTGCGCTGCGAGAGAAACTGTAATTGTTGCCAGTCATGTGCTTCTAGTTGGTGCTCGCTGATGTGTTGATAGTTATCCGAAACAACACCCCAGATAGTATCAGATTCCCCCCAAGGGCTGTTTTGAGCGACACGGGGTGTGCGGGTATGAAAGTGAGCGATCTGCTCGGCCAACATATCGATCCATGCGGGTTCAAATCGCTGTCGATCAAGGATAAGATCCAGCCGCAGTTCAGGATCAAACTGGTACATTCGCACGGCATATTCGAAAGGCTCGCCGTCGCTGAGTTGTGATGCTTCCATTAATTGTGGATTTTCAGGCGAACCAACGATGGCGATTAGCGTATCATAGATATCCGGCGCTAATCGCTGGTTTAAACGAAGCTCTTCTTCGCAAAAATAGCGGCGAAGCTTTAACGTAGTAAAGTCTAGAAAGCCAAAGTCGACTGGCTTTTTTATTTTATAGGCATATTCGCCGGTTAATAAAAGCCAAGAGATATGTGTTTCGATAACACGTATCGGCGCTTCTACCGGGTGAGGGTAAAATGAGGGGCAAGTGAGCGCTTTAATCAATTTGGCTTGCATGTAACCTTCGGTATCGTCTGAAAAGTTAAGGAATTATACTGGCTTGATGAACAAAAAGAGAACACCAGCAAAGAAATCGCCTCGTAAAAGAACGGCAAAGCCGCAGACAAAAAGAAGTCTTTGGCGTTCTTTTGGCGGATTTTTACTAAAGCTTACCTTAGTCGGCATCGTGATCGGTGCTATTGGGCTGATATATCTCGATGCCCAAATACGCCAACAGTTTGAAGGAAAACGCTGGGCTTTACCTGCAAAAGTTTATGCTCGTCCGCTAGAGCTTTACTCTGGGCTAGCCATTTCTACAAAAGATGTGAAGGTTGAACTTGCTGGTTTGGGCTATCAATTAGTGCCTAAAGCAACTCAACCCGGACACGCTGAAATTGCCAAAAAGCGCATACGCGTGTACACACGAGGGTTTGAGTTCCCTGATGGGTTGGAGCGTTCTCAAAAACTGCTTTTAGATTTTCAGGGTGAGCAGTTATCTAGGATTCGGAACAGTAAAGGGAAAACAGTTAACTTGGCGCGCCTTGAGCCGGTGTTGATTGGCGGTATTTATCCACAAAATAATGAAGATAGAGACCTTATTCGCTTAGATGATGCGCCGAGTAGCCTGACAGATGCACTGATCGCTATTGAGGATCAGAGTTATTATGATCATTTTGGCGTGTCCCCCAGAGGTATTGCACGAGCAATGTGGGTTAATCTTCGTGTAGGGCGCTTCGTCCAAGGCGGAAGTACCCTGACGCAGCAGCTGATTAAGAACTTCTATCTGACGTCTGATCGAACGCTTGCCCGTAAATTAATGGAAATTCCAATGGCTGTTCTATTGGACTTTCACTACAGCAAAGATGAGATTTTAGAAGCCTATCTCAACGAGGTATATTTAGGGCAGGAAGGCTCTCGTGCCATTCATGGTTTTGGCCTGGCGGCACAATATTATTTCTCTCAACCGCTTCAAGAGTTGAAATTATCACAAGTGGCTCTATTAGCAGGAATGGTTAAGGGGCCTTCTTATTACGATCCGCGTCGTCATCCTGATCGAGCTAAGAAGCGCCGTGATTTGGTACTAAGGGTGCTGCGCGATGAAGGCAATATAAGCGAAGATATATATCAAAAAACGATCAAAAAACCGCTAGGCGTCGTGAAGCAAAAAAGCTTACTGAAAGGCGCATACCCTGCCTATTTAGACTTAGTAAAGCGCCAGCTACGCGAAAGTTATCATGAAGATGATCTGCGTACAGAAGGGCTGAGAGTTTTTACAGGCTTGAACCCTATCGTGCAAGCAAAAGCAGAAACAGCTTTGATTGGCACTATAAAGAACTTAGAAAAGCGTTATGGAAAACGTGCAGTCGATCTTGAAGGTAGCATGGTAGTGACGGATCCACAGACAGGTGAAGTGCTAAGTATCATCGGTGGAAAAAGTACCCGATATGAAGGCTTTAATCGCGCACTTGATGCAGTAAGGCCTATCGGCTCTTTAGTAAAACCTGCCGTGTACTTAACCGCACTGGAAAACGGATATTCACTAGTTTCGCCGCTAGAGGATGAGCCGGTCGCTGTTGAAATGCCAGGAGGACAAGTATGGGAGCCGCAAAACTTTGATAAAAAATCCCATGGTGTTGTTCCACTTCATCAAGCATTAGCGCGCTCTTATAACTTATCCACAGCTAATTTAGGTATGTCAGTAGGCGTTGATAAAGTAATTGAAACCCTTCAAAAGTTAGGTGTGAACCGTGAGTTGAATGAATATCCTTCATTGCTGTTAGGCGCGCAAGGCATGCCTGCTGTAGAAGTTGCGACTATGTATCAAACGATTGCTGCTAATGGCTTTCAAATGCCATTACGAGCCATACGCATGGTAACCGACAGCCAAGGCGTTGAGTTATCAAGGTATCCTTTCAAAGTGAAGCAAGCGGTCTCGGCAGAAAGTGTTCACTTATTGCAGTATGCAATG
>NZ_JADGEV010000038.1 GCF_016744175.1 Neptunomonas sp. | reverse complement strand
TTTTTTATTGGCGAATGCTTAGATGTAACAGGGCACTTAGGTGGCCACAACTTTCAATGGGCGTGGGCCTGCGGGTTTGCAGCGGGACAGGCTGTTTGATGTTGTGTAGAGACAATAAAGTTTGCCCGTAGACAATAAAGATTGCCCGTTAGCCTTAAAAAAGACAATAGAGTTTGCCCGTAGACAATAAAGATTGCCCGTTAGCCTTAAAAAAGACAATAGAGTTTGCCCGTAGTGAAGGTGTGTTTGGGTTTTTTAGACTTACTTTCATTAAAAGAAAACCTACCCTCAGTAGAAATAACAATAAAATGTGAATACAGACATGATTGAAATTTTTGTTAGAGTTTTGTGGCTGTAACTACATAAAATATCGTCATTTATACTAAGAAGGATGTCACTTAGTAGCAATGTTTATCAAGGTCGTATTTTATTTATGAATCAGACTTTTTATCTAAATCGGACTGTTTATAACAGTGACCAAAAGCATACGGAGACAGAGCTATTAGTTGCTTCTAATTACATTGTTATTTTGGCTGAGCCTGGTGCTGGAAAAACAGAACTCTTAAAGAGTTTGGCTCAGCGACTAAAAACTAGAGAGGTAACAGCAAACGTATTTAGCTACGTTGGTGCTAGTCTGCTTGGCACCCCTCTCGTGATTGATGCTTTTGATGAGCTTGCTAAGGTCGATAAAACTGGCATCCATAAACTACTTGCTAATATCTCAAAGGTAAATCCGAGTCATGTAATCATTTCAAGTAGATCTAGTGAATGGGATAATTCGGCTACAAGTACTTTTGAGCAATTTATCGGTCATATTCCCTTAGTTGTCAGACTTTGCGAATTTGATGACGCTGAGCAGCAATCAATTTTTACTAATTATACGAAGACAGATGATTTTGTAGAGTTTAAGGCTGAAGTTACCAGATTTTCGCTGGAACCTCTTCTTCCAAATCCACAGTTTCTCAAAATGTTCGCAGATGCTTATATCGAGAGTAATGGACACTTTACCGACAAGCGTTCAATCTTCACTCAAGCAGTAACGCACTTGGCAAGGGAGACAAATACTAACGTTAAATCTGATTTGGCGTTGTCTAGTGATAAAAAAATTAACTTGTGCTCGGAAGTTTTTGCAAAGCTTTTGCTATCAGGCGCTGAAGGGGTAGCAATAAGTGAAGCAAATGAAAACAGGAGTTACCCTTTAATTGCGTCACTGTTGAATTCTTGCGATGTGGATGTCAAGAATTTCTTGGCAACACGCCTTTTTAAACCTGGGGATAATACAGACCAGCATCGACCAGTCCACAAAATAGTCTCTGAGTACTGTGCTGCAGACTACCTTATTAATCGCATATCTACCCCATCTGACCCTTTAACTCTTGCTCAATGCTTGCCTATTATCGCGCCTAACGCATCAGTACGGGATGAATTGCGAGGGTTACTTGGTTGGATGGCTACATTGGGTAATAAACCAATAGAAGAAGCTGCAATTGAACTTGATTCATATGCCGTGCTTGCTAACGGCGATCCTTCTCAACTTGATCCATCCTCAAAACGGCTTCTTTTGTCAAAACTGAAAGAAGTTGAGGCTATTGATCCGTACTTTCGGAGAGGCGATTTCTGGCGTAGATTTAGCGTTGCAGGCTTCTTTACGCAAGAGGTGGTGGAAGAGATTAAACCAGTTATCTCTGATGGAACTGATGGGCACTTGCGGGATTTGCTTCTTGAGCTATTAGTAGGTTCTAACGCGACAAAGTGGCTAGTCGCGGAGTTGCGTCAAGTTTTTTTGGCTTCTAGTGGAAGTAAGTCGACTCGGATGTTGGCTATGAAATGCCTTGTTGGAGTGGAGAGTTACGATTCTCGTTTAGATTTGGACGACTTGATAGTTGAGTCTAGTAATACTTCTTTAAATATGGCTGGTGAAGTAATTAAAACGCTTGGTCCAGAGACATTTAAACCGAGTGAACTCGAATTATTCTTTAGGAGCTGCGCTAGCCTATATCACAGTCGTAAAAATCGATTTGAGAGCACAATAGGGGTGCGATATTTTGTTAAGCATTTAATATCTTGTTTGCCCTTAGAAGCTATCGAATATCTTTTAGACTCATTGAGTAAAGATCTAGACTGCACCTGCGGGAAGAAAGCATATGAATGTGATTGTCGTACTGGAAAAAGCAAGATCATTGGTTCTCTCTTAGATCGTTATTTTGAACAGGCTAAACCTCCTTTTGAACCATTACGTGTGTGGCAATGGATCGAGCATTTAAATTTCCCTAATCAAATAAATTCAAAAGTCACTAATTCAGTTAAATCACTGCGTGAAGGTAATGATCTACGCCATGGGATTATTGCTCATGTTTTCAGAGATCTAACTGATCGAGAACAGATTTTTCAAATAAAAATAGACAAGTTCAGTGGCTATTGTTCGCATGCTGGTCTTCGTTTGAGTTTAGATGACTATAAATTCATCGTTGATATAGCATTTGAACGTGATAATACTGAGCTGTGGTCGAGTTTTCTAGCTCGGCACCAGTACCATAGAGCAAAGGAACACTTCGGGCCTGATTATTTGAGACGGCATATGCGTAAGCAAGCGTCTAACAAGCCAGAGTTTATGCGTATATGGGGTTTGCTAAATAGGCAGCAGGCTATTCAGGATAAACAAGATGACCGCAAATGGAATGTTAAGCATCGTCGTTCAATGAAGCGTCAAGACAGAAAAGAGGGTGACATACGCAAAGACAATATTCAATATGTCCAAGATAACCGCAGCCTGGTTGAAGGGGGTAAACATTGGAGTTGTTTGATTCATTTTGCAGAACTAGTGCTAGAAAATCCGGATAAGATAGAGCAGGAGTTTGGTGATGAGAACCTTGTTCGGAATGCTCTGAGAAACTGTCTGGATTTCATTGAGCCAGAAGTTCCTAATTTGCAAAAGCTTGCTGAATTGCAATGTGCTTCTAGGTCCTTACACGTTGAAGTGATCCTTTTTGCGGCTTGTGTCGAGATCATGCGTGAACAAGGAAACTTGGAAGGTATCAAGCCTCCACTGCTCATAGCATTGAGAACAAACTTCAACATGGGATATTCTGCAGTTGATGAAGATGAGCGCAATGCTCTTAAAGCTGAAGTCGATCGTTTGATATTTCCGGATATAGAGGCTGCTGAGCAATTTCTCCGCCGGTACATTGAGCCTCAGTTAGCTGATCCTGAATGTTCTCATCCGGAAGTGGATTTATTGAAATACGATGAACTCTTCAGTCCTTTGCGAGCGAAATTGTCAATTGAATGGCTTGAACGTTTCGATAAAATTACACCTTATGCTCAGAATTTACTTTTTAAAATTGCTGCACAAAGTGAAGAGGAGGAAGAACTAAATAAGATCATTCTTGTACGATGCACTGAACTTTTGTCGGAGCAGTTGGTAAAAACGGATGATATATTCAAACAAAGATGTGAATTTTGGTTCAGTCGAGCGTTTTGCTTTTTAAGCCTAGAAAGTGCAGAACCATACTGGAATTGGCTTAAGCGTGATAGGAATTCAGTTTTTTTATTTACTGAGCGTTTTAGCCGAATGAATCGAAGCGGTTATCTATATTGGCCAGAGCTAACATCCCTTAAAGTTGAAGCTATCCTTACAGCTTTTTTTAATGAATGGCCCAAACTTTATTTGCCAACTAGTCATGGGACAGGCAGTCCTAGTGGAGAGACTGCATACAGGTTCCTAACAGAGATTATTTGGAGCATCGGGAAAGATAGCTCTGATAAAGCTATTCCTGTTCTTCGTCGACTTCTAGCAGACCCACGTTTTGTTGATATTCATAGAGAGTTGAAGAGCATACAAGCAGAGCAATTGAGGAAAAATGCTCTGAGAGATTTTGAGCCTCCTACTCCACAGAAAATTGTAGATTTGTTGGATAATAATGCCGTGGTTACGGTTGAGGGCTTGCGCCAATTAATTCTTCAAGAATTAGCAAGTTATCAAAAAGATATCGACGGTGGTGAGTTCAATGCAGTAAATCGTTTTTATACAAAAGTTAAAGAAGGAAATGATATACATTTGAATGAAGTAGGCTCTGTCGAAATTATTGCTGAACGTCTTGATTTAGTGCTTAAGTCTCAAAGCATTGTCGTTACATCTGAGCACCAGACTAAAAATCAAAATAGAATTGATATTACCGCAGCTAAGATAATTGATGGAAAAAGGCGACTACTTGTTATAGAAGCTAAAGGGCAATGGCATAGCGAGCTTTACTCGGCAGCTTCTACACAACTTTATGAGCGCTATTCAATTCACCCTGATGCTGCACAACAAGGTATTTATCTTGTCATCTGGTTTGGTGCTACTGAAAAGGTTGCCGGTAAAAAGAGACATGAAATAACAAGTGCAATGGAGCTAAGAAAAGCTATCGAAGAAACATTATCGCCCGAATTAAAAGGGTCGATTGATGTTTTCGTTTTGGATGTGTCACGAATCTGAGTAGTTGCTAGGAAGCAATAGAATTTACCTTTTATTTAATGTTTTTTTGAGTTAAACCATATTACTAAGATATTGCAACGACGAACGGAGAAAGGATGATAAGTCGTGGTTCACTATGGAGTCGCTGGGAGCCTCATATTCATGTTGTTAAAAAACAATAAAGATTGTCCGTAGTGAAGGTGTATTTGGGTTTTAGGCTACATTTTCAAATATAATGAAAAATGGTATTTTTCTCATTTAGAATGAAATAGGAAGCAGTCGAAAGGCTGCTTTTTGCTATGGGTATTGTCAGGCAGAAGATATCTTTTTCATTGTTACTCTGGTTGTTTTAATAAACGTGATTCAGACTAAAAAATATATTCTGTGTATCATTTAGAGCGGCCAGACCAGCAGAATAAGCGGTACTGCTAACAACACAATCATGATTTCAAGCGGCAATCCCATTCGCCAGTAATCCCCGAAAGCGTAGCCGCCCGGCCCCAAGACAAGGGTGTTGGATTGGTGTCCGATAGGGGTGAGAAAGGCACAAGATGCCCCTACAGCCACCGCCATGAAAAAAGGATCCGGATTCACGCCCAGCCCCATAGCGATACCGTAGGCTAGTGGCGCCATGATGACAGCCGTGGCCGCATTATTGATGATGTCTGATAGGAACATTGTGACAACCAGGACTAGGCCGATAACCAGATACACCGGAATACCCTCTGTAAGCGCCAATACTTGGGTGGCAAGCATCTGCGTAAGCCCTGTGCTTTGCAGTGCAGAACCCACCGGTATCATGGCTGATAGAAGGATTATTACTGGCCAATCGATGGCATCGTAAAGATTACGAACCGGTAGAATATCCAGTAATAAATAGACCACAACGGCAAGACAAAATACGATCGCCAGCGGAAGCACCTTGGCAACACCTAGCCCAATGGCGATAGCAAAAATGGCCAGCGCGATGGCAATCTTTTTTGGTTGTCCTAGGCTGAGGTTTCGTTCTGCAAGTGGAATCATGCCCAGCTCGCTGAGCTGCTCACCAACATCATCCACCGCACCCTGCAATAGCAGAATATCACCCGCCTTAAACTGCTTTCGTCTAAGCCGCCTGCGAATCTGATGTCCTTCCCGGGCGAGGCCAACTAGCGCAAGAGAGCTACCACTACGCCTGCGTAAGAAAGACACATCGCGCCCCTCAAGTTCTGAACCTCTCTTTATAACGCCCTCTACCAAAGTAAGATCGCCCTGTGTCAACTCGGAAAACTTTTTGTCGGCACTAGTTATTAACTCGAGATCGTTCTTGTCTAGCAGTGGCTGAATTTCTGATGGGTCTGCTTGTAGAATCAAAATATCGCCGGCATTAAGCAACTGGCCGGGTCGGACCGACAACGTCTTGCCATGGCGGTGGGCCACACCCACGACTTCGATGCTGCTATCATCTAGTCCATCGATATCCTCTACCGCCCGACCTACAAGGCCGGAACCTGTGGTTACTATTACTTCTGTCAGGTATTCGTCGATAGCGAATAGTTGTTCAGGCGAGCTGCTCTTGAGGCGTGCGGCTGGTATCAGGCGCCAGCCCACCAGTGTGATAAAAAGGACTCCCATAATAGCGATGGCCACACCCACCGGTGAAAAATCAAACATGTTGAATGACTCTCCACTTACCTCGGCTCGCATCATGGCTATGATGATATTGGGTGGCGTACCTATAGCGGTTGTCATGCCTCCCAAAATACTTCCAAAAGCCAGAGGCATCAGAATAAGTGCCGGCGAGCGCTGATGTTTACTGCAAGTTGATAGTGCAACCGGTAGCATTAGCGCAAGTGCCCCCACGTTATTCATAAAGGCGGATGCGACCGTTACTACTGTTGTCATGATGAGAATATGACTGAGCGGGTTTTCAGTGTAGGGCAGTATTTTCTGTACAATCATGTCGACGACGCCGGAGCGGCGCAGCGCATCGGAGATCACTAACACCGCCGCCACTGTTACAACAGCCGGATGGCTAAAGCCTGTAAAGGCATCTTCAGCCGCCACGAGACCTGCAAGCACGCATAGCCCTAACGCAATAGCGGCCACAACGTCATGGCGATATTTCCCCCAAACAAAGAGTACCAGTGTTAGTACCAGAACAGCGGTAATCAGCCATTGATCAGTATTCAAATACAAACTCCCTATAACCAGCTTTAAGTCGTGACGCCCACGCTGGGCAAATACTCACAATACGGATAAATCCATGAAAAAACCATAGTCTGGTCAGTATCTTAGGTCACTCAGCTTAGTGATGGCGATGGTTCAGACAGCAGACTCGCAGCAATATCCCTCAGTACTCCTCACAATGATAATTCATGTCCTTCTGAACAAGTCATTATGCTTACACACCACTGTAAAGCGTGAATTGCTGATATATGCGTAAAAAGGGCTGCCCTGTGCATTACAGACTCGCGCTTTATTTAAGGAGATTTCAATCTACATTATTAAATTAAGTTACTGCTTGCGCTGCTAAAGAAGGTGATCACTCGATAGAAATAGTGAAGTGGAGTATCTTGTAATGTAAATCGAGTGAGGAGGGAAGCTCAGTATAAGATTGTTATCTTCCAGCTGAGCCTAACAAATACATAATGTAATCTTGACCCGTGTGGATATGCAGCTAACAACTGCGTGCACGTTTTATAGGAGTCTACTTATGGATACCTTGTTTTCAATTGCCAATCTGATTGCTGTGTTTTCTGCCATTGGGGCTGCACTATTAGGATTAACAACTTATCGTCGACAAAAAGAAATTGATATTGAGCTTAAAAAAGGAGAGCTAAAACGTACGGCTGTAACCGACTATTTGAGTTCAATTGAGTCTCTCATAAATCATGCCGTATATAGCAATGATCAGAGTAGTTCTAATGAAGCAGCTGAAATTTTAAAATGTAAAAAAGACCTGAATAAAATTTACATTTATGCGCCAACAAGAGTAGTCGCTGCGATGGATAAACTACTATCCGAAGCAATAGTGCTTGCCACCATTATCTCAAAAATTCCTAACGCTGAGATCTTTGAAGAAGATCAGGTACTTCGGTATTCTGAAAAGTCTAATCAAGTAAATGAAGCATATACCAATGCAGTTAATATTGCTCGCAAAGAGATTGGTTTGCACACAGAAAAAGTAGGTGAAGTACAGCTACTTTTATTGGGTAAATTTTAGTTAATACATCATGAAAAGCTAGACACGCCTATACCTCTTGAACTTCTTTACTTTGTTTCAATGTGCGTTTTAACCGAGCAACATAAGACAATGTAATGTTAGAGCCACTACATCACTCGTCTGTTTAGCAGCCGTCTATATTTTGACCTTTCGTTAAATCATGACAACAGCACATTCAAAAGAACAATGCTCGGTTCATCTTCTGTTAATGTTCTTGTATAAACTGTGAGTTTGATAAATAATTGCCAAATTACCATTTGGATTCTCAACAGCGAGGGTTTAAGTAACGGTTTAGTTTCACTCTGCAGCTCACAAAGTAGAAAAGTTAACGTATGTTATCGTACGAGAAGTTAAGGATAACTCTTATATGACCAATTCAGTTTTTTTGGTTTTATCTCAAAATGTCGCATTGTTAATAGCAATGTTATTCATTTATGACTTCATATCGCGTCAATGGGATACAGAGAATCAGCGCCTTAAGGATGTGGTAACCGGTGTTATCGTTGGCTTGATTATCACTGTTATTATGTTGACTTCATGGCAGTATGAACAAGGCATCATCTTCGATGCGCGCTCTGTTCTATTAGGCATATCAGGGCTTTGCCTTGGTGTAATACCGACTTCGATTGCAATTTTCACGGCTGCTATTGTACGAATTTCTCTCGAAGGAGATGGGGTTATCCCGGGTGTTGCCAGTATTATTTCGTCTGGCGTTATTGGCTTACTATGGCGCAAATATCGTATCCAAAAAAGTTTGACCGAACTTTCGTTAAAAGAATTATGGTGTTTTGGGCTTATTCTTCACTTAGTATACTTAGCTACATTATTTTTATTCCCCATCGATAAAGCGCTCCAAATACTAGGGATTATTTTCGTTCCTGTGATTGTCGTGTACCCCCTAGCCATAGTTGTATTGAGTTTTTTGTTTATTAATCGTTTAAAACAAGCGTGCTTATCTAAAGACTTAGTGCTCAGCGAAGAGCGTATGAAAGGTCTTTATTACCATGCTCCTGCGGCAATCTGGGAAGAAGATTGGTCTGCAGTGAGCTCAGCGATCCAAACGATACAACGTGACCACCCTGGAACTTCTATATCCGAGTACTTCCTCAAGAACCGAGTACAGGCTTGGGAGCTTGTTAACTTGATAAGAATTGTTGATGTAAATGATGCCGCATTGAAGGTATCGGGTGCGGTGTCAAAAGATCAATTAACAGAAGGCATCACTCAATTTTTTGATCAATCCAGTATTGGGCAATTTATTGAAGTTATTGATGCGTTTGCACAAGGCAAACAAGTCTATGAATGCGAATCTATTTTTATAGACTTAAACAGTGAACACCGATGGATTGAAGTCCGTCATGCCATTATGCCTGGCTATGAAAATTCGATGGATATTGTGTTGATTACAACGCTGGATGTTACTGCTCGCAAGCAAAAAGAAGACGCATTGAAGTTGTCATCTTCTATTTATGAAAATAGCCAAGAAGCCATGAGTGTCACAGATGAAACAGGCGTTATATTGAGTATCAACGCTGCTTTTTCAAAAATCACGGGGTTTTCTCAATGTGAGGTCGTTGGCAATACTCATAGTATTTTGGATTCAGGCAGGCAAGATCATACCTTCTATCAAAAAATGTGGCGAGACATTAATGCAACAGGGAGATGGGAAGGAGAGATGTGGAACCGGCGCAAAAACGGTGAGATCTATGCCGAGTGGCTTTCAATAAATACAATTTACGATGAAAACAATCAACCTTACCGACGTATCGGTCTCTCAAGTGATATCTCTCAACGAAAAGCGTCTGAGGACTTAATTAAGCGACAAGCAAATTTTGACAACCTAACAGGCTTGTCTAATCGCCGTATGTTTATTGATCATTTGAATAATGAAATAGGCCTTGCTTATGTGCAAGTTTATCCAATTTCTTTATTACTGGTTGATTTAGATCGTTTGACTGAAATTAACGATAGCCTCGGTTATTTGATCGGTGATGAGCTTATAAAACAATCAGCAGACAGAATACAAAATTGCCTAAATGCATCTCATTTGGTGGCTCGAATTTCGGGAGATGTCTTTGCTGTGATATTACCTGACGAAGGCTGTGAGGAGGATGTAGAGAGCATTGTGAAACGTATTCAGACAGTACTGATGACCTCATACGAGGTTGAAGGTCATAATATATATCTTACCAGTAGTATCGGTATAGCCTCTTTCCCAACGAACGCAACAACTTATGAATTACTAATTCAATGCTCTAATTTGGCGCTAGAGAACGCAAAACAACAAGGCCGTAATCAACGTAGTTATTATGTTCCATTGATGAAACAATCAACAGAATACAAGTATGCAGTCGGTACAGACTTAAGAAAGGCATTGGCCAACAAAGAGTTTAGTTTGTTCTATCAGCCTATTATTGATTTGAAAACACATGAGGTATACAAGGCAGAAGCTTTAATTCGCTGGCATCACCCTGAGCAAGGTATTATTAGTCCTGCTGACTTCATTCCTGTAGCTGAAGCAACAGGGGCAATTGTTGATATAGGTAACTGGGTTTTTAAGGAGGCTGTAAAGCAAGTTGTTACATGGCGCCAGACGATAAACCCTGATTTTAAAATCAGTATTAACAAATCACCGGTCCAGTTTAAAAGTGAAGATACCCATCTCAATGATTGGTGTGATTATTTAGCCCAACACGGCCTCTCAGGAGAAGCCATCGTAGTAGAAATAACGGAAGGGCTATTGATGGATTCAGGCGCTATAGTGGCCAATAAGTTATTTGCGATGAGTGATGCGGGGATAGAAATAGCCTTGGATGACTTTGGTACAGGTTATTCCTCACTTTCTTATATCAAGAAATACGATGTGGACTATCTAAAGATTGACCAAGCCTTTGTGAGTAACTTAACGGCGGGAAATGATGATTCAGCTATTTGCGAATCCGTTATTGCCATGGCCCACAAGTTAGATATCCAAGTCATCGCAGAAGGAATTGAAACAAAAGAGCAGCTTGAGTTATTAGCTGGATGGGGTTGTGACTATGGACAGGGATACTATTTCTGTAAGCCTATTTCCGCGGAGCAATTCGAGAATAAGTACGTAATCTAGATTAAGGTGTCGAGCATTCGGTACATAGCAGGCCACAAGTGCATTAAGATGATATGCGCAGATAATAAATAGTTGTATGTAGCTTTAATGGTACACCTTAATAGGTGATAACTTCTTGAGGATATAAATTTGGAACTCCTAACACTTATTCTTTTTGTTCCAACGTGTTTTGCTTTGAATCTTACACCAGGGCCAAACAACTTGCTTGCAATGAGCAATGCAAAGAAATATGGATTCCAGGTAGCATGCATTGCGGGCATCGGTAGATTAGTAGCGTTTACAGTAATGATCGCGTTGGCTGCTTCAGGTCTTGCCAGCATTTTGTATGCTTCTGAACAGCTATTCTCTATTGTTAAAGTATTTGGGGCAGGCTATCTCTTTTGGCTGGCTTATCAACTTTGGATCGCAACCCCGTGTGATGATATCGGCAATTGTGAGTCGGGGATGTCTGTCATAGGGTTGGCAAAACAAGAGTTTCTTTTAGCGGCAGGTAACCCAAAAGCTATCCTTATTTTTACTGCTTTTTTACCTCAGTTCGTTAATCCATCAGAACCAGTTGGTTTTCAATTTTTTGTTTTAGGGTCAATCTTCCTGTTTCTTGAGTGGGCAGCAATTGCTGGGTATGCTTGTTTTGGTGTTTACTTGCGAAACTGGTTTTCAAACCCACGTATGAGAAGATTATTCAATAGAAGCTGCTCTAGCTTATTAGCCAGTGCCGGAGTTGGTTTGCTTATAGTCCGTCGAGAATGAATACCAACTAATCATTTATCTTTAACGCGTTGGCTGCCCGTTAATAGGATATTAGCTACTATTATCTAGTTTGGAGCTTATATATGGAATTTACTCAATTAATCAGTTTTATTGTGGTTGCGTCCTTACTCGTTATATCACCCGGACCAAACGGAGTACTGATAGCTAAAACTGTTCCTATTTCCGGTAAGCCAGCGGGGTTTGCAAATATTGCAGGATTTGTGGCTGCATTCTATTTACATGGTAGTTTATCTGTATTGGGGATATCGCTGCTTCTAGCGCAGTCTGCCCAAGCATTTTTCATAGTGAAAATGCTAGGTGCTGCATACTTATGTTGGATAGGTGCGAAGGCATTATGGTCTGCCTGGTATAGCCATGAACGTACCGCAGCTATTGAGCCCGCAAAATCAAAACACTCATTGGGCAAAGCTTTCTTTGAGGGGTTCTTAACGAATGCGCTTAATCCCAAAGTTTCAATGTTTTACCTTGCGGCGTTTCCTCAGTTCATTCCACAAGCAGGCGCTGCAGATTCAGCATTCTTATTAGTGTTTATACATTCTGTTATCAATTTGGCTTGGTTTTCTGCGATGGTTTTGTTATTGGCAAAACTGAAAGGAGCGGCAAACAATGTGGCCTTTCAGAAGTTACTTAAAACAACGACAGGGCTTATATTTCTTGGGTTTGGAGTAAAACTTGCTTCTTTAAAGCCATAAACTAGCAGTCTGATTAGAGGCAACTTTAACGCGGGGTTTCTGCAAAAAAATCTAGCCGTATCCAAGAGAGTTTTTGATTTTGGCGTTGTGCACTATACTAAGGTTTTATAGGTTGCCGGTATTTGCACATGAAAAAACGGAACCGACGGATATATTTTGTTTATTTGCTCGTTTGTATAGCCATGCTTACCAGTGTAGCAGGTGTCGTTCTTATAGACAGACACTATCAGCAACTGGCAATTGATCAGGCCAGAATGAACGCTGAAACTGTCACCAGTCTGGTTGACAACGCTCGGCGTGCGTACAGTAAAGTGCTCAACAAATTAAAAGCACAAACGAACTTGATAACGGGACATGATCACGCGATAAAAGGAAGGATTGTACCTAATCCTGCGACCTTTAGTATTGAACTGGCTAAAAGCGTTAGTAGTCCCAAGCAACGAGTGTGGATGTATAGTTATCATCCTTTTCCTTGGCGTAAAGATACTGCAGTGCCCAAAAATGACCATGAAACTAAAGCGCTAGCCCAATTAACCGCAGATTCAAAAGACCCGTATATTCAGATTATCAATTCAGGTTCTGAAAAAAAGTTTTTTTACGCCCAAGCTATTGTCATGAACGATGTCAGTTGCGTTGAGTGTCATAATAACCATCCTGCAAGCATGAAAGCTTCTTGGAGAATCGGTGACACAAGAGCCGTGTTGGCTACCGAATCTAGCCTTGATTATGAGCAAAAATTTTCTTTGTGGTTTATATTTGGTTTTATCAGCTTACTTTCATTATTTTGTGTAGCCCTTTATTTAAAGAAAAATCAGGAATGGCTGTTGAGTGAAAAAGCCGGACGCACTGATCCTTTAACAAAAATACCCAATAGAATTTCTCTAAGCGAACAAATGAATCAACAATTCGATCATCATAAAGCGGCTCAAAAAGTGCTGGGGGTAATGATGATTGATATAGATAATTTCAAAGCCATTAATGATGGTTACGGTCATGATATTGGTGATAAATGTATCATTGCTGTTGCTGATGTTTTGACAACTGAATTAAGAGCTAACGATGATTATGTTGCGCGCTGGGGAGGAGAGGAATTTCTCGTTTTATTGCACGAAACCACGGTAGAAACGGCCAAATCTGTGGCGGCACGCATGTTGGTGGCCATTCATAACAAAAAAATTTCCAATCATAATTTATCGGTAACTTTCAGTATTGGTATTGCCGTGGCTGACCCAAGCAATGTTAAGTCTTGCGAGGAATTAATTCAGCAAGCTGACCAAGCTTTGTTAAAAGCAAAATCAGAAGGTAAAGACCGTTACATAATGAATGAAGATTAATATTAGTGTAAATGTGAACTACAAAAAAACATGCATAGAAGACTTATTGTACTTGATTTGATGTTATTCATTGTTTAGTATGCCGCCGTATATTTATTAACCATCTAACTGCAAAGGAGAAAAATCATGACATTGTATTCGCTATCTTTTGCAGGTCTTGTCCGCTAAGTAACTGGAAACTCTTTCCTACCTATCTTTTCGCTCAGTCAATCGGCCTGCCAATACGTTTTTCGTTATAAATCCTACATATAGGTATTGGTATTATGGGCAAATCCGTCCAAAAAATTACTGACAAAGTCAGCCTAATTGCATCTGATAAAACATGGATAGAAGGGCTAGCAGTAGAACAACTAATTAAAACATCCGAACTTGATGGGATGTCTCTTGTTGCAGGAATGCCTGATTTGCATCCTGGCCGTGGCTATCCTATTGGTGCTGCATTCTTTACTACAGACAGAATCTACCCTGCACTCGTAGGTAACGATATCGGTTGTGGCATGTCTCTTTGGCAAACTTCTTCAAAAGTAGCCAAAGTTAATACAGAGAAGCTAGCCAAAAAACTTGCTAATGTAGAGCTGCCTCTGGATGAAAGCTGGTTTGACGAGATAAAGAACCGACAGCAAGAGGTAGGAATATGCTCATCTGAATATGATTATTCTTTAGGTACGATAGGTGCTGGGAATCATTTTTCTGAGTTTCAAGCTATTGATGAAGTATATGACGCCAATGCCGTTAAGTGCTTAGGGATCGATACAAAACGGCTATTACTATTGGTTCATTCGGGCTCTCGAGGTTTAGGGCAATCTATTCTTGTAGATCACGTTTCACGGTTTAACCATCAAGGCTTGCCGGTCGACTCTCCTGATTTTAGCGACTACATAGCAAAGCATGAAAGTGCAGTAAAGTGGGCCGAACTCAACAGGGAGTTCATTGCAAAGCGCTTTCTGTCCTCGATTGGAGAAACGGGGGATTGTATCTTGGATGTAAATCACAATGTGGTCGCCGAGAAAACAATTGGTAACCACAAAGGGTGGTTACATAGAAAAGGTGCGACGCCTGCAGATCACGGTTGTGTCGTTATTCCTGGCTCAAGAGGGGATTACAGCTACTTAGTTGCTCCTATTGAAGAGGATGATCCAAGTTTCAATGCATGTGGTTTGGTAAGCAGTTTGTATTCTCTTGCACATGGCGCGGGAAGAAAATGGAAACGTGGGGACTGCCAAGCAAGGCTAAGCCACAAATACAGAAAAGAAGACTTATTACACACTGCATTAGGCAGCCGTGTAGTTTGCACAAACAAAGAACTGTTATATGACGAAGCTCCTCAAGCTTATAAGAAGTGTGAGTCTATTATCGAAGATTTGGTGAGTGCAGGGTTAATTAAAGTAATTGCTCGACTCCGGCCAGTTTTAACCTTCAAGACTAATGGAGGTTGTTCCTCATGATATTACTGCAACTAACTTCAGGCCAAGGGCCTGCTGAATGTGGTGCAGCTGTTCATCTTGCATTTCAAGAAATTGAAAAGGAGGCGAATGAACAAGCTCTTAAACTTAATGTTATTGAAGTTGTTCCAAGTAAAGACAAGAACTGTCCTAAGTCTATTCTTATCGAAATAGTCTCAGGTAGTCAGGGAGCAAAGGAATTTGCTCAACAATGGCAAGGGGGCATGCAGTGGTGTTGCATAAGCCCTTTCAGACCTAAGCATAAACGCAAAAACTGGTTTTTTAGTGGTCAAGTATATGAATTCAATGAGGCCTCCTTAGAGGGTGAAATTGAATATCAGGCATGTAGAGCGTCTGGTGCGGGTGGGCAGCATGTGAATACTACTGATTCGGCGATACGTGCTACGCATATTGTTTCTGGGATTTCTGTCAGGGTTGAGAGTGAGCGAAGTCAACATGCTAATAAACGGCTTGCCAAAGCACTTATTTTTCAAAAACTTGAAGACGATAAACGAGTGAAAATGTCCGAACAAGACAAGGCTCGTTGGCTACACCACCAGCAGCTTGAGCGCGGCAATCCAGTAAGAATATTTAGAGGGGAAAACTTCATTCCTGAATCAAAATGACTTGTGAGTGGTAGTACACAAGTAAACATATATCGGTTTAGGCAGTAACGCCTAAATCGATATAAAAAAAATGCGTCTTTTTTCATTCAGTAACGTCTTGTTTGTTACAAGCTAAATGAAATGAGGGGAACGTATGTTAAAAGTTATTAGTTTCAATATTTGTCCGTTTGTACAGCGAGTCACTGCACTTCTTGAAGCTAAGAGAATTGCTTACGAAATCGAGTACATCAGTCTAAAAGATAAACCTCAGTGGTTTTTAAATATTTCGCCCCACGGGCAAGTGCCGGTACTTGTTACTGAGTCAGGCGAAGCGCTGTTTGAATCTGATGCAATAGTGGAATATTTAGAAGAGGCTTACCCCGCACTAGATTCCACCATGACTAATGAGCGACGCGCCATTAACAGAGCGTGGAGTTACTTAGCGAGTAAAAACTATCTAGTGCAATGTAGTGCACAACGTAGCCCCAATGAGAAAAGCTTTGAAGAACGTAGCGTAAAGTTGAACCGTGCTTTTGCGGCTATCGAAAATGTTTTAGGAAAGACTCTATTTTTTAATACAAACACGTTGAGTATGGTTGATATCGCTTGGCTACCTCTACTTCATCGCGCATCTATCGTCGAGCAGTGCGCAGGTTATGATTTTTTATTGGGTTACCCAAAGATTAAAAGATGGCAGGAGCAACTGCTTGCATCTGGACTGGCTACAAAAGCAGTGCCTGATAATTTTGCACAAGCATTTGTCGCTTTTTATCTATCTGATGAGACCTTTTTGGGAAAAAAGTATGATATTTGTACGGGCATGGCATTAGATACCTGTAAAGCGAGTGGATGTTGTTAGGCTCAGATATTTTTAAATGTGTATAGCGCCGTGTTGCTCCTTCTTTTAAAAAGCAGGAGCGTTTTTAACGTAATATTCAACTGGGGTAATCAATTGGATATTGAGAGTATTTGGCAGGCGTACATAGCTAAGCTGAAAGGTTTTTTACATTCAAAGGTTTCAAACCCAGATGATGTTGATGATTTGTTACAAGAAATACTCATTAAAATACATCAGCATGTTGGTACTCTTAATACTGAAGAGAAGTTAAAGCCTTGGCTCTTTACAATAGCCCGTAATGTCATTATTGACTTCTATCGCCAGCAGGGCAGGCGTAGAGATTTAACTGAAGATGATCTTTGGTATGAAAGTGGTTCGATTTTGGATCAGCACCCATTGAGTGATTGTATAGAGCCTATTATCAAGGGCCTACCTTCTGATGTAGCCATGCTGCTTATTGCCGTTGATCTTGAGGGGAAGTCGCAAAAGAAATGTGCTCAGGAACTTGGCATTAGTTACTCAGCGCTAAAATCTAGGGTGCAGCGAGGTAGAGTCCAGTTACGCTCGTTATTTGAATCATGCTGTCATTTAGAACTAGACCGGCATGGGAATGTTATTGAATACCAGACAAAGTCTACTTTTTGCCAGCGTTGCTAACTATTTCGTAAATACGTGGTGGCTTTGTAATACACCTCTTTTAGAATGTCTTCGTTTTACTCCCATCGTTAGTGTTAAAATGTTTTCCTTCACTATTCATGCGTCACACGATCCCGGAAAGAATACTTAAATGGAAATCAAAGTAAATTTTTTAGACAATCTCAGACTCGAAGCAAAGTTTGATGATTTCACCGTCACAGCAGACCAGCCTATTCGTTATAAAGGTGATGGGTCTGCACCAAGTCCTTTTGATTATTTTTTAGCATCATCAGCACTTTGTGCTGCTTATTTTGTACGGGTTTATTGTTTGGCGCGAGATATCCCGACCGATGATATTAAAATATCACAGAACAATATTGTGGATCCTGAAAATAGATACAATCAGGTTTTTCAAATACAGGTCGAACTACCGGAAAGTATTTCTGATCGTGACCGCCAAGGGATATTGCGATCTATTGACCGTTGTACAGTCAAAAAAGTAGTGCAAGAAAGCCCTGAATTCAAAATTGACGCTGTAGATAGTTTGGATGAAGATGCTACATTGATGAGCATTGGACGGCCTGACAACGATACTAATACAACCATTATTGGTAAAGACCTCCCGCTTGAGAAAACCATTGCTAATATGACCGCTATTCTCGCGGATCTCGGTATTAAGATTGAAATAGCTTCGTGGAGGAATATAGTCCCGAATGTTTGGTCGCTGCATATTCGTGATGCTGCTTCACCGATGTGTTTTACCAACGGTAAAGGCGCAAGTAAAGACAGTGCATTATGCTCAGCGCTGGGCGAGTATATTGAGCGTGCTAGTTTTAACTTTTTCTATAACGACCAGTTCTTTGGCGAAGATATTTGTAACAGCCAGTTCGTTCACTATCCTGATGAAAAATGGTTTAAAGCAGGCTCTGATGATGCATTGCCAGAGGGGCTCATGGATGAAGCATGCCTTGAAATTTATAATCCAGATGATGAGCTTAAAGCCTCTAATTTAATTGATACTAATTCTGGTCTTATTGAACGCGGCATTTGTACTTTACCTTATATACGTCAGTCGGATAAGCAAACGGTATACTTCCCTTCTAACCTTATAGAGAATTTATTTCTTAGTAACGGTATGAGTGCAGGGAATAATATCTACGAAGCGCAAGTACAATGCCTGTCTGAAATATTTGAGCGTGCGGTAAAAAGACAAATTATCGAAGAGGAAATCGTTTTACCTGATGTTCCTCAACACATCTTAGAACAGTATCCGCATATTCTTGAAGGCATAAGGGGGTTAGAAGAAAATGGCTTCCCTGTTGTCGTTAAAGATGCTTCTTTAGGCGGTGTATTTCCAGTCATGTGTGTCACTCTCATGAACCCAAAAACGGGGGGAGTTTTTGCCTCTTTTGGTGCACATCCAAGTTTTGAAGTGGCGTTAGAACGTAGTCTGACTGAGTTACTGCAAGGTCGAAGCTTTGAAGGCCTAAATGATGTGCCTCCACCTACATTTAATAGCATGGCGGTTACTGAGCCGAATAACTTCGTTGAGCACTTTATTGACTCAACAGGGATTATCTCTTGGAAATTTTTTAGTGCTAAGCATGATTATGAATTTTGCCAATGGGATTTCTCAGGTACGACAGAGCAAGAAACCAGCAACTTGATGACTATTCTAGCGGACCTTGGAAAAGAGGTTTATATAGCGGTTCATGACGATTTAGGTGCCGCAGCATGCAGGATTTTAGTGCCGGGGTATTCGGAGATTTATCCTGTTGAAGATCTTATTTGGGATAACACGAACAAGGCGCTTTATTTCAGAGAAGATATCTTAAATATCCATTCGCTAGATGATGACGAATTAGCACATTTAGTCGAGCGCTTAGAAGAAAGCGAGTTAGATAACTACACCGACATTAAAACACTCATCGGCATTGAGTTTGATGAAAACACCGTATGGGGGCAGCTCGATATCGGTGAGTTAAAAATTCTGATTTATTTGGCACTTGAGCAATATGAAGAGGCCAGTGAGTTAGTTCAAGATTACATTAACTTCAATAATAATACGGTGGCTCGTGGCTTGTTCTATCAAGCTATTAACGTCGTACTGGATATTGTTTTAGATGAAGAGCTTGAGCTGGAAGACTATTTGCCAAATTTGGTCAGAATGTATGGCGCTGATGCGATGGATAGTGTTGTAGGTTCTGTTTCCGGTGACGTTAAATTCTATGGCTTAACTAAGACAAGCATGAAACTTGAAGGGTTGGATAAACACCTTCGATTGATTGAAAGCTATAAAAAACTACATAAAGCACGAGAGGTATCAGTAACGCCTCTTTAGAGATTCTCATAAAAAGCCCCCATGTGGATTACCTTACTTCAGTAAGCAGTAATCCGCTCTTGGGAGCCTTTTATTGAAAACTTAACCACACTAAAAACGTGACATTTCGTATAAATGGGTTATCAATAGCATTACTCTTTCGTTCCCGTTAAAATTCCGCGCTAAACCTGCCGTAAGCAAGTATCCAGAATAAAGTGAGTTCGCCAGAATGAGTAGAAAGATTGAATTATTAGCACCCGGTGGGGATGTTGAAGCCATTAAAGCTGCTGTTATTGCAGGTGCCAATGCCGTTTATTGTGGCTTAGATACCTTCAACGCTCGTAATCGTGCCACCAATCTTTCTTTTGAGGACTTAACTGGCATCTTACGTTTAGCACATAAATACGATTGCGAAGTGTTTTTGACGTTAAATGTTGTGATTCTTGAGCATGAAATCCCTGGCATGATTAAGCTGCTTAACAAGCTAGTGAACTCCGGGATTGACGGTATCATTGTGCAAGATTTAGGTGTTTTCAATCTCGTTAAGAAACACTTTCCAACGCTTGATATCCACGCATCAACGCAGGTTACTACACATAATGAAGGCCAGATTCTATTCTTGGCAAAGATCGGTGCATCACGCGTTAACTTATCACGCGAGCTAAACCTACCTGAAATAAAATCACTCACGGCACTAGCGCATGAGCACGATGTACTAACAGAAGTGTTCGTACATGGCTCTTTATGTATTGCCTTTTCTGGTCAGTGTTATTCCAGCTCGGTGAGCGTAGGAAACTCGGGCAACCGTGGACGCTGCAGCCAGGCATGCCGTGATGAGTATGAGATAACCGCTGCGGGTAATCGCTTCCCGCTAAACTTGAAAGATAATTCTGCTTATTTTGATTTACCACAGCTAGTCGATGCGCAAGTAGATTCATTGAAAATAGAAGGGCGTATCAAAGGTGCTCACTATGTCTATACTGTCGTTGATACGTGGCGCAAGCAAGTTGACCAGTTTGTTGAAACAGGACAACTGTTAGCCGATGATTCTAACTTACACCGTGTGTTTAACCGTGACTTTACGAATTCGTTCTTAAAGGGAAACCTCACTAAGGATATGTTTATCGACAATCCGCGTGATTACAGTGTTCACCACGCGGTTGAAAAAAGTAATGCTATTTCTGTGGTACAAGTCCAAGAAGCAAGAGAAGAGTTGTATGCTCAGAGAAATGATCTAGGGGTAGAGCTTGCCGATAAAATCAAATACCTTAGCATTGCTAAACAACCTTTAGCGTTAACTTTTTCGGGTACGTTAGATGAGCCTTTAAGCTTAACTATGACCATTGGTGATAATGACAAAGTATATACATTACAAACCACATCATCACTTAGTCCAGCGACTAAGCTGACGATTGATCAAACGGCTTTAGAAAAGCGCTTTAAAAACTTCGCTATTAGTGATTACACTATTGAATCTTTCAATTGTGATGGATTAGGTGAAGCACTTAGCCTGCCGTTTAAAGAGCTAACTGAGCTCAAGAACCAAGCAGCCTTATTATTAAACAATTCTGTAGCCATCATTCCTCAGGTTGAAGTAGCTCCATTGGAAAAACATAATAAAGCGCCTGGCAAACCGACAATGTCGATCTTAATTGCTGATGAAAAAGATCTACATCTATGCGAACTGACAACAGCTGATGTGTATTTCAAGCTACCAGAAAGCTGGAAGAAAGACTGTAATAAACATATCGATATTTTTAAGCGCAACCCGCACCTGATTCCATGGTTCCCTGCTGTATTAATTGGTAAAGATTACGATGAATCGGTAAGACTGCTTGAAGAAATTCGTCCGGCCCGTATTGTTAGTAACAATACAGGTGTGGCTTATAAAGCATTTGAGATGGATATCGAGTGGATTGCGGGTCCGTTCTTGAATACGACCAACTCCTACGCATTGCTAACGTTTAAAGAAGAATTAAACTGCGCGGGTGCATTTATCTCAAATGAAATTAACCGTATGCAAATTAAGAATATTGCGCGCCCGGATAACTTCAAAATGCTCTACAGCATTTACCACCCTATCCTGATGATGACCAGTCGTCAGTGTTTCTTCCAGCAAACTGTGGGTTGTAAAAAACCAAGTATTGAAGATGGCTGTATGCTCAAGTGCGAAAAAGCCACCACCATTACCAATGTGAAAGGTGTTTCTTTTGCTATTGATAAGCAGAAGGGCGGCTACCCAAGCATCTATAACGATGAGCAGTTCTTGAACTTTGATGTTGTGAATGATCTGGCTGATCTGTTTGACGAGTTCTTTATTGATCTGACTAACATTGGTGCCGGATCAAAAGCAGAACAAGACAAAGCCCAGTTGGTAACGCACTTTGAAAACTTCTTAAAAGGTGATGAACTCGCCCAGCAACAGTTGAGCAATATGATTACTGTCTCTACTAACGCACAATACAGCCAAGGTTTGTAAAGCACATGGTTGTAAAATAACTATGACATTGCCAATTTTGTATTCATTACAAAACTGTCCGTACGCGATGCGTGCAAGATTGGCAATATTATTGGCACAACAGTCTGTTAGGCTGCGGCCTATCGTGATGAAGAATAAGCCCGCTGAGATGTTGGCAGTCTCACCTAAGGGTACAGTACCTGTTTTAGTGCTCGAAAACAGCAAAGATGATTTAGATTTAAACCAAGTAAATCAATCTATTATAGATGAAAGCTTAGATATTATGTTATGGGCACTTAATCGTAATGATCCACACGACTTACTCTATTCTCACAATGAATTAGCACTGCCTGAGATGCTAAAAATCATTGAAAAGAACGACAAGCAATTTAAGCCAACCCTAGAGCAATACAAACACGCCAAGCGTTTTCATGAAGATACGCAAGAACAGTATCGCTTAGCATGCGAGCCTTTTGTTCAAGCGCTAGAACTACGTTTAAGACAACACGAATTTTTAATGGGAGCTACTCCTAGCTTACTCGATTATGCACTAGTTCCCTTCGTACGACAGTTCTCCAAAGTTAATCGCCAATTATATTTGCAAGGCCCTTATACACATTTACAGCACTGGCTTAATAACCATCTACAAAGTAGGCTATATGCACAAGCCATGTTCAAACATCCGCTATGGTTAGATAATTACGAAGAGTCCTTGTTTGGCGGATGACATATTTACAGTTGGCCTATCTGCATCTTAGTACAGTGTTACCTGCTTTTTTGATAGGGTCCTATCTTTTGCTCAATCGAAAAGGTACTTCGTTTCATAAGTGGCTTGGTAAAATATACATGTTGCTGATGATAGTTACCGCAGTGATGACATTGTTTATGTCAGCAGAAGTAGGCCCTATACTGTTTAACCATTTTGGACTGATACATTTATTCAGTGTTTTTGTTTTGTATGCAGTCCCTACTGCATACATGGCTATAAAAAATAACAACATAAAGAAACATCGTGGCTATATGATTGGCCTCTATCTTGGTGGGTTACTTATAGCTGGAGGGTTTTCATTCGCACCAGGAAGATTGCTTAATAACTGGATTTTCTCGTAAATAGTATTTAATACTGAGAAAATACTTATTCAAGAGCACTTATCACTAAATTACATGTAGAAAGGAGTTTGCATGATCAGTATCGAGTTTTTGATTACTTCTCTCATTGTCGTACTTATTCCCGGCACAGGTGTTATTTACACTATATCGACGGGGTTGTTTCAAAGTGCACGCGCGAGTATTTACGCCGCTATTGGTTGTACTGCCGGTATTGTTCCTTCGCTTCTGGCCTGTATATTAGGTTTAGCCGCTATACTTCATACCAGTGCTGTTGTATTCCAAGTCATCAAATTTGCAGGCGTAGTGTATTTATTATATCTGGCATGGAGTATGTGGAAGGGCGCTGGGACACTTGCATTGGATGATAGTAAGCATGCTGAGAGTATGCTGAAAGTTAGTATTAAGGGTTTTTTAATTAATATTTTAAATCCAAAATTATCTTTGTTTTTCTTGGCTTTTCTACCTCAATTTATACCAGAAAATACTAACCACCCGTTGCTCAATATGTTGGGATTAGGTGGCGTGTTTATGGCATTAACACTCTTTGTTTTTGTAGGTTATGGCTTACTAGCAAATAAGGTTAGTCGTTATGTTGTTAGCTCGCCAAGAGTTATGAGGTATATCCAAAGAACTTTTTCAGCAGCGTTCGCACTACTGGGTACTAAGCTAGCGTTTACAGAATACTAAGCTAGTATCCATTGCTGTGTGTTTCTCGTAGCGTGTGGATGTTTTTGCGTCACCGTTATAAGGTAAATAGTATGCAATATTTGAAATTTATGGATTGGATTGTGTAATGAGAGCTATTGTTTTTGTTGCTGTTTTAGGCGCAGGTTATGTGTATTTTAATGGCATGCCTGGAAGTAATAACGAGGGAGCGTTCGATGCGTCAGGAGCGCCTCTGGTACAAGTTTTTACATTTTCAGGTTGTGGTGAACCATGTGATACCGCGCTCTCCCACCTGAATAAACGCGATGTTGATTTTGACCATCATAATGTGGATCCAAATAATAAGGAAACAGAAACCTATGAGCTTTGGTCGAAATATAAGACGAATGTCTTTCCATTGATTATTGCTGGTAACGACAAGCTCACGAATTCTTCTAATGCTGGATTGGCAATGATTTTAGGTAAGAACTTTGATACACAGTTCTTAACGTCGCGCGAGAAAGATTACTACTCTGCGCATTTTTATGCAGACGGCTCACCAAAAATAGTAATGTACGGTACTGATTGGTGCCCCAGTTGTGCTCAGTTAAGAAAAGACTTTGAAGCCGAGAATGTGGAGTATGTCGAAATTAATGTTGAAAAACCGCGCTTGAAGAAAACTTTACTACAAGACTTAGAGATCGGTGGTTATCCTGCTACATGGGTCGGCTATACGCGTGTGAACAGTACAAAGGCATCCGTTATTGTAGATGCATTGCAAAACTACTAACCAATATCAGGAAGGCAGGGCGCTCTTCCTGATAATTGATTGTTTTACTGTAAGCCTTTATTCCATCGTGATAATGATTTTACCTACGGCCCGGTTACTTTCGCTCTTGAGAACAGCATTGTTTGTTTGGCTTAAAGGGTAGATGGAATCAATTTTCACCATCATTTTTTGGTTATCAATTAACTTGCGTATGTTGCTTAAATGAACACGATTAGGCTGCACCCACATTCTGGTGAACTTCACACCGAGGGCGTCGGCAATACCCGCATCAATATCATCTAGAGTAGACACCACGTGCCCACCTTTTTTTGTGATAAGAAGGGATCTTGAAACGACATCATCACCATTAGTTGTAACGAAAACTACATCAGCATCTTTCACTACATCATCAAATTCTATGCTTTTATAATTAATAACTTCATCGGCACCAAGGCTTTTAACGTAGGCTTCATTCTTTGATGATGCTGTCGTGATGACATGTGCACCAATGGATTTTGCAATTTGTATAGCAAAACCGCCTATGCCACCAGAACCCCCTAAAATCAACACTGTTTGGCCTTTTTTAAGCTGAGCAGTTTCTATCAGTCCTTGCCAAGCAGTGACTGATGCTAGTGGTACGCCTGCACTCTCAACCATGTTTAATGATGTGGGTTTAGCTGTGACTACATCTGCATCAACGGCGAGGAATTCTGCATATGTTCCTTGCTGACCGATAGGCGAAAACACAAATACCTCATCTCCGACGTTTAAGCTATCCACATCATCACCTACTTCAGCAACAATGCCAGCAGCATCCCAGCCTAACGTTAATGGCAAAGTATGGGTATTTGAATCAGCTAGCATTCCATTGCGAACGTGAAAATCAACAGGATTAACGCCTGCTGCGCTCACTTTAATGAGTACTTGAGTGGACGAGAAAGTAGGTGTGGCTAGTTCGCCTACTTTGATTTCTTCATCGGTACCGTATTGTGTAATGAATGATGCTTTCATAATATTTTTACCCTTTGTATTGAATCATTTGATGTTGGAAAGCATTTTCACAAAACTGATTCATTCTTTCTAATTTATAGTTGATATAATACTCATTGATTTAAATGATGTTATGTTATGACTTAATGAGAAGATAATGGCTAAAACTGATTTAAACTTAATAGTAATTTTTGATGCGATAATGGCCGAGCAATCAGTAACCGCTGCTGCTGACCGGTTATCGATGACGCAGCCTTCAGTATCAAACGCTGTAGCAAGAATGCGTCATTACTGGAAAGATCCGCTATTTGTTAAACATGGGCGAGGGGTGCGTCCTACCCCTTTTGCTGAAAAACTTTGGGAGCAGGTGTCTTCTCCACTTGCCGAAATAAAGCAAGCGATTACACCCGGCAACTTTGTTCCACTTTATGCTAAGCGACAGTTTAGGATTGCATTAACAGATGGTATGACTGGCATGCTATGGCTTCCTTTGCGCAAGTATATAGAGGAGCACGCACCTGAGGTCAGCATCCATGCTGTGCCTTATAAAGCAAATGGTGAGGAATTATTATTGAATGCAGATGTAGACCTCGTATTGGATTTCTATCCGGGGTCTAGCCCTTTGATTCACAGTGAGTGGGTATTGGATAATAATTTTGTTTGCTTGATGCGGCCTGATCATGAGCTCGCTAAACAGCCATTAACGCTAGGACGTTTTATAGATCAGGATCATTTATTTGTCTCATTAACGGGTGATGCAAAAGGTATCGTTGATTCCGAATTAGAAAAAAACGGTGTTGAGCGCCGTATAGCCATGACAGTTAACAGCTTTTCTGGTGCTGTTGAAATCGTACGTGGGTCAAACTTGATTACTGTTTTACCTTACCCTGTTGTTGCTAATGCTGTTTTAAGGGGAGATGTCATTGTCAAAAAGGTGCCGCTAACAATTCCACCAGCGCCTATATCAATGGCATGGCACACACGTAACAATCGCGATGTCGGCTTAACGTGGTTAAGAGGTATACTGGGTGTGTTGATAACAGAGTTTCGTACTACTTTTGGAGAAGCCGTGCAGTAACTTCTCCTACGTTATATGATTGTTTTTTTTGAATAAACTGACAGAAATATTCAATAGTATTACTTAGTAATTTCAATAAGTTATTCAGACTTCTAAATCCACATCCTGCTCTCGGTCAAGCTGGCCAATATCAAGTACTGGTGCGGCATTTAAATGCTGAGCATTGAGCATGAAAGCTACACGTTCAAGGCTGGCAACAACCATTGATTGTTCCCAATCTTGAATATCATCGAAGTGACGCACAAAAATATCTTGCTGTGTAGTGGGGGCGCCTTTCATTAGATCATGCCCTGCATCCGTCAGGCTTACCCAAACTTTACGTTTATCGTCTGTGCCTCGTTCTCGTGCAACTAATTCCTTTTTTTCAAGACGATCAAGAATACTGGTTACAGTTGCTTGCGTTAAAACAACCTCTTTAGCCAGCTCTCCGGAAGTGAGTTGCCCGTTTTCCCGAAGTGTTTGCATTACCATGAGTTGCGGGGGAGTGAGTCCGGTTCTGCTGCTGATTTCTTTCACCTGCATATCGGTGGATCGAATGATCTGGCGTAGCAGCACGAGTGCTTTTTGGCTGTTTTCCATCAGTTTCTCTATTCGTCTATTTGATACGATATTTTACGTACCCCTGTTCTTTTTATCTATTCATTAATTGAATTTGTTTGTGTTGCTAATTAAATTCTAGGCTTTATTGACCACTATTTAACCATTACTGGGGTTGAATAGCGGCTTTGGGTGTGTGCATAATATATAAGATGTTAGAAACACTAAATATATCTAATGCTAAATATTTGGAACACAATGGACTTTTTAGGCGTGATTTTACGCAAACCTACAGCTGAAGATGGAACTTCTGTTCATCAACTAATTACTGAAACCCCTGAGTTGGATAGCAATTCATGCTATTGCAATTTACTCCAGTGTAGCCACTTTTCAGACACTTCAATTATTGCTGAAGAGGGCACAGAAACACTCGGATTTATCAGTGGTTACATTAAGCCGCAGTCTCCTGAAACGTTATTTGTTTGGCAGGTTTCAGTAAGCTCAAAAGCCCGCGGTAAAGGGCTTGGAGGGCTAATGCTGAAAAACTTGTTAGAGCGAGAAGGCAACACGTCTATTACGCATGTAGAAACAACAATTACTGAAAGTAATGAAGCATCCTGGGCGTTATTTAACAGCTTAGCTGGTTACTTTGGTGCACCTATTGAGCGTTCGGTTATGTTTGATCGAATAGCTCATTTTAACAATGAGCACGACTCAGAACTACTTGCTCGCATTGGGCCTCTCGCGCGTTAATACTTAGCCTTTCTAATAAAACCACACTTTTTGTCAATTAATTATCAAGAGCACTTTTATGAAAATTTTTGAAGAGATTGAATCTGAAGTTCAATCCTATGCCCGTTCGTTTCCACGCATCTTTAACAAAGCCCAAGGTGAATTCCTGTATGACGAAGATGGCAACCAATATCTCGATTTTCTTGCAGGTGCAGGCACACTAAACTACGGCCATAACAATCCAATATTTAAAGAAAAGCTATTGGACTATATTCATAGCGACGGCATCACCCATGGACTTGATTTGCATACCAAAGCAAAAGGCGAATTCATGGAGGCTTTCAACGAAAAAATTCTTAAGCCCCGTGAACTCAATTATGTAATGCAATTTACAGGGCCAACCGGCACCAATGCCGTTGAGGCCGCCTTAAAATTGGCGCGCAATATTACTGGACGTGAGAATGTCATCAGCTTCACCAACGGATTTCATGGTGTCAGCATGGGAGCGCTTGCCGCTACCGGCAACTCTCATCATCGCGGAGCAGCAGGCGTTAGCCTAAGTGGTGTTAGCCGGATGCCTTATGACGGGTATCTGGGTGATGATATCGATACCACTGTTTATTTGGATAAAGTACTTTGTGACTCAAGTAGCGGAATCGACCTCCCTGCGGCAGTTATCGTGGAAACAGTTCAAGGTGAGGGCGGTATAAATGCTGCTGACCTTGAGTGGTTAAAAAGGCTTGATCAGGTATGTAAAAAACACAAAGTATTGTTAATAGTCGATGACATTCAAGCAGGTTGCGGCCGTACGGGTACTTATTTTAGTTTTGAGCAAGCGGGAATTAAACCTGATATCGTTACGCTTTCTAAATCGTTAGGTGGCTACGGATTGCCATTTGCAGTCGTCCTGTTTAAGCCTGAATTAGACCTATGGAAGCCAGGTGAGCACAACGGTACCTTCCGTGGTAATAACTTTGCATTCGTTACAGCAAAAGCTGCTATTGATCATTATTGGTCTGATGACGTGTTTGCTAAAGAGATTCAAAGCAAAGGGCGTTATGTTGCTGATCGTCTGGCCGCCATTATTAACAAATACGGTAACGACAACTTCAGTACTCGCGGTCGCGGAATGTTCCAAGGAATTAACTGCGTGAATGGAGAGCTGGCTGGAAAAATCACTAAAAAGGCATTCCAAAAAGGCATGATGATCGAGACAAGTGGTGCAGATGATCATGTTGTTAAACTGCTTTGCCCGCTAACTATTGAAATGAAGAACCTAGTCAAAGGCATTGATATCCTTGAAGAAGCTATTCAAGAAGTATGCGCTAAGGAAGACTCGATTCCAGAACAGAAGAAGTATTTTGATCCTGTCGATCTTGCTAGCTGAACAGGCCTCTAGCAAAACTGGAATAGAACAATTTAAAAAGGAAAAAAGATGATCGTACGCGACTTAGTATCAGCAGAGCAGAGTAATCGTAGAATTGTATCCCCTGATGGAAACTGGGAGAGTACACGTATGCTGCTCAAAGACGACAATATGGGTTTCTCTTTTCATATCACTACGATTTATATAAATGCGGACTTTCAGATGCATTACCAGAATCATCTAGAGTCTGTTTACTGTATCTCAGGTGAAGGCGAAGTAGAAACTTTAGCCGATGGAAAGGTTCATCCCATTAAGCCGGGTACGCTCTACATACTTGATAAACATGATAAGCATGTTCTGCGCGCTTTTGAAGAGATGAAGATGGCTTGTGTGTTCAACCCACCTCTGAGTGGTAAAGAAGTACATAACGCAGAGGGTGCATACGAATTAGAAGCCGAAGCAATTTCAGCTTAAGTGGAGTATTTGTATGAACAGTCTAGAGAAAACGACGGATGTTTATCCTTCTCGTCAGGGGGGCGCTCAATTAATTGAGCGCCAGGACCCAACTGTTTACCAAGTCCGAGATAAGGTTGCCCCTGTTCCTGTACAACAGATAGCACACTATGCTGAAAAAGGCTTTATGCTGCTTGAAGACGTGTTTTCAGAAGCAGAAGTGCTTGGATTTCAACGGGAGTTGGAGCGGTTACGTGGTAGTGATGCACAGGTGGCATCTGGAGAAACCATTACTGAACCAGAAAGCGGTGATATTCGTTCGATTTTTCGTATACATGAAAGCAGCCCCGTTTTTAATGCCTTAGCAGCAGATAAGCGGCTTGCCGACCTCGCTCGATATATTCTTGATGATGAGGTTTATATTCATCAGTCTCGTCTGAATTATAAACCTGGCTTTAGGGGTAAGGAGTTCTACTGGCATTCTGACTTTGAAACGTGGCATGTCGAAGATGGTATGCCACGAATGCGAGCACTAAGCATGTCGATCACGCTTACTGAGAATTATGAGTATAACGGTCCGTTAATGCTAATTCCTGGCTCGCACCTCCAGTATGCCGCATGCGAAGGGGAGACGCCGGACAATCATTACCAGGCATCTCTCAAGAAGCAAGAATATGGTGTGCCCTCTGATGCACAATTAGAGGAAATGGCGAAGGGTGGAGGTATTGTGTCGGCTAAATGCAAACCTGGTAGCGTTATCATATTTGATTGCAACACTATGCATGGCTCCAACGGTAATATCTCACCAAAACCACGTTCAAACGTTTTCTTTGTTTATAATGCAATCAGCAATCAAGTCGTGTCGCCTTTTTGTGATCAGCCACCAAGGCCGGAGTTTATCTGTAGCCGAGAGAATATAAAACCGCTATCTTGAGCGCATAAAATACTTAAGAGCTACTTATCGTGGCTCTTTTTGTTAACCTCTAGCAGTAGCTCAGCCCGCTTTACCACTAGCACCTTTACTAAAAAAACCATTTGGCCAAGATGATGCTTCACAAAAAAGGCGTTGCCTCCGGCATCAGGCCTTTTACTGGATTCGTGCAGTAGTGGTGTCGAACGTAATGTATTTTAAGTGATGGGTAAGCGAACCATTTTTCCTTCGAAATCCGCCTTTAAGAGCTGAATACATCTTTAGCCGCAAATGTAATTTAAATAGACGAATTATTTTTAAACTCTACTATTCTTGTAAAGATGATGGAAAATATTCATGTAAAATACATATGCGAATGTTAGTTTGATAAGAGTTCTTTAACACTTTAATGGTGTCAATTATGAACAAGTTACCTATTTTATCAGAAGAGCGGTTCGAAAAAGACTTTCCTGATATTCACCAACAGGTTTGTAATGAGCTAGGTATGGGCTATGTACCTGCTATTTTTCGCTGCATTGCTATCATCAACCCTGAACTAGCGCTCTCCTCATGGAAAATGGTCAGGAGTACTCTATGCTCAGGAAGCTTGCCGAGAATCACTAAAGAACTTGTGTTTTCTTACATCGCTCATAAAAAAAGCTGTGAATACTGTAAGATTGCACATCATGCACTGGCTATACACCATGGCTTCACAGAAGAATCGATCAAAACAGTTTTTAACAATGTTGAACAAATAAAAAATCCTGCACTTAGGTTAGTTATCATGTTTGCTGACTCTTCCGTAGATAATGATTTTTCTTTAGTACCAACGCTAGATGAGAAGCTAAATGATTTAGGCTTTTCTCGAGATGAAATTACAGAACTTATCTGCATGATATCTTGTGCTTTATATATGGTTAACCTTGCATCCAGTCTCGGCATTGATGTTGACCAACAGTTTACTAACATTATTAAACATGCAAGTTAGCTGTTATGCAAAAAAACAAGGATTCAAAAACCGAAGAAAGTAGCCAAAATAGTGATATTGATAGATCTCTTTTTTTTGGTGATTCCACATCTCTAGAGCAAACTTTAGAAGCATCTCTTCGATCATCCAGCCTACTTGAGCTTAGCAATACAATCAGCGTAGATTCTCACTTTATTCGTGACCTTAAAAGCATTTATACAAAAACACGGTTTTCGATCGATATAGACTCATGTGTGTTATTTCGCTATGTAAATGGCTTGTGGTGGGAAGCAATGCCCATCATAGAAAACCATAAATTTATTGATCTTTGCGAGTGGACTAAAATATCAAAAAACCAAATAACCGCCATTGAGTCGTTATTTGAAATTCGTGAATATGTATCAAATAATCACATAGAGCTTGATGAATCAGACTCTGAAATGAGTAACCTTCTTTTTGAAAATAATGTTCACTTTGAACGGTTTAAAATACAACATGGCGGCGTGGCTTTTAAACCTTCAGGTAATGATTCTTTTTCTCAATATGATAGTGCTTTTTTAGGTTATATCGCGGCCATAATATCTTTCTGTGTTGATAAAAACATATCCAGCCATTATTTGGAGGGGGTGTATGACTCGCTACAAAGCATTGCTTATAAGCATGCAGATGAAAATAAAATTCCTGCTATGTATACAGATCCAAGTACAGGGTTACATAGCAAGCTAGGTTTTTTGAAGTTAATTCAGCATCTGGTTGATACTAAACAAAAAAAATATTTTGTTATTGTCCTCTCTCTTGAAAAATCTGGCGGAGCTTTCAATCTATTAGATGACGAGGTTCAACAGACTCTTTTAAAAAAATCCATTTTACGTCTTAAATCAATTCTTCCTAATAATAAGGCTCTCTCTAAACTAAATAGTAATGAACTGGCATTTATCATGATTGATTCGACTCAGGAGCAGGTCGACCACATTCTGACTAAAATCATGAACGCATTTTTAAAATATTTAATAGTGGGGGAGCATCCTATACATTGTGATTTGATCGCAGGCTATAGCTGTGATTCTAGTAGCGACCCCCAGCCAAACGAGCTATTAAAGATGGCTTACATTGCCCTTTACCAAGCCAAAAATACACCGCTAAGGAAATTTATAGGTTATCAGGATGCCATTGTGCAAGAGTTGCAGTTACATTTGAAACTAGCCGATGACTTACCGCAAGCGATTGAGAACCAAGAGTTCATTCTCCATTTTCAACCTATATCATACCTTCATCAGCTAAATGAGCCTGCCCATCATTATGAAGCACTCATTCGCTGGAATCACCCCAAAAAAGGTTTCGTTCCTCCTGACCAATTTATTGGGATAGCAGAAAAAAGTGGTGATATTGTTCACATAGGTTATTGGGCCATTAGAGAAGTGTGTCGCAGCTTATCAATGCCGTCAGTACCTAGTAATGTAGGGGTATCCATTAATTTATCACCGGTACAACTGAAAGAAAGTGAACTTGTTCAAAATATTGTAAATATTCTAAACGAGTATTCAATTTCACCAGACAGAATCACAATTGAAATAACAGAAAATTCAGCGATGCAGGACAATGAACTCACCAAAGAAAAGTTTCTAGAGTTTCACCAAGCAGGTCTCAAACTTTCGATGGATGATTTTGGCACGGGCTACTCATCTTTGAGTTATTTGCTTAACTTCCATTTCGATATTATAAAAATTGATAAAAGCTTTATTGATAGCACGTTGATGGATAAGCAATATCAACTCATTGCAAAAACAGTGGTTCAGTTAGCGCATAATTTGTCTTTATCAGTCGTCTGCGAGGGCATTGAGACGGATAAGCAGTATCAAATGGTGTGTGACTGGAATACAGATATGATACAAGGTTACTTGATTAGTAAACCCATGCCTTGGGATGCTTTTTATAAAGAGTAGAAATGTTTACCTGCAATATATTAAAAATAAGCACTTGGTCACCTATTAGCGCCCAAGTGCTGCTACTAATTCTTACTTCACTTTCAAGTGCTCATTGTGAAATCGCAAGTGCTCTTCTATAAAGCTAGCGATGAAGTAGTAACTATGGTCATAGCCTTCATGATGGCGCAGATTTAACGGGTAACTACTTGTTTGGCTTGCAGCAATCAATGTTTCAGGCTTTAACTGTGTCGCTAAAAAGTCATCCGCTTCACCCTGATCAACTAATGCTGGAACATGCTGTGTTGCAGCCTTCATCAACTCACTTGCATCGTGTTGGCGCCATGTCTCTTTGTCTTTTCCTAAATATGCGGAAAAGGCTTTCTCACCCCATGGGCAGTTCATTGGGTTGTTGATTGGGCTAAATGCAGAAACAGAACTATATCGACCTGGGTTGCGCATAGCGATAGTCAGTGCGCCGTGACCTCCCATTGAATGTCCGGAGATGGCACGTTGCTGCGTCACCGGAAACGTCTTTTCAATAAGGGCAGGAAGCTCTGATACGACATAGTCATACATGTGGTAGTGGCTCTTCCAAGGCTCTTGTGTGGCATTCACATAAAAGCCGGCACCTTTACCTAGGTCATAGCTGTCTTCATCTGCAACATCGTCACCGCGAGGGCTAGTGTCCGGCGCAACAATGGCAATACCCAACTCTGCAGCAATACGCTGAGCATTGGCTTTTTGCATAAAGTTTTCATCACTACAAGTGAGACCAGACAACCAATACAAAACGGGCACCTTGGCACCCGTCAGTGTTTGAGGCGGCAAGTAAATAGCGAAGCGCATTTGGCAATTTAAGCTTGTTGAGTGGTGGCTGTACTGTTTATTCCAACCACCAAAGCTTTTGTTACGGCTAAGATTTTCTATTGTCATACAGGACTCCGTACGATCTTTTTGTGTGGCTTAAATTTTTACAATAAGTGTTACAAAAAGATCGCCGCATTAGCTCAGTTATTTGTCGAAGTGAATTACGGTACGAATGCTCTTGCCTTCATGCATCAGATCAAAAGCTTCGTTGATACCTTCCAAGCCCATTGTATGAGTAATGAAATGATCCAGTTTAAATTCACCTTTCAAATAACGTTCAACGTATTCAGGTAATTCTGTACGACCTTTAACACCACCAAAGGCGGTGCCACGCCAGACTCGCCCAGTAACCAGCTGGAAGGGACGGGTTGAGATCTCTTGGCCTGCACCCGCCACACCAATAATGACAGACTCTCCCCAGCCTTTATGGCAACACTCTAAAGCAGAGCGCATCACATCAACATTACCGATACATTCGAATGAGTAATCAACACCGCCGTCAGTCAGTTCAACGATCACTTCTTGAATAGGTTTGTCGTAGTCTTTTGGGTTAATGCAATCAGTAGCACCTAGCTGACGTGCCAAATCAAATTTACTTTCATTAATATCAACTGCAATGATGCGGCTGGCTTTCGCCATGGTTGCGCCTATGACGGCAGATAAACCGATGCCGCCAATACCGAAGATAGCAACCGTTGCACCTTCCTCGACCTTAGCCGTATTCATGACTGCGCCCATGCCCGTCGTTACGCCACAACCCAACAAGCATACTTCTTCTAGTGGTGCTGTTTTATTAACTTTGGCTAACGAAATTTCTGGCAGCACTGTGTATTCAGAAAAAGTAGAGCAACCCATATAATGATAAATTGGTTGGCCATTGATTGAGAACCGCGTCGTGCCATCTGGCATTAAGCCTTTACCCTGCGTTTCACGAATCTTTTGGCAAAGGTTTGTTTTACCGGATTTACAGAATTTACATTCACCGCACTCTGGCGTGTAAAGAGGGATAACATGATCACCTACAGCAACACTGGTCACGCCTTCGCCGATCGATTCAACAACACCACCACCTTCGTGCCCCAAAATAGCAGGGAAAATACCTTCTGGATCTTCGCCTGAAAGAGTAAAGGCATCGGTATGGCACACGCCTGATGCCAGTATGCGTACGCGTACTTCACCTTTTTGAGGAGGCATAACATCGACTTCTTCAATAGAAAGAGGCTGGCCAGCAGCCCAAGCAACTGCCGCTTTTGATTTAATGATATTTCCGCTCATGAGTTACTCTCTTATCTGGTTGTCTTTAAAAACTGATAAGTAGATTCTAGTTGTTTCCTAATAAATGATAATCTATTGTTTTATCAAATCACTTTTACGAGCTGGTAATAATGTTTAATTGGGAAGGTGTCTCAGAATTTGTAGCAGTAGCCGAAAAAGAAAGCTTCACCGCTGCAGCAAAGCAGCTTGGGATTTCGACTGCTCAGGTAAGTCGACAGGTGAGTTCCCTAGAGAGTAGGTTGGCAACAAAGCTATTTTATCGTACTACTCGTAAAGTTGCGGTAACAGAAGCAGGGGAGATTTATTATCAACACTGTCGGCAAGTGCTAGATGGACTAGAGAATGCTGAGCGCGCCTTAAGTAATCTTCAAAGTGCCCCGCGAGGGAAATTAAAAATTACCGCGCCAACCACCTATGGTGAAAGCAAAATAGCCCCCCTAATTAATGATTTTGTGAGCCAGTATTCAGATCTTGCCGTACATTGCACGTTCACTAATCAAAAAGTTGATCTGATTGACAGTGGTTTTGACTTAGCAATACGTTTGGGAAAGCTTGAAGACTCAAGCATGATGGCAAAACGCCTCTCGTCACGACGATTATATGTATGCGCATCACATGACTACCTTTCTACTCATGGAGAGCCTCACCTTATATCTGAGTTGGAGCACCACAATTGCTTACAAGGTACCCTCGAATATTGGCGCTTTCAGGATAATCGACAAGAACGAAGCGTTAAAATACATGGCCGTCTTAACTACAACAGTGGCGTGGCTTTACTTGATGCGGCGTTAAAAGGTTTAGGTATTGTTCAACTGCCTGATTACTATGTTCATGAGCATATTCAAAGTGGTGAATTAATTGCTTTACTCGAAAACTATCAACCTTCAGATGAAGGGGTTTGGGCACTTTACCCACATAACCGCCACCTTTCTCCGAAGGTTAGAGTTTTGGTAGATTATTTGAGTGAGCACTTAGATTGATAAAATGGTAGGACTTATTAGTATTCCCAATCATAATTAACACATTGTTTAATATTGTTGGAAGACGTTAGAAATGAACGCTGAAATAGAAGAGAAAAAAAAGTATCTACTTCATTGGATGTACGATTTCATCGAAGATGACGATGAGCCTGCGTATTTAAAGACAGATGTTGATGAGTGTGATGAAATTCTAACTGCTTTTATTAATGCGATTGATAGCAGCGAGCAAAAGTCAGATTTTTCATGGGTATCTAACCAAGTAGAGCGACTCGTAAAAACACTCAATTTGATTAACGAAAAACATGAAAATCAACTGCTCGAAACGCACCAGCAAGAAGATTTTTGCGCGTTGGTCAGCTTGGTGATTAAACATGCGGGGCATGACTACGAAGATGATTTAACAGAGCAATGGCGCGAGTGGTAGAGTGAACACCGACCAACTAAGAAACTACTGCCAATCTTTTAAGGGTGCAACTGAGAAAGACAGTAAGCACCCCTCTAATATATTGTCATTTTCTATCGCCGAGAAGAAGTTCGCCTATTTTAAAACAAGCGAACCAGAGATATGGCGCTTCAGTATTAGAGTGACGCCTGAAAGATTTCTTGAGCTCACTGATCAACCTGGAATAAAACCCGCTAGATACATGCACCGTTTTCACTGGGTTACCATCATCAATGTACAAGCAATGGATGAAGAGTATCTGAAACAGTTGGTGTTATATTCTTATCAAAAGGCGATGAGCAGCTTACCTAAGAAAACACAAAACCAATGGATTGAAAGCAAATGAATGCATATTTAGAATCCAGCGAGTATATCGACTGGCAAACACGGGAAGTGCTTTCCAAAGCGAGTCATTTAGCGCAAGGGCTTCGTGATCCTGAGGCAATAACCAAAGCATGCTTTGAGTTTGTTAGGGATGAGATTAAGCATAGTTGGGATTATAAGATGAACCCCGTTACGTGTAAGGCATCACAAGTGCTCATCCATGGAACAGGTTACTGCTATGCAAAGAGTCATTTATTGGCAGCCTTACTTCGCGCAAACAATATTCCCGCAGGCTTATGTTATCAACGCTTAACCATTAGCGATGATACACCACCGTTTTGTTTGCATGGATTAAATGCTGTTTATCTTCAGAAATTCGGCTGGTATCGTCTTGACCCCAGAGGTAATAAAGAGGGTGTTTCTGCTCAGTTTTGTCCACCATTAGAGAAACTCGCCTATCCAATTATTACTCAAGGCGAAACTGATTTACCTGAAATATGGTCACAACCACTTCCCATTATTATCAAAACACTTACGTTGAAAACATACCAAGATGTTGCTGACAATTTACCTGATATAGAAATACTGCCTACATACAAATAAATACAGTTACCAAATAGCGCTCTGAAAGTTAGAGCAACTATCAAGTCATTTCTGTTCGAACATACAGTGTATTTATGAGCGAGCGATATCTATGCTGGTTTTGCATAAGCTGAATCGAGACAAATGCTTGTATTGCTCCTAGTGTTGAGTTAAAAATATAAGTAAATCAGACAGATGGATGTCTAGCATGGATAGATATACGGCCCCCCGTATATCAATTGTTAATACGCATGCGCGGTTTGCCACGGAAGAGGCCTCTATATTACTAAATATTTCCCCTTCCTTTTCAAACGATTACATCTGTTTTTAACTAATGACGGTAAGGGTAGATACACGGACCCCCGTATATACAAATGTTAGAAATGAAATTTAAATGAACATTGTACTGTTGCCAGGTCTAGATGGAACCGGAGAACTATTTGATGGCTTGCTGCCTTATTTGAGTAGTGAGCATGTTGAAATAATACCTCTCCCTAATACGGAAGATCAGTCTTATGAATTCTTGGCCACATATGTAATAAATCAACTTCCGAAAAAGGATTTTGTTCTTATCGCAGAATCATTTTCTGGGCCTATTGCTGCAATATTGGCATCTAAAAATATTGAAAACTTGAAAGGCATAATATTTGTCGCAACATTTTTGTCTCCTCCGAAAAAACACTTCCTCAGCATATTTCAATATCTGCCTATAAAAATTCTATCCAAATTACCTTTGTCATCATCAGTATTACGCTATTTCATACTTGGAGGTAACGCAAGCAGGGCTAGTGTTAAGAATTTTCTGCGTATAATTGATGCTGTCCCAGAGTCGGTTCTAAAGCATAGAATGGCCAGCATCAAGAATTTTTCAATGAAACCGGGAAATATGGATACTCCTGCTATTTACATTCGTGCAGAATCAGATAAATTGGTTCCAATGGCTAAAAGCAGCGAATTCCAACGCCATTTTAGTAATATAGCAATTAAGGTAGTAATTGGCCCACATTTCATATTACAAGCGAGCCCCAGTGCATGTGCAAATATCATAACTTGCAGGTCAAATTTCTAATCGGGTAGCCGAGGGTCTCTAGCCCTCAGCCCCCACAACACCCTGCATGCGGATCCGCACAGGGCGTTTCACTGAGAATGATGAAGCTTGATCCAGCCATCACGTAGTGCATAAAGCCCCTGAGACTTTAAATAAGCATTGGATAATGCTTGATTAATCCCCGGAGTTTTTGAACTGCGCCATGGGCCTTTACTGGTAATACCACACCCAACCGCCGCCTGAACGCGAACGCCAAGTCTCATCAGGCTTCTTACTTTAGTGCGTGGTTTACGCCACTGTCGCCAGTAAGCCATCCGAACTCTACGCCTGATCCAATGATCTAGATCCACGCAAAGCTGATAGCAGTTGGCGATACCAAAGTAATTAATCCAGCCCCTAATATACTGACTGGTTTTGAAGAGCTGATATTTCATCGAGACGCCCCAGTTTCGATTCGTTAATGACCGAACCCTCTGCTTAAATTTCAACAGTGTTTTCGGGTGCCATTGAATGCGACCATCCTTGATGATGTCTTTAACCTGTTTTACCGCTTGTTGCCCATTACGATTTGGCCTAAACCCGAAGCTGTTGTTCGAGAAGTCGGAATCGAA
>NZ_JADGEV010000085.1 GCF_016744175.1 Neptunomonas sp. | reverse complement strand
CAACCAACTCTATAAGGATACTATCCCCCTCTTTTATAGGCCCAACACCTGCAGGGGTTCCAGTCATCACCACATCACCGGGCTCTAACGTAAAAAACTGACTAATGTAGCTAATTAACGGAACCACCTTATTTAACATATAAGCACTATTGCCATCCTGTTTTACTGTGCCATTGACGACCAAACGCATGTGCACATTTTGCAAGTCATCTATTTTATCCGGTGTTACAAAAACAGACAGCGGGCACGCACCATCAAAAGACTTGGCTTTTTCCCAAGGGTGACCTTTGGCTTTAAGTCCATCCTGTAGGTCGCGCAACGTCAAATCTAAGCCCACGCCAACACCTATAATGGCCTCACTCGCCAAGGCTTCATCAGCTTTACACAAAGATGTACCAATCAGAATAGACATCTCGGTTTCAAAATGTACACTGCCTAATTCAGTAGGAATTCCAAAGGCACTCTCTAATTCAGAGGCCGCAGTGGCAGGTTTTATAAACAGCATCGGCTCGCTCGGGATAGGATTATTCAGCTCTTTAGCATGATCAGCATAGTTTCTACCGACACAAACAATCTTACCCAGTGCTAATTCACACGCTTGTCCATTCAAAAAACGATGTTGGTATGCCATATTTCATCCCGTATGATTTGGTTCATCGATAATAACAGGTATCCTATACCGACAAGATTAATCTAACTATAACGCTACCTAGAAATTATATGAGGTTTTACCCATGGCCAAAGCAAGCGCACGTCATATTCTCGTTGATACTGAAGCTCAATGCGAAACACTAAAACAACAAATTGAAGCCGGTACAGACTTTGCGGAAGTGGCTAAGCAGCACTCTTCTTGCCCTTCTGGCCGTCAAGGCGGTGACCTAGGATCATTCGGCCCGGGTCAAATGGTTCGTGAATTTGATGAAGTGGTTTTCAGCGGCGAACTGAATAAAGTACACGGCCCAGTAAAAACGCAGTTTGGTTACCACCTGCTAGAAATCACTAGCCGCTCGTAGTCATTGTCATGAGGAGAGTTGTAACACCAGCTCTCCTCACGTTAAGACAATCCCCCTTACTGCTGAGCATAATCAAACTTAGATCGCCTCGGCTTAGTCTTCTTTAGCGCAGGAGGTGGCTGGTGTGAAGCTACTGTGCAATTCCGGCCTGCTTTTTTCGCGGCATAAAGCGCCTTATCAGCAGCTTTAAGTACAGTATCAGGGTTTGTTTGAGAAACGTCTTTATCAGAAACACCGATGCTGATCGTAACTTGTACATTTTCTGACTCTTTCTGGTTGGAACGCAATCTCTTACCTGCATCACTGTCACAAGGACGCTCTTCACTTCGAATAGTCATAGGGTAATTGGCTATAATTTCACGTACTTCTTCAAGGTATGGCAGCGCTTCAGATTCTGACTTTCCAGCAAAAACAACAGCAAACTCTTCTCCACCATAGCGAAATGCTTTACCACCCCCTTTTACATTTTTAATTTTTGCCGCCACCATACGTAATACTTGATCTCCAATGTCATGACCGTAAGTATCATTAAATTTTTTAAAATGATCAATATCCATCATGGCAATCGTGTAAGTACGTCCCAGTGTCGAAAACTTATCACGTAACGCGCGACGCCCAAGAATACCCGTAAGCTCATCAACAAACGCCATGTTATAACTATTCTGTAACACTGAAATCGCCAGCGCTATAAGGGCCGCCGATATAAATAAAGGCGATATTAGGGGACGATCAAACCATAGTAATGTTATTAATGCAGAGAGTAGAGAGACTAACAAACCGGCATCCGTGTGGGTTTTTCGGACAACCAAAGAGATCAATACAGGCATCAAACAAATGACGAAAACAACCGCCGCAGCATTGCTCAAATAAGTGTCATTGATAGCCATTTCTATCAAGCTCACAGGTAGTTCTGAAATCCAGTAAGCCAATTCATCCAGCTCCTTCAGAGCAAATAACACTAAGTAGCCGATACTCACTAGCATAATTCTAATGAGCCCTATAGGCGTGAATATACCTCGCTCTTCGTAAACCGAAATCAATGCAATATTAATGGGGAGTAACAGTGAAACCGCACTGTAAAGCACATAGTTATCAGGTCTAGCTAAACTTGTTTGGAGACCATTTTGAATCAAAAAATAAGCAGCCCCCAGATTTATCGCCACAAGTAATACTCGACTGCGCTTAAAGCTATAGCCAAGAAATACTGTGACCACCACCAGTAAATAAGGAACTAGCGTAAAGGTATTTTGATCAGCAACGGATAGCGTTGAAACAGGAGCTAATGATATAAACGCCCCAATTAACAACAGAGTAGCGGGTAACAATAAAACGAATATTCGAAACGCCACACAATAATCCTTTCTCTTAATCTTTACGTCATCACTAGTGTAGTCAAGCAATGAGCATTAGGCAGGAAAATCACACTAATTTAAACTCATAACCATCTATAGAAAGTTTAATAAGGGCATGTCCGAATACTGCGAGCAAGACCGTTAGATTAGGCTTATAGTAGCTTCATGAATATGCAACACGAACATTTTTATCAAGCGATGGTATCTCATGACAATCGCTTCGATGGACATTTTTATATCGGCGTTTCAAGTACTGGAGTTTACTGTCGACCAATTTGTCGTGTGCGTACGCCTAAGCGCGAAAACTGTACATTTTATCCGACTGCAGCTCAGGCAGAAACTGCTGGTTTTAGGCCTTGTCTTAAATGCCGCCCAGAACTATCACCACAAATTCAAGACAATACACTTCAACAAAACCTGCTTATCTCCTCCATTATTCAGCTAGAAGATCAGGGCGATATCGATTTTAGTATTTCAGCTTTGGCAAAGCATCTCAATATTACTCAACGACATCTGCACAGATTAGCGCTAGAGCAACTGGGAACAACACCCAGTCATTTTATGCTTACCAGAAGGCTACTACGGGCGAAAAAACTACTAACAGAGACACCGCTTTCTGTTACTACTATTGCACTTATCAGTGGTTTTGGCAGCTTACGCTCCTTTAATACCCACTTCAAAGACCGCTATAAGTTAACTCCATCTTCACTACGAAAATCACCCAGCACACAAAAGAGCTCTGCCCAGAGTCCCCCTGAAACAACAGTGCAACTACTGTTACAGTACCGTCCACCTTATGATTGGTCACAATTAATTACATTTTTACAACAACGAACCATTCAAGGTGTAGAACATGTGGAAGAGCAGTCTTATATTCGAACAGTTGGCCTATCAGTCAAAGGCGAGATATACAGTGGTTGGTTACAAATACAACCTCACAAGAACAAAGACAACACACTAATAGTTGAGTTATCAGAATCACTTGCCGCCATTATTCCTCTCTTGTTAAGAAAATTAGAACACCAGTTCGACCTACATGCAGAACCTTCGTTGATATCTAACCAACTGGGCTCACTCGCAATCAACAACCCTGGAATTCGCCTCCCCGGTAGCTTTGATGGCTTTGAAATGTCTGTTAGAGCCATACTCGGTCAACAAATCACCGTAAAAGCCGCTCACACGTTAGCGGGCCGTTTTGCTCACGCTTTTGGAAAATCGATTATCACTCCGTTCGAGAACCTCGCCATACAGTTTCCGAGTGCAAAGGTGGTGGCTGAGTTAAGTATTGATCAGGTTGCATCTTTGGGCATTATCAGCAAACGTGCTCAAACTATTATTTCCCTAGCAAAAGGCATTACCAAAGGTGAGATATCACTACAGCCCACAGCACATCCAGAGCAGTCGATAGCAGCATTGGAAAAACTTGCTGGTATTGGTCCTTGGACGGCACATTACATTGCCATGCGCGCGCTACACTGGCCAGATGCGTTCCCTCATACTGATTTAGGTGTAATGAAAGCATTACAAGAGAAACGTCCCAAGCAGACACTATTCCTGGCCGAGAAATGGCGCCCTTGGCGTGCTTACGCTGTCATGCATTTATGGAACTCGTTACAACAAGATAAACTGGGCAATACAAAAATCAGAAGCATGCGGGTGACAAAAACGATCAACGAGGTGCAAAAAACATGACTACTTACTGCACATGGACAAGTCCGTTCGGTGAAATGTTAGCGACTGCAGAAAAACAGCAACTTACGGGCTGCTATAAGATAGGACAAAAATACCAACCAGAAATTGACGTACAATGGAGCAAAGCCAATAACGAGCCGATCTTCGTACAACTAAAACAGCAGTTGGAGCGCTTTGCACTAAACCCCAATATTGGATTCAACTTAGCTGTGCAGCCTAAGGGAACCGCATTCCAACAAAGTGTATGGCAAGCCTTACTACAAATTCCTCCCGGCCAAACACGCTACTATCAACAATTAGCGGACAGTATAGGACGACCAAAATCAACGAGGGCAGTCGCTGCTGCGATAGGAAAAAACCCTCTGATAATTATTATTCCCTGCCATCGAGTCATTGGTAAAAACGGACACTTAACTGGATTTGCTGGAGGGCTTGATATGAAGCGACAACTCCTAGACCTTGAGGGCTCAATCGGCAACATCTAACGTCTGATAATAGCTTATTTTGTATAAGGCTACTGACGCCAACAATGTTGCTATCAATACAACCATTGAACCTAAAATAACACCCGACCAACCGCCCCACTGCCAAAACGGCTGTAAATAGAAACCTCCCGTGCTTGCGCCTAGATAATAAAACAGTAAATACAGAGAAGAAGCACTGGCTTTAGCCTCAACAGCGTGACGACTAACCCAACTACTAGCGGTCGAATGTGTAAAGAAAAACCCAAAGGCACTAACTAAGAAACCAATAATAATTGCCCAAATACTAGGCACTAGGGTTACAAGAGAACCACACATTAAGAGCACAATACCAATAATCATACAGATGGGTTGCGGCACCCGCTGCGCTATACGCCCTGATAAAGCAGAACCTATAGTACCGCTCAAGTAGGTAAGAAACAGCAACCCTAACCACGAGGGTGACAAATTGTACGGCGCATCTGACAACAAAAAAGTAATGAAGCTGTACTGGTTAATAAAAATAAAGAAATTAAATCCGCCAATCAAATAGGCTAGCAACAATAACGGATTCTTTATGTGAGCTACCGACTGCCCCAGCATACTGCGTGGCTTTAGACTCTTAGCAATAAAGCGGTTTGAAGCCGGCAAAAGCACTGCAAATAAAGTTAACAGGATAAAACTGATAAGCGTCATAACCAAAAATACCTCAGACCACCCCAGCCACTCACCGACAAAACCTCCAATCAAACGTCCGCCGATGCCCCCAATCGTATTACCGCTAATATAGAAGCCCACCGCTAATATCATCGCTTTATGCTTAAACTCATCACTCATATAAGCAATAGCAATAGCGGGCAAGCCGCCTAAAAACAACCCCTGTAAGCCTCGAAACAGCAGTAACATTGAATAGCTTTGTGTTTGCGATAACAGAAAAGTCATCAACACCACACCAGCCATGCTCACTAACATGATATTTTTTCGCCCCAACGCATCTGATAACGGCCCATAAACTAATAAAGAGATCCCCAGAGTCAACGTAGTGATGGTAAAGCTCCAACTTGCTTCAAGTTCAGACAATTGAAAGCTATCCATCAACAATGGCAAAAGCGGCTGAGTTACATAAACGTTGGCAAAAATCATAAATGATCCAAGGCATAGTGCTATTGTTGCTCGCCAAAACGAAGCTGTTCCTGCATCAATCACTGTTTACCCCAAGCCCTTTAAAGACAATATTTAATGCGCACATAAACTAATTACCGAATAACAATACGGAACACATAAAAATCAGTAAAATATATAATTTTTATATAATTGATAAATATTATTGATATGAATAATAAGCAGCTGCGCTATTTTAACGAAGTCGCCAACCAACAGAGCTTTTCTAAAGCGGCTGAAGTTTTACATGTGGCTCAGCCTGCTATCAGTATGTCTATCCAAAAACTAGAACAAGAGCTTGACCTTAAACTTTTTCACCGTGGTGA
>NZ_JADGEV010000037.1:30057-40658 GCF_016744175.1 Neptunomonas sp. | reverse complement strand
AATTTCTTTCAGCAACCACCGGTTACAGACTCTATGAGCAAAGGTACAACACCCATTTACAAAACTCGCACCCAAATGGTTGCAGATATTTTGCGCGAGAAAATTCTGACCGGTGAGATTGTCGCAGGCGACCCCCTACGTCAGGATGCCATTGCTAAAGAGTTTAATGTCAGCCGGATTCCTGTGAGAGAAGCGTTATTGCAGCTAGAAGCTCAGGGCTTGGTATTGTTTGAAGCCCATAAAGGCGCTACTGCTACAGAATTGTCTACGGCCAAGATTCACGAGCTATTTGAGCTTCGAGCACTGGTGGAGTGCCATGTACTGGAAAAAGCTATTGATAATATGACCGAAGAAGATTTCTCAACCACCGAGAAAATTCTTCGCTCGTTTGAAGAAACCGTCGAAAGCGGTGATCAGGTTGAAACGTGGAGCGATCTTAATTACGCGCTACATGAAGCCCTCTATAAGCCCGCAGATATGCCCCAAGCGATGGAAGTAATCCAAAGTCTAAATATTAAAGCAGACCGTTATATCCGGATGCAGTTATTATTTACCACAGGTATAGATAAAGCAGATCAGGAGCATACTGAAATTTTAAGCTTATGTCGGCAACGCAATAAAGAAGCAGCCTCCGCATTGCTGCGCAAGCATATCCTTGAAGCGGGGCAGGCAATCCATGACTTGCTAACGGAACAACAAAAGAAAATTGCCTAATTCATCGGCATTGAGCATTGTTTTTTAGATAAGCAGCTTACTTATAACGGCTGCTTACCCGAATGATAAAACCCCCACATCGCAAGCAGTGTTATCACTGCGCCCGCTAGCTGTAATCCAGACATTACTTCTCCAAGAATCAAATACCCTGCCAGCATTGTTACTACTGGCTGCAGTAGCACGTAGTTCACCACCGAATTAATCCCGTGTAGTTTTATCAGCTGATACCATAACCAATACGCCAAGATAGAAGACCCACACACCACATAAGCCAGTGATAGCATACTGTTAATAGTGAATTGAGCAGCCAGTGGAGTATCCGCCGGATTCAGCCAGTACGCCAATAAACACAAGGGCGCACTAATAAAACCAATCCAAAACTGTAACGTTAGTAATGACAAGTTACTCAGGTTACGAATTTTCAGATTTCCGACCGCCCACATACAAACGCATAATAAAATGAGTAACGCCCCCGCCTGTATCTCCACGCCTCCCACAAGCAAGGTCGGTACTAAGGCCCCCATTGCGGCAGCGAAAACCGCAACCATCTGCAACACACGCAAACGCTCATTGAGAAAGATAAAAGCTAACAATGACGACAGTGGGGCTCCCAGTAATAAGATAAGACCCGCAACCACACTGTCGACGTAATGCAGACCGATACTTAACAGGCAAAAATGCCCGACTCCCATTATCATCGCCAGACCTATCACCTGACCAATGGCCTCTCGAGGAATCCGAAAAAATGGCAGCAACAATAGACTCAAAAGAGTAAACCGCATACCCGTATATAAGAGAGGTGCCATATCGGTCACACCAACCTTCATGAACACGACGTTTAGCCCCCAAATCGTAACCACAAAAAGCGCAGGGAAAGCAGGTTTAGAAAGCAAATTATTGATGATTACGATCCCCACTAGAAAGCTTAATGATCGACATTACTTTTCGTTGATTATGTCCCAATAACTGGCCAAGTATCTGCTACCCGATAGCCTTCCTGCCACGGGTCTTGCGGATCAACCATGTGTTGATGCGTTCCGGTAAGCCATGCTCGACCAGAAATCAGCGGATAAATAGCATCACGGTCGCCAACCTGAGTCATGCTATCGATACTGCAATTAAAACGAGAACCAATCACCGACTCACCTATGTAACGGTCCCCTACTTTCAACAAACCTTTTGCGTGTAGCAGTGCCATCCGTGCAGAACAACCCGTACCCGTTGGCGAACGATCTAGCTTACCCGGTTGAATCACAACCGTATTGCGGCCTAACAAGATGCCATTCTCTTGCTCTAAGGGCGCCGCTATCTGACAAAATGAAATATGACGCCAGTCCGGATTTTCCGGATGATAGAAGCCTAGCTGTTCATTAGCTGCATTTGTAATCTTTATACCTGCTTCTGCAATTTCACGGGCTTCATCCGGGGTGATCGCAAAACCCAGTTTCTTTGCATCAACAATAACAAAACTGTCGCCGCCATAAGCGGTATCAACCCTGAGAGTACCAAGACCACTGACTTCAATAATGGCGTCTATCTTATCAACAAACGACGGAACGTTACGCACCGTAACCTTTTTGACTTTGCCATTCTCACACTGGGCCACCACATTGATCAGACCACCGGGAGGCTCCAGTGTCATATGCGTTTCAGGCTCCTGCATCGGGATAATGCCGGTTTCCAGTAATACGGTAGAAACACAGATACTATTAGAGCCGGACATCGGCGGAGTATCTTCCGGTTCCATAATGATCCAACCCATTTGAGCTTTTGGATTCTTTGCGGGTACCAACAGATTCACGTGTCTAAACACTCCGCCTCTGGGTTCATTCAGAACAATATTACGCAGCGTCTGATCCTTAGCTATCCAGCGTGACTGTTCCCATATCGTATCACCGGGTGGCGGTAAAACGCCCCCAACAATTACGTCTCCCACCTCTCCTTCTGCATGACAGCTAACCACATGAATTACTTTATTTGTCTGCACTGCTATTTCCTCTAATCCATTTCACAGGGGTCAATCAGCAACTTTTAAAGCGTATCAAACGTGCTTCTATTTGCTTCGAACTATCCGTAATAGAAAGCCCCCCTAAAGCCGTGCATCGCAGTTCGTGCGCGATACTTTTACCCACCACAAAATGGGTATCGACCACCTCATCAAACGTAACTACCGGATCGTAGTTAGCCAGCGCCATATTGGCACAAGAAACTGCATTGGATGCCGCCATCACATTACGCCCCAAGCAAGGAGCCTCTACCCGATTAGCTATCGGGTCACAAATCATCCCTAGTGAGTTCTGCAATGCCAGAGATGCTGCAGTGATCGCTTGTTGTAAATTACCCTCTGCCAGCGTTACTAGGCCTGCTGCGGCCATAGCAGAACCGGCACCACACTCCGCCTGACAACCGCCAACTTCAGCAGCAAAAGAAGAGTGTTCAGAGATAAACATCCCAACAATCCCCGCCGCCAACATCGCTTTAACAATCTCATCTTCCGACTTTCCAAGCACCTTACCAGCGCCGAGCAAACTGCCCGGTAATGCACCGCAGGAACCTGCTGTAGGGGCCGCAACAATGACACCAAATGAGCTTTTCACCTCCATCATCGCACTAACATACATAACGATGGTGTTCAGCAAGCCACTATCCAGTAAGCTATTGTTTTGCATACATTCACTAAAGCCTACCGATTGACTGTGCAATATCCGGTCTTCGTACTCTGTACCGCATAAACCAGACTTAATCGAGCTATCCATAATGCGAACGATATCGCGCATTCGTTGCAGCACATCAGCCTCAGAGATAGCACCTCGCGCACTTTCAAATCGCACAGCTAACTGCCACAGATCCAAATCTTCAGCTTGCCCCATTGCTAGTAATTCATTGCAGCGCAAGAATGGCACTTCAATATTTTTACGAGACAATACTGGCAGTACTGGCTTCAGGTAACGGACGAAATCAACTCCCTCACTATTTTCTATTATCAAAATATCAGCAGGATCAAAGCCCACTGCATTTTTCAATTCAAGAAAACAACGCTGCCCTTGATGACGCTCAATAAAGTCAAATTGTAGTTTTTCCGGTAATGACTTTTCTATCATTTGCCAATCACAGCCATAGATCAGCAGTTCATAACAATCACCGAAGAGTTCAACCACAGCACCATCGATTTCTTGCACTTCAATCATGCCGCCGCCCGTGGATATAGCGGTAAGCGAGTGTTCAATAGAGGTATTGGAAATTCTTATACGGTAGGTATTGGGGTGTTGAGCGTCATAGCTCACATAATTCACCTGAATACTAATACCTGCATCTGTAATACTCTGCCGGTAACTCATCATTCGTTCATCATCAGCTTGCCAACCAAGAACACCTCCGTACAGCCCCATATCAGTACCTTGGCTTTCATGGGTGGTGACTAATGAACCGTTCGGGTCGTAATCGATGATCAGACCGCTAATATCAGCACCGATCAAATCTCGCAGCAATAAGCCGATGCGACAAGCGGCAGCACTATGAGAACTGGAAGGCCCGCGCATTACGGGCCCTATGACATCATTAAAAATACTCGATATAGCCATAAACTCACCTGATGATCATGTAAGAGTTACCATCGCTTCCCCCCTAAGCTCTCATATGGAAATACTTCGGGGGGGAGCATCAACGGATTATCCTTAAGCGGATGAATGGAGAGGTTTACTCACTAAGATCGAGCCAGATTGTTTTAGTCTCAGTGTATTGGTCATGAGCTTGTAAAGAGTTATCTCGGCCACCAAAACCAGACAGCTTATAGCCACCAAATGGGGTGCTGATATCCCCCTCCGCATAACAATTAACCGACACAGTACCGGCCTGAAGCTTGCGGGCATAACGCTGAGCGTTAACCCCGCTGGACGTATATAGAGAAGCCTGTAAGCCATAGCAAGTATCATTAGCTATAGCCAAAGCCTGTTCATTGGAATCAGCAGTAATAATGGCGAATACTGGACCAAATATCTCTTCACGAGCAATAGTCATATCCGGGGTAACATCATCAAATAGGGTAGGTGCAACAAACAAACCATCGCCAATCACTATCGGAGCACCGCCAGCTAGCACCGTTGCACCCTCTTCCTTACCTTTAGATATGTAATGACAGATCTGGTCATACTGCTCTTTGCTGACAATAGCACCTAAAGCATTATTTGGATCTAACGGATCTCCGGTATGCCACGCTTTCATTGCCTGCAAAATGTTAGTGGTTAGCTCTTCTTTAATATCTTTATGAACAATCACCCGAGAGTTAGCAGTACAGTTCTGCCCCATATTCCACAACGCAGCATAAACAATATGCTCTGCAGCATTGTCCAGATTCTTTGCATCAGCAAGTACAACAGATGGATTTTTTCCACCACATTCCAATACGATTTTCTTTAAATTACTCTGCGCAGAGAACTCAAGAAATTTACGGCCAATCTCGGTTGATCCGGTAAAAGAAACCACCTGTACATCATGATGCAAGCCAAGAGCCTGCCCTGCTTCGTGACCATAACCAGGTAGCACATTCAGCACGCCTGCGGGGATACCTGCTTCTAGAGCTAATTCAGCCAAGCGTAAGGTGCTCATGCTGGTTTGCTCTGCAGGCTTAATGACAACGCTATTACCCGTTGCAAGTGCTGGGCCCAATTTCCAAGCCACCATCATGAGAGGAAAATTCCATGGGAGAACACAAGCAACTACACCCAGCGGTTCACGGACAATCAAGCCAACCGCATCATTCCCTGAGGGAGATAGCTGGTCATACATCTTATCGGCTGCTTCTGCGTGCCACTCGATGCAATGAACAGTTTCCGGCAAATCGGTTAGCTCACACTCTCGAATCGGTTTACCACTTTCTAGACTCTCCATCACCGCCAGTTCACGGCTGTGCTTACTGATAAGGCCAGAAAATTTAAGCATAATTTTTTTACGTTCTGTGGGGTGCATATTTGCCCATTCACCCGCTTCAAAGACAGCTTTAGCATTGGCAACAGCAACATCGACATCATCTTTGTTGCACGCAGCTACCTGCGCAATTTCTTCGCCCGTGGCAGGGTTGATGGTTGGCATGGTCTTCGCTGACAAAGACGGTACAAACTGACCATTAATATACGCATGGACAGGTAGTTCCAGACTACCGGCTAAATCACGGTATTCACTTAGTGTTAGTAATTCTGACATGGCTAAAGTCTCTATTATTGTTCTTGAAGATGATCAGCGGACATTACTTAAAAATTGCTGAGTGCGTTCTTTTTGTGGATCATTGATTAACTGTTGCGCCTGACCAATTTCTTCAATGACGCCCTGATGGAAAAACGCAACACGGTCAGAAACATCTCGGGCGAAGCTGATTTCATGGGTGACTACGATCATGGTCATGCCGTCATCTCGTAACAAACGAAGGGTATCCAGCACTTCACCCACAAGCTCCGGATCAAGTGCAGAAGTAACCTCATCGAACAGCATATAATCCGGCTCCATCGCCAGTGCGCGTGCAATCGCTAGGCGTTGCTGCTGACCTCCTGACATCCGCGTCGGATAAACATCCAACTTATCGCCAAGACCAACATGCTTCAGCTGCTTCTCTGCAATGCTGTAAGCTTCATCTTTGGATTTCCCCAACACCAGTTTTGGTGCCAGCGCGACGTTATCAAGCACACTTAAATGCGGAAATGAATTCCACTGTTGGAACACCATACCAATGTGGCGGCGTAACTCATTTAGGTTGGTTTGATCAGCATGCACGTCAATGCCATCGACGATAATCTGTCCACTTTGGATTTTTTCCAGAGCATTAATGCAATACAGCATCGTTGATTTTCCGGAGCCACTGGCACCAATCACACTGATTACTTCACCCTTCTCAACACTCAAATCGATACCTTTTAAAACCGTAATATCACCAAATTTTTTTTCGACACTTTTTAATTCAATCATACTGCCACCTCTGTTCCAGCCTGGCTGTCATCTTTGATATAGGATAAGAAAGGGCAAAGTAAAACAGCCCTACAATAGTCAGAATAATGAACGGCTCTTGGGTTCTGGTAACCAGGATCTGCGAGGCCCGAAGAAGCTCGATATAGCCCAGGACTGAGACCAATGCCGAATCTTTCAATACCCCCAGCGCAACGCCGGTCCATGCCGGTAATACCGCCCGCAAACCCACCGGCATAACCACATACCGAATATCCTGCCAGTACGTCATGCCCAGAGACCTGGCTGCATTTCGCATCGAACTTGGTACCGCTTCAATACCACCGCGCGCAACTTGTGCTACCAATGCCGCTGTATAGAAAATCAATACGATAGTTCCTGCAGCAAATGGCCCTACGGGTAACCCTAGAATTGGTAGGAAATTAAAAAACAGTAGCAACTGAATAATTAATGGCACACTGCGAAACACATCGAGCACAGAACCCAGAGTCATATTCGCCCAACGAGAGACACTCAGCGCCCAACCAAACAAACACCCCAGTATGGTGCCGACCGAGATAGCAATGGCCGAAATTACGATGGTGCCCCCTGCACCTTTTGCTAAGTACCACAGGTCGCTGACCTGAAATCCGCTAAAGAACTGAATTGCATTTACTTCAGTAGACATACATTTACACCTCTAATAACGGAACAGTTTTCTGCAAAGCAGATAGGAAGTGCCCAGCACAATTTTAACTAGCAGGTAGTAGATCACTGCCGCAGCCAAGAAAAATTCAAACAACCGGAATGTATTTGATGCCAAGAACTGAGTCTCACCGGATAGCTCACGAAAGCCAACAAGCATCCCTAAAGAACTCATCAGAACCGCCCACACCAACTGGTTAGTTAACGGGTGGTAGATCAAGCGAAACACTTGCGGAATAATAATGTGCAAATAAGACTGAGAGGCGCTCATGCCTAAACTTCGCGCGGCCTTAATCTGAGTGTCAGGAATTGCCAAAAACCCTCCACGAAAATTCTCTGCCAAATATCCTGCATTGTTAAATGACAAGCCGCACAAAACGATCATGAAAGGCGAGAGGTGCCAACCAAACGCGCCCAAGCCAAAACCAAAGAAAAACAACTGTAGCAACGCCGGCGTGTTACGGGCGATTTCAACCCAAACAGTGGCAAATAGATAAAGTGGACGGTTACCATGTAAACGCAACAAGGCCAAAACAAGACCTAATACAATACCGATAATCATCGACAATGCAGCAGCTTCCAAAGTGGTTAATGCTGCCTCCATTAGGTCAGGCAAGGCTTTGATAACAGGCCGCCAATGAAATGTGTAATCCATATTAATACCTATTAATGAGTGATACCGGTGCTACTTATTACATAGCACCGGCAAGGTTGATTAATACAGTACGTTTGGAATACGTAATTCCGGGGCCTGACCGCCTACATAGGTACCCCAAAGCTCTTGGTAACGACCCGAGCGCACCTGATGAGTAACAAACAAGTTCAGGTAGTTCAGCCAGCCCTGATCTTTCCGTGGACCCACCACAGAAGTGTAATCAGTGGTCCATGGCATACGTGGACCCGCGCTCAGACTAGCAAACTGCTGAACAACAGGTTTAACGGCAGTGTTAGTCGTTAAACCTGCATCAGCCTTACCTTGAGCAACCGCCAAAAACACTTCGTTTTCACTTTGGTAGCCTTGGTATAAGTCTTCGGTATCCCACTTCTTCGCTAATTTAAGAAACTCTTTTTCAGGCAAGGTCCCCACCGCCGCGGCGATACGCTTACCTTTCATATCTTCAACAGTCTTTATTCCAGAATCTTTACCCACTATCGCTTGAGAGTAATAAACAGCATAGGGAATTGAAAACCCCACAGTGATAGCTCGCTGCAAAGAGTCTGAAGTGCCGCCGAATACGACATCAGTACGATTATTGACAATAGACGGTAAACGTTCGGCCCATGTAACTGGTAGAATTTCAGCATCAACATCCAATGCCTTTGCTAGATCATTGCAGTATTCAACATCAAAACCAGCGGGCTCATTATTAGCATCACGGTAACCAATAGGTGGGAAGTCCAGCACAACGCCACAGCGTAGAGTGCCTTCGCTAATAACATCATCAAGCTTATCTGCTTGTGCTGAGGTAATAGTGCCAAATGCAATTACACTGCCGATTGCCAGTGACGCTAAGTGCTTGGTAAATGTCTTCATGTCTCTATTCCTATTATTGTATTGAGATGTGACATCAAGGGGTTAGCAACCCCTCAAAACTGTAAAACACGATTTTTATTCTTAATTCATGAACCTTGTTATTAAATTACTTAAGAGAGGCTGCTAACGTTGCTATAAAGTCCGCTTTATCTTCTTCGCTGATGGGCAGCAATGGCGCACGCACTTCACCCACGGGCAACCCAATATGAGCGCAACCCAGTTTCGCTTTTTGGTTATAGTCAGAAGATTCTTGATTTTTTAGTACGGGTAAAATGCGTTGCATGGTGTTGCGCAGAGCTACATAATCACCGCTTTTTGCAGCACCGATAATCTGCACGTGCTCTTTTGGCAAATAGTTGGCAGCACCTCCAATCCAAGAACGCACGCCCCAGAACATGTAATCAGCAGCCTGATCATCAGAACCACAAATCACTTCGAAGTCAGTCATTCCTGCGTTAATTAGGCTAAGTGCACGGCTAAAGTCACCGCTGCTTTCTTTAATTCCAACAATGTTCTTGTCTTTGCTCAGCTCAATGACTGCTTCTACACTGATCTCAACGCCAGAGCGATCAGGGAAGTTATACATAATGATCGGCATATCAGCTTTAGTACTAACCGTCTTGTAGTGCTGAATAATTTCCGATTCCTGCGGTAGGCAATAAATAGGTGGAGCCAACATCAAAGCCTGATAACCAAGCGATTTTGCTTCTTTCGCCTTATCAACTGAGCCTGCAGTATGAGTATCGTTTACACCGGCAATCAGTAGTGCACGGTCACCGACGAGGTCAGCAATAAAAGCCATGACGCTGCGACGTTCATCACCTACAAATGCATAGTATTCACCCGTCGTACCGCATGCGACGACACCACGAACGCCTGCTTGTATTAGATGATCAAGCAGTTTGCCTAAAGCACTGTAATCCACCTTACCTTCACTATCGAAGGGGGTGACTACAGGAACCAAAACACCTTCTAAATTCATAACCTTTCCTCAATGTAAGTAAAACGATGATTCAGGTACTGCCAAAGAACTAGTGCAAATACTTCACTACCCCTGGCTCCTCCTGACGAAACCTTTAAAGAACTCTCCCATGTAATGACACACAGTCACTCGGTAGCGCTTTCGCAGGTAGCTGTAAAAAACCAGTGAAAATCATCATAATTCAAATGAATATTTTATACAATATATAATATTCAAACAATTTTGATTGTTTTTTGTACATTAAATAGCATTATAAAAATCTTTGAAAATAGGCTAAAAGCCCCATTAAATGGGACTTTCAAAGGATTTATTGTGAGATTTCTTGTAAATTGCAACGGACACTTAAGATAGAAATGCAAAGCTTCCATTGAAAAATTAAATATTGTATAAAGTATACATATATTGAAAATAACACCGTTGTAAGGTGTTAAATAAGAAGCTAATTACAGGTAGTTAAGTATGAGAGAAGGCACTTTTTTCTGTATTGATGCACACACATGTGGCAATCCTGTTCGCTTAGTTGCAGGTGGATACCCTGACTTGATTGGCGAAACAATGAGTGAAAAGCGGCAGTATTTTTTGCAAAATTTCGACTGGATTCGTCAAGCCCTGATGTTTGAACCCCGCGGCCATTCAATGATGTCTGGTGCTATCGTATACCCTCCCTGCTCAGAAGATGCGGATGCATCAGTGCTCTTTATCGAAACAAGTGGCTGCCTACCCATGTGTGGTCAC
>NZ_JADGEV010000037.1:12212-29957 GCF_016744175.1 Neptunomonas sp. | reverse complement strand
ATGATGTCTGGTGCTATCGTATACCCTCCCTGCTCAGAAGATGCGGATGCATCAGTGCTCTTTATCGAAACAAGTGGCTGCCTACCCATGTGTGGTCACGGCACAATAGGCACGGTAACTGCGGCAATAGAAAACGCCATTATACGACCTCGTATTCCTGGTCAATTGACACTTGATGTGCCTGCAGGAAAAATTCGTATTGAATATCAGCAAAACGGTGCCAAGGTAGAAAAAGTCAGAATATTCAATGTCGCATCCTATCTGGCACATTCAGAAATAGTAGTTAACATTCCCGAAATGGGAGAGCTAGTCGTCGATATATCCTACGGTGGAAATTTTTACGCCATCGTAGATCCTCAAAAAAACTTCGCCGGACTTGAGCATTTCAGTGTCGATCATATTCTGCACCTGAGCCCAATTGTGCGCCGCATCGTTGATAATGCAGTCGACTGTATACACCCTGATGACCCAACGGTATCCGGGGTATCCCATGTCTTGTGGACCGGCACGCCGACACAACCCAATGCCCATGCCCGCAATGCGGTGTTCTACGGTAGCCGCGCTATAGACCGATCACCCTGCGGTACCGGAACCAGCGCCCGAATGGCCCAGTGGGCTGCGAAAGGAAAGCTCAATATAGGTGATGACTTTGTCCATGAAAGCATTATAGGTAGTATTTTTGAAGGCCGTATTGAAGCGGCCACTGTTGTCGGAGAGCACGACGCCATTATGCCGAGCGTACAGGGTTGGGCCCGTGTTTACGGGCACAATACTATTTGGGTCGACAGTGAAGACCCATACGCCCACGGCTTTGAAGTCGAATAAAAACGCTTTCAGCCAGACTTGAACTCAAGTCTGGCAATCAATGTACTTTGTTTCGGGCTTTGTAATTATCTGTTGTAAAGCCTAAATAGACCGTCCTTATGTCACGAGTCTTACCTTTGAGATACAGACTTCATGCAACAGAGTAAAAAAACCAAATTCGTTTATAAAACGCGTACTGAAATGGTTGCCGATAATTTAAGAAGCAAGATTTTGTCTGGACAAATTATCGCCGGAGAAGCATTGCGTCAGGACGCCATAGCCAAAGAATATAATGTCAGCCGAATTCCTGTTCGTGAAGCATTACTGCAACTCCAAGCACAAGGGCTCGTTAGTTTTGAAGCCCATAAAGGAGCAACTGCAACCGAGCTATCACCGAGCAAAATTCATGATTTATTCGAACTCCGCGCGTTAGTTGAATGCCATGTTTTAGAAAAGGCCATTCCAAATATGACCGAGCAGGATTTCACCACCAGCCGTGAAATTCTTCATGCATTTGAAGAAGCGGTTAAAAGCGGCACTCGCGTTCAGGATTGGAGTGAGCTCAACTACGCCTTTCATGTTGCTCTTTATCGCCCTGCTAATATGCCTATGGCGTTGGACATTATCGAAGTACTTAACTTTAAATCTGATCGCTATATTCGGATGCAATTATTGTTCACGACAGGTATCGATAAAGCAGATCAGGAACACAGCGACATCCTTGGTCTATGCATCAAACAGGATATTAAAAGCGCTTCTGCTTTGCTGAGAAAACACATATTAGAAGCCGGTCAAGCTATACACGACCTGTTGCTAGAACAACAAGTAAAATAGAATTAACCGGAATATCTCTTATCACACTTTAATCAGACCAAAGTGATTTCACATTCATCCAGTAACTGAGAAAGCGCTATGAAAACTATGACACAAGACATTATTGTGGTCGGTGGAGGCATCATTGGCACCAGCTGTGCACTTGCTTTGCAACAAGCGGGACAAAGTGTATTGTTATTGGATCGGGAAGCCCCCGGTGCAGGGGCATCTTCAGGAAATGCCGGGCATATAGCCACCGAACAGGTATTCCCTCTGGCATCAACCGAGATGCTTTTACAGTTGCCAAAAATGTTGTTTGATCCGCTTGGCCCATTAAGTGTCGATTGGAGATACCTGCCTCAAATTACCCCCTGGATGCTTCAACTTGTCAACAATATGCGGCCAAAAGCAAACAAGCACAGTGCAGACGCACTATCAACATTAAACCGTGCCAGCCTGACAGTATGGCGCGACCTGCTTGAATCAATAAACCGTAGTGACCTACTCCAGGAAAAAGGTTCCCTGCTGGTCTATGAAAAACCTGAAACCAAAGCCAGCTTACTTAAACATATAGAAAAACTCAGCGCTTACGATGTCCCCGTGGCACATCTTAATGAAGCAGAGCTGCATGAACAGGCACCCGCAGTAAGTAAGCGCTTATTGGGTGCGCTGGAGTTCCCCGCAACAGCCCACGTCACGGATCCGCTTAAATTAGTCGACGCTCTGTTTGAGGCTGCCCAACAACAAGGCATGGCCTATTCACAAACAGATGTAACCGGAGGTCGCTTAACCGAAGCAGGCGTTGAGCTCGAAACCACTGACGGCACGTTGCTCTGTAAGCGTGTACTGATTGCTAATGGCGCGTACGCCAAACCTCTGGTGCAAGCATTAACTGGAGTAAAAGTACCGCTGGAAACTGAACGTGGCTACCACTTGATGCTACCTAATGAGTTGGACATTCTACCTGTGGCAATCTCTTCTGCCGAACGCCGATTTATTATGACGCCAATGCAGGGAGGCCTACGGCTGGCGGGTACCGTCGAGTTCGCAGGCCTTGAACGGGAAGCCAACATGAAACGTGCAATGATGTTGCAGCAACATGCTCAGGCTCTATTTGATCGCCCTTTAAATACTGAAGGCTCCAAACCATGGATGGGACGCAGACCATCGTTGCCAGATTCTCTTCCGGTGATTGACCGTACTGGCCCTAAAGGAGAAGTATTATTAGCATTTGGTCATCAACACTTGGGGTTAACTCAGGCAGCACTCACAGCACAGCTGATAACTCAGCTGTATCTAAGTAGAGAGCCTACATACGACCTTGCACCTTACAGCCTAAGTCGTTTTTAAGGGCGAGCATTAAAAGCAAAGGCTTCCAGCCAATAGTTACTCTTTGGAAGCCTCTCTCAATAGACTGGTATCACCATTCATACTACAGAAAAAATGCACTTAAGGCCGTTTAGTTATACAGGCAATCCTTTGGGAATGATTTCTGCACCTGGCTCTTCTGGTTCAGAATCGAGCATTTCAGCGGGGAATCCTGGAGCAAGTACCTGTACATCACAGGCTTCTTCTAAACGCCTAATGATGTTTGGAGACCACTCGCGTGCACCGTAACGCTCTTGGCCATCCTTAAAGATATCTAAAACCAAAGGAGACATCTCAAGAGGAACACCAAGACGCTTACCTAGCGCATCAAACAAGCCAACATCCTTATTCACCAAATCCATTGTGAAGCTAATATCACGGCTACCATTAAGAATGACCTGTGATTCTGTTTCATGCACAAAAGAGTTTCCCGAAGAAATACGGATCGCCTCATAAGTGGTATTAAGGTCCATACCCGCTTTCTTGGCGACAGTGAGCGCCTCAGTAATTGCGCACAAATTAGCCGTAGCCAAATAATTGGTGACCACTTTAAGGACTGAAGCAGAACCCACCGGGCCGGTATGTAACACTCGCCTACCAAGTGTTGTCAGTAGCGGCAACACCTTTTCAAACGCTTCCCGGCTCCCCCCTGCAAAAATAGAAATATTACCGGTGGCTGCCCGATGACAACCACCAGAAACCGGTGTTTCCAGTGCCGATGCCCCTGTCGCTTCAACTAACGCTGCCAACCGACGCACTTCAGATTCATCAGTAGTGCTCATCTCCAGCCAAATTTTGCCCGCCGAAAGTCCTGCAATGACACCATCTTCCGCTTCCATGACATGCGAACAAGCCGTGGGAGACGGCAAACAAGTGAAGATTAAATCGACCGCTCCTGCCATCGTCTTAGGCGTATCAATCCAGGATGCTCCCTTATCAATAAAGGGTTGTGCCACGTTACGATCAAGATCCAAAACTGTTAAGTTGTAACCGTTACGTAGTAGGCTTCCTGCCAGTTTACCGCCGACATTTCCTAGGCCGATAAATCCAATTCTCATACTTAATCCTCATCATGCGTGTTTCGAATAATTGATGAATCACGACTAACCAGCACAGTGATATCACGCTGATATTAAAACAAAAACTTTCAATACTGGCCTGTAACGTTCACGATATTACCGACCTTCAGCACAAGCTTATTCGCAGAGGTAATGAGTAACAATTGAACATTTTTTCACTATTGGTAAAAAAATGATCGAATTTTTCGTTTCATTTTTTCGGTAGCGGTAGTAGCGTTAAGCCCATTATTTTACTGTCACAAACTTTTTACTAAGAGCCTTACAGCCATGTCAGACACTATCAATTTACGTAAGCTCCCACCGCTAAAAGCGTTAAAGGGTTTCGAGACTGCCGCTAGATTACAAAGTGTCCGTGGAGCTGCCGAAGAATTGAGTCTGACCCACCCAGCCATCACCCATCAGATTCAATCACTGGAGGAGAGCCTTGGCACAAAACTTTTTGCCCGTGATGGACGCAACGTCATTCTAACAACTGAAGGCAAACTTTTTTATCCTTATGTACGAGAAGCACTCGAAAAGCTCATCGATGGCACTGAAGCCGTTCGACGAGCAACAAGGTCACAACCGTTACGCATCCAAGTGTATGTGACCACTTCGATTCGCTGGTTAGCACCTCGCCTATCACAGTTCAGAAAAGATCACCCAAACATCAGACTACATCTCATGACATGCAGCAGTGGCTGGGATTTTAACGAAGCAGATGCAGACATCGGTTTTATCTTTCGAGATAAACCTGTGCAACCCCATCTCCATTGGAGCAAGCTGTTCGAATCGAAACTATTTCCCGTTTGCAGTCCGTTGTTAACTCAAGGCAAGGAAGGACAGCTTCAGCCAGAAGACCTTCTGAACTACCCTTTGATAACGGTTTATTCCGAGGTTTGGAGTTGGGATGACTGGTTTAAAGCCACCAATGCTAGCCCATGCGAAAAGACTAATTCGATTATTGTCGATACCCTTGCTATTGCTCTTGAAATGGCATTAAAAGGTGAGGGGGTCGCTCTCGTGAATGGCGTCTCTGCAGATGATGATTTAAAGTCAGGCCGTTTGATACAGCCCGTCGATTACATTGTCGATGGATTGGGGGAATGGGGCGTAGTATGTCGTAAGGATATCTGTAATGATGAGCGCGTGGTTACCTTCATCAATTGGCTTTCGATGGAGACGAGCAAAAGCTAGATTGCGGGCTATTAAAAGAAAGAGCCTTTGCTAGGCTCAATCACTATTAAGGCCTACTACTCTCTATAGGAGCAATCCTTTTTAGTGAGCATTTCTTTCAATTGCTCAAAGTGGGCATCAGACTGACCACGAAACTCATCCCAACTTGCGGCCGTCTCCCGAGCTAACGTATGAGGCAGAACATTAAGAGGTTGGCCTGTTGAATAAGCCAATACCATTGTCTTACACGCTTTTTCCAAATAGTACAGATCCTCAAAAGCTTCAGCTACCGATTCACCTAAGACGGTAACCCCGTGGTTACCCATCATCAATGCCTTTTTACCTGTAAAAGAATCCCCTATGCGCTTGCCTTCTTCATCACTGGAAGCAATGCCGCCAAAATCAGTATCATAAGCAATACGCTCGTAGAACCGCGCGGTATTGTTATCGAGCGGTAATATTCGTGGGTCTTTCAGGACCGACAATGCCGTGGCATAAGTAGAATGCACGTGCAGAATGACACGAGCTTCTGGTAAAGATCTATGTACATTCCCATGAATACACCACGCAGAAGGGTCTGGAGCCTCATTGCTTTGCATAATGCTGTCGTCTTCGCTATTGAGCAGTTGAAGGCTACTCGCAGTAACATTTGAAAAGTGCATCCAGCGACGATTCATTAGAAACTGCTTACCGTCCTGTGAAACCGCGGCACTCAGGTGGTTAGCTACCGATTCATGCATATCCATTTCATAAATCAACCGAAAAGCAGCCGCTAAATCGATTCGTATCTCATGTTCGGTTTGCATCGAACTTTGCCTCAGTAAACGTTGATTTGTGATGATGAATGAAGCGATGTTGCTCCATTTGCTTCAGGGTACCTAGCACGTAAAACACGATAAGTACTTCGAAGCTCACCACGGTCCACATAACAGCCTCGTAGATGCCTATCACCACTGCCTTCCATAAAAGCAGCCCGGCCGTGTGCTATACGATGGTTATCGAACACGATACATTCCCCCGCATTGAGACGAAAGGTCATCAGGTATTGTGGGTCTTGTAGCATCTGCCCAAATTTTCGAAAAGCAGGATAAAAACTATCCATGTCACGCTGAGGAAAATCAAAGACATCGGCAAGATGCTGGCTATGATTAATCCCGCTAACCTCACCATTATTAGGATCCAATTCGATGATCCGTTGTTTTGTGCGTACATCCTGATAACAAGTGGTGTAGCGGTAAGGCACTTCGTATTCTGTAAGTATTTTAAAGTAATGTGGGTAGCACTCTTTCAATGCGTTAGCGACGGCTGTGGCATCAACAAACAGGCTGTTACCGCCCTCAGCATCATTAATCCGGCAGTGCAAAAACTGAATGCCTGGAGCGAGTTCTTCCGCAGGCAAGTCTGTATGTAACTCTAGCGCTTTACTGGTATATGCTAGATTTTCCGGATTCGCTTTTGATTTTACGTCGAAGACATAGCCTGAAAAAGAAGGACGCACTGTACCGAATAGTTCACACAGCGTTTGCAGCCCTTCATCTGAATCCGGCATCCCTTGAATCAGAGCAATACCATCATCCAACATCGCTTCGGCCCAATTCGCTACATTGGCAGGATTAGACACAACATTTTCATAGCTAAAACGAGCCATCTGTAAATAGTGATCGCCATACCAAGGCTTACGAGCACGAATAGCCAAGTCTCCATGGTTTTCGCCTTTGTACCAACGTCCAAGCCAATGAAGGTCATAACTGCTTTGATGGCCATCACTCCACACGATTTCTAACACCTCATCAGTTAGCTGAACAGTGTTAGGGCGCAGGTCATCAGGCTCTTCAAGGATATCAAAGGTACGTTCTTGCGTACTGTTATCCCACGAAGTAGGACAACTATCTCGTAACCAAAAGTAATTGAAATATGCCATTTCGCCCTTCACCGGCAGTTCCAACCCCGAATCCAGCAATACAATATTTGACATCCTGATGCACTCCATTATTGTCATTTTTTACATGTGAAGCACAACGTAGCAATAGACTATTGCTGCTGAATCACAGTAGTTCTTTATTCATCCTTTAAACAAAGAAAAATCACCCACAAATCACTGCTTTCGTTTCTATATACTCAGACATCCCTTCAGCCCCCCACTCCCGGCCATTACCCGACTGCTTATAACCACCAAAAGGAGCATCAATCGAGAAATAGCTACCCTGTACATAACACTGACCTGCCCGAAGTTGTCGAGCAATATTTAATGCGCTCACTTTGTCTTTAGCAAAAACGCCAGATGACAAACCATACTCACTATCGTTCGCAATATCGATTGCCTCTTGAAGGCAATCATAAGTCAAGATGCACAGCACAGGGCCAAAAATTTCTTCTCGTGCGATGACCATATCAGAGGTAACTCTGGAGAAAATAGTCGGCTTAACATAGAACCCTTTATCCACTCCACCTGGCATATCTGTACCGCCCACCAGCAGCTGAGCACCCTCAGCCACACCTTCGCGGATATACTTTAAAACCGCTTCTTTTTGACGTTTTGACGACATGGGGCCCATCGTCGTAGCCTCATTAAGAGGGTCACCAACAACTTGTTCTTGTGCAATACTTATCGCTAAGTCAGCCACCTGCTGATAACAACGACTGGGCACCAACATACGTGTTAATGCATTACATGTCTGGCCAGTGTTTCCCATAACATCTTCCACACCATAACGAACCGCAGCAGCAATATCCGCATCTTCAGTGATGATATAAGCTGATTTTCCACCTAGCTCCTGACAAACACGTTTAACGGTAGGAGCTGCCGCTTTAGCCACTTCAATACCTGCCACGGTTGAGCCGGTAAAAGACACCATATCTACTTGAGGGTGCCCAGACAAAATGGGCCCTATCTCACTCCCATGACCGAACACTAAATTAAACACGCCTGCTGGCAACCCTACCTTATGAAAAATTTCCGCCATAATTAAATCAGCAAGCGGAGTCTGCTCTGCCGGTTTAGTGACCACCGTACAACCAGCTGCCAATGCTGGGGCGACCTTACCAATCAACTGATGCAGCGGATAATTCCAAGGATTGATAAAAGCACACACACCCACTGCCTCTTTATAAATCAAGACAGACCCTTTCTCTTCGACCTCTTCCATTTGTAGTGCAAGTTTTGCGTAGTAACGCATCGCTTCTATCGGGCAGTCAACATGAAAAGCACCGGTGATTTTTTTAGGGCAGCCCATCGTCATCACATGAGCATCAACTAGATCGTCATAACGATTTTCCATCTCATCAGCAACCGCATTCATTAAAACCGCACGATCTTTAGCAGGAGTCATCGACCAACCTTTGAAGGCTTCCCGTGCAGCAAGGATTGCTGATTCAACATCTCCTTTGTTGCTCAATGATACCGTTGCACAAGGTACTTGCGTTGCAGGATTAATAACTGTGAGCGTATGGTCAGCTGTTGGTGTTTGCCACTTACCGTTGATATATAACTCACTAATAACTTTCATTGTTGTTGATTCCAAGAATTTACAAATATTTCACGGGTCATACACCGAAACGCACCGGTGAATCATAACGCTCATATGCCAGATGTTTATCAGGTAATCTTCTGCATTTATGCACGATAATACAGCCAGAATAAATCTTCATGGAGACCGCAACAATTGAGATTTTTCTAACCTACCGGTAAAAAGCATTTACCAATTGATTAGCGAAGACAGCCTCCTTTTAAGTAAGGCTGTATCTACTCCGCTTTTTACTAATCTATAGGGTTCTTGTCGTGCTTAAGCTCTCAGTTAAACAACAGCCAAATCATCCGACAAAAAAGGGCTGATATTCTTCATCGCCAGCGCTACGTATTCTTCTTTTTCACCAACGGGGGCGACGTAATGGATAGCACTTTTCGCCGCGTCTACACCTTCCAAACGAGCAATCATCCACGCCGCAAGATATTGAGACGAAATACATCCGCCAGCTGTCGCAACATTACCATGGGCAAAAAATGCTTGATTCAATACATCAACACCCGCCTCTTGTACCCAAGGCTTTGTTGTTAGATCTGTACAAGCAGAAACGCCACTTAGCAACCCGAGTTTAGCCAATATAAGCGTACCGGAACATTGAGCACCCAACAGCTGTCTTGATGGATCAAGTTGCAATTGAGCCATGATTGATTCGTCTGCAACTACGTCTCGTGTCTTCATACCACTGCCAATAATGACAGCATCTGCAGAACTTGCTTCATGAAGGGACACGTGGCTCTCCAGTACAACACCGTTCATCGATTCAACTCGCGCAGTAGGGCTGGCTATCGATACGCGCCAATTTGGTTTTTTAATTCTATTAAGGATGCCAAGTGCGATGAGGGAATCCAGTTCATTAAAACCATCAAAGGTCAGAATAGAAATATGCATAAAGTTGTTTCCTTAGTTAACCGTGTTTGCGATGAGGCATTGTATCTCCTAGAATAATGACAATAAAATTATTGTCATGGATACAATGCCGAATGGCCCGCGCACGATACAAACGACTGGTCGATCAATTCGCTACTCATATTCAAGCAGGGCATTTACCGCCAGGCACCCAATTACCCACTCACAGACAACTAGCAACCGAAGAAGGTATTGCCTTAGTAACTGCATCTAGAGTCTATGCTGAACTAGAAGTAATGGGGCTTGTGAGTGGCGAAGCTGGACGGGGAACCTTTGTCAGAGAAACAGCCCTATCTCCCGGACATGGCATAGACCAACCAGCAAGCACTGAGGGAATGGCCGACCTCAACTTCAACTCTCCTTCACTACCTGAGCAGACAGACATGTTGCGAGATGCCCTTCGCCAGCTCGCATCTTCAGGAGACTTGGAAGCGCTGCTGCACTACCAACCTCATGCTGGACGTAAGCATGAGCGAGCTACCGTTGCACGTCACCTTGAGTCTAGAGGGCTCTCTGTTGAAGCGGATCAAGTATTGATCGTAAGTGGGGCACAGCATGGCCTGGCCACCACCGTTATGGCTCTACTGAGCCCGGGTGATGTGGTGGCAACTGATGCCCTGATTTACCCAGGCTTTAAAGCTATCGCTGAAGTACACAGACTAGAACTGGCACCCATTCCACTGACAGACCAAGGGCCAAATCTAGATGCGCTAGAGCAGCTATGCCAGAGTAGACGCGTTAGGGCCGTTTATGCCATGCCAACACTGCACAATCCGATGGGGTGGGTAATGGACATTGAGCAACGTAAACAACTGGTTTACATTGCACGCAAATACGGCTTGCTCATTATTGAGGATGCTGCATATGCCTTTCATGCAGAAAATCCGCCCGCTCCGCTGGCAGCACTTGCTCCTGAAACAACGGTTTACGTTTCTGGGCTTTCCAAAAGTATCGCTACCGGCCTTCGTTTTGGATTTGTTGCTTCACCTTCGCACTGGGTACCCATGATTGAACGAACAATCCGAGCAACCACGTGGAATACACCCGGCCTAATGACAGCATTGGCTTGTCGCTGGATTGAAGACGGGACGGTATCTCGGTTGGAACAAGAGAAACGTCACGATGCAATGATCCGACAATCAATGGCCAGAGAAATTCTCAAGGGGCTTGATTACGTTAGCCATCCGGCATCGTATTTTCTTTGGCTTCCCTTACCAGAGGAAATTCGAGCAGACCTAATCGTAATCGAACTGATGCGTTCAAATATTTCCGTTTCAACCGCAGAACCATTTGCAACCACCAATCATGTGCCACACGCGATCCGCTTAGCCCTGGGTTCAGTAACATTAGAGACACTTGAAAAAGCATTGAAGGTGGTGCGAAAAGTAATCGATAATTATTTGTATTAATTCATGCTCAGGGCAAGAAAAGCCAAATTTATTTCAGAATATTAAGCTACGTAGAAAGCACTTCAAATAATTTATCCAATACAGTGCGCATTTCATCCTGAGTGTAACTACAAAACCCAAGAATAAAACCGTTGTAGTCATCATTCTCCATGGTTGACTCTGATAATGCCTCTACAGAGATTCCAACATGTTTAGCCCGTGTTGATATTTCTTTATCTTTCAATGATGTATTAAGGTGAAAAACCAACTGCATACCTGCTGGGTGATCTTGGACGGTTCCGAATTGGCTAAATCTTTCACAAAGCTCCTGAACCAGAAACTTTCGACGTTCACTATAGATTCTGCGAACCCGTCTCAAGTGTCGATAAAAATCACCTGAATGAATAAACTCCGAGAGTGCCTGCTGAGGCATTAGCCCCGCTTTTAATCCATAACTGTCCATGGTCTGACGGATAGGATCAACTAACGAGTGTGGGGCGATGATGTATCCTAACCTCAGCGTATTAGAAAAAATCTTTGAGAAGCTTCCTATGTAAACTGTACGGTTTAAATGATCAAAACCCGCCATAGCAGGGATGGGGCGGCCTGAATACCTGAACTCGCTATCGTAATCATCTTCTATAACCCATGCGTTGTTAGTTTTTGCCCAATCAAGGTACTCCCAGCGGCGCTGCGGCGACATAACGCCACCGAGCGGATATTGATGTGATGGAGTGAGAACCACAATATCTGGACGAGCCTGTGTTTTAGGTAATCGAGTCCCATTCTGGTCAACCTCCAAAAAGACAGGCGCTAAGCCCAAACGGGTAACAAAACGCAGTATTGGTTTATAACCGGGATCTTCAATGCCCACTGCCTGACCGGGTTGAACTAGGGTATGAAAGCAAATATTCAGGGCATCAGTGGCCCCCGCCGTAACAATAATTTGCTGTGGGGATGCCTCAATGCCTCGCCACTCCCGAACATGATTCGCAATGGCTTGCCTAAGTGCTAAATTGCCAAAGGAGCTTGCTCCGGTCAACATGGATTCTGGGTTAGTTCTACATACTCTGGCAACGATTTTCGCCCAATTTCGATAAGGGAATAAACGCATGTCCGGCTGGCTAGGAATAAGCGCACTAAGTGATGCTGCTTTCTCTGTTTTAGATATATTTTCAGGCATGTGATCATGTGGTAACTCCACCGACCCTATTGCACACACTTTATAACCCGCACCTTTATGCCCTTCCAAATACCCTTCAGCTACTAGCTGTTCGTATGCAGAAACAACTGTTGATCGAGATACACAAAGATCCTCAGCTAATACCCGAGTTGCGGGCAGCATTGCCCCTTGCTTTAAGCCACCAGTATGCGCCCACTTCCTTACTACCTCGCATATTTGCTCAAATATTGGCGTCCTTCTCGACCTGTCGACCGTAAAAAGTAATGTTTTATCCCATGCCATATTGGTATGTTCATTATTTAGTTAATTGGATCTTCTATAAGTACCAATATTACAACAAACTCTGCATAAATTCAGAGACTGCCTACTCATTCAAATGAAAAGCTCTTCTGGAACTAAACCAGCTTTAAAGTTGACAATTAAAGAGAGGACAAAGAATGTTCCAGCCTCCTGTTTTCTGTGAAGACCGGATAGAAGTCATAAACGAAATGATACGTACACACCCCTTTGCCAGCATAATTTCAATGCAAGAAGGAGAGATTGTCGCTGATCATATTCCATTGATAATGCACCCTGAACTATCTACCTTGGGAAACCTGCGAGGGCATATGGGTCGCGGTAACCCCATCGGAAAAAAACTGGATGAAACCATTGAAGTACTTGTGATATTTCAAGGCCCCCATCATTACATCACCCCAACATGGTATCCATCAAAAAAAGAACATGAAAAAGTCGTCCCTACTTGGAATTACATTGTCGTTCATGCGCGCGGAAAAATTAAACTCCACGATGATACTGACTGGATCCTTTCGCATTTAACCGAACTCACCCATCGCAAGGAAGGCGGCCGTAAAGAACCGTGGAAAGTTTCAGATGCGCCAGATGATTTTATTTCTCGTCAACTGCGCGGTATTATCGGAATTGAGATTGAAATAACAAGTTTTCAGGCAACCTGGAAAACTAGCCAGAATAAGACAGAAGAAGATAACCAAGGCGTTGTAGATGGATTGAAAACAGAAAAAACAGACGCTGCCACAACAATGGCAGCCTGTGTTTATGAGCGAAGCCGCTGACAGCGAAAGTGCGGGTCATACGCTTCAACTGAAAAGGGCTTGTCATCAGCTAGCGCTTTTCATCCAGCGTTCCAGCTCCTCAACAGTTAATGGTCGACAGTAGAGGAAACCTTGGGCTTCTTTGCATCCTTTACTGCGAAGAAATTCTGCCTGAGCCTCTTGCTCTACACCTTCTGCTATCACCTCCATTTTCAATGCATGCCCCATCACAATCACCGCTTCGGAAATCGCCATATCATCAGAGTCCACAGGGATATCACGCACGAATGACTGATCTATCTTAAGCTTATCAATCGGCAACGACTTAAGGTAACTCAATGAAGAATAGCCCGTTCCAAAATCGTCAATCGCAAGCCGAATACCAAGGTTTCTAAGCTTCAGCAATGTATCAAGAACATGTTTAGATGCCCCCATGACAAAACCTTCAGTCACCTCCAAGCCTAGTTTGTTAGCTGGAAAACCCGTATCAGAAAGGCAAACCAGCACCTGTTCAAAAAACCCTTCATCATGTAACTGCGGTCCAGCGATGTTAACGTACATCCGACCAAATTCACGCCCTTCATCAAGCCAAACTTTCCCTTGGATACACGCGGTTTGCAGAATCCAAGCTCCAAGCTCCCGAATGAAACCACTTTGTTCTGCGATAGGTATGAATTTACTGGGAGGAATCATGCCCTGTTCAGGGTGTTGCCAGCGTATTAAAACTTCAAGGCCAATCAATACGTTGGTATTGAGGTCAACCTGAGGCTGATAAACCAAAAAAAACTGTGACTTTTCTAACGCATCTTTCAGTCCATTTTGAATAAGGTGATAATCAAGCGCTTGTTCGGTCATTAATTTGCTATAGAAACGATATGTGTTTCGTCCGTCTTCTTTTGCTTCGTACATTGCTGCATCGGCAAAACTCAACAGCTCATCTGGGTCTTTGCTGTTGTCTGGGTATATAGCAACACCAATACTTGCTGAAATGTGCAAGATATTATCATTTACAATAAAAGATTCATCAAAGACTCGCGATAACTTCTCAATAAGAGGCGCCGTATCTTTTGTATTTTTTATTCCTTCAATGATCAGGCAAAACTCATCACCACTGATATGCCCGATGGTATCCCCCTCCCGAACATGAGCTTTCATTCGCTGAGCGGCTTCAAACAGTAATTGATCGCCCACACTGTGCCCAAGTGTGTCATTGATATTCTTGAAGTGGTCTAAATCGAGAAATACGACCCCGATTTTACATTCTTGTCTTTTTGCTACAGCCAAGCTGTGTATGAGTTGAGCTCTAAATAATAATCTGTTTGGCAGATCGGTTAACGGATCGTGGTGTGCCAAGTAGCTCAAACGATCTTCAGTCGCCTTCAGTGATGAAATATCAGAGAACACGCCAACGTAGCCTGTTACCTCTCCCTCTTCTGACTTTAGTGAGTTTATCGTCAGTATCTCAGGGTATATGGCATCATCCTTTGAGCGATTCCAAATTTCACCGTGCCAATGCCCCTGCTTTTTCAGCTGGTTCCACATGTTGATGTAGAATTGATTATCTTGCTGACCAGAGTTTAGTATCCGTGAGTTTTGGCCGATCACCTCTTCACGCGAGTACCCTGTAATCTTAGTAAACGCATCATTAACATCGAGAATCGCCCCTTTTGTATCGGTTATCATCACACCTTCAGAGGTACTGCGAAAAACTGCTGCTGCCTCCCTTAGCTTTTCCTCTGCCTTTTTTCGCTCGTTAATGTCTTCAATCACCGAGACAAAGTAAAGAGGGGCTCCATCATCTGCACGAACCAGGGATACGGTGAGGCGAATCCAAATTAACTCACCTGACATTCTGATGAAACGTTTATCCATTGTGTAGGTATCACGCGCACCAGCAAGTGTCTCTTTTACTAACATCACGTCGGAGTCTAGATCATCTTTATAGGTGATACTCTGAAAAGTCTTGGTCAGAAGTTCCTCATGAGGGTAGCCAACAATCTCACAGAGCTTTTGGTTAACATCTAACCATTGCCCTTCAGTACTAACCCGTGCAATGCCAACCGCAGCCTGCTCAAAAGTAGCACTGTAAAGTCGTTCACTTTCAACCAAGTTCTGCTCGGCTTGTTTACGTTCAGTGATATCTTGCACTATGCCGACTAAGCGCTTTGCATGCCCATCTACATCAAGCTCATGTCCACCTATTGCGGCTATCCAGCGAGTCTTGCCATCGTTTCTACGAATGCGGCACTCAAAATCCCAATCTGTTTTCGTCTCCGTGGCTTTATGAAATTTACTGTTTACACCTTCCCTGTCTTCAGGGACAACATGTTCAAGAAATACCTCATAGGTCCAGTTTGGTAGCAATGATTCATAACCGAATATTTGATCATGTTGCAAGGTTCAGTGTGAACTATGGTCAACCAAATCAAGTTCCCACCCACCAATGTGGCTACGACGCAGTGCAAAATCTAACCGCTGCTGACTCTCTAGCAGCATTTCAGCCATCTGCTTCAATTCATGCTCTGATTGTTTACGCTTAGTAATGTCGTATTCAGTCGTTAGAATAAGCGAGGTGTTTTCACTAATATCAATACGTTTTGCGTTAATAGAAACAGAAAACCGAGTACCATCTTTACGCACATGCTCATTCTCTGCGTAGAATGGTTCACCCGTCATAATTTCTGCCGTCCGCGCTTTAACCAAACGTTTTCCTTCCTCATCGTCTATGTCTGCGACAGGCCGCCCAATAAATTCCTCTTTTGTATAACCATGCGCGGTACAAGCCGCCTCATTAGCCTCAAGGATTATGGGAATGCCATCAGGCGTATTAGGACCAAGTATCATGCAATAACCACCTGCTTGTTCAAATAGCGCTCTGAACTTCTCTTCGCTTTTCTCCAAATGGTTAATGGTGCCATGTAGGTCTTGCCGCATCAGATTGAACTCATCTACTAAGAGATCCAGTTCATCAGCGCACTTTGTTGCGGATTGTGTTCGCTTTAATTTTAATGGAACCTCAGTCTTATTAACTTTTTGGGCACGCAAGTATTGGACTATGTGAAGCAAATGACGAGTAACAAGAAAGTGGAAAAAAAGTAAGATGAAGCTTGCAACTAAAAAAGTTTTAACACCATTGTTGATAAGAATTAAGACAACCTTATCAATTAGTCTTTGATAAACGCCCTCTAAACTAACGACAACGGTCAATGTACCTATTTCTGTATTCTGCCCGAGATGAAAGTGCATTAAAGGATATTGGCGAGAAATCATATTCTCAGTTTTATAACGACCCGTCGCTACCCAGGTTTTGTCATAGTCCTTTACTTCTAGGTATTGCATGTTTGGATGGTTATAAATTCCATCAATGAGAGTCTTCAAATTTCTCTGGTCTGCTACCCAAAGGCTATCAGCGATGCTGCGCACATGAACATTCTGAATTTCTTCAAATTGGGTCTCGATGAAGCCAATATCATGCCGGTAATCTCGATACAATTGAAAAGCGGTGAGAACTAGCGTTATTAATGAGCTGAACAGTACTATCCCAATAATAAGGCTACGAGCGATACCCTGAGGAAACTTATTCAATAACATACGGCCACCTCTGACTTAACAGAGAACACCAATGACTCTAGTAATAAGGGATAAAATGTATAAATCTTCATTTTATAAATAGAAATTACTTTCTTGTTTCCAAATTAGGATAGGTGCCCACCATGGAAGAAGACATAATGCGTGCTAACTCCCCTTGCTCGGTTAAGCGTTGAATAACACCTTGCAATGGAGCAACTAGCTGCTTGTTCTTATTATGAATGTAATGATAGACAGGGACTTTTAACAAGGGTGTTTCAATCGGGATTACACCCTCCAGGATTTTTGCGCGGGTAGCGACATATATGGCCACATCTAACCGGTTGTTTTTTAGCATATAGAATAATTGCTCAGGCCTATTCACAGTAACCGCCATTGTTCCTTTTAGTTTGGCCTCAACAACCTTTACTCCCATAACATATCCAACGCGCAAACCTTTTAAATCCGCCCAATTATTAGGTGAAAGATTACTGTCTTTATTCACATATGCAAAAATTCGGGAAAAAGATATCGGATCTGGGATTTGAATCAGATTTTTGTATTCATTGTTTATACCCGCTACGCGAAACAATTCACCATCGACATGGCCCGCATTTGATTCAATGAGTGCGCGTCCTTGTGGGTATTCTTCTATGGTTAACTGGTGTCCGAGTTCGGCGTAAACTTTAGTCATGAACTCTATGGCTATTTGTTTGGCCGGATACGCTATTTCAGTTGTTGATACCTTGTAATCAGCGGCCTGCAAAAAACTAGGCTGTCCAACACATACCGCAAGAATAGCCAACATGAAAAGCCAGCTTACCGCCTTGAATCTTAGGTATACTGTTATTTTCATATAACATGCGCCTCCTAGCGTAAACGGCCGAGATTGCGTTCCTTACGCTT
>NZ_JADGEV010000037.1:0-12112 GCF_016744175.1 Neptunomonas sp. | reverse complement strand
TGAAAAGCCAGCTTACCGCCTTGAATCTTAGGTATACTGTTATTTTCATATAACATGCGCCTCCTAGCGTAAACGGCCGAGATTGCGTTCCTTACGCTTGACTCGAGAAGCTTAGCCACATAGTCAATATGCGATACTCCTTATTAATTAAAGCATATTTTCTTGAAAACACTGTTATATAAAATTATTAGATTTTTCTGTATAACGCATCTTCTATGCCCACAATGACAAAAAAAAATCTGATACATATGAGTGCATTATCAATAATAGTTGAGGCTACATACGAGGACATGAATTGAAACTACTTAGTTAAGCGCTGGACGAAGATATTAGTCGATGTAGTACACTTGCCGCGGCGAGCACTCAGTGTATTTACTCCAAAATGCTCTAAGCGAATGCTGCCATTGACTGGGACAACCTGCTTACCATTTAGGTACCAGATTAGATTGTCAAACCGACTTCCGATAGTCACTGTAGTGGATGATGAAATGATCCATTCATTATCTTCCGGGTATTCAATTAAGCGCTCGCACGCCGGCTTAACCGTTACTCGAGTAGATGAATCTGAACTATCGATCGGTACAACGATGGGCGGCTTTAGGGATAGTACCTCAGCAATCTCAAAACCAATCGGAGTAGCCACACGAGCACCGGTAATGTGTTGGCTTGCTTGGTTATCAGGTGCACCCAGCCACACAACTATGATGTGGTCTTTTAAGATATGCACTGACCATACATCGCGCCGTTCATTGGATGTCCCCGTTTTCACGATATATCTCTCACCCGAAATATTCACTTGTGATAGAAGCCACATAAGCATATTCGATGCCTTTTGACTGATCAGTGGTGAGCGCATGCTAGCCTCATCAGGTCGCATAAAATGCAGGTCAGGAGAAGGGTGATCAACCATCCCTAAATATAATCGGCTCAGCTGCTCAGCTGTGAGGTATAGACCGCCCACAGCAAGCGAGAGTCCGGGGTCATTAGCCTGTCCAGACGGAAGCTGTAAATACGCATTAATAGCTGACGTAACATGTGCTGGCCCCAACGTTTCAAGAGTATTAATGGCGGGAATATTCAATGACTGGACTAGAGCGTCTTTCAAGCTGACTGCACCATGAAACCCGTCATCAAAATTGGTAGGTGCATAGCTATCAACTTGTATCTTGGTGTCCTTCATTACTGAAGAGACACTCAGCAACCCCCGCTCCAACGCCATGCCATATATAAGAGGTTTTAATGTGGAACCAGGACTACGAACCGCGGTGAGATAATTATTTGCGCCTTTTCGTATTTTATTTTGATAGTCGGTTGAGGCTACATAAGCTTGTATACGCCCTGTCTTTCGCTCAACCACCATCGCGGCAGCATTGTACGGCAAACCAACGTAGTTAATGTGCTTCTTCAGAGTCGCTCGCACCAGAGATTGCCAGTCACCGTTTAAGGTAGTGACGAGTGAGCCTCCGCCCGGTGACGATAAACGATCTATCAAGTGCACATCACCCAATTTCCATTGCAACTTGCGTATTGGGGTCGGCTCAGATTGGTACTCGTTAAGTTGTTCCTTCGAAAATCCCAATCGCTCTGCCACAAAAGCAAGCACGCGTGAAGCGGCATCCTCTGCGGCCTGAAGATGACGATCAGGTCGACGACGCTCAGGTGATTGAGGCAACGCAACAAAGAACGCGGCTTCTCGATAGGTCAGGTGTTTGGGGGGGCGCCCCAGCCAAGCGCGCGTACCTGCGGTGATTCCTTCAATATTGCCACCGTAGGGCGCGAGAGTGAAATACGCTTCCAATATGTCTTTCTTTGACCAATGAAACTCAAGCCGCAGAGCCATCAGCATTTGATGAATCTTTGCGCGTATGGTTTTCCCGCCGAGTTCTGGATACATCAAGCGTGCTGTTTGCATCGTAATGGTGGAGGCTCCCGAGGTAATGTGTCCCGAGATAAGCGCATCTATAACAGCACGCACGATAGCCAAAGGATCAACACCAACATGAGACCAGAATCGTTTATCCTCATAAGCGAGAAGTGTATCTGTCAGCTTAGAGTCAATCTCATTCAGAGAGACCTTTTCTCGCCAGAAGCCATCATTGCTGATACGCGTCGCGAGAATATCGCCAGATGCGTCCTTAATAACATGCGATAGCAAATCAAGTCGCGACGGGGGCAAAGGCCTACTGATATAAGCAGTAAGACCAATGGCCACCATCACAACCATTGCCGCTATCAAAAGTGATATACGTCCCCTATTCACTTGGCGCTGATCTGCCCTCGACCTGAAGTGCTTCGGCCGTTAATTTCAGGGCGATACATTAATTCAACGTGGGCATCTGGCAGCTGCATATTACCCGTATAGGTCGCGCGAACCTGATAGTAAACTAACGTTTTTCGATGTTTCCTCCAGTAGTCTGTGTAGTTCGCTGTAAAACGATCATCCATCGACTGCGTCCAGACAGGGCTGCCTATTTGATTTTTATTCAGCTTTATTGAATCACTCAGTATCAACGGTTTATCTAAAAATTCTGGAAAAAACCCCGGTGTTGATTCGATCTCGAATCCTGATGGAAGCAGATCTGTCAGCATTAAGCTGCCACTGCCAAGCGTGTTAGAGGCTTCAAACGTCACCACCACAGTTAGCACATCCCCCTTTTTTACCTCCAATGGGCCTGAGTTATTACTGATGACCTGACCATTTTTATCAAACCAAAACTTATTCACACGAAAACCGTTATCAACAGCCGTAACAGTTTGCCGACGCCCGACAATCTCGGCGTTAAAAAACAGATCGGTATCACCTGAGTGTGAAAATACGAAGCCAGACTTTGCCAAATCAATGCTCAGTGGCTCTGACGAATCCGCCTGTTTTCCACTGATCTGAACGTTAAGCTGGTCGAGTTCGCCAACTTTGGCAGCCAGTAATGCTGCCAAGTTTGCATTGTCGAATGTTGAGCGATAAGCATGGGTTGTCAGTTGTAACATCGCGTAGGAAATAAGCTCATTGATGGCGGGAAGACGGTTAGCCTTAGGAAGCGCCGCTAGCATGATACCTGACTCCACTCGCCAGCCAGACCATGTAGAAGAGTTCCCATCCGGCAGTGTTGGACTGAACCAATCTCCCGAGGGTGCAAATCGACCTGATCGAGAAAGTCTCTCAGTGGATTTGAGCAAAACATCGATCGACTCAGCGATGTCTACTGCGCGATTATCATCATGTATCATCACCGCCAGCCAGTAGCCGGCAGCAAGAAGGTCCAATCGTTCGCCCGTTGAATCGGCATTTTTCACTGCTATTTTAAGCTGTTCATCAATGGCATAACGAGCACGACTAGTGACTTCATACCCCGATTTGGCCAATACTCCGTACGAATACAATGCAGTCCATACATCATCAAAATACTGTCTATCAAGGAACTGCAATGCCTGAGCAATGCTATCCTTAACCACCTTTTTATTGTCGGAAAAGCGTAAAGCCTGAATGAGCGTATCGGTGGCATACGCCAAATAACGCGACTCGATACGGCCATTGCGATCCCAGTAACCAAAAGCACCGTTGGATTTCTGCTTTGCAAGTATGCGATCCACGCCGTGGTTAATCTTTTTTCTAACCGAATCGCTTACCTGCTTGCCCTGGAACTCAGCCACTGCAAGCATACCTCGCGTTCCACTGGACGTTTGCTCGATACACCCATATGGGTAACGGTCCAATGATGCAACGATATGGCTCATGGAAGCCCCTGGCAAAGGCGAAAGAGACCATATTACTTTAGCGTTTTCTGGATTTCCAAACGCGCTTAAATTCAGTGGATCAATATCAAAACGATTACCAGACCCTCCTGTTTTTTCAAGCTTCATTGACTGCATCTGCGTCAGTGGATACGAAGAATCACGCACAACGATAGAGAAGTCACGTGCAATCTGAGTATCTTGATAGTCTAGTGACACGTTCACAGGAACCTTGCCCGTTTGTAGATTTTTCAAATTAAGATTTTGCTGCACAGGGACACCACTCGCTTTGCCTGCCAGAGTTGTCGTTGTCGAATTTTGGCCAATCGTTTGTTTAAGATTTAACTGACCCACTGATTCGTTGAACCTCAGCGCGAGCTTCCCTGACAACTGATCACCAGCCCCCACAAAACGTGGCAGTGACACATCCATGCTGACAGGATCCTGAACAGTGATTGATGCCTCTTCAAAGCCAACACCTCGCTCGTCCACAACCATCACAACAACTCTAAGCTGGCCTTCGAACGCAGGCTCAGGAAAGGTGTACTCCAAGATTCCATTTTCGGTATCTAATAGCGGGGATGCCGCAGCGACAGTTTTGAAAAACTCCGACTTAGCAACATTTTCCGTGCTGGTACCTTCATCACCACCTACGCCAACGGCTTTAAGCGAATCATCCTGTTCAACTAACTGACCAAAGTTAGACAGGAAGCCAATCGAGAGTTTACGTGGACCAAAGAAATGCTCACGGGGGTCACTGTTCTTGAACCCAGTGATAACATGAATGCCCTCATCCACTAAAAAAATCTTCCCTTTTGCGATCAAACGGTCAACCTTGATTCGAACGTGGATGGGCTCATCCGAGTGCTGCTTTTCTTTAGCGGCAATCTGTAACGTGAGGCGCCGATCAGCTGATAGCATGGGAACCCAGCCGCTACCAACCGCGATTTGCGGCAGGTGCTCCGTACCGCGAGCAATGGGACGAACGAGTGTGGCAAGAACATGGAAACCCGGCTCACTGATTTCATCTAGAGGTAGCGTGAATGTATTATCCCCCTCGGTTACTGTCCGAGTCTTATAACTGTTGATATCAGCGGTAGCCGTCATGATACGGAGGGTGCCCGCGAACGGCGCATCCAACTTCACAGCCAGTTGATCATCGGTTGTTTTTTGAAATGAAATAGCTAACTGGCTCGGCTCCGTAATAGGAGCACCTCCATACCAGCCCACAGTGAAAGGCACGACAGTCTTAAAGCCACCTTCATTGATCGCGACTAGTTCATAGTTACCCCATTGCAGATGTGTCGATATCTCTAGTGTATTATGCTTAGTTGTACCTGCGCTCAGGACGCTATCACTCTCGCGCTTCTTCCGAAAACGCCATCCGTTATCATAAAACCAATCAAAGCTGTAACCCACTTCGTGCAACTCATACTTGACAACATTTATAGGCAGCTCATCACCGCTACGGTTAATGTTGGTTAACTTAAAAAGCGGGTTCTGCCCTTCTTGCAGCGTACCTTCAAACTGTGAACTAATGCCAAGGTATGCCTGCTCGTGATCGATCATACTCATTTGTGTTGAGATATTAGGGCGACCACCAACATCAAACGTAGAGCCTTTGAGCAACAGTGTGTAGAGGCCACTTTCAGTCAGGAGCGACTGAGATACGGTTAGGCTTCCTCGGTATATGCCTTCGCTATCAAGTGATAGAACATCAGAGGAATTTAGGTATTGTGTTGACGGTACAGAAGCGGCTCCGAACTGATAGCCAGACCATTTTGGATCCTGATGCGTGTCTGATCTCTTCAGCGACGAAACAACCTCAGCTTTAAGCTTGGCTGCAGCGCCACCAGAAAAGTATTCAGCTGACAGGACATAACTCTGGGCTTCATCTGGGATCCATTGTTCCGGAACTACAAGCGTTGTTTTAATCGTCAGTGGAACAAAGTCCTCAACCTGAATAACCCGTTGTGCCAGTACGATATCATCCATAGCAGAGACTTTTAACACATAGCGCCCCAAGCGCGCAGAAGCATTAAGGCTAATCTCATGAGCACCAAGCCCAAACTGATCAGCAGTGATTACGTCATTGCTAATTACCTTTTGCGACGGATCTATCAACTCGACTTTTAAATCAGTATTACTAAGCGGACTGAGTGTCTCATCACGGCCAATTATGAGGTATCGGATAGAATCGCCGCCTCGATAAAGCTCGCGATCTGTCGTTAGGTAGATATCTCGGTTATCACTTTTCTCAACTCCCTGCGTTCCTGTATTGAGGTCTCCACCCTCAACATTAAATTCAAGCAGAGCGATACCTTCTGCTTTATTTTGAGCGAGAAGGAATCGTGGCGCGTGACCACCCTCTCCTCGAAGGAGTTCATTTGGTATTGAAACACGGCCCGCCGCATCCGAGGCGCCATCAAACAATACACGGTTGTTGGTTGCTATTACCTGTACCTGCGCGCCAGCAACCTCTTTGAGTTGATCAAACGTCGTCAGCAAGACCTCTGTCGTATTGAGTCCGTGATAGCTAGAAACGGATACATTCGAGCGAATCAACCACTGGGTTGGGTACGAATCGTATTCATTTAAGTTTAGCTCTGCTGAGTTGAACACCGCAACGTAGATGCCTGTCCCGTCTCTTGGAATGAGGTTAGAGAGGTCAATATTAACGGGTTCAGCCTTATTCTTCTCAGTACTGACGGGAAGTGAATATTGCCCAACAGATACTGCATACTGCGACTTAATGTTTCTGAGATCATAGCCATCGAGGGTTTTGAACAAGCTGCGAGCATTTGTCAGGCTTCGTAGATCAACCTTGAACACTTCGATATTAAGCGATTTAATGTTGGTTACTGTTACTCGAATTTTCGCTTTTTGATCAATAGGTAAGATGGTTTTTCCTGTTGATAGCTCAACAGCCGACGCTCGGTCACGAGTACTACCCCATACTGACACAGGTCGGTCGAGACTATAGCTCTGACAGTTAGCGGCGCTACAGGCTTTCATCTTCAAGCCTGGCAATACACTTAGCTTGTATGACGTTGAGTAATCAAGCCCTTCAAAACACAAACTCGTTTCGTTACTGCGCAAGGTCGCAAAGTTGTGAGCATTTTTATCAATTTTAAGGGTGGGAGTTTTAATCGAATACGAGACCGGCTGCCCACCAGCTGTGACACGAAAATAACTGTCAAGATTCTCAGTAATAGGACTAAGATAATATCCTTGGTCTCTATCATACAAGGTTGTGCACAAACGACTGGAGTTGCCAACAGGCTCGAAACTCAATGCAGTTGTGCCGATGTTAGCGTCGTCTTTAACCTGCTCAAAAAGACCAGCATCTGCCGTATAGATCTTATTTCCAACCTGAAAAGTGAGCAAACGTCCGCTCGCCGCTATTTGATTCGATACATCGTTAACCCCCAAGACGTTAACGACAGTTCCTGCTTTAACTTCGAAGCCATTTGAGGACGTGACATCAGTCGTCGCTAAATATTGAGTCGATGCATGTGCGCTAGATATCGCAAGGATCGCTATAACAGCGCTAGCCAGCAGCTGCATTCTAAAAGAGCTTAATAGATGACTCACACGTCAATTCCTTTTGTTAACCGTTAAATTCTTTGCCATAAGCAGACATAATGCCTCAATAATACTCCCAATGCATATTACCGAAGTGAGCAGCAGATTAAGTGGATAATGACAGACGAAAAAAAGCCGGGTTAAACCCGGCTAAACATTTTATGACAAGAACCGTTCAGTTAACGCCTATGCCTGCATCAGACAAAAGCTATAACTTAATTCGACAGATGCTGAAAGAAGGGGCAGCCCAACCCGCCCCATCCTCCTTAAACAAAACACCGAGTGAGGTAGGCGTTTAGTAGCAACTCACGAGCAAGACAATGGTAATGCAAATCATTCTCGTTATCAACAATAAAAATGAATATATATCGAGCACAACATCAGGATTTATTTCGGAACCGTGTAGCAAGCGTAACTAACCCTAAGCCGAATAATATAATTGATCCAGGTTCAGGAACACTGTTTGGATCTACTGGAAAAATTTCGACCGCTGTACCTTGCACACCAACAGTAAAGCCATTCCAATACTCATTAGAGGCGCTGTCCCAAGCCAGTGTATCGAACGCTCCAGTGAATTGAATGACGCCATGAGGCTCGCTTCCCCCTATATTCGAACTATTTAATTCATAGCGAAAGTCGCCACCACCAATATCTATAATATTCTTAGTAACCCCACCGCAACCCCAATAGCCACATGCATTACCATCTACACCGCCCACGCTTAAAATGTTGAAGTCCTGATTAAGAAAAGAATAACCATTGCCATTTAAGCTAACGAAAGCGAAAACCGGATTGGCGATTGCTTCTGAAAATGCCAGAGTTTGATTTCCAGCCCGACTTAATGCAACGATGTCAGTACCAGTAGGGCTGTTGTCAACGATATTGCTTGTGAAAGGTGATATCGTGTCATCACGTCCTGCCCTTGCGTTTTGATAATAATCAGTCCCCCCTGAAGATTGATAGAAACCGATACCATTCGCATTGGTGTAAGTAACACCCACGGCACTGGTTGAAGTAGTGATTGTCCCCTGCCCCTCAAAACCTGCACCTAAGTCTTGATCTGTGCCTGTCCAGTCCGTCCAGTAGATTGGCGTGGCTGCAACTATACCGCTATAAAACAAGACTAATATACTTGTGATAGTAGTGAGTTTAATACGCTTCATAATATTCTCCCCTTACTCTAGATTCATTGTCTAAAACCAGAAATTAGTTCGAAGGTCCAAATATAGAAAAGCAATAAATACGCCGCTTTAGGGAAAGCAATTATAAAATAACAGGTTAACAATGGCTTTAAAGTACCGATAATGGTTGATGTAAAATATTCTGACTAAAACATAAACTCCTAACTCATATTAAATTGTCTCTACCGCTCTACATGTCGTTTGTTGACTCAATGGCATCAACACAATATGCTCGTGCACAAGTATATTGCAGGAAAGCTACCTAGTGAATGTTGATGAATGTATATTTTTCTCTCTTACCAGCACAGCCCGAAGAGCTAGCAAATTTTGGAAGCAGAGCGTTTCTGAATTCGGAATAACTGGCGTTCAGGGGTTGGTTCTCAATGCTCTTTTTGAAGAAGACCAAATAAGCTCCGTACAGCTGGGGCAGCGTGTGCAGTTAGATAGCGCCACGATGACCGGAGTACTCGATCGCCTTGAGAAATCCAACTTTATTCGACGGGTCACAGACCTCGAAGACAGGCGAGCTGTTCAAATCATACTAACGACAGCAGGGAAAGAGATCACAGAGAAATTGCAGCAAAGGTTGGACGAAGCAAACCAAGCGTACACTCTAAATCTTTCCAATCAGGAGCTACAGACCCTGAGAACTTTACTCGCAAAGCTTTAGTTTGTAGTTTTATTTAATTATTTAACTCGCTTGCAAGTAAATTGTAAGCGAGCTTATAAAGGTAACTCAATGAGTCTAGATGAACTGTTAAGCTCTGTTCGACAGGAACAAGAAACTCTGATCCCTCAAACATGGGCACAGGGAAGAACTACGTTTGGTGGTCTGACAGCCGCAATTTTATGCGAAGCTACAGTTAAAGGAACAGATCCAGCCCGCAAACTTAGAAACTTTGAAATCGGCTTTGTAAGGCCTTTGGAGGCACTTAAACCCTTTGATATTCAGGTCGAAACTCTAGCAGACGGAAAAACTGTCACCATAAAGTCGGCCAGAATAATTCAAGAAGGAAAAGTTAGAGCTACTGCACGGGCAGACTATGTTTTACCACTTCAGTCCGACATACTGATTGAGACATTCACCCCTCCTCTACTGAAGGAAAAGGAGAACTCTACTCCCTTACAAGGTGATCATTTACCGACATTCTTCCAACATTTTGATAATCATGTTGCAACGAAAGGGATACCTTTCTCCGGTCATGAAGTTCCAGAAGTGGGTGGATGGATGGGGTTTAAAGAGTCGCCTCAAAAAATAACAAACTCTCATCTAATCTGCATGATTGACTCTTGGCCCCCCAGCGCTTCACCTTACTACGAAGGTTTCAAGCCCCTTTCCACACTGAGCTGGAGCATACACTTTCCCAACGCCACACATGAAATACTACCTGCTGACCACCTAGGTTACCTCTCTAAAGTAAACTTCGGAGAAAATGGCCTCAGCTCTTCACAAGCAGAAATTTGGGGGCACGGAGGACAGCTGTTAGCAAGAAGCTTCCAGACCAATATTATTTACGGGTAAATGGTAAATCTAGAAGAAAGTCACACTCACTGATCTCCCATTTACTACGTATTGCCTACAAAAATGGTGATACCGATGATTACACCTAATCATATCAGCACTACTAGCAAGGGCGCAGCTTCACTGCGCCCCCCTTACCGGTCTTGTTAACTGACTGCGGGCTGATGAAGCTCTATGACGTTGTCATCTGGATCCCTGATAAAAAAGAATTTTGCACCGTTAATCTCTACACGTTCGGTTATTGTTATTCCCAGATCTTCAATTTTCTTAGACACTACCTCTGCGTCAGTTATTTCTATCGCTATATGTGTATAGCCAGGATATTTTATATCCTGCTTCATTAGAATATTATCCTTAGGGGAGTCATCAGATGCGTTGAGAATAAAATTGATATTTATGCCTGACGGATGTTCTACGATAGCAGCAGGTTCTGGACCTATCGGGCCTGCAATGAATTTAAAGCCTAACTGCTCATAAAATTTTCTAGAGATATCTAAATCCCTGATCCGAAGTCCAACATGATTAATTCGTGTGATTTCTTTCATGGAGTTTCCACCTGTTTTTACAATAACGCTTCACCAAGAGGTAAATGGTAGCTGATTAAAATGAGCGACGAAGGAGCAAAAACCAACTCCATTTCTCCTTTTTAATTGATTTGTTTTATGCAAATACCACACAGCTACTTTACAAAATTATTAATATCTTTAATTGATGTAATTCTAAATATTTCTTTTCCGTTAGCTCTAAGCTGAATCTTTTCAAATAACTCATTGTTCCAAAACTTTGGTGACAAACGGAGGTACTTCCAGCTTGCTAACGTCCCTTTTAACACGGAGCAACCTTCAGGCCAGCCTTCGGGCTTTACAAATAAGCTTTTAAGTAATCTCTTAGTCACCCACCAATAATGGACATGATAAGGTAAATCGACATAAATAAGTGTATCCGCGGCATCTATACGCTGCCAGAAGGATTCAATTGTACCGAGGCCTTCAATTATCCATTTATCAGAACATATCAACTCAGTGTGCATCTTTGAATACTCATCAAGTGAAACACGTTCACCATTTTGTTTGTACTCAATTAAATCTAATGGACAAAGTTGAATATCTTTAGCAACAGATAGCTTCAGACTTAAGGTTGATTTTCCACCACCTGGCTTGCCAAACACTGCAATTTTATTCATTCGACTCAACTTCCTTTTACTCAAGTTCTTACAAGCATATAACACCGACAACAACTGTCAGAGAACTATCAGCTACCAGTAGCATGTAAGGTCATGCCCAACCTAAATTTCATGTTTATTCGCACTTTCCTCAACTTTTACTACTCATTTCCGTCATTAGTCCGAACGATGGTAAATCCAATAAAGGCCAACATTGAGTGCTACAGCACTCGTCAACAAAGTCAGGGTATTTATTAACTTTAAAGAAGCCGCAGATAAGGCCGGTATACATAGAACGACCTTGTCAAAAACGTAAAGTCCTACAGGTTATAACACTACAACGAAAATTTGGATAAGCTTTGCTGTTACAAAATGTAAGATAGAAGATATCATTGAGTATATGAGCATTTTTTCGGAATAGACCTAAAGCATTTATCATCGATGAGCCACTATAGCCCTATCGTATATATCCCTAGTATGACGACAAAACAGCGGAGGATGACATGAAGTTATTTCTGACGATGTTTAAACAGCGCTTTTGCCATTTTACTATCATGAAAACTGTCGAAGCCTTTGAAAGTTGAAATTCTCTCTCATTTTAAAATACCCCCCGAAATTTTCGGTGTGTATAACATAAGGATTGGTTCGCTTACACGTCTGAACTGTGCTGTAGATTCACTGAGTAAGCAGCCTGACTGCTTCTAAGCAAAACAAAATCATTCGTTTTAGCTAAACGTACCATAAGCGGACAATAAGTGCTTTTATCTTCCTGTTTATAATTAGGCTCTATTTTATGAACGTTTATGCAGTATATTTCTGCTTTTTCAGATTGCCTGTGCGTTTTACCTAAATGGTTTGTATTGGTTCACCTGTGTAAGAACCCAGAAATCATCAGAAGAGAGGTGGTTCGTGTTGGGTAGTTTATTTTTCTTG
>NZ_JADGEV010000036.1 GCF_016744175.1 Neptunomonas sp. | reverse complement strand
GGCAGAGTGGTCATGCAGCGGACTGCAACTCCGTTAACGCCGGTTCGATTCCGACTCGCGCCTCCATTAAAATCAGTCACTTAGGTGGCTTTTTTTATGTCTACAATTTGCTTTCCGGCTATTTCCGAATACTTTTCCGAATATCCAGCATGTGTTTGTAAATTTGCGGTCTTTTTGGCACTGATTTGCGGTCTTTTTGGCACACGCTCTAATCCTTACTTCAGCTCAAACTGCCTATAAATAACACTCTTCAAGTACACCTCAATCACCACCTAAACGAACGAAGTAAAGTTATCAAATAGTGTTCTGAAATTTAGAGTCACTATCGAGTCATTTCTGTTCAAATATGGCTCTTCACCGTTTCTAGTGAGCTGGCGATATATATGCTGGTTTACATTAATTGTAACTAGAGCAATGCTTGTATTGCTCTTGGTGTTAAGATAAAAATAGAAGTAAATTAGACAAATGCTATGTGGAACGTTAAACCTAAGGTTGATATGACAATATTTGAGCTCATGATGACTTTGAGTGGGTTGGGGATAGTGACTATTTTTATTGTCTCCCTAGCTAATGCTTTTTACAGCAAGCAGAAAATAAAGAACGTATTAGAAACAATGGTTGTAGGTAGTAACGAGTACATTCTTAAGAAGAAGTGGACAGTCTATATATACATCTTCTTCTGGGTTGTTTTTACCCTCGGTTTTTTAGGAGGGGTGTATACCACATAACAAAAACATTTAAAGTCGCCTTTCGGACTGGGACGCGTTTCACGCGTCCGTATGCAAAGCGTTAGCGCACTTTTTGTCACACGATCAGTGCCTAGTTTATTTCGAAGTTTGTATAAATAAGCTCTTTTACAGCGACTGCTTTTGCTCCCCCTCCTACCGTGTATTTGTGATCTACTTCTTTTAGGTTTAATCCATTAAAAAGCGCCCGTATGTCAGGGTGATTGTTGATGCTGATTATCATGTTTCCTTGTATCGATTTTGCTAGTTCTGCCATGGTTTGGTATTCCTCGAAGGGGAAAGCAACTCCATAGCCTTCTGTCTGCCAATAGGGTGGGTCACAGTAGAATAAAGTGTGTGGGCGGTCATACTTCTTGATGATGGCTTTCCAGTCTAGGCTCTCTATTGTTGCTCCAGCTAAACGGTAATGAGCATCGGCTAAGTCTTGTTCCATAGTGAAGATATTGAACCGTGGACGATGGGTGGTACAGGTGCCGAAGGTTTGCCCTGTGACCTTACCGCCAAAAGCTATCTTTTGCAGATAAAGGAAGCGCGCCGCTCGTTGGATATCAGTCAGAGTTTCTACGGGAGTGGCTTGTAACCACTCCCAGTTTTGTCGACTGCAGAGCATCCATTTCAACTGTTTATATAGCTCTTCTAAGTGATGTTTTACTACCCGATATAAGTTCACCATATCGCCGTTGATATCATTGATGATCTCTGCTTTTGACGGCTCTTTCATAAAGAAGAGAGCCGCCGCTCCTGCGAACGGCTCAACATAGCATTGGTGATCGGGGAACAGCGGTAAGATATGTTTAGCCAGGCGACGTTTGCCGCCTATCCAGGGTGTGAGAGGTTTTGCCATGTGTTACTCCATCTTTAGTGATGGGGCTCACGGCCCTCTGAATGTGCCCACAACGTGGGCATTTGATTTCGATTGTATAAAAACTAGCTTTTGCTAATAATTTTTCACATTTAGTACAGCGTATATCCTTTAACATGTGTGAACCTATCGTTAGATTTGATAGGCTACCTCCGCCATGACGTCGTGGTGAGGGAGCCTTAGCTGGTTCACAGTATCCATGTACTGTGGATTGGGGTTCGATCAACTCTCTACAGGAGATCGAGCCGCTTCCTCTTGTCTTTTGATTTTCCCTTAGTGGCTTACACCTTCTTTATTTATGCCGACGTTGTCTGAAATATTGATTATCAACGCGGCGCGGCTCATTTAATTAAATTCGGCAGAATCTATTTAATCAGATGGTCTTAGTAAGGCTTACAGGAAGGGGTTCAGTGGTCTATATTAGTGGTACATCAATTAGCTGTGTCTTTGTCTGTTGAGTGTGTAATTATGGTCGTATCAGCAGAGATGAATGAGGCAGAATCTTTCCCTCTTAATTACTTAGCATTTATGAGGGCAGGATTTTTATTAGATGTATCAATAGGTTGTAATCCATATGAGCATCGTAAAAGGACTTATAGGGATTCCTGATAATAATTATTATGAGGACGCGTTCCTCATAAACAGACTGTTATACGTTTCAAGCAGTCTGGTGCATGAGATGATTAAAAGGATTTTAAATGAGTCAAAGTGTTATTGCAGATAACTGGTCATTACAAAATATTGGTGAGTTAATTAACTCAGGTATTGATGAAAGTGAATCTCACTACATCACGATTGATAAAGAGAAGGACAGCTATTCTTACGAAGCCAGTATCAGTGCAATTATCAATACCGAAGCATTATTCGATTTGATTACTGATATTATCCTTCGTGATCAAATCTTAGTAGAAGAAAACTTCATTAATGCATGGAATAGAGAAGGTAACCCTTTTCAAGAGGCACTTTCTCAGGGAGTTATACGTCCTTATCCGTTTTTAGTCGATTATAAAAAGCTCCAAGGACCGCGAGATGAATTTATTGAACGTTTGAGCCTCACATCAGATTTAAAGAAAGATCATGAAGAAAATCGAGTAGGTTTTCTCGAAAACAAAACTACTCCTCATAGCTATTTATCCCAAACACTTTGGGGTGGTGCTGGTATGCTAGCGAGAGGGTTTGTATATGAAAAAGGTTACACACCTCATCCTGTTAGAAAGCGTTTTTTTACAGAAGCTGGGATTTTACTTTCAAATGAAGACTCTGTTTTAAAATTAAATGATTTTGTATCTGATAAAAGAGCCTCTATTTCTTCGCTTCATAACTTAAATTCAGAGCTATACGCGCTAAATGTAAATATGCTCCCGTTACCGATTCGAGTTATACAAGAGTCAAATTCAGTAAAAGATTTGATTAAAGTTGCTCTAGAGTTGAGAGGAGAATACCAAGAATTAAGGGATTGGCTAAATTGTTATCAAATATCGTTAAGCGATGGTAGTTATAAGGACAAAGCTAAATTTTCTAAAATTCTCCATTCTATCTCTCAATATGTAGATTCAACAATGGGAACTGTGGATACCAATTCTCCTACTTTTACTGCTGGTATTGGGGTGCTGAAAGTTGCACTTAAGGGGCAACCAATTAATACACTTTCTAATCAATTTGGTATTCGTTCTATGGTTAACAAGCTTATCCTTAGTCAAAGTGGAACATCAGATATTAAAAAATATTTAGATTTTTTTGGACATCGGAATAGCGTTGTCGGTATGAAAGTGATTGAACATTTTTCGCGAAAAAACGTATAACAAGTCATTTCAGCAGGACAAAAAACAGCTGGTTTTTGCCTCTCAATGAGGCGTTAGCAGGCTTCCATTGATCAGGTAATAGGTTTAAAATAACACCAACGCTTAGATGCGATGGGCTAATACCCTTGGTGATGGTCGTGCCACCTAATACGGCAAATCTATATTTCCGCAATATCCTTCTACTTCACACCACTTAGGAGACATTGCACTTAATACTGCTGATGCAGTGATAAGGTGCTTATGTCTTTAAAAAAAATCTCTATCCGTATTCTGATCTCAGTGTTTATTATGCTTGGTTTGGTTGTAGCTTCTGTTATTTATGTTCATTATAGTGACAACAAAGCACAGGCTAGCAACGAAATCTGGCAGCATTTCAAAACAATATCTTTGGTTATGGTAAGCCACTTTTTTGGCTCCAAATATACATCGCCCAGCTAACAAGGCTATCAAAAACCGTTCCGGCCAAAAAAACGGCCTCCACTGGACGCGCTAGCGCGCGTCTTTTATAGCGGCGTTATAGCGCAGGGTCAAATTAGCAGAGGGTTCAGGATGAGCGATAGAGTTAAAGTAGCATTGGAATGGTTGAATAACCTACTAGAATCGCAACAAGTAGCGTATCAAATCGTTGGTGGGCTTGCGGCAACAATTCATGGTGGTAGCCGAGAGGTCGCTGATATTGACCTCTACATTAAAAAAGCCGATGCGGCTAAAGTTCTATCGGAGGTTACCCCCTATATTTCTAAGCCGCTAACTCATTGCGTCGAGGGCTCATGGGATTTAGAGTACTTTCAGTTAATCTACCAATCACAAAAAATAGAAATCGGTTTGTTTCCGGGAACCAAAATTCAATCATCCGAAAATGGTTCTTGGTATGAGTTACATACAGACTTTTCTGCGTCGGTTGTCAAGAGTTACTTAGGCATGGAAGTTCCAGTTATTCCAATTCCAGAACTGATCAGTTACAAACGTTTACTGGGACGAGAAGTTGACCATATTGATGTCCAAGAATTGTTGCAAGTATCAGCGCTATAACAAAGCATTACAGCGGACAAGCTGCTGAATGCGGCGTTTTTTTCTTCACCTAAACAACAAACCCCGCCACAAAGCCACTCAGTGCCGCATCCAGTTCAACCTGGTTAGTGGCACTGATCGCTGCTGTTAACGCGGCCACTTTAGCCATAAACCCTGTTTGATAGACTATGGATATTTGCGTCGCCACATTACGTGTTTCTGCAATGGAGAGTGCGTGAGTTGTACCGGTGGCATCCACAATACTACAGCTGCTACCGCCCATATTCACGACCATGTCTGCTGAGCCATTAATTACCACCGCCGACTGCCAACCGCCTTGATAGTTGATACCATCGACGCCAACCGCACGCTTCGATATCTCATCATGAGCCTGCTCTATTTGATCAATAACGGCCTGTTTATCTGCGGTTATATCGTCAGGGTTACGGGCTATAGCAACATAGATGACATCGACTTGATTGCCGTTGACCTCGTAACGATCAATCGCTAGTGCTTGGGTTAACGGGTCATATGATGGTTGAATACTCACTTCAGGTAGCAGCTCAGAATTAGCCTGCAAGGCCACATCATTACTGTAGAACGTCCCCTGATACACCGTGCCTTTCCTGATACTGGTATTGAGGATTTGTTGTCCAACCACATGTGCATACTGGCGCATTATGTATTCCTCGCGATGATGGTATTGCCGACTTGATGAAGCGTGATAATTTGCGATGTCTGAATGTCGTATTCATGCAATGTTTTTGTATTTCCGAACGCAATAACACGCGACCCGTCATTAATAAATGTGCTGCGTCTGGGGACATTCATATCAGCGTAAAGTGAGGTGGATACTTCTGCTAGCGTTGCACCAACTGGATTGCCTATGCTTGGAAACGCCCACTTTTCCAGGCGGCGACCATGCGTGTCATCGTTATACCCATTCGTAATAATAAGGCCGGAATGATTAGGCAAGATTGTTAGGCTAGCCAACCCCATATTTGATGATGTTATTTGCGTGCTTCCAGCTGGGCCGCTGGCTATGCTGGATATGTCAAATGCGGTTGGTATATCCCACCACAGCAAACTCGAATCACCGTCAACCACGTAAAAACGTGCACCATCACCCGAAAATGCCATTGCATATATATAGCCAATCGAACTGTAATGAGCCGGAGCAATAACGCCTATTTTTGTCAGGGTTGTAGCGTCCCATGGAGTTGATAACGTCCAGTAAGCAACTTCATTTGATGCCCATTTGCGTACGACCATTTTTGTGCCATCGTCACTGATTGCAAACACATCCAACCCTGTGAACGTGTAATCAATCGTATGGGATGAGTGAAGCGTGATCGAGTCAAGTCCTTGGTTGCAGTGATACACCGTAATGATGGAGGCATTTGAGCTGCCTTTGCCCATAACAATCAGCTTGTCACCTGCGTTACTAAGCTTCATTTCAGCTAACTCAGAACCCGCCGCCGCATCTGGCGTGAACGTGCGCCCTGTTTTTTTCATCTGCGAGACGGAATACCCCGCCAGCAATGCCACACTCGAAAAATCGATATTACTGGTAACGGCGTAACTTCCAAGATTGGTGCCATTCAGATAGGCAACCGAACGCTCATTGCCTGTGGGTAGATTGATAGCATTGAGGGTGACATCACCGGTGAGTGTTAACTCAAAAACTGTGGCCGCTTTTAGGTTCAAATCAACAGTGCCGGTGGCGGCGTTATTGATATACGCGGGATGTGCAAAACCACCTATCCAAGCTACACCCATTTCATTACTAAGAACGGTTAAGCGCTTTCCTGCATTACCGGTCAGAGAGGGTAAACCCATCGCAGACATAACAGCAGCGGCTAGCGCTTCAATAGAGTCTTTGTAGTCGCTGGCTTGTGTTGCTTTGTTTGTCGCCACTGTTGCTGCGTTTTGCGCTGTATCACTATCAGCACTGGCCGATTGCGCGGCACTGTTAATCTCTATTTGCAGCTGGTTGGCTTCTTGGCCCCAGGTGTTGAGTTCGGTATCTAGCGTCTCTAGTCGGTTAAGCGCTGCGTCCATCTGAGGCACATAGATACGGCCTTCGGTTAGGCGTTTGGGAAACGGGGGGAATACTGCAATCTGTTGGTCAATAGCCATTATCTGAGTCCTAATATTTCCATGTTGCATTGGGTTTCTGTCGCGTAAGGAACGACCTGATAAAAGTCGGTGCAGATACCGAATACACGGTAGGTTTCGTGGTCTGTGTCATCGTTGTTCGCATCAAAGACAATAGGCACTCCGGCCAGCTTGTTAATCTGGCGAGTAACACGGTCTATTTCAGGCTGGTTATTGGTGGTCTGCACCCAGATATCCACGGTGAGGCGCTTTGCATTAAGCGGGATATTGCCCACACTCCATTCGCCGTATTGATTAATGGCCGTGTCGTTATAGTTGGCGATACCGTTCTTGATACCCCATTTAGATTCGCCGATATATTCAGAGCGGCCCGCCACACAGTTGGCGCATTCGGCCATGCTGCCAGGGATAGCGAGTCGTGGTAGTTTTTCAAACATGCTGACATTCCTTATTGTTTGCGTAAACGCTAGATCAATAGTGGTGATATCAGCAGTGTATTAAGTGTGGTGCGAAGGGATTAGGGGAAGGAGTTAAGTGGCTGCTCAAATGGCTTAGTTAAATAGATCAGGCGTGGCAGGTTCAATCTGGATCGGCGTCTCTTTCAAAATACGCCACACCCACCGATCAGTCAGCTTGTACTTTAAAGCCAGCTCAGTCACGGCAGCGTTGGCCGTTGTTCCATCACGTACCGCCGCTTCAAATGCAGAGCAGATATCTAGATCACGCAAACGACGAACGGCCACATGACACTGGGGTATATACAGCGGCTCACCGCCAGAATATAACGCCAGCTTTTGGGTTTCATCATGGCCTATCTGTTGAGACAAAGCATCAAGCGCCGCACGACCCAAACGGTTAACCTCCAAGCGCATCGGCAATGTAGTACCGCCCAACCGTTCTAATAACTTGAGTGTGGCAGGCATACCGATGGCCGCTGCCACCGCATGGATCGAGTCGGGTAATAGGCTTTGTAGTTTGGCGATTTGAGTAGTCATTTGAACAGCCTCAAGGGTGATGCTGTTCAGTGTAAGGGGGCGTCGCGCTAGAAAAAAATGTTATTTATTGGCGGTTTTGTTTGTTTAGAAACTAAAGCGGAAAAAAATTATGATTTCGAATTACTCTCTACGATCAATCATTATCGTCAAATGCTTTTACACAAGCACTAGCGGCATAAGAGACTGGTATTGCAAAAGATATCATAGATAGGTAGTAAGCCTATTCAGGGACATGAGAGCTGCCGCCAAAATAGTCGACGACATAATCTGCCCCTACTACCATTAAAAGCAATATCACTAATAGCAGTGCAGTGGTTTTTAGTTTTAGTTGGTTCTTTTTAGATATTCTCATTTTTTAGAATTACGCCTTAACGGAAAGAATAAATATCAAAATAACTTATATTGTGTTTTGTAATTGCACCGTGAGAGTATAAAGGCCAGTGTTTATCTCGTTGAGAAAGAGGAAATGCATTATGAGTAGGAAGTCAAAAATAACACTTGGTGACCCGATTAATGAAAAAGAATTCGTTTCTCAGCCTGAAAATGGAGTGGGGTTCGAATTTGGAAAATCGGTACCTGACCTTAAAACACAGAAAAATTTGATTCAATATTTCGATAAAATACAGCACGATATTGTTGGCACTCATAATAAAGTCATTATTCGCGGTTATGCCAGCCATCCAGGTTCAAATTCATTTAATCGTAATCTATCTCTTAAACGAGCCCAATGGCTAAAAGCATGGCTAGTCGATCAAGGAGTAGATTCTGAGAGAATAAGCGTGATCCCGATGGGGGAGTGGGCTGTAGAGCCTGGAATAGATGAACCAGAAAACCCTAATGCTGAATATGATGTGGCCGAGAGTCGCAGTGCTCTTATTGACATTGAATATAATAATGTCCCGGATCCTATCCCAGAAAAGGAGGAAGGCGTAAAGGATGAATCAGAACTGACAGAGCTTAGAAATGAACGTTTTCCTGATAACTTTGATCAAGACTGGGTAGATGGAAAAGAGCTATTCCAGAAGTTGGTTGAACCTGAGGCTGACCTAATAAGACGGGATATAGCGCTGCCTGAAAATCCGATTATGGCTGCTCCATCTGACAATCAAGAAGAATTTCAAGAGCAAGTTTGGGGTATTTTAAAAGGCGGGAGAAAAATCAATCCATTACAAGTGGGTAAAACTTTAGGTAAATCGATATTAGGTAGTTTTGTTGATCTTGCTATATCGAACTTAACTGGAGAGATTGCTGATCAACGATATGACATGTATCAAGCCCTTTCAATAGCAGTAGCCGCTGGTATCGATGAAAATTATGATGCTGACCTAAAAAGTATGACAGATGTTCAAAGGGCTCTTTACAATCATTTACTACCGAAAGTAGAAAAATTAAGCACTAGAGAGAAACATGCAATACAGGCTTACTTAGTAGAAAAAGATCAAGGACCTAATGTGAGTGCAAATCCTACACGGCTTTCTGAGGGAAGACTTGATGCGATTTTTAGCGGTCACACGATACAATCTGGAGCGGAAAAAGCATTTAACGCTTCGGAGTATAGATACAAATCTAGCTATGATGAATCAGGTCTCTATTTTATTGAAAGTAATGGTATTTTAATTATACAAAGTTGGGCTGTTACTGTAGATGATATAAACCAGCAAGTCAGTGAGATGATAAAAGCGGCTGAAGTAACTGATCAAGCCGGCAATAGTGTTACTTTAGACCCTTCTGACTCAGCATCCGCGCAAGACCCCTGGGGTTCAGATGAGGTTAGTTTTGATTCAGTAGAATTGGATATGGACGGTCATCCTGACTCAGACGAACCTCAAGTAGCTGAAGGCATTACTTCTTACCCAAATGGTCCCGTCGGTAATGATATTATTTTACAACCCTTTGATCCAGCTGAGCCTCAATTAGTTGACGGTCATTTTTATACAGGTGTCCCAGATGGGCCTCAATTAGAATGCTTACCTAATGAAGAAGGTATTGCTGATAATGACATTATGACACCCCCCTCTGGTGCAACACCTATACAGAACCCTTGGGATACAGATGAGGATAGTATGGTTTTACTTTCGTCGTCCGATCATGCTGAGGTAACAACTGCAGAGTCGGATATGAGCTATCCTGATCCAGATGAACCAAATGACTTGTTCGACGAGCATGATAAGGAAGATAACAAGGATGGCGAGGATACTAAGGATGGCGAGGATACTAAGGATGGTGAAGATAACAAGGACGGTGAAGATCATTATGAGCATGGCGAAGTTGAAGAATCGAAGGAAAGTATAAATTCATGTGATGATGAACCACCATCGCCGCCTCCATCAGCAGATGCCGCAGCTGCAGAAAATGCATCAGATGCACCAGCCGCCTAACTGGGAGTAAACTTTATGGAATCTAAGTTTAAATTAGCCAATCAGTACTTTAATAAAAATCAAATTACCTTGGCACGCCCACTCTTTGCAGAAGTACTAGAAAATTCTGATAAAAATTTTGAGGCGTTATATAAGTTGGGTGTATGTGACTTTAGGCTTGAAAAATTCAAGGAAGCTGGGGATAGCTTTAGTGCTTTGATCGAGGTTGAACCAAGAAACTCATTGGCTTGGTATTATTTAGGGCTGACAAAAGAGAGGAGGGGAGATAAAGATAAAGCGATAGAAAAGTATCATATGGCTTTATTGATTGACCCTGATTTGGAAGTCGCTCAGAAAAAACTTTCCGAACTAGGCATAGAGCCAACTGTCGCTGATCAACCAAAACAAACTGTTTTTCAAACACAAGATGAAGATGGCCCTGGCTTGTTGCTGTATTCGTCAAAGTATAGACGTCCAACAAGCTTTTCTATTCATATTATTATGTTGTTGATTGGTAGTGTATTGTTTCTAATCCTCTTTTTAGATTTGGATAAGCGCTTGATACACACCTATTTTGGCCGTTTTAGAGATATAATAGGATTTGCTGCAATAATATTCTTTTTACCTACATTTGTAGATATAATACTCCGCTCTGTTACTACCAAATATGATATATATGAAAGGCGAATTGATATACGTAAAGGCATTTTATTCCGGACACACACTTCCATTTGGTTGTTTGAAATTATTAATATTGAGTTATCTGAAAATCCTGTGGAGCTATTAACAAGGAATTCTCGCATTGCTCTCCAAACTCAAGATAAGTCGTACCCCCTTTTAGGCTTAGTTAAACCGAAAAGAGAGGGTAAATCCAAGTTGCGAACAATTAATTTTAACTTGGCACTTTTTGATGAATTACGTAGCGCTGTTAGAGAGCAAAGGGGGGCTGTAAAAAAAGTTTGGATATGATTTTTGCTTCAAAACTTTGTTTTGGATGGGTGTATAACCAGTGAGTTGCAAGGTTGTTATCCTGCAGCTCATTGATGTTTCAGCGGTTAAATGCGCTGAAATGCTTTTGCAAAGTTTTTTTCATGCTGGTGGAATCGCATATGGCCATCTGAGTTTAGCTTCTTGCTTTTCTCTCTGAATGGGTGCGTGATATACCCCCAATTTCCAGTATGGGAAAAGAAAATCACATAATCGATTTTGATATCCCCCCATTGGTTTTGAACAGTTTACTCTTCGTCATTTGAGGCTAACGACTTTACTTGTATGCGGTAAAAGTTTGAGTCGTCAACAATAACTAAATCTGTTTTTGATCCATGATCGACAAGGGGCATCAATACTTCCCAGCCGTCATTAGTAAACCAGCTAGCGGCAAGTGTTTCGTATGAGATATTTTTGTAATGTTTTGAAGCGGGTAATGTGCGAACAGCATTTTTAACAGGTATATGAATACCAAAATCAATGCCAGAAGAGCGAATGGCTGTGCTCTTTCTGGTAAGGGTAAGCTGGTTGCTTAGCCCCCAATTTAGTATCACCGTACAAGTATAACTTGTACCTAATGATAAAGGCTGCCTGCCTTGGTATGCTCCTGATTAGGAAAATTACCATTAATATCACTATCAGACTTTAGATGCCTGTGATAACGAGTGAGCATTAAATTTATTATTTAGGCTGCCGTTTGTCAAGATGCCTCGTTTCTGTCTACATTAGGCAAGGCGAATTTAATTTATGTAATGTTTGCTCTACTGGCAGCGCCAATTTCATATGAAATATACCGCATAGGCTCAATGTTGCTATCGTATGGCAGCGTCGACCAAGAGCTATTTTATGCTCATCTTGGAGTGCGGCTAAGTTTAGTGGCAGTTGTAGTAGTTTGTTTTTATAATAGCGTACAACTGCATAAAATTTTAACAAGGTCATCAACCTGATGTAGTTTACTACGCTCCGTTTTGCGGTGGCTTCGCCACTTTACCGCAAAACCACACTACACAAACCACGCTAATTATAACGGCGTTATGAGTTATCAAATGAACAGAATTATCGTTTTATTATTCGCAATTGTATTAGTCAGTTGCAGTAAGCCAATTGATATTCAGTTAGAACCTGAAGTTGAAGTGTTTTTTAGCAATGATGCCGATCAGAGAATAAGTCTCACTAAGAAAGATGAAGTATATGTTGTTCTAAATGAATGGTTACATAATAACAGAGCAGGTTGGTATGCAACGTCTGGTCGTTACCCAGGTGGTGTATATATAAAATCTGGGATATATGGTATTCAAGTAACTGAATCAAAAGTAGTCATTTACTCAACAAGTAAGAAACCCAAAGCAATATATATCCAAGATATTCAAAGAGGTGAATTAAGTAAAGTAATTCACTTAGGAGAGTAAACTTATAACAAGAGACTATGGCGTCAATAGCTAACTTAGGCTTTTGCCGCATCCCACTGTCAAGTTCACCCGCACTCATACTTGCTTTTCTTTAAGCTTTTTTCTCAAAATAGGATGAGTTAACACATTGAATGAGGCCGGTAATGTCATCGGTTTTTATGCTGGTATTCGTGGATTACTCATTCTTCAATGAGCAGCGCCTACCTTACTACTTTCTTGAATGAGGGGGCGTCGTGGTACCGATCTTCAGTCTATGTTCGAGGATCAACTACTCACGTAGTTGCCTGCCTAACGCCGTCGGAGCTTATGCCACTGCCGTGGTCCGATCCGATGCACTAACTCAAAACTGATCATTATGCAGGCACCCGTGATAAATGATTGAGAGGATTAACAGGCGATTGCACCACTTCTCTGGCGATAGCCCAGATATACGCAATCATCTCGCACGCAATGGCCGTGATCACGTCATTGTAGTGTTTGCCCCGTTTTATCAATCATTTGTATCGCTTTAACAACGAGGTAATAGCGCCAGTTTTTTACCTGATGGATCAACTCATTATCTAAACGTTCAAGCCGTTTAACGCGCTCAGTAATCGTTTGTATGTACTCTTGGAGAACGATCTGTTGGCTAGGATAAGGCAGAATGAGTTCGGTTAACCAACGCAGATGTTTTTGCGACCAGTTATCCGTGACCGTCGGCTTGATATTGTTACGCAGCAACAATGCTTTAAGCTGATATTCTGTGTCATTTTCCTACGGGAGTAAGGACGAATTTCTAATCGAGCAGCGAACCGCTGCCGGTGAAATAGTTTCCCTTTCACGGTTATTTGACTCTATTCATACGTCTAATGCTCCTCCGATTAATGCTTATGTAAAAGCACAAAGGGAAATATTAACCGAAGCATCCTCATTCTGAGTGATTACTTCTAGTAGCGAAACTATTTTCTTTGGATTAGATTCAACGTCAAGCGCAAAGAATAATACTCTATCAATTACTACAAAAGATGATTCTTCCCACTATCTATATATTAGTTGCTGATAGCAAAGAATTGACTAGAGAACTACTTAAAGAATTATTACTTTAAAGGCATGAAATAATGGAACTATTAAAAAAGTACAAAGAAGTACGACATCAAGATAGATGAAATATAATAAGTGCTTTCTATGGAAAAATATTCTCGTAAACCATTAGCATTAATGATGAAGTAGTCCGCATTGTTTGGTAAATGGTTACTGAAAATTAAGAATATATAAAAGCATTAGGGCTAGTGCCACAGCCTGCGGACTTTCTTCCTGTAAGAATCTGTACTCATCCAAACCTTCCCTAGGTTTGAATATCAAGGAAGGTACGAATAAGTCCAATATTAGAGTTACGACCTTCCTATCTATGTGATCCGTAGAATAGTAAAAGGGTGCTTGTTCGCAGATCCCCTAAAACTCTGCGCGCATGCCTAAACGAATAGTGTTTTCGCTCCATACATTATTAGATAAAAGCGTACTATAGCTAACAAACCCAGATGCCCCATGTTTGAGTTGTACGGATGTACCTATACTCAGTGTCATATAGTTTCTATCAGGGTTGTCAGTCGTGATTTGTAGTTGGTTGGAAGCAAAATCACCGCTAAAGCTTCCAGATATAGTTTGTGAGTCCTGCTTAAACTCGTGTAATAAACCGAGTTCGGCATAGGGAATCAGGACTCCCCAGCTGGTACTCTGCGCATATGAAACCTTTCCGCCCACTTGAAGGGTTAGCCATTTTTGATCTGTACTCTCTATTTGCGTACCCCAACCACTTCCTAAAGCAGTGGGAGCAGAGGATTGTTCAGTGATTTGGTTTGCATTTGCGCGAGTATATTCCAAATCTACTTTCGGGCTGAAAGACCAAGCTCCTTTGTTATAGTCGCGGCCTAAACCCAGTACGAGTGAATAAACATCGCCGCTATAATCCGCTGTAAAAACTTGGTTTACATTGACTGTATTGTCTAGTTGGTAGCTTATATGGCGCTTTTGATCGAAATTATTTTTTCCATAAGTTGCTGAAAAATCAACATAATAGCCGCGGGTGGTGTAATAGCTACCGTAAGTGCTTAGGCTATATCCTCTAGTATCTAGTTCGGTTTTACTATTGTTAAAATTTGTATCGGTATTCATATATCCCAGTGCAATACCTAAGAAGAATTGATCTGAAATACGGTAATCGACTCCGGCGGTAATACCATAAGTGTCAAAGTCTAAACCTGATTCTAGGCTTGATTCTTCCTTTTCTCCGGTAGATATTGTGCCCGTTATAAATGCACCTAATTTTTGTCCAAATAAGATACTATCGTCAGCACTAGCTCCGCCGCCTTTCATACGAAGAGGGGTCTGAGCAAGTTGGCCGATCGGCATATTTTGGTCTTCTGTTTGGAGATTAAGGCCGGTAAGAGAAATACCAAAAGCTCCATTTCTTAGAGCGCTGATACGTGAATTAATATTACTTGTCTGGGTTGCGCCCCCTTTTTGTGTAGTTTGGTTAGCTTTTGTTGCTGTCTCTGGTGTGATTTGTGCCAAGGCGGTAGATGTCGCAGCATTACCATCAAAGGCTGATTGGACGAGTGAATTACAATCTCTTTGCAATGCCGCTGTTATATTGCCACTAACACATGCAGTAGAAATAGCCTCGCTAGTCGCAATAATATTGGGGTTTCCATTAGAAAATTTTATAAGTTCATCTTTTACTAAGTCTGTCGTTGATTTTGTACTGGCTGTCCCTGTCAAAGAGATCTCAGTGGCCGTATTACCAACATTGATATCAAAGCTACTCGGGTAGCTTCCATTGGCTGTTGGCTCAAAAGCAACTTGTACGTCACAACTAGCGTTTGTTGTACTGACAAATGAAGGGCAGTTGTTAGTACTAATTAAAAACGGGCTATTCGGGGAGCCAATAAAGAGATCGCTGCCCGCGTCTGTAGAATCGAATAACACATTTATAGTGATGAGTTTGGGCGATTGACCAACAACTACTTCGCCAAAGTCTAAGGATGTTGGGGTGATTGAGGCAGCAAGCAATGCTTTGGAGACAAGGCATTGTAAAAGTATGAGTAAGGTGAAATATTTTAATGGGCCACTTGCCTTAACTAATGACAACAGTGCAGCAGGCTTAATCATGACTAGCTCCTTTATTATTTGTACAAGCTCAAGTGTTAATTATTAAGTCTCTAAGGGTACAAAGAAAAAATCTCCTACTTCATGGCCAGCCCCTTTGATTGCTTTAAATACAGGTTCTTGGTCATATCCGAAAGCATGTGATCCTTCGGTCACACGGTCTCTTATTTTTATGTAAAGTTCAGGCCCCGCAATAATTTTAGTATTAGATTCAAGGGCTTCCAGAAATGCTTTTGCAAATATTGAGTGTCCTTGGCCTGCATTATCAAGCACGGGCTTGTCTCCACCGGAGGATAAAATTAGTCGAGATTTTTTCTGTAATTTATAGCGTAAGTACTCTTCGGTGTAGTTTGGTTTGTCGCCCATGAAAAGATAGTCGGGCGCATTTGAGAGTAATCCTGCATAGCATGAGTCAGCAACAACTAAGACACGTTTAGCACTCAGGCGGCTGAGGTGGCGGGTAATAAACTCATTAGAAACCCAAAAGGTATCTGTGGGAGGGGGGTTGGCATTTACGGGGAGCCAATAACCGTCTTCAGTGCTGCCATTTTTAACTCGGCTTCCGTGCCCAGCATAGAATATAAGTAAGTTATCATTACGACTAAGCACACCATTAAGATCATTAATTGCTTGCATGACTTCGATATTAGTTGCATCTAGAAGGAGCTGGACAGAAAAACCGTACTTACGCTCTAGGACTGTGGCTACGTGTTTTGCATCTCGCCTTGGAGAATATAAGCTTTCTAGCTGGGTGTAGTTTTGATTGCCTATTACTAGCGCATAGTACTTTCCAAATTTCACATCCGTTAATGAAAGAGGTTTCACTGGTGAGTGTTTGGAAGAGGTTGATGCTGCTTGAGGCTCTCGGAAAATGGGTAACGCAGTTAGTTGTGTTTTAGCTTCCGCTTTTTCTTGTTCAAGCTTTGCTATCCATTGCGTTAGTTGTTTTAACTTTGTTTGAGTACCACTGTTCTTTTGCCTTAAATTTTCTCGTAATGATTGAGTTTGATTTTTTAGTAAGCCTATTTGTGAAGATTTTTCATTGAGTTTTTTCTGTAGCTTAGCTTTTAATAGTTGCTGTTCTTTTTTTGCTGCGGATTGGAAAATCAGGTCATCCGTAGGCATTCCCCATGCTTTACGGTACCAATTGAGAGCCAATAATTTATTTTTGGGAACGCCTAAGCCTTGCTCATAAAGTGTCCCTAAATTAAATTGAGCGCGTTCATTCCCTTGATTGGCTGCTTTGGTATACCAAATAGCCGCTGCTTTATAGTTCGGCTCACCGCCTGTTCCACGTTCAAAAATTTCACCCACGTTTACTTGTGCATCTGCATCGCCTTGTCGTGCGGTAGCAAGCCATACATTAAGAGAAGACTTGTAGTTAGCACGATCATATTCAACGTACTCTCCGCCTCGTATTCTACAATCTGCTGCGGTTGTATTAGTTGGTCTTCGCGGAGTTATGTAAGTACTATTTCCTAGCCTACGTACTTGACCTGGGAGTAAGCAATCAATGATTTGAAGGTCTGAAATTTTTGGGTGAGATGTTTGATGATTAGTCGGCCGCGTATTTATACAGCCACAAAGTATAGAAGTAAATATAAGTAAAACGAACGATTTTTTAAGTGCTCGTACTAAACTCATGACTCTATCCTTGGCATCGTTTTGTACATTATTTCAGAAAAACACTAAATGTGTTTTTTGTCAATTATACAAATGCTATCGTTTTATTATTAAACCGATGTGCCTGTGATTATAATGCGAGCTATGTTATTAATTTATATTGAGTTTATATGGTGTTCTCTATTTTCTAAAGCGTATATTACTTTATGGAATATTTTATGGGAGATATGTTATTAAAATAGTGTTGTTTTCTTATAAATTGTTTTCTTTGGTTATAGTTGTACTCCTGCTTCTAATCAATGGATGCACTCAATTTAACAATAAAATAGATACGGCTATTGTAAAATATTCGTTAAAAAAAGAAGTACTTAAAACATCGATTCATGATCATGTAGTATTTCATAACAGTATGAAAAAAAAGACTAAAATCCATATTTACATCGGCGGAGATGGCATTCCATGGATTAAGGGAAAGTGGATTTCAAGTGATCCAACTTCAAGTGATCCTTTGATATTGAGATTAATGGTTGTTGATAGTGCTCACTCAATTTTAATGGGTCGTCCATGTTATTTTGGGCTTGCGGTAAAAGAGAGTTGCACTTCTGAGATGTGGACAAGTGCCCGTTATTCTAAAAATGTACTCAATAGTATGGAAGCTGCGGTAAGGGAAGTTTCTGGTGATAGTGAGGTTGTTTTATTTGGATACAGTGGCGGCGCTGTGATAGCAACATTACTAGCAAACAGGCTTTCAAATGTGGTTTCGGTGGTAACCATTGCTGGGAATTTAGATATTAAAAATTGGGCAAGGGAGAAAGGTTTTTTACCATTAAATCATTCTATTAATCCTATAGAGCTAGCATACACTAGGAGTGATATTTTATTCATACATATCATAGGGATGATGGATAAAGTGGTACCTCCAAGTATCACTGAATCTTTTATAAAAAAACATGGTGGTACTGTATGGAAGTATCCACACTTCGGGCATAAGTGTTGTTGGGAATCAGAATGGCCAAATATTTTGTCGCGCTTAGATCAAGCTTTTATCGATAGGAGATATTAAGGTTTTTATCAATAATTTATGCGTACCTTCATTTCTTTACTATTCTCCTTCTAATTCTTTCTTAATGTTTTTAAGTACTTGATTATTAGACAAAGAGGAGTATCCCAGCAAAGTATTTACTTGTTTTAAATTAGATTCATCAGAATGCGTTTCAGGTGTGTTTTTAATATTTAAAAGAACTTTATCAACAACGAAGTTTAAGCCTTCAACGGATGCTTTATTCTTAGGATGAAGTTCGTAAGCATAGTTGAAATAATGCAGTGCTCCATTATAGTCATTAAACTTAAGTGATTGATTTCCATTATATAAAGCTTGCTCTACATTTTGTTGCACTTTTTGTGGTAAAGATGCAAATGGAATTTCAGGCCCTTCTTTTGGCTTTTTAACAAGCATAGCTGAGCCAATTATTGTTATTGTTAAAATCAGGACAAGAATGAGGTTCCTTGTTGCAGAAGGAGTGCCATTAAATTTTGCGAGAAATTGTTCTGCGTTAGCATTTCTATTTTCTCTTTTTAACTCAATAGCTGAGGCTATTGCACTCCATTGATGGTTTTTTAGTCCTTTAACTTGTGTAACTTTTTTGTGCTTTATTATGGCTATGCTTGCGGGTTTGCGTTGATATGGATGCCTTCCCGTCAGTAGTTCATAACTGATAAGCCCTAATGCATATATATCATCGCTCGGGTGGGGCTCTTTTCCTTCAAACATTGCAACACTGGCATAAGTGGGGGTTAGTCCACCTAATTGAGCCGCATCAAAGAGCGTTTTATCACTGGCTATGTCGCTTAGGTTTGTCATCGCGCGGGCAATACCGAAGTCAAGCACCTTGGCTGATCCGTCATCAGAGACGAAAATATTTCCAGGCTTTAAATCAGAATGGATGATTTTATTGGCGTGAGCATAGCTTAACCCCTGTGCGATATCTTGTATGATTTTACATGCAGATTTTATGCTAACGCCATTAGGGTTGTTTTTAATGAAATCTTCTAATGAAACACCTTTGAGTATTTCCATGGTCATGTAAACTGTTTCATCGTCTCTATCAAAATCATAAACGGTAATGATGTTTGGGTGAGCTAGTGTCTGTGATTTTCTAGCTTCTCGTTGTAGGGCTATAAAAAATTGAGGGTGGTCTTTCAGCTCGTCATTGAGAATTTTAATGGCAACATAAGGATCACGATCTTTTGCTTCCTGCTTTCTTATATCAAGTGCTCGGTAGACGATACCCATACCACCTTTTCCCAATAATCTATCTATGGTAAATCGATTATTTATAGTTGATCCTATGCCAATGGAATTTTTTGATTTTATTGGGGTTTTATCCTGAATTATGGATTCGTTTGTTGGATTTTCTCTTCCATTAAAATCAGTATTTTCTTTTAATAAACTAGGAGAGATAGAGGGTTTTGTTATGTCTTTAATTTGATGTTTTATAACTGTTTTATCATTCAATATAACAGTTTCATCATTTTTTTTGTTTTCACTCATAATTAATTTTCTTATTGTTTATCTCATCCTAGTAAACTGTCAGTTATCAGATAAACCGTCAATAGTTGTTAATGAACATCTCATCATTAAATTCATTTATTTATTATTCAGGATTGATTTTTAATTGATGTCTGGTGTAGATTGAACGTTAGAAGGGCTTTGGAATAGAAGTTTATGCAGAATATTTACTTATGAATAACTATTTAATTAGTTGTTTTTAAATAAGATTTTCAAACATAAATTGATAAGTTTTTCTTGTGCGGTTTGGTTTTCAGGGATAAGAAGGCTTGATAGATCTGTTTGCACTTTAAGCATTAAAAATTGCTTTTATATTGAGTAAGTACAACAGTTTTATATACCCTTCTATTTTGCGGACAAGTCATCATTCTATTTGATTTTAGAATGTGATTAGAGCTTCGTAACCGGAAGAAATTGATAATGACTACTATAGATTTAGATAGCTTATTAACAGAGGTTACTTCTGATTCTCCCGCAGGGGAGGACTTAGAATATGAACCAGAGTTTTCAGCCCTGGCTAGAGCGGCAGAAGGACGAGCTGAGCAAAGCCTAGGTGATGCCTCTATTGCTGCTGATCCTCCTGATTGGAAAACCGTTAACCTCGATTCAATTTCATTATTATCCAAATCTAAAGACCTTCGCCTTGCCTTACTTCTTACCCGAGCTCAGTTACATATAAATGGGTTTTCCGGTTTTAATAATTCACTGTTCTTTATTAAAGGGTTGCTTGAAAAATATTGGGATAGTTTACATCCTGCATTAGACCCCCTTGATAATTACGACCCTACGTTCAGAGTTAATATATTAATAACTCTGTGCGATAGAGATATGATTTTAAACGGTTTAATGGAAGCTCCATTAGTTTATTTAAAAGGCATAGGTGAATTTGGAGTGCGCGATGTGGTCGCTGCAAAAACAAGTTCGCCCGAGGATGCTAGTAAAGGTTCTAACGTTCCCGATATGAATAGTATTTATGCTGCATTTATGGATTGTAAAATCGATGATTTAAAAGAAATTTCTGAAACACTAAATGAAATATCAGAGTGTGTAATTAGTATAGATAAGATACTAATTGAACAAATTGGAAATGAGAAAGCGCCTGACCTCTCGCCTTTAAATAGCGTGATCAAGAACGCTTCATCGATAGTTAATGAGTACCTTCTTGAGCGTAATGAGCCAATAGATACAGTTGATGATTTAACCCAAGAAAGTGGTGTTACTTCTGTAAATCGACCGGGAAACCAGTCTTCTAACTATGAGATTCGATCAAGAGAAGATGCCGCGATGATGATGGATCGAATCAGTGATTACTTTACAAGGCATGAGCCTTCTAGCCCAATCCCACTTTTTATGCAAAGAGCTAAACGTTTATCAACGCTGGGGTTTATGGAAATTCTTAAAGATATGGCGCCTGATGGGCTAAAGCAAGCTCAGAGTATTGGAGGTAACCCTAGTGACGACTCATAAAAAGAGTGTCTTTATACCAACAGTCTGAATAGTTAAGAGGTAATTGTGATGGCTAAGGCAAGCAGTCAAAAATTCATAGCACGCAACCGAGCTCCTCGTGTGCAAATTGAGTATGAAGTTGAGCTATATGGGGCAGAGAAAAAAATTCAATTACCCTTTGTTATGGGGGTTATGTCAGATTTATCAGGTAAACCGGCAGAGCCTTTAGCTCCTGTTGCTGATCGAGATGCGCTTGAGATCGATGTGGATAATTTTGATGACCGTCTTAAAGCGATTAAACCGCGTGTCGCTTTTCAAGTTCCCAATACGTTGACGGGTGAGGGGAACTTAAGTGTTGATATCAGTTTTGACAGCATGGATGACTTTTCACCAGCAGCCGTCGCTCGAAAAGTGGATGGGCTCAAAGAGTTATTGGAAGCTAGGACGCAGCTATCAAACTTAATTACTTATATGGACGGTAAAACGGGCGCAGAAGAGTTGATAGGTAAAATTATGAATGACTCTGAGCTGTTGCAATCTCTCGTTACGACAAAGAATACACCTGAGGAATAAAACAATAACCCCAATTGTTATGTGATTTGAATTAAGGAGTGATTTGTTATGGCAGATATTGAAGCACAAGCGCCATTGGCAGAAAGTGAGGTAGTTGAAGCGAGCGACTTTGATTCACTACTCAAGAAAGAGTTTAAGCCAAAATCCGAGCGCTCTAAAGAAGCAGTAGAAATAGCTGTCCATACACTTGCCGAGCAGCTGTTAAAAGATACTGCAATTATCTCTTCGGATGTCATAGGGACTATTCAGGCTTTAATCGCCGAGATAGACCAAAAGCTGACTGACCAAGTTAATCAGATTTTACATCACGATGATTTTCAAAACCTTGAAGGCTCTTGGCGTGGCTTACATTATCTGATCAATAATACTGAATCAGATGAGATGCTAAAAATCAGAGTGATGAACATATCGAAAAAAGAACTCAGTAAAACACTGAAAAAATTCAAAGGCACGGCGTGGGATCAGAGCCCCGTTTTTAAAAAAATATACGAAGAAGAATATGGTCAGTTTGGTGGTGAGCCTTATGGTTGTTTAGTAGGTGATTACTATTTTGACCATAGTCCTCCTGATGTAGAGCTATTAGGTGAAATTGCTCAAGTATCCGCCGCATCCCATTCCCCATTTATTACTGCTGCAGATCCTAATTTAATGCAGATGGATTCTTGGCAAGAACTAAGTAACCCAAGAGACCTGACTAAAATTTTTCAAACCCCAGAGTATGCAGGTTGGCGGTCTTTACGTGAATCTGAAGATGCACGCTATCTTGGGCTAGCTATGCCTAGGTTTCTTTCTCGCCTTCCTTACGGAATTAGCACAGACCCTGTTGAAGAGTTCGACTTTGAAGAGGACACCGAAGGAGCAGATCACAGCAAATACACTTGGGCAAATTCTGCTTATGCGATGGCGGTCAACATTAATCGCTCCTTCAAGATGTACGGATGGTGCTCCAGGATTCGTGGCATTGAATCTGGAGGAGCTGTTGAAGGGTTGCCAACTCACACATTTCCGACGGATGACGGCGGTGTGGATATGAAATGCCCAACAGAAATTGCGATAAGCGATAGACGAGAGGCAGAGCTAGCAAAAAATGGGTATATGCCTCTAGTGCATAAAAAGAATTCAGACTTTGCCGCTTTTATTGGTGCGCAATCCCTTCAGAAGCCTGCTGAATATGATGATCCTGATGCAACGGCCAATGCGAACCTTGCGGCTAGGTTACCTTATCTTTTTGCAAGCTGTCGCTTTGCACATTATTTGAAATGTATTGTGCGTGACAAAATTGGTTCATTTAAAGAAAAAGATGACATGCAGAAATGGTTGCAAAAATGGATTATGAATTATGTTGACGGTGATCCAACTAATTCCACCGAAGAAACTAAGGCACGTAAGCCACTGGCTGCGGCTGAGGTTGTTGTAGAAGAGGTAGAAGGGAACCCTGGATATTACACCTCGAAATTTTTCTTAAGACCACACTATCAGCTAGAAGGTTTGACAGTTTCTCTTAGGTTGGTTTCAAAATTACCTTCAGTTAAAGGCGCTTGATAACAAGTCTAACTAGCAAGCAAGGTAGTCGTGACTGTTATACATATGCATAACAATAACGCTTAGAAAGGAGAGTCATCATGTCTGATATGTTTATAAAACTTGAGGGTATCGATGGAGAATCAAAGGATGACGAGCACACCGGTGAAATCGATGTGCTTGGTTGGAATTGGGGCATGTCTCAGTCAGGAAGTATGCACCAAGGTGGTGGTGGTGGGAGAGGTAAAGTCAACGTTCAGGATTTAACATTTCTTCACTACCTAGATAAAGCGACGGGTAATCTCATGCTTTGTTGTGCAAAAGGCTCGCATATTCCTGAAGCAAAGCTGGTTGTTCGTAAAGCTGGTGAGGATCCTTTGGAGTACCTCATCATAACAATGACAGATTGTATAGTGACAAGTATTTCAACAGCAGCTAGTCAAGGAGATGAGATGCTGAGTGAACAAGTTTCGATTAATTTTGCCAAAGTAAAAGTTGAATACCAAGAGCAACTACCAGATGGATCGGGTACTCCAGGGCCAGAGTTTGCTTGGGATATGGAAAAGAATGTAAAGGCTTAAGAGTATACAAAAAGTCGCTAAGTCAGGGCGGGGAGCAGGGTAATAGCATCTTTTTTAATTCGCTGTTGATCAGTATGTTCCCTTTTTTCTTTTGGTCATTAATGCCAATGGGGTTGGGTTATGTCAGCAGAAACAAGCTTGTTAGAGGGGAATTTGGCTGCAGCTTTGGCTGAGCTTCAAACGCAAGTTAAAACAGATCCTGCAAAGACAGAGCTTAGAGTCTTTCTTTTTCAATTATTGTCAGTAATGGGGGCTTGGGATCGAGCTCTGACACAACTCAAGGTTGCGGGTGATTTAGATCACAGTTGCTTAGCTATGGTCCAAACATATCGAGAGGCATTGCGATGCGAAGTATTACGCATAGATGTTTTTGAAGGGCATCGTTCACCGATTATTTTCGGAACGCCAGAACCCTGGATGGCTGAGTGTATTCAAGCGCTGGGCCTATCAGCACAAGGGCTGCTATCTCAAGCAGCAGAACTGCGTGCTAAAGGGTTTGAGTTAGCCCCACCTACAGCGGGAACTATTGATGGCGAGCACTTTAATTGGATAGCTGATGCGGATAGCCGTATCGGTCCTTTTTTAGAAGCCGTTATAAATGGACATTACTATTGGGTTCCTTTTCACTGTATTAAGAAAGTTGAACTTGATCCCCCCGAAGACTTACGGGATGTTGTTTGGATGCCAGCGCATTTCGTCTGGACAAACGAGGGTGAGTCTGTGGGGTTAATACCTACGCGTTATGTAAGGTCAGAGATGAGTGATGACTCCCTAGTTACACTTGCAAAAAAAACACTCTGGGAACAGAAAGAAAGTGGTGAGTATTACGGTTTTGGCCAACGAATGTTAACAACAGACTTGAAAGAATATTCATTATTAGATATGAGATTGATTGAGTTCAATACACTTTGAAAACGTATTATTCATGGTTGTGCTTTACGGTTTTATGGACGGCATTCGCTGATTAGCGCTCGAGAATAGGGAATTAATTTAAGGAGTTTGAGTAATGGCGGAACTTTATCAGCAGGACCGGTTGCAGCCGTCATTACTGGATCGACTGACAGATGATAATGCCCGGCGGGAGCCGAATGGGGAAGGAGCTAACGAAGATTCCTTAAAAGTGAAACAAACAGCAGGAAGAACAAGTAAAAAAGAACCTGTTGATCGGTTAGTTATTACTGCCCGTAATCTGCGGGAGTATGTAAAGCGTGATCTTTCTTGGCTGCTTAATAGTGGAAACCTAGAGAATGTTGTTGATCTGTCTGATTACCCGTGGGTTGCAAAGTCGGTAGTTAATTACGGCACTCCCGACTTGGCTGGTACTGTTGCTGCTAATACTGATGTGCGCACATTGGAAAGGCAGATACACCGCACTATCCTAAATTTTGAACCACGAATACTGCCTAAGACACTCCGCGTGCGAGTTATAAAGAATGATGAAATGTCACGTAATGCACTATGTTTTGAAATTGAGTGTGACATATGGGGTCAGCCTGTACCCGAACATCTTTATTTAAACTCAGAGGTTGATTTGGAAACGGGACTGTTCGAGTTTTTTGATAGGCCTAGAGGGTAGTCGTGATGGATCCACAACTCTTAAAGTACTATGAGCGAGAATTGCAGTTTATCAAAGAGATGGGCAGTGAATATGCCAAAGAATATCCGAAGATTGCGAGCCGCTTGGGCATTGATGGTGTTGAAACGTCCGACCCGTATGTTGAACGCTTATATGAGGGCTTTGCTTTTTTAGCTGCACGTGTTCAGTTGCGTATTGATGCTGAGTATCCTCGTTTTACGCAAAATATAATGAATATTGTGTACCCTCAATATTTATCGCCCACGCCGTCTATGGCGGTTGTTCAGTTTACACCTTCGCCGCAGGCTAATCTTGAAGCAGGTGTCCGCTTACCGAGAGGCACGGTGCTAACAGGAAACCTGAAAGAAGGTGAGCAAACGGCATGTAAATATACAACCGCCCATGATGTGAAACTGCTACCTGTTAAAATAAAAGAAGCCGAGTATTTTTCAAATGTGGTGTCTATTGCTAGTGCACCTTTGCCCCGTGGTATTAAACCTAAATCAGGATTGCGATTAAGATTATCATCAACCACCGGGCTGCCTTTTAATGAAACACCCCTAAATAATCTTACCGTGCATTTTAGTGGGCATGGTGGGCAAGCAGTTAGGTTATACGAACAAGTCTTTGGTAATGCTTGTGCTGTTTTATTGCGTTCAACTGAGTCCACCTCTCCGTTAGTAGAAGTATTACCAGTTGAGTCTATTCGCCAAGTAGGATTTAGTGATAACCAATCATTATTGCCTGATGACTCAAGAAGCTTCAGTGGTTATCGGTTGTTACGAGAGTACTTTGCTTTTTCTGATAGGTTTTTGTTTGCTGACTTCACAGGGTTAGGGAGTGTAACAAAACGCTGCAAGCATGCAGAAATTGATTTAATTATTCTGTTTGATCGCTACGATCCTGAGCTTGAAAACCGTGTAACTATTAATGACTTTTCTCTGTTTTGTACCCCGGCTATAAATTTGTTTCCAAAAAGAGCTGATAGGGTCCATTTGTCAATGTCTGAGGAAGACTATCATGTTGTTCCTGATAGGACGCGCCCAACAGATTTTGAAGTATTCCAAGTTGATGCAGTAACAGGATATGGAACCAACGCAGATGAAAAGCAGGTTTTTTTACCTTTTTATGCGTGTAATGATTTAACTGATTTTGTTCAACATCAGGCTTATTACGGCGTACGCAGAGAGCGAAGAATTCTTTCGATGCAACAGCGCCAGCGTGGGCCACGATCTAGCTATATCGGTAGTGAAACTTACGTATCTTTGGTGGATGTAAATGAAGCGCCCTTTTCAAATGATTTGAAACAATTAGAAGTTCAAACTCTTTGTACCAATCGGGATCTGCCTTTAAAAATGGCAACAGGTAGAGGTTCAACTGATTTTTCGTTAGATATCAGCGCGCCGGTTGCGTCTATTTGCTGTGTATCAGGTCCGACAAAACCCAAACCTTCACTCTCTCATAAAAGCGGCGAAGCTGCATGGAGACTGATTAATCACTTGTCGTTAAATTACCTTTCACTGGCTGATGATGATAAAGGAGGAGGCGCTGCCGCTCTACGTGAATTGATGTCCTTGTACGGTGACAGCAATGATGCAGCAGTAACGAAACAAATTGAGGGAATTCGTTCTATACATGCAGTAGGGGTAACTCGACGAATACCATTACCTGGGCCTATTGCCTTTGGAAGAGGTTTAGAAATAACCATTGTATTCGATGAAAGTGCGTTTGTTGGTTCGGGTATTTTTCTTTTGGGTTCTGTGCTTGATAACTTTTTTGCACGGTATGTGTCGATAAATTCTTTTACTGAAACGGTTATAAAATCTGAAGACCGTGGTGAGGTAATGAAATGGCCAGTAAGAATCGGACAGCGTCAGATCATTTGACGTTGTATCAGGATTTAGTACAAAAGCCCTATCGATACGGCTTTTATACGGCATTAAGACGTATTGAAAATGCTAATACAAACAAGGCCAAAATTGGTTGTTCTGTAAAGCCTAAAGATGATGCGATAAGGTTAGGGCAAGAGCCCTCGCTAGCGTTCGCACCCTCGACACTTGCCTCATTTGAAACCCCCGAATCGTTTCCTCCTAGATTGAATGTTTTTTTCTTCGGGCTTTTTGGGCCAAACGGCCCTCTCCCTCTACACCTAACTGAGTACACGCGTGATCGTATTCGTAACTTTCAAGATGAAAGCCTTATTCGTTTTACTGACATATTTCATCACAGGATGTTGTCACTTTTTTACCGTGTATGGGCAGATTCACAGCCAACAACCAACTTGGATAGGCCCGCAGATGATGAATTCTCTGGGCGATTGAGTAGTTTGATAGGCATTGGGTCTGATAGCTTGAAACATCGTGATGAAATTCCCGATTATGCAAAACTTCATTTTAGTGGACGCTTTTCTAATCAGACAAAGAATGCTGAAGGTCTGCTCGCTATCCTGAAAAACTACTTCCATGTCCCTGCAAGCCTTGAGCAATACATAGGCTCTTGGTTAGTCATACCTGAGTCTGATCGATTGAGGCTAGGGGAGTCAGAAATGAGCGGCAGCCTAGGTCTGACTAGCACGTTAGGAGAGAAGGTGTGGGAATGTCAGAGCAAGTTTAGGCTGACCTTTGGCCCTTTAAATCTCGAAGACTTTAAGAGAATGTTACCTGGGGGGCCTAGTTTGATTAGGCTGATTGCTCTTGTACGTAACTATGTGGGTGATGAGTTTGATTGGGACTTGAATCTTATTTTACAACGAGATGAAGTTAAGCCCGCCTGTTTAGGCGTGTTTGGGCAGTTGGGATGGACAACGTGGATGATCGAACATAGCCCAGAAGAGGATTTTGGTGATTTACACCTTAACCCGATGCAAGAATTATTATGAACAAGATGTAAGAAGTACGGGGTAAAAGTTGGGCAACTAGGATATAGCAGGAGAGCACCCATGACGGAAATTAATCGTGCAGCATTGTTTGGGAAGTTAAACAAAGTCGCTTATAAAGCGATAGAAGGAGCCACTGTTTTTTGTAAATTACGCGGTAATCCTTATGTGGAATTGGTTCACTGGCTGCATCAAATTCTGCAACTACAAGACTCTGATTTACATCATATTATAAAACATTTTGACCTTAACCCTTCGGTCTTAACAAGAGATTTAACGGATGCGCTAGATAGTTTGCCCAGAGGTTCTTCGTCTATTTCTGATTTGTCCGCACATGTTGAAGATGCCGTTGAAAGAGGGTGGGTATATGGCAGCTTATTATTCGGGGAAACTCAAGTTAGGACAGGCCACCTGATGGTAGGCATTGTCAAAACGAGATCGTTAAATAGCAACCTACAACGAATATCCTCAGAGTTTTCAAAAATAAAGTATGAAGTATTAACAGAACATTTTAGGGAAATTGTGAGTGGTTCACCTGAAGAAGGCCTCAATGCTTCTGATGGTTTTCAAGTAGGGAGCACTACGCCAGGCGAAGCAAGTGCAGCAATGGCACCCGCGCAAATGGGTAAAAATGAAGCGCTGCAACGCTTTACGCTTGATCTGACTGAAGAAGCACGCAGTGGTGAAATGGACCCCATCGTTGGTAGGGATGAAGAGGTCCGACAGATCATCGATATTCTTATGCGCCGAAGGCAAAATAATCCGATTCTTACTGGCGAAGCCGGTGTGGGGAAAACGGCTGTAGTAGAAGGCTTTGCTCAACGTATTGTTAGAGGCGACGTGCCACCACCGTTACAAGATGTTGAATTGCGTTCACTCGACGTAGGACTCTTGCAAGCAGGCGCGAGTATGAAAGGTGAGTTTGAAGATCGCCTTAAACAGGTCATCGAAGAAGTGCAGTCTTCTGAAAAGCCCATCATTTTATTTATTGATGAAGCACATACGCTTGTGGGGGCTGGTGGTGCTCAGGGTACAGGGGATGCCGCAAACTTACTGAAACCTGCTTTAGCCAGGGGAAGCCTTCGCACAGTTGCCGCGACTACATGGGCTGAATACAAGAAACATATCGAAAAAGATCCAGCACTGACACGTCGCTTTCAGGTAGTTCAGGTATCAGAACCTAGTGAAGAAAAAGCCATTCTTATGATGCGTGGTTTAGCTAGCACGATGGAGCACCACCATAGCGTTCAGATGCTTGATGAAGCGCTAGAAGCGGCTGTGAAGTTGTCCCATCGCTATATCCCCGCCCGCCAATTACCTGATAAATCAGTTAGCCTTTTAGATACGGCTTGCGCCCGTGTGGCAATTAGCTTACACGCGACACCGGCAGAAGTAGAAGATAGCCAGCGACGAATTTTAGCGCTAGAAACTGAGCTGGCAATCATTGCTCGAGAAGCAGCTGTGGGCCTCGATACTTCTGAAAGATCGCTTCAGGCTGAAGCCAAGCTTATCCAAGAACAGCAACGCTTAGAGCAACTAGACCTCAAGTGGATAGGAGAAAAAGACCTAGTGTCCCAGATTTTGGATATTAGGTCTCGGCTACGGGGAGATAATGCACCTGATAAGGATAATACCTGTGATTCAGAACCACTTTACAAAGAAGCATTTGAAGATAGTGAAGCAATAAATGAAGACACTACTATTGAAGTGAAGCTAGAGGAAAATGAAAAAATAAATCAACAGGATCAATCCGATGAGACGGGTAGTGGCGAAGCGCTAACCGATGATGAGCGAGCTGAACTAGTTACTCAGCTGAAGAGTCTTCAAGAAAATTTAGAAGAGTTGCAGGGGGAGTCGCCCCTGATTTCCTCCATTGTTGATGAGCAAGCAGTCGCATCGGTGGTGCAGGATTGGACAGGCATTCCTGTCGGGCGAATGGTAAAAGATGAAGTAGGTACTGTGCTTAAACTTGCTGACTTATTAGAGGAAAGAATTATTGGCCAGAGGCATGCTTTGGATATGATTGCCAGTCGTATTCAAACTTCAAGGGCAGGTTTAGATAATCCGAGCAAGCCTATAGGTGTATTTATGTTAGCGGGCACATCGGGTGTGGGTAAAACCGAGACGGCCCTAGCGCTTGCTGAAGCCCTCTATGGAGGGGAACAAAATATAATCACTATTAACATGAGCGAATACCAAGAAGCGCATACTGTTTCAACGCTAAAAGGAGCTCCACCGGGTTATGTAGGTTATGGAGAAGGCGGGGTATTAACAGAGGCGGTAAGACGCCGCCCTTATAGTGTTGTGCTATTGGATGAAGTAGAAAAAGCGCACCCTGATGTGCACGAAATATTCTTTCAGGTATTTGATAAAGGGTGGATGGAAGATGGTGAGGGGCGAGTCATTGATTTTAAGAATACCCTGATAATCCTTACTACTAATGCGGGCACAGAGTTAATTTCTGGCTTGTGTAAAGATCCGGAGCTTATGCCGTCACCCGAAGGAATAACCAAAGCATTGCGGGCTCCATTGCTTAATATATTCCCGCCAGCATTGTTAGGTCGCCTGGTCACTATTCCCTACTACCCCTTAAGCGATGAAATGATTACGGCGATTACTAAGCTTCAGTTAGGTCGTATTGAGGCTCGAGTGCAAGAAAACCACGGTATTCCATTCACTTATGATGATGATGTCATCAAGCTTATTGCTGCGCGTTGTACCGAACTGGAAAGCGGTGGCCGAATGATAGATGCCATACTTACTAATACGGTATTACCAGAAATTAGCCGGGTGTTTTTAACGAAGTTAATGGAAGGGGATGTGGCCAAGCGTGTTCATGTTGGTGTTGATAAAACTGAATTTGTTTATAAATTCAGCTGAAATATAAAGTTAAGCCTATGTTGGTGTAATAAAGCATAGATGGCATAAAAAAAGACGCTTTAGGTATTAATAGTCAATAAGTTGAATCCAAACAAACTGAATAACTATTAGGGTCAATATAATGCAAGGAACGAGACAGGTATCCATTAAAACCCCGCTAGGTCCAGATGAGCTTCTGTTTGTCCGCATGCACGGTACAGAAGAATTGGGGCGACTGTTCTCGTATAGCCTAGTGCTGTATAGCTTGGATGAAGCTATCAAAATAGAGAAAATTATAGGGCAAAACGTCACGGTTTCTATGGAGCTAGAGAGTGGTGATTTTCGCTTTTTTAATGGTTTTATTTCGCACTTCTCCCAAGTCGACCGAACCGAAGGAGGCTATGCAGTTTACGAAGCGGTAATGCACCCTTGGTTATGGTTTCTTACAAGAACGGCTGATTGTCGAATTTTTCAGGAACAAGCAGTCCCCGATATTATCAAACAAGTGTTCAATGATAACGGCTTTAGTGACTTTATTGATGCACTAAGTGGAACGTACAGAACGTGGGAATATTGTGTCCAATATAGAGAGAGTGACTTTAATTTTATTAGCCGTTTAATGGAGCATGAGGGGATCTATTATTACTTCAAGCATGAAGACGGTAAGCATCAAGTCGTTCTATCGGATGCTTATAGCTCCCATGATCCCATCTGCGGAAAACCTGAATTGCCATATCATTTGCCAGGTATTGATCAAACGATAAATGTTGAGCACATTTCAAATTGGAATTTAGGTTATGAAATACAACCGGGTACGGTTGCTTTGGGTGACTATAATTTTAAAACGCCACAAAATAAACTAAGAGTTAATCGGATTATTGAGCGAAACCATGCTCAATCAGACGCTGAAGTTTTTGACTATCCGGGTGAGTACACAGAAGCCAATGCAGGAGAGCAATATGCATTGGAGCGCATTGAAGAGAGGCATGTTGGTTATGAACAAGTCAGTGCAGATTCCGATGCTCGATGTATGGCTTCGGGTGGGTTTTTTACATTGTTTGATCATCCAAGAGATGATCAAAATAGAGAATACCTTGTTGTTAACGTGAAGCTGGACATCTCTACAAACGAGTACTCCAGTGGGGGAGATAACAGCGCGCTTACTTATCAGTGCTCTTTTACCGCTATTCATAGCAAAACAGTTTATCGAACCGAGAGAACTAGCCGAAAACCTTTTGTCCAAGGGCCTCAGACTGCCGTTGTGGTTGGGCCTTCAGGGGAGGAGATCTACCCCGATGAGTATGGCCGGGTCAAAGTTCAGTTCCATTGGGACCGATACGGTGAAATGAATGAGAATAGCTCGTGCTGGATTCGGGTTGCTCAAACATGGGCTGGCCCGGGGTGGGGGGCTCAGTTTATCCCCCGTATCACTCAAGAGGTGATGGTCGAATTTTTAGAAGGCGACCCTAATCGGCCAATTATTACTGGGAGGGTGTATAACGCCGATAATATGCCTCCATACAGTTTGCCTGATAAGAAAACTCAAAGTGGTATTAAGTCCCACAGCTCGCCAAACGGTAGTGCATCTAACTTTAATGAAATCCGTATGGAAGATAAAAAAGACAGTGAGGAGCTGTATATCCAAGCGGAGAAAGATGAAAATATTCTGGTTAAAAACTGCAAAACTGAAACTGTAGGTGTTAATGAAACGGTTGATATCGGTAATGATCAAGCAATAACCGTTGGTAATAACCAAACAGAAACGGTGAAAAATGACCGCACAGAGACGGTGCAGAATAATGAAGCCTTAACAGTTTTTGCCAACCGCTCACGTAATGTTGGTGCTAGTGAGAGTGTCACTGTAGCAAGTAATCGCTCCCACACAGTGGGTATTAATGAATCCATCATTATTGGTGTTTCCCAAGAAATTGCTATAGGTGCTATGCAGGCTGTTGTTATCGGTGCTGCACAAACTACTGAAATAGGTGCATCGCAAAATATTGATGTGGGGGCTAATCAATCCATTGGCATTGGCGCTAACCAAACGCAAAAGATAGGTAGTGATCAAGCAGAAACCATTGGTGGTAATCAAACGCTTGCGGTTGGTAAAAAACGTTCAACAGAAATTGCAGAAGACGATAGCTTAACCGTCGGTAAGAATCTGGTTATAAATGCCGGCGATACAATCACACTCACCTGTGGAAAGGCATCAATATCAATGAAAAAAGACGGCACGATCATCATATCCGGTAAAGACATAGCCATAAAAGGAAGCGGTAAGGTTGATGTTAAAGCCAGTAAGGACATCATCATTAAAGGTAAGAAAGTCCTGCAAAATTAGTAATCAGGTAGGTATACATTTTATTGATTAATGGAGACGGCTATGACAACAAAAATAACCAGTAAAAATGATTCATCAGCACACATTGATAAAACGGGGTTGTCTGATGTTGTTATTGGAGTATTGGCAGGTATTGATCAAGCGGGTGTTCCGTTGGTTGTTTTTCCTGAGAGCCAGTCGCCTATTGGCTTGCCTGCCCGAGCAACCGTTATTTTAAATAATGATGATATAGGCCGTGAAGTTGCATTGCTGTTTGAGGGAGGCGATGCATCTAGGCCACTGGTTATTGGTAGAATACAACCCCGCCAACCTGCTGTTAAGCAAGAACCAGAGTCTGATCCGTTAAATGTACAAATGGATGGAGATTCTATTACATTGAGTGCCGCCAAAGAGGTTGTCTTAAAGTGCGGTAAAGCTAGCATCACCTTAACCCGTGCCGGGAAAATACTCATCCGAGGTACTTACTTACTTAGTCGGTCTTCGGGGGCAAACCGTATTAAAGGTGGATCAATACAGTTGAACTGACATATGTGACTTTTAAGGCAATGGAACAGTATAAGCGTGGGGTATAAATGGAGCTTCTTAACGCAACAAAAATGCTAGCCAGTTACACCATGGGAGTGGATAAAGCCGGCCGAGAAAGTTTGGTGGTAGTCATCAAGGGTACTTATCAGTTGCCTATGGATGGTAATAGCCAGAATGAAGAAGCAAAGTTAGCCGACCAACAACAGCCTCTTGTTGAAGCAGACCAGTTTAGTGGTGAACCGGGGTATTCCGCTGCATTGTATGAGTCTGAATATGCTCCATTCAAGCCTCGTTGTGATGTTTTACTTAATGGCTCGGCCTATGCCCCAGATGGAAAACCTGCCGGTTCGGTAGAAGCAGGCTTCAAGTTATCTACTATAAGCAAGGTAATTAAAGTGGTAGGAAATCGCTTGTGGTACACCGGCGGTGGAGGTGGCATCAGCATCACTAAAGCACATCCGTTTGTGAAAATGAATATTACCTATGATGTTGCATTTGGTGGAATGGATAATTTTCACTCTGACCCAAGTAAGCATGATGCTTATATGCCTAACCCGGTTGGCAGAGGTTTTCATCGAAATCTGACTAACGATCTCGTTCATAATACGCCGCTACCCAATACTGAAGAGCGTGGGAAGGCGATTAAAAATCCTGATGGCAGCTATAAACCAGTGGCATTTGGGCCGCTTGGCAGGGGGTGGGCTGACCGGCTTCAATATGCCGGTACCTATGATCAAAAATGGATTGATGATGTATTCCCATTCCTGCCAGCCGATTTTGATGATCGTTACTTTCAAGCAGCCCCAGCAGACCAGCAGTGTGATTACCTTAAAGGTGGAGAACTTGTTCAGCTATTGAACCTTACGGCATCAGGCAGTGCTGCATTTAGGATCCCTAATGCTGATATGCCGGTTGTGTTCTTTCGCAAGCGAGGAGGTGACGAACATAAACAAGCGGTTATAGATACTTTATTGATTGAACCAGAAAAAGGTGTATTTAGTATAGTTTGGCGTTGCAGCTTGCCTCTTAAAAAAAATATGTTTGAGATCCCGCAAGTATTGGTAGGTAATAAGTCTAGAGCGTGGTGGCGTGCTCGTACGCTCGGTAAAACATACTATAAATCGCTGGCAGATATCGCATCTTCAAAGGGCGATAACGATGACTGATGCTAAGAGAAGCAAGCAACCATTGGCTATCACTGCAACGGGCATGGTCACAGGTGTTGGCCTAGATACTAAAAGCACATGTGCAGCCATCCGGGCATCAATTGATAATTTTCAGGAAACTCGGTTTATAGATGCTGGCGGTGAGTGGATTCAAGCATGCGAAGTTCCCTTAGAGCAGCCTTGGCGCGGTACACGAAAACTAGCAAAAATGTTAGCACAGGCTCTCATTGAGTGCGCGCAGCAGGGCAAAGTTGATTTAGAGCAGGTGCCACTCATTATCTGTTTAGCTGAGAAGGAGCGCCCTGGGCGAGTTGAGAACTTGAGCAATCGTGTGTTCTTTGAGACTCAAGAGGAGCTAGGCATACGTTTTCATAAAGACTCAAAAGTTGTCGAGCATGGACGGGTAGGTGGGCTGGTGGCAATGCGTCAGGCCAGAGAGATGATTTACAAAGAGAAAGCCGAACACATTATAGTTGCTGGTGTGGACAGCCTCATTACAGGCCCTGCACTAAGAGTATATGAAGAGCAAGATAGGGTGTTAACAAGCCAAAACTCCGATGGCTTTATACCCGGCGAAGCAGCCGCAGCGGTGTTGGTTACAGCCCCTAAAGCTTCAGATGAAAAGCAGTTGATTTGTATGGGACTGGGCTTTGGGGTTGAGAAATCGACCATTGACTCCGAAGAACCGTTGCGGGCGGATGGCCTAACAACGGCGATTAAGGCGTCCTTGAATGATGCAAACTGTAATGAAAGCATCCTTGATTTTAAAATTACAGATACTTCAGGTGAGCAATACTATTTCAAAGAAGCGAGCTTGGCTTTCAGCCGGGTAGACCGAACTAAGCGGACGGAATTTGATTTTTGGCACCCGTCAGATTGTGTAGGTGAGGTAGGCGCAGCTATGGGCATGGTGATGGTTATCGTTTTAAAGTCGGCATGTGAAAAATCATATAGCAAAGGCAATCACGTCTTAGCGCATCTAGGCAGCGATGACGGCAAGCGTTCTTCCATGGTTCTGTTTTGGCAAATGGTTGGGAGAAAATAATGGCGAATGAAGTGTTTGCTAATGGTATGGAAATCGCTTGTAAAGCCGGCGCAGGAAAAGTGATCGCTGCTTTTCCTGATGTTTGCATGACGCCTCCTGAAAACCCAGCCACACCACCAGGCATCCCTGTGCCTTATCCGAATACCGCTATGGCGTCGGACACTTCAGGTGGCAGCAAAAGCGTAAAAATCACTGATGATGAAGTGATGCTGAAAAATAAATCATACTTCAAAAAATCAACGGGTGATGAAGCGGGCTGTGCTGCGAAAAAGGGAGTCATTTCAAGCAAAAATACAGGGAAAGTTTATTTCATTAAATGGTCAATGGATGTGAAAGTTGAAGGGAAAAATGTAGATCGACACTTTGATCTGACGACGAATAATCATGGAAGCCCGATTGCGAATGAGGCGGTTCCTTGGCCTTATGTTGATAGCGTGGCTCTTGCCAACGATCACCCCTGTAAAAAGGAAAAAACTGCAGAGGAAACAGCCTGTGAAAGTGTAACAGAGCCATGCCCCGGTTCTCTTGGCATGCCAATCAAAGCTACCAGAGATAAGATTGGGAAAAGGGTGAGTGCGGCACAAAAAAAGAAAAAATCGCGAACACGCCGGTTGGCCATCGCATCGACCAATGTTGCGGAGAAACACAAGGATGCTGAGTGTTTACGCGCTCGACGATGCAAGTTACGCCCCTTTGATGCCGAGAAGGATGGTGATAGGGGATGTTGCCCCGGTCAGACACCTCATCATATACCACCTTGGAGTACTGTTAAGAGTGTGGGTGGAGGTCATAAACATGGAAAAATGCTGTGTATTTGTCTAGAAGGGGCGGGGCACTCTGTGGGTTCACACGGTAAGCATCATCATGGCATTAACTATCTGCTTGAGCAGAAGTCCGGCCAAACACCAACTGGCGTAGTGAAGAAGAAAGTTGGGAGAGACACGGTATTCGATGCCTCATTAGAAGACCATATAAAAGCCTCCGCAGAAGTAAGCGAGGCACAAACTAACTGCTCTAAAGAATGCATAGAATCTCAGCTTAATACCCAGTTTGATGACAATCAGTTAAACAAAAAAACCAGTCATAACGCAACTAGGACGGGGGGGACAAGCTATGGAAAACTAGAGCAAAGCGATAAAAGCGCATTAGACTCTTTTTCTCCTGCGTCTCCTATTTCAACAAACTAAATCAAAGAGTACGTTACATGGATACAGACAAGTTCAGGTTCCTTACAGGTTGTACTGCTGGAAAAACGAATTTTATACCTTTTTTTAGCGTGGAAGAGGTGGCGAAATTTGAATGTGGTTCTCCCCATTCTTACTTTTGTGTTTATTATAATGACAATTGGCAGATTTATAATGAAGTTGCAGGTTGGACTGCTATTGGAATGACATCGATAATCAATTCTGCCACTGACGAAATGCAAATATTTGCGGTAGATTCCACTGGCAATATTTGTGAGATCTTTCCAGGTGAGGTTCGTCTATCATTTTCCCACTACACCGACGAAATTGGGATCACCCATATTTGCACTTTTGATAATCAGGTTTATGTCTGTGGCATGGGCAGATTGGTGATGCGGAGAAAAACTAGTGAAACGTGGGAGAATATCAGTGCGCCAAGTAGTGAGAACGAACTAGGCATTATTGGATTCACGTCGATGGCCAGTAATGGAGATGTCCTTTGCGCCGTTGGTTGGCAGGGTGAAATTTGGACCTATCGGGAAGAGCGCTGGTCTAGAGAAAGCTCGCCAACGAATGCCAATCTTAACTCAGTTGTCTATTGTCGCGAAGATGACCGGTTTTATATAGTTGGTGACAATGGAGCTGTTGTCGCTGGCAATATCGATGCATGGAGTTATATCAACGTTGAAGCTGATATCAATTTTCAGGATATTGCGATTACACAAAATGTAATTTTTATTGCGTCTGATTTCGCCGTCTATAGCTTGAGAGGTGGCAAATTGCAGAGTGACCTTGTATCAGAAGAAGGTGATACCATCAGTTGCCTGAAGCTTATTTCAACTCAAAACGAAAAAGAATTGTATTCTGTTGGTCCGTACGATGCATTTATAAGAGGTGACAGCTTCTGGACACGAATCTGAAAATGACGGAGTCTTGCTATTTGCCGTGTATAAGTTATTGGGCCAATCATTTTTTTAATTTTGCCTTGATGCAATAAAGAATATATTTTTGTCGGCTCTCTATGCTCAAAGCCTCCAATGAATGAAGACTTATCAAGGGGGTATTGGTAACTATAAATACCCTAAATGCAGTTCCGGCCATACCTTATTTGTATTAGTGACCGAGAAAGTACCGCTTTTTTGTGATTGCAACGTAATGCTGCTGTATATGCTCCCCATTATGACTCAAAAGCTGGGTGTCGGTCTTGAATGATTTTTGGAAGGGCTGGCTCAGCTGTGTCGCAGATGTAGTAAACACTAACCGCGAAAACTACCGTGTTTCATTTCTTACACTAGGGCGTCGCTTGGCAAAATGCGAGAAGCTAACTGTCGTAAGATATGCCATGGCTATGCGTAAAGTTAAAGCCTAAATTGTTGTGGCATCTTTGCTCCAGCCTTTTATCTAAGAACACCCTCCCGAAAGAGGGCGTCATTAACAACTAAGTTAATCCATAGATAGCTCTATATACTCCATAGTCTCCTTGCGAGTTTTCTGAGTTTTTTCTTGCATAGTATTCAAGTCTTTTTCTAGCGATACTAAGGCTTGCTGCAATGATTTTACTAAGCCCATCTCTTTATCAATATAGTATTCTGTTTCTGCGATATGACGTAACGCTTCGTGAGCTTTCTGAGCTTGCTTCTCACTGTTGTGGGATCCGCCCATTCCAGCGGGCATATTGCTACCCGGCAAGGGTGCTTGATACACCGTGCTTGGGGCTGCAGCCATTAAGTCTCTGATTGATGGTGCTACTTTTTTACTTGCATCTTTAAGTTTTACTAGATTTCGGTCAATAACTTGGAAGGCATTTGACTTCATATCTTTAACCGCATTTTTTACTTGTTTACGAACTGCTTCATCTGAGCTTGTGGGTTTTGATTTTCGGAGAGGTTTTATATGAGCGCTATAGTGCTCTTTGCCGGCAGTCATTGCTGCATCCGCAGCGCTGCTTATAATTGTGCTTAGACCTGGTGCGATCCCAGCAAAATCTAGTGAGCCCAGCATTATTTTTTTTGGGGCATTACGCATCGCTTTGCGAGCACCCTTGTTAGTGTTCGTTCCGTACCAAAGTGCTCTCTTAAAACTGCCTTTCGATCGGTTGCTCGCTTCAGTTACTGCTTCATTCCAAATCTCGTTTACTTTTGAGTTGTCCATTTTTAATCCTTTCATTATCTAATGAGTAAAAAATAAACGCTGCCTTTCCTAGGCATAGATAGACATCAGCATCACCCTAAAAGTACGCAGTTTTGATCGTTCGTAAAGCGTTAACCCATAAAGAGATAAATGGGACAAGGAAGGATGCATTGGTCGCTCCCTAATTGATTGAGCTAATTTGTCTATGTCGTTCAAATATTGAGCGCTCTCACTGAATGGCTCAGCGAGAGAGCGCTATTTCATGCTTTACTTAAAAAGTAAGGAAGTCAAGCCTGTTTTGTCATAATAAAAGGCGTGTTAGGCTTATAGTGGTACTCAGGTTTTTTAGAATAGCGTTAACAGTGAGCTTTATTCGATCTCTTCTCGTGGTGGCGGTTTATCCGCATGATGAAGATCCTCTAATGGGTACTTATAAGGGAGTATAGGTAACTATGAATACCCTCAATTCAGTACAAGCCATCCCGGTTATTATCGAACGTCATACAGAAGATGCCGCTTTCTTGTGGCTACAGCGTGATGCAGCTGTATATGAACCCCACTATGATTTAAAAGACTTAGCCGAGCTGGATGATAGGCTTGAAGCGCATCTTGATGGGTTGCTGGTGGCCGGAGACGCTGGTTGGAAAGCCGCTTGTGCTGCGCTTAGCTTTGGGGAACCGGGGGAGGTCTTCGTTGCTGCTTGGTTGGCAGTGGCAGCATTGGATGGAGAAAAGCTTAACTGTGTCATGGATGTAGCAAAAACTAGCCGGGAAAACTATCGCGCACTAGTGTCGGCGTTGGCGTGGCATCCGGCCGAGCACGCGTCTGGTCTATTACAATCATTTTTAAATGCCAATGATCCATCTTATTTAGCATTGGGCATTAACGCATGTGCATTACATCGAATCGATCCGGGAAAGGCATTACAAGCAGCACTATCGTTGGAGGATGAGCTACATGTAGCACGGGCACTGCGATCAATCGGTGAGCTGGGTCGTAAAGACTTACAGGCTGAACTCAATTCTTTTCAAAGCAGTGCTAGTGCCATGTATAGTTTCTGGTCGAACTGGTCCTCAGTTTTGCTTGGCAACAGGTTGGCGATTGATCTGTTAAAGCAGCAGACTATCAATAACACCGAATTTGCTACGCGCGCGATGCCGCTTGTTGCTCGAGTCTTACCTTCAGATGAGCTGAAAAACCTGCTACAGCATCTAGTGCAAGACAAGAAAACGGTACGACTTGCGATGATGGGGGCAGGTATTAGCGGGGATCCATTTTGGGTTCCTGGATTATTGAAATACATGGAAGACCCAGAAGTATCTAGGGTGGCTGGCGAAGCATTTTGTATGATTACGGGTATC
>NZ_JADGEV010000035.1 GCF_016744175.1 Neptunomonas sp. | reverse complement strand
TTCCGGCTCCGGGCACCATCTTTTCTTTGGTTTTCTATATCAAGCTGTAATTACTTTTTTAAAGTGCCTGCTGGCCGTTAGAAGCCGACAAAAGCCCTCTTGCTATAAATCAATGCAATAAATATAAATTTATGTGACTGTCATCTTAAGCATTTTCCTTTGCTGGTTCGATTTTAAAGGATTAGGTCGTTTTCGCTAAACGGACTTATTTAAAAATCGGGGTAAAACCAATGAGCCCTCAAAATGTTTTCTCACATATCAATGGACCGGTCGTTTTCTTTGTATGGAACCCTTATGAGGATTGGTCTGTCCGTTATGTCTCAGATAATGTTCAGTGTTTTGGTTACCGCTCCGCTGATTTCATAAATGGCGCAGTTAAGTATTCAGATCTAATTCACCCTGATGATTTACTCAGGGTAAAAGAAGGTAATAAACGTCTTCTTCAGGAAGGTGGTCAGAGCTTTGAGCAGGAGTATCGCGTAAAAAATCAAACGGGTGAGTATTGCTGGGTTGTTGATAGGAGCGTACTGATTGATTTACATGGAGATGAGCCTTGCTGGATTCATGGGTATATTGTTGATGTTACAGAGCAAAAAGCGTCTGGGCTAAATAACTATGCGGCTGAAGATATTTATAAACTGCTTTTTGAGCGTAGCAAAGCTGTTCAGCTCATCATTGATTTTGATACTAGGTTCATCATTGATGCTAATGCAGCAGCGCTGGCATATTATGGTTATAGCTTAGGTGAATTAAAAAACTTAAAAATCACAGACATAAACACATTATCTGCTGATCGGTTTCAAATTGAAGTAGAAAACGCCAAGCGTGATAAGAAGAGCTTTTTTGATTTTCAACATCAGTTAAAAAACGGTGAAATACGTGATGTAGCTGTGCTCTGTGGTTCGTTTAGGTCCAAAGGTAAAGAGTTTTTACATTCAATCGTTAATGATGTTACCGCTCAAAAAAAGGCTGAACGTGAGTTGCAACAAAGCGAGGCTATGCTTCGCTCATTCATCTCCACTACAACCGATGGGTTTATCACGCTTGATAGATCTCTTTTTATTACTGATACCAATCAAGCGTTTTGCAAAATGCTGGGTTATTCTGGCGGCCGTCTTCTCGGTAGATCTATTTATTCCCTTCTCTCGTTCCCAGATACTCGTTTGATTAATACCTTATCGGCGACGTTGCACTCGAATAATAACTGGAGTTTGGGGGCTGCTCTAAAGAGAAAAGGTGGTGGGGTTGTTTACGTGCAGTTTTCAGGAGGAACTATTGTTGATGGTTCGGGTGTTTTTGCATTTATTACAGATATATCTGTGCAAAAAAAATCTGAGATGGCACTGAAAAAACTTTCGTTAGCCGTTGAGCATGCGGGCAGCTCAATCATGATAACCAACAAGCAGGGAGTGGTTGAGTATGTGAACCCAAGTTTTTGTCAAACGACGGGTTACGAATCATCCGAAGTAATAGGGAAAACACCCTCGCTTATTAGTACTGGGCATACGCCCTCTCAAACGCATCGTGACTTGTGGGAAACTATTTTGTCGGGAGATGATTGGCGAGGAGAGACTTACAACAGAACAAAAACAGGAGAGTGCTATTGGTCTTTCATGTCAATCTCGTCAATTTGCGATGAATACGGTGAAATTACTCATTTTGTTAGTGTGAGTGAAGACATGACGGAGCAGAAAGAGGTACAACATAAGCTTGAGCAATTGGCGTTGTATGACCCTTTAACGGGGTTGGCAAATCGTAGATTGTTTTATGATCGCTTAGCGCAGGCTAGAGCTGTTTGTTTACGCTCTTCTGCATCAGTACTGACTTTAATTATGTTAGATCTTGATAAATTCAAATTAATTAATGACACCCTAGGGCATGATGCTGGCGATGAACTGCTGAAAACTATCTCTAAAAGATTGGAGTTATGTGTACGAAAAACCGATACGGTTGCACGTATAGGAGGCGATGAGTTTACGATTATTATACAAAGTGCGAACGGACGCGAGTGTATAAAAAAAATCGCAAATCAGATTTTGCAGTCGATTAGAGCGCCGGTGCTCATCGCTAATCAGCATGTAGAGGTTACTTGTAGCTTAGGAATTAGTTTGTTCTCGCTAGAGAGAGGGGACTCAGGGGATGTTATTAAAAATGCTGATCTTGCTTTGTATAAGGCTAAAAAAGAAGGCGGTGATAATTATCAGGTTTTTTTGAATGAGTTTGAATGCGATGGTGTTGGAAGTGGCGACTAAAATATCCTGAGTTATTTTGCGGGATGATTCATGAAGTAGTGAAGATGAGTAGGCTGGCTCTATTATTATTTTAGTTGCCATAGAGGTGTGATTGTTACAGGTTTTATCATTGATTGGTGGGTATCGAACTTAATAAGATACGTCTTTTTGCTATTGGGCGGGCTCTAAAAGCCCTGTTAGAGCGGAACTTTTCTATCCTGCTGGTTTCTTTAGTAATGCAGGTGTGTCGTATATTGTGCATTTGCGTAATATATTTGCAGTCAAGGGTGGGATTTGTTTCCTGGTGCTGGCGCAATTTGGTAAAGTAGCCGTCCTGAATTCTTCACTTGTTGAATAATTGCTCTGTGGCCCTGATTGACGGCAAATGCTGCGGAGTATAGTAATGTGCCGATTTTGTAAATTAGGATTGCTGAATGGCAGATGTTTGTTTTCAGATGAAAGGCACCGCGGTAACAGCGGTTGTGATGGATCTTTATCATTACTCTTCGGTTGAATTTTTTGAGCAGTTGAAGCAAAAAATTGATTCAGCTCCACAGTTTTTTAATGCATCTCCGCTGGTTCTTAACTTATCTCAATACGATGGTGTTTTGCAGGCTGAGCAACTCGTTCAGGTTGTATCATCGTGTAGGGAGTTAGGGTTGCAGCCTATGGCGTGCAAAGCAGTACCTGATAAGTTGCTAAGTGCTGTGCGGCAAATAGGGATGGCTTCATTGCCTGCATCAAATGCAAGATCTACTGAAATCCAATCTAAGCCTGTTGAAAAAGCAGAGGTTTTGTTGGAGCCCGTTGCGTTTCGGCCTAGTAAAGTTATTACTAAACCCGTTCGGTCGGGTCAGCAGGTGTACGCTGAAGGGGCTGACTTGATACTAATGGCCGCGGTGAGTGAAGGGGCAGAGGTACTGGCTGACGGGCATATCCATGTTTACGGACCCTTACGAGGCCGGGCGTTAGCGGGTGTGAAAGGAGACGCGGAGGCGCGTATTTTTTGTCGTCAGATGGAAGCTGAATTAGTGTCTGTTGCAGGATATTTTATATTAAACGATAAGCTTCGTGAGCAATGTTGGAAACAACCCGCGCATGTGTTTTTAGAAGGTGAGTCCATTCAGGTTGCAGCTATATAGAAAAATGCTGTGGTATGGATCCGCTAAATCAGGTAATTAAGGAATAAAAGTGGCTAAAATTATTGTAGTGACCTCCGGTAAAGGTGGAGTAGGAAAAACAACGACAAGTGCTGCTATTGCTACCGGATTAGCTCTGCGTGGCTTTAAAACGGTTGTAATCGATTTTGATGTGGGTTTGCGTAACCTAGATCTAATCATGGGGTGTGAGCGACGAGTCGTTTATGACTTTGTTAATGTTATCAATAAAGAAGCAAGCTTAAATCAAGCGCTGATCAAAGATAAGCGCACACCAGGTCTGTTTATTTTGCCAGCATCGCAAACGCGTGATAAGGACGCTTTGTCGATGGAGGGTGTGCAGGACGTTTTAAATGAATTAGCTAAAGATTTTGAGTATATCATTTGCGACTCTCCCGCAGGTATTGAGCAAGGTGCTCAGATGGCGTTGTATTTTGCTGACGAAGCAATCGTTGTCACTAATCCTGAGGTGTCGTCTGTACGTGACTCTGACCGTATTCTAGGTATTTTGCAGAGTAAGTCTTTAAAAGCTGAGCAAGGTGGTACGGTTAAAGAGCATTTGCTATTAACCCGATATAATCCTGAGCGTGTTGCAGCAGCGGAAATGTTAAGCGTTGCTGATGTCGAAGATATTTTGGCGGTTCCTTTGTTGGGTGTTATTCCTGAGTCTGAAGCTGTACTTAAAGCTTCTAACCAAGGGGCTCCTGTTATCTTGGATCAAGACTCAGAAGCAGGCCAGGCGTACCTAGATGCAGTATCTCGTTTGCTAGGCGAAGAAGTGGAACATCGCTTTCTTGAGGTGCAGAAAATAGGCTTTCTAAAGCGTTTGTTAGGAGGTAAAAAGTGAGTATTTTTAACTATTTTCTGAAAAAAGAGAAAAAGACATCAGCATCGGTCGCAAAGGAGCGTCTTCAGATTATTGTTGCGCATGAGCGAACTAAGCGTCAGCAGCCTGATTATTTGCCGTTAATGCAGCAGGAAATAATTGATGTGATTCGTAAATATGTGAATATTGAAAAAGATCAGGTTTCAGTGCAATTGGATAATAGTGATGATTGTTCGGTGCTGGAGTTGAATATCACATTGCCGGAGTAGTGGCTACTTTGTAGTTGCTTGGTGAAAATATAAGCAGTGACGAAATTTTCAGTAGTGTTGATGCTACTGTTAATTTCGCTGTTTAAGCGTAGGAGAAAGTAGTGACTCAGTTTCGTCCTTGTATCGATTTGCATCAGGGTAAGGTTAAACAAATTGTTGGTGGGAGTCTGAATGAAGAGGGGGCCACAACAAATTTTGTAAGTGCTTATGATGCTGCATATTATGCGCGTTTATATCGAGAGCATAATCTTACAGGCGGACATGTTATTGCTCTCGGTTCTGGCAATAAGGAGCAGGCATTATTGGCGCTGAGTGCCTGGCCTAATGGGTTGCAGTTTGGCGGTGGTGTGAATAAAGAAAATGCTGCCGAATTTCTTAACGCAGGTGCTTCTCATGTAATTGTGACCTCGTACCTTTTTGATAAAGGGCGTTTTTCTTGGGAGCGTCTTGAAGAAATTAAAGCTGAAACAGGGACACATAAACTTGTTTTGGATTTGAGTTGTCGGCGTACAAATTCTGGCTGGAATATAGCAACGGATCGCTGGCAAACGGTGACAGAAACAAGCATAAACCTTGATACATTACGTGAGTTAGAAAAGCATTGTGCTGAGTTTTTAATTCACGCTGCTGATGTTGAAGGTTTACAGGCAGGTATCGATAAAGACTTGGTAAGGTTGCTTGGTGAAATAGCTACTATTCCCGTTACTTACGCAGGTGGAGCGCGTTCTATGGAGGACTTGCAGCAAGTTAGTTCTTTATCCGACGGGAAGGTTGATTTGACAATTGGTAGTGCGCTGGATGTATTCGGTGGTTCTGGTGTTACGTTAAAATCGTGTATTGATTGGAATAAAAACACTAAGCCCTAAAGTTGTACTGTTAGCCTAGACTAGCTGGTTTTTCTGCAGCACTCGATAAATCTTTCGGCTGGTCTTGGCTAGTTTGTCAATATCTCCTAGGCCTGGCTTTTCTCCTTGTTGTAGTCGCTGCTCCCACTCTCCAATTTCTATATCGAGAAAATCAATTAACTTTTTCGAACACCCTGTACAAATGCCAGAACACAAGTCGCTAACAGGAAGCTCAAAAGGAATAGTGAAGCGTACTTCTTCAATGAGTGCTTCCATGGCGGTTGTTGCGTTCGGTTTCATTAGTTTCTCCATATTTCGCTGTGCTTATTTTAAAGTATTTGTTCGTATCAACATTGATATAAAGCAGTTTTAGAAAAGGATTTTTTATTTATTCCTATTTGGAATCCAAACTATAAAAATTATGAATTTGTATAATTTATGGTGCTCTATTACGATAGCAGTATATTAAAGTTGCACGTTAAGAAAAGAGCATGCACAACTGAGTTCTAGTTAGCCTTTAGCTGATTTAGAAGAGATTATAGCCAGATACAGGAGAGGGTTCTGATGGCAGGTAAGACATTATATGACAAGTTATGGGATCAGCATCTTGTTCGTCAAAATGAAGACGGTAGTGCGTTAATTTATATCGATCGCCAGATCCTTCACGAAGTCACATCGCCTCAAGCATTTGAAGGCTTGCGTATTGCAGGAAGAAAGCTGTGGCGTATTGACGCTAACTTGGCTACGCCAGATCATAACGTACCCACGACAGAGCGGTCAGGAGGCGTTGATTTGATTGTCGATCCAGTGTCACGCATTCAAGTACAAACGCTGGATGACAACTGTGATGATTTTGGTGTTGTCGAATTTAAAATGAATGATAACCGCCAAGGTATTGTTCATGTGGTTGGCCCTGAACAAGGGATGACTCTTCCGGGCTCTACTGTTGTTTGTGGAGACTCTCATACTTCGACGCATGGTGCGTTTGGCGCTTTAGCGCATGGGATAGGTACGTCTGAAGTTGAGCATGTAATGGCAACACAGTGCCTCATTGCTAAAAAAATGAAAAACATGTTGGTACGCGTAGACGGTGAGCTGGGTGTAGGCGTAACAGCAAAAGATGTTGTCTTGCATATCATCGGTGTTATCGGAACAGCGGGTGGTAATGGTTCTGCGATTGAGTTTGGTGGCGAGGCAATTCGTAGTATCTCGATGGAAGGTCGGATGACGATATGCAATATGGCGATTGAGGCAGGTGCAAGAGTAGGCATTGTGGCTGTTGATCAAACGACAATTGATTACTTTAAAGGGCGTCCGTTCTCGCCGACAGATGCTCAATGGGATGCAGCAGCGTCCGCATGGAAAACGCTCGTATCAGATGATGATGCAGAGTTTGATAAAGTCGTTGTTATCAAAGCAGAAGAGATTATTCCTCAGGTAACGTGGGGAACATCTCCTGAAATGGTTGTCAGCGTGAGTGATACAGTGCCTAACCCTGATAAGGAACTCGACCCAACTAAAGCTGATGGTATTCGTCGTGCCTTGCAATATATGGGACTGAATGCGGACCAGAAAATAACAGATATTCAGTTGAATCGTGTTTTTATTGGTTCTTGTACAAATTCTCGTATTGAAGATTTACGAGCAGCGGCGGCTGTTGTGAAAGGACGTCAGGTTGCTTCAACAATCAAGCAAGCGCTCGTTGTTCCTGGTTCTGGCTTGGTTAAAGCGCAAGCAGAGAAAGAAGGATTGGATAAAATATTTGTAGAAGCTGGTTTGGAATGGCGTGAGCCAGGCTGTTCTATGTGTTTGGCAATGAACCCTGATAAGTTGGGGAGTGGTGAGCACTGTGCGTCTACTAGTAACCGTAACTTTGAAGGGCGCCAAGGTTTTGGTGGGCGTACGCACCTTGTGAGTCCTGCAATGGCAGCAGCGGCGGCTGTTACTGGACACTTTGTTGATGTTCGTGAGTTGATGAGCAATTAAGGTCGCAGTGGCTTACTAGAGAAGGAAGAATATAATGAAAAGTTTTACTAAAGTAACGGGTGTAGCTGCGCCATTGGATCGTGCCAACGTTGATACGGATATGATCATTCCTAAGCAGTTTTTGAAATCCATCAAACGTTCAGGTTTTGGTCCAAACTTGTTTGATGAGTTACGCTATTTAGATGAAGGGCAGCCAGATCAGGATTGCGTAGGTAGGCCGTTAAATACTGAATTTGTATTGAATCTAGATCGATACCAAGGCGCAACTGTGTTACTAGCACGTGAAAATTTTGGCTGTGGTTCAAGCCGCGAGCATGCGCCATGGGCATTGGATGATTTTGGCATTCGCTGCGTTATAGCGCCTAGTTTTGCTGATATATTTTATAATAATTGCTTTAAAAATGGCTTGTTACCTATCATTCTTAGTGATGGGCAGGTTGATCAGTTATTTGTCGAAGTAGAAGCTGTTGAAGGGTATCAGTTGGCCGTTGATCTGAAAAATCAAAAGGTGATTACACCAAGCGGTGCTGAAATGGAATTTGAAGTGGACGCTTTTCGTAAGCATTGTTTGCTAAACGGTTTGGATGATATTGGCTTGACGCTTGAAAATGCAGCAGATATCAAAGCGTACGAAACGCGACGTCGCCAGGAAGCACCATGGCTGTTTGACGCCATCAAGTAATAGAAGTAGATAAGTTAAGGATTTTGCAATGAGTAAAAGTGTTCTGATTCTGCCAGGTGATGGCATTGGCCCTGAAATTGTAGAGCAGGCAAAACGTGTTTTAGAACTGGTGAATGTTAAGTTTTCACTTGGTCTTGAGTTTTCTGAAGCGCTCATAGGTGGTGCGGCTATTGATGCAGATGGTGTTCCTTTACCTGAATCAACGTTGGATGCAGCTAAAAAAGCTGATGCTATTCTTCTTGGTGCTGTTGGTGGGCCAAAATGGGATGCTATCCCTGATTTTCAAATTCGCCCAGAAAAAGGTTTGTTGGGCATTCGTTCCAATTTGGGTTTATTCGGGAATCTGCGCCCCGCGATTCTTTACCCTCAATTGGCGCATGCTTCTTCGCTGAAGCCTGAAATTGTATCAGGCTTGGATATTTTGATTGTTCGTGAGCTGACAGGGGGGATTTATTTTGGCCAGCCTCGCGGCGTACGTATCAAAGAAGGTGGCGTTCGTGAGGGATATAATACTTATGTGTACGATGAAAATGAAATTCGTCGTATTGGTCGAGTAGCATTTGAAGCAGCACGTCAGCGCGACAAGAAGTTGTGTTCTGTTGATAAAGCCAATGTGCTAGAAGTGACTGTGCTTTGGCGTGAGATTATGGAAGAGCTCTCTAAGGAATATCCGGATGTTGAGCTAAGTCATATGTACGTAGACAATGCGGCAATGCAGTTGGTTCGCGCACCAAAACAGTTCGATGTTATGGTTACGGGTAATATGTTTGGTGATATATTGTCAGACGCAGCTGCAATGTTGACTGGATCCATCGGCATGTTGCCTTCTGCTTCTTTGGATGTGGATGGTAAGGGAATGTATGAGCCATGCCATGGCTCTGCCCCGGATATTGCAGGCCAAGGTAAAGCAAACCCATTGGCAACGATTCTTTCTGCCGCTATGATGTTACGTTATTCACTCGATCAAGGTGATGCTGCAGATAAAATCGAGGCTGCTGTTAGTCAGGTTTTAGATCAGAATTTACGTACTGCAGATATAATGTCTGATGGCATGACCGCTGTTAGCACTGCTCAGATGGGTGATGCGGTTGTTGCTGCGCTTAACGGATAGTTTTTAACGTTGACAAGAGTGTGACGTGTAGTGGTCGACTTCCTCGGAAGTCGGCTTTTGTGTTTATGTACTTTGTTTATTTAATTGGGGATACCAATGAAACGTGTAGGTTTTGTCGGTTGGCGCGGAATGGTTGGTTCTGTGCTGATGCAACGCATGATGGAAGAGCGTGATTTCGATTTTATCGATGAGCCCGTCTTTTTTACTACTTCTCAAGTCGGTGGAGCGGGCCCGGATGTCGGTAAACCGATTCCGGCACTTAAAGACGCTACTGATATTGAAGAACTAAAAACGATGGACGCTATTATTTCCTGTCAGGGCGGCGACTACACGAAAGAAGTGTTCTCAAAGCTACGTGAATCGGGTTGGCAGGGTTACTGGATTGATGCAGCTTCTTCATTGCGCATGGCTGATGACAGTATCATTGTATTAGACCCTGTGAATCGCCAAGTTATCGATAAAGGGTTGGCTGCAGGTGTTAAGAATTTCATAGGTGGTAACTGTACTGTCTCTTTGATGCTGATGGGCTTGGGTGGTTTATTTAAGTCTGGTCAGATTGAATGGCTAACGTCTATGACCTATCAAGCAGCTTCCGGTGGTGGAGCGCGCCACATGCGTGAGTTGATCAGCCAGATGGGAGTGATTCATAACTCTGTTGCAGATCAAGTAAACGTCAATGGTGCCATTTTAGATATTGATAAGCGTGTTGCTGAAACTATTCGTGGCACAAGCATGCCCGTAGACAACTTTGGTGTGCCGCTAGCTGGCAGTTTGATTCCTTGGATCGATGTGGCGTTGGAAAACGGACAAAGCAAAGAAGAATGGAAGGGGTTTGTTGAAACCAACAAAATTCTTGGCCGTTCTGAAAGCCCTATTCCAATTGATGGAACGTGTGTACGTATAGGTGCGATGCGCTGCCACAGCCAAGCATTTACTATTAAGCTAAAGCAAAATATCCCGATGGATGAAGTTGAGGCAATGATTGCTGAAGCAAATGATTGGGTGAAAGTTGTACCTAATTCGCGTGATATTACAGCAGCGGAGTTAACGCCCGCGAAAGTAACCGGCACATTGAGTGTTCCTGTCGGCCGTTTGCGTAAGATGAATATGGGTGGCCAATATTTGAATGCGTTCAGTGTCGGTGATCAGCTGTTATGGGGAGCGGCAGAGCCGTTACGTCGTATGTTGCGGATCTTGCTTGAACAAGCCTGATAATATTTTGTTTAGTTTATAGTAGCCCGACATTGTTCGGGCTGTTTTGTTTTGAGGGTAAGATGGATAGACAGTTTAATATCGCAGTAGTGGGTGCAACGGGGCTGGTAGGTGAGAATATCCTGAGCATACTTGAAGAGAGAGCTTTTCCAATAGGCGATCTATATCTTTTAGCGAGCGAGCGTACTATTGGTACGAAAATATCGTTTAAAGGAGAAACTGTAAAAGTCCAAAATATTGTTGATTTTGATTTCAGCCAAGTACAAATCGCTTTTTTTGCCGCTCCTGAAGATATCGCCACTCAGTATGCGCCAATTGCTGCTGATGCGGGTTGTGTTGTTATCGATACTAGCGCTGCTTTTTGTAATGATCCTGATGTTCCATTGGTGGTTCCTGAAGTTAACGCCTATAGAATTGCTGATTTTTCCATTCGGAACATGATCAGTATTCCAGATGCTTCGATTACACAGATGTTGATGGTTTTGGCACCAATTCATCGTTCTGTTGGTATTGAAAGTATCACGGTGTCTACGTACCAAGCTGTTTCTGGTGCGGGTCGAAAAGGCGTGGGCGAGTTAGCAAAGCAAACAACGCAATTACTGAATGCAAGGGAGATTGAAGCACATGTATTCAGCAAGCAAATTGCATTCAATGTAATTCCACAAACGAGCGGTTTTCTGGAAAACGGCTATACTCAGGAAGAGATGAACTTAGTATGGGGGGCGCAAAAAATTCTTGATGATGCTTCCGTTCGAGTTAACCCTACCTGTGTTCGTGTTCCTGTATTCTTTGGCCATAGTGAATCTGTCTCAATAGAGACACAAGCTTATATCAGTGCTGAAGAAGTGGTAGAAACGTTACAAGCAATAGAAGGTATTGAAGTAATTGGTCGAAATTCTGAAGTGGATTTTGCTTCGCCAGTGACGGACGCTGCTGGTAGTGATGCTGTATATGTGAGTCGCATCAGAGAAGACTTATATGGGCATCAGAGTTTAAGTTTATGGATTACGGCCGATAATGTTAAAAAAGGTTCTGCTTTGAATGCAGTACAAGTTGCTGAATTAGTAGTAAATGACTACCTATAAAGGCACTAAATAAGAGGTATAACTGAGAAATATGGGTGTAAATGAAAAAAATACACTCTTATTGCCTCAGTTTCTTGACCGATTGCTACTTTTTAACAATACTTTGAACAAACATCGGATCGGCAACTTGCTGATTATGCAAGAAATAATCGGTAAGTAACTTAAGGAAAATAAAATGCTGCGCAAACTTGCTTTAAGTCTGGCTGTTGCAGGTGCTCTTGTATCAACGCAGGTAAACGCGTTAGGGCTTGGTGATATTAAGATTAAATCAGCTCTAAATGAGCCTCTAAGTGCAGAGATAAAACTGCATCAGATACGAGATTTAAACCCTTTACAGATACGGCCAAGAATGGCCAACCAGGATGAATTTGCACTAGCAGGCCTAAGCCAGCAAAGGGCTCTGTCTGATATTCGCTTTCAGGTGAAAGTTAACCCAAACGGTACCGGTGTTATACTTTTAACCTCCAGAGAGCCGGTAAAAGAGCCGTTTATAAATTTTTTGGTGGAAGTTAATTGGCCTAGCGGTAGGTTGGTAAGAGAATACACACTTTTATTAGACCCTCCTGTTTTTGATCCATCGCCCACTCAGAAAATAGTAGCGCCGGCAGTATCTACTCCAATAAATACGCGTTCGAGCACGCAGGTAAATACGCCTTCAACTCGCCAAACGGAAAGCGCTTCCAACATTCGATCGCGAGCGGACAAGAAAACCCAAGCATATGTAGATGTACAGGATACTTTGTGGGGATTAGCGATTGAAAATCGTGTTGCTCCAGATGTGTCGTCTTACCAAATGATGGTGGCGATGCATAAAAAGAACCCTCAAGCGTTTCCTGATGGAAATATCAACAACCTGAAAGCGGGTGTTGTTATTAATCTCCCTACAGAAGCTGAGGCGCGTGCTGTCAGTTCCGCGCAAGCGGCAGTAGAGGTTCATCGGCAAACAGCCTTGTGGAAGCAAGGAGGGGCTCCTGCACAGGATAAAGCTCCCATTGATGGATCGAAAAAAAGTTTAAAGAGTGAAGCCGCAGAGTCTCAAGAAACTAACGATGCAGATGCTGGTCAGTTAAAAGTTGTGACGCCTGCTGAGTCAGTAAATAAAGATGATGCGGCAGTCGATGGTCAAAATAGTCAAACTAAAGATCTCGATAAGCAACAGCTTATTGAGAAAAATGAGTCATTAGAAAACCAGCTGGCTGTTTCGATGGAGTCAATAGACCGACTGGAACGGGACAACGTAGATCTAAATGATAAATTGGATGCTATTCAGGAGCAATTAGACTCATTACAGAGGCTGATTCAGCTGAAAGATCAGCAACTAGCTACATTGCAAAGTGAAGTTAGTAAACCCCCTTTACCTGTTACGCCACCACCACCGCCACCACCAGAAAAAAGCCTCATAGACAAAATACTTCAGGCGCCTGAGTACCTTGCGGGTATTGGTGGAGGGCTTATCGCTGTGCTTGCTGGCTTGTGGTTAATGATGCGGCGCAAGAAAAAAGCAGAAGATGCGGTTGAGGAAGAAGAGTTTTTCAATGCTGTTGATCTTGATGAGAGTAGTGATCTTGATGAAGAGTCTCAGCTTGCTGAACTCGAAGAGGCTTCAGATGATTTGGCTGAAGCAGCTGCTGAAGCTGCCTCCGACGAGCGTAGTGAGAATGTCGCTTCAGGTGAGTTTGATTTAAATGATGATCTTGATGATCTTGATGATCTGAATTTAGATATGGATCTAGATTTAGATGATTCGTTTGATGATGATCTTGATGTAATGGCAATAGAAGATGCTATTGACGACAACTCTGCTGATTCAGATGAGAGTGATATAGATGATGGTGATGATTTGTTGGGCTCAATTTTGGATGAGTCTGATGATGATGAGTTTGATCTTGGGTTAGATGAGTTGGCTGATATGGATAGCGCCACTGATCTTGACTTGGAAGAGCAAGAGCCCGCAGAGTCTTCAAGCGATGATGAATTTGAATTAGGCGAGCTTTCGGATAGTGCGTTAGCGGCTGACACTGCTTTAGATGACTTGTTAGCTGAAGATAGTGCTGAGGAAGAGGCGATAGAGAAAGCCCGTTCAGGCCTAGGAATGGTTGATTCAGTTTCACAAGATGATGAAATTGACGAAACGCTCGAGTCGTTGGGGCTAGGTGAGTTGGATGATGAGCTGGTAACTGCTGATGAGCCAGCTGACGAAGAAGATGATGATCTTGAGTTCAATCTAAGTGATGTTGAGCCGGACGAGCCAAGCCAAGAAATGAAAGATCTAGAAAGTGAGCTAGATGAGCTTGATTTTGAATTAGATAATCTTGACCTAGATATGTCTGAAGAGACAGCAAAATCGGGTGCGGCGCTTGAGTTAAATGAGAGCGATTTGGATCTTGAGACTGACTTGATGGCAGATTTAGATTCTCTTCTAGAAGACGACGCCCAGGAAGAAGTCGCGGATACATCAAGCAGTAACGACAGTGGTATTGCTGAAACACTGGCCTCTTTGGATGAAGAGTCAGCAAGTGTTGATGATTTAGATGACTTCGGTGATTTAGATGATGTATTAGGATTTGAGGAAGAGGATGTTGTTGGTGAAGAGCCTATAGTTGAAGAGGCGGCGACACTTCTTGATCAAGATATTGTTGAAGCTGATGACTTTTCAGAGGATGCCGCTGATTTATTGGATGATTTAGAACCGCAGGAATCAGATTCCTCTGAGTCTAATGATGAGCCGATGGACTTGGCTGGGTTTGATCTAGATGATCTTAGTGGCGATGATTCGTTAAATGAATTGCCGGGCACGCCTTCTGATGAAGAAGTTACTCGTGAATTAACCTCAAATATTGAACATGATTTAGATGCTGAGCTTGATGATGAGCTAGAAGCGCTGCTCAATAGTACTGATAATGACATTGCTCTTGAAGAATCCTTGTCTGATGATGAACCGTCTCTTGATGCCTTAGGCTTCTTGGATGGGGCTGATGAAGTTGAAACAAAACTTGATTTGGCTAGAGCTTACATTGATATGGATGATGTTGAAGGTGCTAAAGATATCCTTGAAGAGATAGCTCAAGAAGGTAATGACTCGCAGAAAGCTGAAGCTACAGAGTTGTTAGGGGGGCTTGTTTGACGCAAGACGCCATACAGCTAAACAGTGAAAAAGGGGCGGCTTCGGTCGCCCCTTATCGGTATGCGCTTTGTGTAGAGTACGCGGGAGCCGGTTACAATGGTTGGCAGATTCAAAAGAATGATGAGGTTCCTACTATTCAGGGGCATATTCAAAAAGCGCTTTCTGTTGTTGCTAATGAACCTGTATCTGTAGTTTGTGCAGGTAGAACAGATACGGGTGTAAGCGGTACTTATCAAATAATCCATTTTGATACTCACGCTAAACGAGAACAGCGTGCATGGGTATTGGGTGGAAATAGCAACTTGCCTGATGATATTGCTATTCGTTGGGCTGTTCCTGTTGATGACACATTTCATGCGCGGTTTAGCGCTCAGGAGCGGCGCTATCGTTATTTAATCTACAGCACTAGAATCAAGCCTGCATTGCTCTCCAAAGGTGTTACATGGACTTATAAGCCATTAGATATTGATAGAATGCGGGAAGCCGGTGCCTATTTGGTGGGTCGGCATGACTTTTCTTCGTATCGAGCCGTTGCGTGCCAAGCAAATAGCCCGGTAAGAGATGTAAAAGCATTAAATGTTTATCGCTCAGGTAAGCTAATTGTTATTGATGTACAGGCAAATGCGTTTTTGCATCATATGATTAGAAATATAGCTGGCGTGCTTATGAGTATTGGAGCCGGTGAGGCCGAGCCTATATGGGCGCAGCAAGTTTTGGAAGCAAGAAATCGTTGTGCAGGAGGAATAACTGCACCTCCATCAGGTTTATATTTTGTTGATGTGCAATACCCGCAAAGCTATTCATTACCTAAATCTGAACTAGGTCCCTATTTCCTTAATATTACTGGCTAACGTTGAGCCGCTAGTTCTGTTAGAATTCCCTCTTTGCCTAATCATATATCGACTAAATCATGGCAGCACGCGTAAAAATTTGCGGCATCACTCGAATCGAAGACGCGCTAATAGCGATAGCCGCTGGAGCGCATTCTTTGGGCTTTGTTTTTTATAAGCCTAGTCCACGATATGTTGAGCCTTCTGTTGCTGCGAATATCATTTCACTACTTCCGCCTTTTATCACGAGTACTGCGCTTTTTGTTGATGAAGAGCCGGTCGTTATTAACGAAACACTATTGCTTTCAAAAGTCGATCTCCTACAGTTTCACGGTAAAGAAACGCCAGAATTTTGTGAACAGTTTGATCGCCCATATATAAAAGCACTACGAATGAAACCGGGTCTTGATTTAATGCATCAAGCTGAGATTTACTCTTCGTCCCGTGCTATTTTGCTTGATGCATATAAGGCGGGGGTGCCGGGAGGGACGGGTGAATCTTTTGAGTGGGATCGTATACCTCGGTCCATGCGTTCTAGTATTATTTTAGCGGGTGGTTTGTCTGCCGATAATGTTGCACAAGCAATAGAACAAGTAAAACCCTACGCTGTTGATGTGAGTGGCGGGGTAGAAGAGTCAGCGGGTCTTAAAGACGCGAATAAAATTAATTGTTTTTTTAAAGAGGTGGCACGTGCCAACAACAACTGAGCTGGCTGCTTTAATGCAGTTGCCTGATGAGAAAGGCCACTTTGGGCCTTACGGTGGTCGTTTTGTATCCGAAACACTAATGGGGGCTCTTCAGGATCTTGAAAGAGTATATGAAAAACTGTCGGCGGATGCGGATTTCCAAAAAGAGTTTGATTACGATTTAGCTCATTATGTTGGTCGTCCATCGCCGTTGTATTTTGCCGAGCGTTTGACGCAAGAAGTAGGTGGCGCAAAAATCTACTTAAAGCGTGAGGATTTAAACCACACTGGTGCGCATAAAATTAATAATACGATTGGCCAAGCTTTGTTAGCCAAATTTATGGGCAAGCCGCGTATTATCGCTGAAACAGGTGCCGGGCAGCATGGTGTGGCTTCTGCTACCGTTGCGGCTCGTCTTGGTCTTGAGTGTAAAGTCTACATGGGTGTAGATGATGTTCATCGTCAGTCGTTGAACGTATATCGTATGAAATTGTTGGGTGCAGAGGTCGTTGCTGTTAAGTCAGGAACGCGCACGCTTAAAGATGCTATGAATGAAGCGATGCGTGATTGGGTAACCAATGTCGATAATACTTTCTACATTATAGGTACAGCAGCAGGTCCGCATCCTTATCCTAAATTGGTACGTGACTTTCAATGTGTTATTGGACGCGAAGCGCGCCAGCAATGTTTTGAGCACGAAGGGCGTTTGCCTGACGCTCTTGTTGCTTGTGTTGGTGGTGGTTCCAATGCAATTGGTTTGTTCTATCCGTTTATAGAAGACGCCGATGTGCGGATGATCGGTGTTGAGGCAGGTGGTTACGGTGTCGAAACTGGGCAGCACGCAGCACCTTTATGTGCGGGTCGTCCGGGAGTATTGCATGGGAATCGAAGCTATTTAATGTCAGATGATGCTGGGCAAATTTTGGGTACGCACTCTGTCTCGGCGGGTTTAGATTACCCAGGTGTTGGCCCTGAGCATGCATGGCTGAAAGATTCAGGGCGTGCAGAGTATGCCGCGATTACCGATGATGAAGCATTGGATGCTTTTCGCATGTTAACAAGAGTTGAAGGTATCATGCCTGCTTTAGAGTCCAGTCATGCTGTTGCTCATGCAATGAAAGTCGCTAAAGAGATGGATAAAGATCAGATAGTTGTGGTCAACCTATCAGGTCGTGGTGATAAAGATATTCATACCGTTGCTGGTATTGATGGTATTGAAATTTAGTAGCTAAGGAGATTTTGAGAATGGGTCGTATTAATCAATGTTTCGAATCTCTTAAAGCGGATGGCAGAAAAGCGCTCATTCCGTTTGTGACTGCAGGAGATCCTCAGCCGTCAGTTACTGTGCCATTGATGCATGCTATGGTCGATGCTGGCGCAGATATCATCGAGCTAGGAGTGCCTTTTTCGGATCCTATGGCTGATGGGCCTGTTATCCAGTTGGCATGCGAGCGAGCATTAAGTCATGGTACACGTCTCCTCGATATATTGGAGATGGTTAAAGAGTTTCGTGTGATAGATAAGAAAACACCTGTTGTATTAATGGGTTACCTAAATCCAATAGAAACGCTTGGATACGAAAGCTTTGCTAAGCAATCTAGTGACGCAGGTGTTGATGGTGTATTGACAGTAGATCTCCCACCGGAGGAATCTGTTGAATTTGCTGGCATCATGAAAAAATATGCGCTAGATGTGATTTATTTGTTAGCGCCAACAACAGAAGAGAGTCGTGTTCAGCAAGTTTGTGAGTTTGGATCAGGTTATGTCTATTACGTGTCAGTTAAAGGCGTAACTGGTTCAGCGGCATTGGATGTTAATGAAGTTGCCAGCAAACTTGAAGTGATACGTCGCCATACTGATATGCCAGTAGGTGTCGGCTTTGGCATTCGTGACGGGGAGTCTGCTGCTGCAGTTTCTAACGTTGCTGATGGGGTTATAGTAGGAAGCGTATTGGTTAATGCGATCGCTGAAAATGTATCCCAGCCAGAACAGATTTCTATTGATGTCGCTGCTATCATTGCGCAAATGCGCAGTGCTATGGATGCCTGAGAATAACGAATTATCATACTGGATTTAGATAAGAATGAGTAACTGGTTAGATAAAATTGTCCCGTCGCTCGCCCGTTCTGAAAATAAAAGAGCGAGTGTTCCTGAAGGTCTTTGGAAGAAATGCCCTAAATGTGAGGCTGTTTTGTATCTTCCGGAGTTAGAAAAAAACCTTAATGTTTGCACTAAATGCGATCATCACATGCGCTTAGCTGCACGTCAGCGTTTGGAGTTTTTTTTAGATAAAGATTCCTATACAGAGCTGGCTGCAGAAGTAGAGCCAGTTGATCGTTTGAAGTTTAAAGATACAAAAAAATATAAAGACCGACTATCAGCAGCGCAAAAAGCCACTGGCGAAAAAGATGCGTTGGTTGCTATGCGTGGCTCCTTGTTATCTATGCCTGTTGTTGCTGTTGCTTTTGACTTCCGTTTCATGGGTGGCTCAATGGGTGCTGTTGTTGGTGAGCGTTTCGTGCGTGCTGTTAATATAGCGCTTGAAGAAAATATTCCACTTATATGCTTTTCGGCGTCTGGTGGTGCTCGAATGCAAGAAGCGCTGATCTCTTTAATGCAGATGGCTAAAACGAGTGCAGCATTACAGAAAATGCGCCAAGCAGGTATTCCTTATATATCAGTGCTTACTGATCCTGTTTACGGTGGCGTTTCTGCTAGTTTAGCAATGTTAGGAGACCTGAATATTGCTGAGCCAAAAGCGTTAGTTGGATTTGCTGGTCCACGTGTTATTGAGCAAACCGTACGAGAGAAGTTACCAGAAGGCTTTCAAAGAGCTGAGTTCCTACTGGAGCACGGCCAGGTTGATATGATTGTTTCACGTTTAGAAATGCGCGAACGCTTGTACTCAATCTTGTCAATGTTTATGCATCGTTTTGTAGAACCGGCTGTTGAAGAAGTGGCTATGGTGGAAACAGTAGAGCTTTCGGAAGAGCATGTAGATACTTCTGATGAAGAGCGCTCTGATAAAGACTCCAGCTCATAAACTAGATAGTTTAGGCCGGTCTTGCCGGCCTTTCTTTTGGTAAACTATTTTAATGAATAGATCAGAATTCTCACTTGAACAATGGCTAAGTTGGATGGAGCAAAGCCACCCGGTAGCCATTGATCTTGGTCTTGGGCGGGTGCAAGCCGTATTTAATAGATTGTCATTAAATTTTGATAATGTGCATGTTGTTACGGTAGCTGGCACTAATGGTAAAGGCTCCACTGTTGCTATCTTGGATGCTATTTATCGCCAATCAGGGTATAGAACAGTCTGTTATACATCTCCTCATTTACAAATATATAATGAACGAGTCCGCTTAAACGGGCTGTTAGTAGATGACCGCACTTTAGTTGATGCTTTCAATGCAATTGATGTGGCATGTGAAGATGTTTCTTTAACATATTTTGAAATGGGAACGCTTGCTGCCTTATGGATTGTGGCAGAACAGCAGCCTGATGTAGCGCTATTAGAAGTGGGTCTGGGGGGGCGTTTAGATGCCATCAATGTAGTGGATGCTGATGTATCAGTCATCACCACCATTGATGTAGATCATGTTGACTGGCTTGGTAGTGATCGTGAAAAAATTGGTTGGGAAAAGGCCGGTGTTTTTAGAAAAGATAAACCTGCGGTATGCGGTGAGTTAAATCCTCCTCTCTCTATAGAAAATTATGCCTTAGAGCTCGGTAGTCGTTTACGACAAGTTAACAAATCTTTTGAATATCAGGTACAAGGTAATCACTGGACTTGGCGCGGATGTGATATTAACGATGAGTCTTTGTTTTTCGATGACCTGCCGTTGCCTCGTTTACCTCTACAAAATGCTGCCACTGCTATACAGACAGTTTTAATGTCTGATTTAAAATGCACTCCTGCAAATATCGCGATGGGATTGCGAGATGCGAAAGTTTCAGGCCGTATGGAATCTGCTGAATATCAAGGTCGTCATTTTATTCTTGATGTAGCGCATAATCCACAATCAGCTACCTACTTAGCGGAGCAGTTAATAGCGCTTGAAAACAATAACGTTCAGTTAGTTTTAGGTATGTTAGCGGATAAAGACTGTGCTGCTGTTATCAAGGCGTTATCACCTGTTGTGGCATGTTGGCATTTAGTCACTTTAGATGTTCCAAGAGGGCAAACAGCTGAACAGCTAAGTGTTCACGTCTCTAGTATGAGTGACGCAACTATTATTTGCCATGATACGGTTGCATCGGCTATTGATACACTGATAGGCAATGAGGGCGACACCAACTTGATTGTAGTTGCTGGCTCTTTTTATACAGTAGGGGATGCTTATCCCGTTCTTCAGAGAGAACTGCTTTAATGGACGATAGTGTGAAAAGGCGGCTGTTAGGCTTGTCTGTGATTGTGCTCGCTGCTGTAATTCTTTTTCCTTTATTTCTTACCGGTGAAGGGTATAGGGAAAGGCATTTAGAAAGCCGCATACCTGTAGCACCTGATATGCCTGAAATTGTAGATATGAAGCCACAAACTCAGTTGCTTCCGGACACGTCAAAACTTGCTCCGGTACAGGGTTCTCCCGAGAAGGTTGTGGTATTAGTAGAAGATGTTCCTGAAAAAGAAGTGCAGGTTAAAGAGAAACGGCCAGTAGTCAGTACGAGTAATGATAAGCCTCAATTGGATGAGCAAAATGTACCGGTTGCTTGGACGTTACAGCTTGCTAGTTTTAAGGACGAATCAAATGCGCGAGCTCTACGTAAACAGCTAGTTGAAGCTGGGCACAAAGTTTATACGAGAAAGAATGCGAATCTCTTTAAAGTTTATGTAGGACCGGATATGCAGCGTGAACGTCTGGAGAAGCTCAAAGAGTTGCTTCAAAATGACTTCGGCCTTGATGGAATAATTTTCAGATTCACGACTCAGTGATTGGGTTCATCTTAACCCTCTGTTAGAATGCGCGCAAATTGGATAGGTAATATGAAAAATGAACTGGGCTGACTGGGTAATCCTCGGAATTGTAGGGATTTCAGGACTCTTTAGTATCAGGCGTGGCTTTGTAAAAGAAGCATTGTCGTTACTAACATGGGTCACTGCATTTGTGATTGCGCGGCTTTTCACTGATGCTTTAGCGACTGTTTTGACTGACTATATTCAAACACCATCATTTCGTATTGTATCCGCGTTTGCCATACTGTTTATATTGACGTTGATTGTTGGCGCTTTAGTCAGCAATTTGGTTGGTTTACTGGTTGAGGCGACGGGGTTAAGCGGTACTGATAGAATCCTAGGTATGGGCTTTGGATTAGCGCGAGGTGCCATAGTGGTTGTTGTGCTTGTTGCTTTGCTGGGAGAGACGCCGGCAGTGCAAGATGCTTGGTGGAAGGAATCGCAGTTGATTCCTCATTTTGCTTTAATGGAAACATGGTCCAAAGAGGTTGCAACTGAGGTTGGTCAATTGATTTGGAACGCAGGACGTTAATAAGACAGTGGTCTACATTTAAGATCAAATAGTTTTTTCTGATTCCTCTTGAGGTAGTGTACATGTGCGGTATTGTTGGGCTAGTAGCCAAATCCCTTGTTAATCAGACAATTTTTGATGCGCTGACTGTGCTTCAACACCGCGGACAGGATGCCGCTGGTATGGTGACCTGCGAAGGAAACCGATTTTTCCTACGTAAGGATAACGGATTGGTTAATGAGGTGTTTCGCACACGTCATATGAAACGTTTAATGGGCAATGTGGGTATCGGGCATGTTCGCTACCCAACAGCAGGCAGCTCAAGTGCTGCTGAGGCCCAGCCGTTCTACGTTAACTCTCCCTATGGCATCGCTTTGGCTCACAATGGCAATTTGACCAATGCTGAAGAACTTGTCGAGCAAATGTTTCGTGAAGATTTACGTCACATCAACACAACTTCTGACTCTGAAGTATTGCTTAATGTGTTTGCACATGAATTGCAGCACCAGAGAAAATTAAAGCCGGAACCTGAAGATATTTTCGAAGCAGTTTCTAAGGTACATAAGCGAGTAAAAGGTGGTTATGCCGTTGTTGCGGTTATTACTGGCTATGGTGTAGTGGCGTTTCGTGACCCCAATGGCATTCGCCCACTTATTTATGGAACGCGATCAACACCCGACGGTGAAGAATGTATGGTCGCTTCTGAAAGTGTTGCATTGGATATTGCAGGCTTTACCCGTGTTCGCGATATTGAACCAGGTGAAGCAATATTCATTGATATGGATGGTAATGTTTTCACAAAGCAATGCGCAGAAGACACTAAGATTACTCCCTGTTTGTTTGAATTTGTTTATTTAGCTAGACCAGACTCTATTATTGATAACGTTAATGTCCACCAAGCGCGTATGCGCATGGGCATTAAGCTTGCTGAAAAAGTTAAAAGCTTACGACCCGACCACGATATTGATGTGATTATGCCAATACCTGACACTAGCCGTACCTCTGCTCTTGAGATGGCAAAGCATTTGAATGTTACATTCCGTGAGGGTTTTATTAAGAACCGATATATTGGTCGTACCTTTATAATGCCTGGGCAAACGCAGCGTAATAATTCAGTTCGTCGTAAACTTAATCCGATCGAGCTTGAGTTTAAGGATAAAGTTGTCATGTTGGTCGATGACTCGATTGTTCGTGGAACGACATCAAAACAGATAGTTCAGATGGCAAGAGATGTGGGTGCTCGTAAAGTATATTTTGCTTCAGCAGCGCCTCCCGTTCGTTTTCCAAATGTGTATGGTATTGATATGCCATCCCCAGAAGAATTTATCGCCCACAACCGGTCGGTTGATGAAATCGGCGAGGCTATAGGTGCCGATTGGATGATCTTTCAGGAACTGGATGATCTCAAGGATTCTGTATCAGAAGGTAATTCAGATACTATCAGTGACTTCGATTCATCAGTATTTGATGGTTACTACGTAACAGGTGATATTGATACGCCTTACTTGGAGCGCTTAGATCAGAAGCGCAAAGATGCAGCTAAAATAGTACCTGAAACGGTCGATCATGAAGATGAAGCTCCTGCTGATCTTCATACTGAAATTTCATAAGAGTGATCTCTAAAATGTCTAAACCAGGTTTTGAGCGAGAAGAAAGAATTCAGTTCGCACTGCCAGATGCAGGGCTTTCAACCTTGGCTATTAGGGCGGGACAAACGCGGACGTCAGAGGGTGAGCATAGCGATGTTATTTTCCCTACATCCAGTTTTGTTTACTCAAGTGCGCGAGAAGCGGCTGCGCGTTTTAGTGGTGATGAAGAAGGCAATATTTATTCACGCTTTACTAACCCAACCGTTAATGCTTTTGAAAAGCGAATGGCTGCGTTAGAAGGCGCTGAAAGAGCAGTAGCAACGTCATCAGGCATGGCTGCCATTCTGAGTATTGGGTTGTCTCTTTTACAGCAGGGCGATCATGTTGTCTGCTCACGCAGCGTCTTTGGTTCAACTATTTCGCTATTTGAGAAATATCTTATTCGTGCTGGCATTACCACTAGTTTTGTTGATCCTAAAGATTTAAGTGCATGGGAAGCAGCGATACAGCCAAATACACGTTTGTTGTTTTTAGAGACACCTTCAAACCCACTTGGAGAGTTAACGGACATCCAAGCTTTAGCTGATATTGCACATAATAATAATGCCTTAGTCGCAGTTGATAACTGTTTCTTGACGCCTATCTTCCAGCAGCCGTTAAAGTCTGGTGCTGATATCGTTATCCACTCGGCGACTAAGTATTTAGATGGCCAAGGACGATGTGTTGGAGGTGTTGTTGTTGGATCAGATGCTCTTATGGAAGAGGTTTTTGGTTTTATCCGCACTGGCGGAGCATGCATGAGTCCATTCAATGCTTGGGTGTTCCACAAAGGATTGGAAACCTTGAAAGTCCGTTTGGAAGCTCATGCAAAAAGTGCGCTAGAGTTAGCCACTTGGTTGCAACAGCAGCCAGGGGTTGAGCGAGTTTATTACACTGGTTTAGAGAGTCACGCTCAACATACGTTGGCAATAAAGCAGCAGACCGGTTTTGGTGGTGTGCTATCGTTTGAGGTAAGCGGTGGGCAAGACGCTGCATGGCGTTTTATTGATTCTACGAAATTAGTATCGATTACGGGTAATTTTGGTGATGTGAAATCTACGATTACACATCCGGCAACGACAACTCATGGACGAATGACTGATGAGGCGAAAGCCGATGCAGGTATTAAGAAAAACTTAATCCGTTTATCGGTAGGCCTCGAAGATATCGAAGACATTCGCACTGATATGCAGAGAGGTTTAGATTCGCTCTGATTATTGAGTTTGGGCACTATAGATTGCTTCAATACGATGTAAAGAGCCTGTCGGTCTTGACCAGCTGCTTATTAAATTGTAGTGATCTACTGTAAAACTCAGGGTGTCAAATACTCGACGGCTTTCGAGTAGATTTAATACTAAATGCTCGTCACTCTTGTGAGTGTAAGCCAGTGTAATATGAGGTTTAAAAGGTCTCCCTTCAAAGCCCATATCAATGTCGTGTAACGCACTTAGAATTTTTTGGTGGAGTAACACTACTGGTTCCTCAGGGTTAATACCTAGCCAGATGTCCCCGCTACGAAAACTTCCAAACCGATCACAATGTAATGTAAACGGTTCAAAGGAGATGTTTTCTAGTTGCTGGTTTAGTGCCGGAAGCCACTTCTTTTTGATTGACCCTAAGAATGCCAAGGTGATATGAAGCCTTTCTGGTGGCGCCCATTTTACACCGTGGAAATTACAATACAGCTGAGATATCTGCTGTTGAACGGTGTCGGGTAGGTCTATAGCAATAAAAAGACGCATCCGATATCCCTTAATTATATAGTGAATAAAGCATAGACATGAACGCTGATAAAGTGAATACGCAGACGGGTAAAATCATACTTGCTCCCATGGAAGGGGTTGTAGATGCGACCATGCGCCATCTTATAACTCAGTTAGGTGGGGTTGATCTGTGCGTTACGGAATTCATACGTATTACCGGTTATGTTTTGCCTGAGAAAGAGTTTTTGAAATCGGCACCTGAGTTGGCTAATCAAGGAAAAACACCTGCTGGCGTGCCGGTTGTTGTGCAGTTATTAGGAAGTGAACCTGAGTTGTTAGCGATGAATGCTGTTAGTGCTGCGAAAATGGGTGCTCCAGCCATTGATTTGAATTTTGGTTGTCCATCAAAAACGGTTAATAAACATCGCGGTGGTGCGGTGCTGCTCGATGAACCAGCCTTAATACATAAGATAGTGAAAATGGTCAGGCAAGCGGTGCCCGATGATGTCCCTGTGACAGCAAAAATGCGGCTAGGAAACTTGGATAAGTCACTAGCAATTGATAACGCCATTGCTATCCAAGAAGCAGGTGCTGATAGTTTGGCCGTTCATGCAAGGACCAAGGTGGAGGGGTATAAACCACCTGCTCATTGGGAGTGGATAGGGCGAATAAAAGAGAGTGTGAATTTACACGTTGTTGCTAATGGTGAAGTTTGGAACTGCGAAGACTATCAACGCTGTAAAGACCTCAGTGGTTGTGACGATGTGATGATTGGTCGAGGCCTTATTGCACGCCCCGAGTTAGGTCTAATGATCAAAAGTTATCAGCTTGGCCAAAGCGGGGGGGCAGCAGCATGGTCACAGATCATTATGCTCTTACTGGAGTATTTTTCATTTGTTGAGCAAAAACTACCCCCTAAATATGTGCATGGTCGTATAAAGCAATGGCTGCATATGATGCGCCCTCAGCGTGAGGAGGCGGAAAAATTGTTTTTTAGCGTGAAAACTATTAATGATCTTGGTGATTTACGTGCTTGCCTAGAGCGCGAGCTTTAATTTTCATCAATGAAAATGGGTTGGCGTTTAGGGCCCCAATTACCTGGGTTTTTTCCAAAAATACCCGGAATGACTGTTTCGCATTGACCGCATTTGCCATCATGGATATACCAGCTGTCTAGCTGGTATCCATTACGCTCAATCAACAAGGTTTTGCAGTTGTGGCAATAAGTAGAACTGGCTTGCACGTGTTGTATGTTTCCAATGTATACATAACGAATCTGGTTTTGTAGAGCGATGCTGCGCGCTCTTAATAATGTTGCTAGTGGTGTAGCTGGAATATTTTGCATTTTCCAGTCAGGGTGAAATGCTGAAAAATGTAATGGTACGTCTTGTCCTAAGTTCTTACTTACCCAACTACATAACGCTTCAATCTCTTCGTTAGAGTCATTTTTGTTTGGTATTAACAGCGTTGTGATTTCAAACCAAATAGAGGTTTCGTGCTTAAGGTACATCAGTGTATCTAGTATCGTACTGAGTTTCCCGCCGCAAATGTGCCGGTAGAAATGATCGGTAAATGCTTTTAAATCAATGTTTACTGCATCAAAAGATGAAAAGAAGCGAGGACGAGCGGCATCGCTTATATATCCAGCGGTGACTGCAATACTCTTTATATCTGCCGCTCTACATGCGGCGGCGACATCTTCAGCGTACTCTAAAAAGATGACAGGGTCATTATAAGTAAAAGCAACAGCGCGACACTTATTGTCCGTGGCCGCTGTGGCAAGTTGTTTGGGAGTGGCGTTATTGCAAAGGAGATCCATGCCTCTTGCTTTGCTAATATCCCAATTCTGGCAAAATTTGCACGCTAGGTTACATCCGGCTGTTCCAAAAGACAGAACGGGTGTGCCCGGTAGGTAGTGATTTAGTGGTTTCTTTTCGATGGGGTCAATGCAGAAGCCACTAGATCTACCATAGGTGTGTAGTTGCATCAGTCCGTTTACATTGCCACGAACATAACACACGCCTCTTTGCCCATCTTTCAATGTGCAGTGATGAGGGCATAGGTCGCACTGAATGCGTTTGTTATCCAGTGGATGCCAGAAAAGAGTCTCTCTTTGATCTGGATTCATAAGCAATGCAGGTTTAGTATCTAAAGTGTACTGATAAGAGTATCCATAAACGCCAATATAAAACATATTGGTCGGGGAGGGTAGCGTATGAAGATTCGACCTGCCGCTGTTGCCGGGCTTTTCTATCCCGAAGATAAAGCTGCTTTATGCAGTGTGCTTGCTGATTTAATGCCGGACAACCCGCTGGAAAATGTGCCGCTCTATCAGCGACAGAGCCCTATGGCATTGATTGTGCCTCATGCAGGTTATATCTATTCTGGTGCCGTTGCAGCACTTGGATATAGGCTTCTTAAGAAATGCTCAAGTTTTAATAGTATCTATTTATTTGGCCCTAACCACCGAGTCCCTTTAGAGGGGTGTGCCGTTCCCCTAAGTGATTATTTCTCCACGCCATTAGGTAATGTTGACGTTAACCGCAAGGCTATTAAAGCGCTTTTGGAGTACTCGATAGTAATCGAATCAGATGTGGTTCATGCTCAGGAGCATTGCTTAGAAGTTCAACTGCCTTTCCTTCAGTATCTGCAAATTAATGGCCCGGTAGTGCCTGTTATTGTAGGGGAATGTGCCGTTTCTGATATTGCTTGTATTATCGAGCCTTTATTGATTGATCCAACTACATTGGTGGTTGTCAGTACTGATCTCAGTCATTTTCACTCTTACAAAAATGCACAGAAAGTTGATGCGCATACCGATCTTAAAATAATGAATGCTGACCATGATTTAAAACCTACCGAGGCATGTGGATGTAACGCGTTAAATGGCTTGCTTCTGGCGATAAAGCATCAGAATCTCACTATCAAAAAATTATCTCAATGTAATAGTGGTGATACGGCGGGAGCTAAAGATCGCGTCGTTGGATATGCAGGTTATGGTATTTTTTAATATGAATGCAGAAGAGACGACGAGATTATTAGCATGTGCGCGAGCGTCTATTACACAGGGGGTAATTGGAGGGGGAGAGCAGCGCCCCACTAGCTTGGATCAAGAGGAACTAGGCGCTTGCTTTGTGACACTGTCATTGAACGGGAGTTTACGTGGGTGTATTGGATCACTTGAGGCCAGTCGCCCTTTAACTGTGGATGTGTGGGAAAATGCCTATAGTGCAGCGCTTAATGATCCTAGGTTTCCTCCATTAGATATGGACGAGTTGGGCCGTGTGAAAATAGAAATTTCAGTCATCACGCCTGCATTGTTACTAAGTATTGATAGTGAACAGGATTTGATAGATAAAATACGTCCTGGCATTGATGGCTTGCTATTAGAAGATGGTTCTCATAGAGCGACATTTTTGCCTGCCGTATGGGAAGTTTTACCCAATGTTCGAGATTTTATAGTGCACTTGAAGCGTAAAGCGGGGTTTGCAGATAATTATTGGAGTGATTCTATCAAGTTTTCTGTTTATCAGGCGATTAAGCTTACGGAGTAACTTTTGAATTGCTCTGTGAAGAACTTTATTAGCCTTAATCGTTCATAATAAGAGTTAACGCTTTTTTTGTTGTATTAACCAACTACTTTCAATAAAGAATATATTCCATGCTATCTATTTTTAAATATCGCCCACTCATTGAAACATCAAGTGCTGATTGGATTTACGATACATTTGAGTGGGCCATACAAAATTTTGATAAAAAAGAGTTTTTTCAACGTAGCCAATTAATACAGCCCACTAATGAATTTTTTCCAGGGAGTGTCGATAGTGTTCATGCTAAAGCGGAGAATATATTCAGGCATACGCTGAAATATGCCGGGCTAGAGCATTGGCCTTTCAGACTTCAATCACCGGAAGTATTTGAAAACTTGCCTGTTCAACAAATGGCACTAATTGATGTCGAGCGTAATTCATGTGACGAAGTTTTGCCTGTCGCTATGTATGAGTGCCCGTTTAATATCACTTATAACCGACAACAGACATTGAAGCCTGAAGATTTATCATCAAGCTTTGCTCATATAATTGCCCAACATTTGATGCTTCAGTCTCATCAGCTTCCGCCTGGCGGGGTTGACTACCTTATAGAAGGAAGTGAAATCACCGCTGTTTACATGGGTTTCGGTGTTATGTTGGCTAACTCGGCTTATACATTTAGAGGGGGGTGTGGTAGTTGCTACAACGCACAAGCAAATCGGCAAGCGAGTTTATCTGAAAGTGAAATAGTATTTTCTTTAGCGCTTTACTGCCGTTTAAAAGAAATACCAGACCCGCAAGTCTTTGCTTGTCTAAAAAAACATTTGAAAAGCGATTATAAGCAAGCATGCAAGCAAATCGATAAACGTCCCGAAGTGTTAGCAAGGCTGCTGGAATATAAAAGGGGTGCTTTTTAATGTCTACGTTAAAGTATCTAACCGCTTATGCTCCTGAGCTGCAACAGCAAGTACAGCAGATGATTGACCAACAACGATTGGCTGGTTTCTTGCTAAAAAAGTACCCGCAAGTACATGACGTTAGTAATGATAAGTATTTGCGTGAGTATGTTATGGCACTTAAAAATCGATATTTAAAGAAATCGGCTCCACTTAGTAAAGTGACTTATGATAGTAAAATTCATGTGATTAATAATGCTTTAGGGCTGCATAGCTATGTTTCCCGAGTGCAGGGGGCAAAGCTAAAAAGTAAAAATGAGATTCGTATCAGCGTAATCTTTAAAAAAGCACCTGAAGTTTTTTTAAATATGATCGTAGTTCATGAATTAGCGCACTTGAAAGAGAAGGAGCATAACAAAGCATTTTATCAATTATGCCAGTATATGTTGCCGGACTATCACCTACTAGAATTTGAAATGCGGCTCTATCTTACGTACTTAGAGTTAGATGGCGCGCTTTATTCCTAAAGTAATGTAGAATGCCCATCCACTAAAGTACACCGAGAAATGCAATGGATTACGAATTTACTTTTGATGAGTTGGGACGTCCAGTGGCCAAGTTTTCTATGGGAGCAGAGGCTATAGGTCGGTGGTTTTCGGAAGAATTAGGAGGGGATCGACAGCAGATGGACCAGCTAGTGCTTCTTATAGAAGAGATAGAGCTTGGGAATATGATTGATCACCAGCAATCGGGACAAGAGTTTCAGTTACGACTTAATAAAAATGAAGTCGAAGTTGTTGCTTTGGCTTTGGGACTTGATGTGGATGAAGAGCTACCAGAAGAAACCAATTTGTATGATGAAGAGTCTTATGCAGGGTGCGGATTACCTGATTTTAAACAAGCACTGATATCGTGGCAGTCATTTGTTAGTTGAGAGTACTGGTAATAGATAATTACCATATTTGCACAGATAGCTTTACAATAGTCCGAAAATTATTTCCTAAAACTGCAGTGGCATCATGAATCGAAAGAAGAAAATTAACAGCATTCTTATTAAAAGAGCCAAAAAAGCCAACAGTAAGGTGAATCCTAGCAATAAACCACGATATATTTCTAAAGAAGAAAGAGCTAAGCAAGAAGCCGCAGAGTAAGCTTGGTTCTTGTGCATAAAACTTGCCTAGCGTAGATACTGGCGCTTAAAAAACACTACTCAGATAGACCTTCGCTCTAAAGCTCTGTGAGCGTTGAAAGCAAGTTATTGACTTTATCATAAGTTTCTTGGTATTCCATTTCACTTATTGAGTCAGCAACAATTCCTCCACCCGCCCAGCAATGTACTTTGTTGTTCTCAACTAATAAGGTGCGAATAGTAATGCTTGTGTCTATTTGTCCTGTTAACCCAATATAGCCTATGCTTCCGCAGTAAATACTGCGGCGATGAGGCTCTAATTCATCGATGATCTCCATCGCTCTTATTTTGGGCGCGCCGGTTATTGATCCACCGGGAAAGCACTCTTTAAGTAGGCTAATAGGTGATGCATTGGGTTCAAGAGTCCCGGTCACTGTGCTCACTAAATGGTGCACATTTTTGTAGCTCTCAATAGCAAAGAGAGAGGGTACTTTTACACTGTGGTGTTGGCATACTTTGCTAAGATCGTTACGCAATAGATCAACAATCATGACGTTCTCAGCTTTATCTTTACTTGAGTTCTTTAGTTCATTGGCTAGCTGAAGGTCTGTTGTTTCGTCACCGCCTCTTGGGCGAGTACCTTTTATAGGTTGGGTGATGACGTGACCTTGCGTGTCCGTTGATAAAAACTTTTCTGGTGATAATGATAAAACAGCACCATGTTCGGTATCAAAATAAGCGGCGTAATGTGTAGGTGCAGCGCGGCGAAGTTGTTTGTATGCTTCCCATGGATCTCCATCGCATTTAGCGCTGAAGCGCTGTGCTAAATTAACTTGGTAGCAGTCGCCAGCATGAATGTAATCGTCAATCTTCGCTAGGCTTGTATGGTATGCCTGCTCATCTAGGTTACTGACAAACTTACTGGTCAATTGGAAAGGCTTTTTCACCGAACGAATGGACGTCGATGCTTTTTTGGAAATTTTACGAAGGGCTGTTTCGTCAACAAGGTGAGAACCATAAAGGTTTGCTGTTTTTATTTCATGATCTATCACTATAGACCAGCCATATAAACCGACTTGCATCTCAGGTAATAGCGTGTCGTCTATGGCTTGCTCAGGTATGCGCTCTATCGCCCGCCCTAAGTCATAACTAAAGTGCCCTACTAGCCCACCATTAAAAGGAACGTTTTCTGGTAGGTGCTTCGGATCTGTATGCGAATATTGGTAAAGCTTCTCAAGTGCGGCAAATGGATCAGTATCTGGACTGATACTGATGGGTAAGTTTGTCCCTGAAAGTAAGCCTTGGCGGTAGCTGAGTTCGCATAGGGGTGCAGCGACCAAAATATCAAAACGGCCTCGTTCGCTACACGGTTTTCCGCTATCAAGAAGAATGGCGTTACCTAAGTCTCTGATACGCTCATAGTAGTCAGTCGTGCTGACATGGTATGGCAGTGCAATGCATCTAAGCAATCGATCGAACCTTATAGTTATACGGTTATTCTGAAACTGTTATATAAAGAAGGGCATTTTACGCATCCTACTTATGGATAGCGAGAGTTACTCCTACTCTATCTTTATCTGCACAATGGAAGGCGTATACTGGATTGTAGACAATTTATATAGGGATGGTTTTATTCATGCGCAGCAACCAAAATGTCTCTCAAAGAGAGTTGCATTTACCCGATCAGATTATTACCTATCGTATCGTTAAAAATCCGAATGTGAATAACGGGAAAAAGCTCGTATTGCTACATGGTGCAGGTGTGGCGGGAAATGATACATGGGTGTTAATTGCTTCTATGCTAACTCAATGGGAGGAGGTGTTGATACCTGATCTGCGAGGGATGGGAGATACACACTATCCAGATAAGCAAGATTATCCATTCAGTGCTCAAATGCTGGTGGCTGATTTGAGTGCCGTCGTGGATCATGTGAATTGGTGGCACTTTGATTTGGGAGGGTACTCGCTAGGCGGGATGGTGTGTATGTTATATAAGCAACAACATTCTGACCGAGTCTGTAAGCAATTCCTTTTAGAGTCAGCGTTACTCGATAGACCTTGTTGGGATTCAACTGCTTTGTTACGTCAACGGTACAGTGAGGCTGCAGATCATCTACGCAGTAATAACCATGATGAGGGCATTCGTAATTTCATGAATACTATTTCTCCAAACAGGAGAACTTCAGTGCAGATTGATGACTTAACGGCTTCTCGGCTAGGGAAGCGCCCGTTGGGATTTGCGTATGCGCTAGATTGCGTCACTGATGCAATAAATTTGATTAATAGAGAAGAACTTGTGGCCGCTCAAGGGGATGTAACAAGCCTCATTGGCGGCTTAAGTGTCGATTTAATGCACCAATATCATCGAGATATGGCAGAAGGTTTGCCCAATTGGCATTATTTTCTTGTAAAGGGAACAGATCACTCTTTGCCATTTCAGAAGCCTCGTCAGATTGCCAAGATAATGAACGAAGAAACTTTACGATATAGAAGTTTATAAGTAAGGGTAAACTCTTAAACTTTTGTATTGTGTTGACAACTTTATTCTTTTTTACGGTTGACGCGCTTAAAAACGCACGCTATCGTTGTATTAAATAAAGATTGTCGACAATCCAAAAACTGATTGTTAATGGCAGATATGAAAATATGAATGAAGCACCGATAGAAAGCCGAACACTCGCTGACAAAGTGTGTGAGCAAATTATCAATGCCATTGTTGTAGGAGACTTTCCTCCTGGGCAAAAGATAAGTGAACCAGAATTGGCTCGTATCTATGGCATTAGTCGCGGTCCGTTGCGCGAAGCAATGCGTAGGCTAGAGGCATTGCGCCTAATTGAACGTAAGCCTCATATTGGTGCTCGAGTTGTAAAACTTAATGAAAAAGAGTTAATCGAAATCTATCGGGTTCGAGAGGCTTTAGAAGGTATGGCTTGCCGCATGGCTGCGGAGTTTATGCCAGATGAAGAAATTGCTCGTTTGCGATCATTATTAGACGAACATGATCGGTCAATAACGCAACTGGATGGACAGTCGTATTTTCAAAAGGAAGGCGACCTAGATTTTCATTACCGAATCGTGCAGGGCAGCAAAAATGAAACATTGTTGGAACTGCTCGGTAGTGACCTGTATCACTTGGTACGTATGTACCGCTATCAATTCAGTGTATCGAGTTCACGTCCCAAGCGCGCACTCAAGGAGCATCGTCAGATTGTCGATGCTATTGAGGCGAGGGATCCTGAACTAGCAGAGATTCTAATGCGCCGGCATATTAGTGCTGCGCGTAAGAACATAGAAGAGAAGCTGAACACCGCAACTGACCTCAAAGGGGAAAAAAATGGCTAAACTTACTGCAGGCGGTCGATTCCGCAAAGCGCTATTAGAAGCAAAACCACTTCAAATTGTAGGCACCACTAATGCGTACCATGCGATGATGGCTGAGCGTGTTGGCCATAAAGCTATCTACCTTTCGGGTGGTGGTGTTGCCAATACTTCTTATGGTTTGCCTGATTTGGGTATGACCTCCATGAATGATGTTCTGGAAGATGTTCGTCGTATCAGTAGTGCTGTTGAAACTCCTTTATTAGTTGACATCGATACAGGCTGGGGTGGGGCGTTTAACATTTCTCGCACAGTTAAAGAGATGACTAAAGCCGGCGCTGCTGCTGTTCACATAGAAGATCAGATTGCACAAAAGCGTTGCGGCCATCGTCCAAATAAAGAAATCGTTTCTTCTCAGGAAATGGTTGATCGCGTTAAAGCTGCTGTTGATGCGAAAACAGATGATGACTTTTTCATTATTGCACGTACTGATGCTTTCCAAATGGAAGGTTTAAACTCTGCAGTAGATCGTGCTCAAGCATGTCTTGAAGCAGGTGCTGACGGTATCTTCGCAGAAGCTGTTCACACACTAGAAGATTACAAAGCGTTTGCAGATGGTATTAACGGAGCTCATTTACTCGCGAATATTACTGAATTCGGTGCTACGCCGTTGTTTAACACAGAAGAGCTTGTGGCAAATGGTGCTTCTATGGTGCTGTACCCGCTTTCAGCTTTCCGTGCGGCGAATAAAGCAGCACTGAATGTTTATGAAGCATTACTGCGTGATGGTGATCAAAAAGCAGTAGTTGATACGATGCAAACGCGTATGGAGCTATATGATTTCTTAAACTATCATGATTTTGAGCAGAAGCTAGATGCGCTTTTTGCTGAAGGTAAAAACAAGTAATTAACAAATTTGTTAAGAGCTTTATCGTACGATTAAAATTAAATAATTAGAAAAACTGGTACGGGAGGCGAAGCCTCCCAATGACAGAAGGAGAAACCAGATGGCAGAAGCAAAAAAACTAAGTGGTGCGGGCCTGCGTGGTCAGTCTGCTGGTGTTACTGCACTCTGTACTGTGGGGCAAACCGGTGCAGGTCTGACCTATCGTGGGTACGACATTAAAGAGCTGGCTGATAAAGCACAATTTGAAGAAGTTGCATATCTGTTACTGTACGGCGCTTTGCCAACACAAGCAGAGCTAGATGCATATAAAGCACGTCTAAAAGGCATGCGTACATTACCAGCAGCATTGAAAACTGTTTTGGAACAGATTCCTGCGGATGCACATCCAATGGATGTTATGCGTACGGGTTGCTCAATGCTGGGTAACCTAGAAACTGAGCTGAGCTTTACTGATCAGCTTGATCATATTGATCGTATGCTGGCCGTATTCCCAGGCTTGATCAATTACTGGTACAACTTCAGCCATAACGGCAAGCGCATTGACGAAAATACCGGCGCCGATTCTATCGCTGAGCAGTTTTTATGGACGCTACACGATAAAAAACCAGAGCCTTTGCATGTCGATGTAATGCATGCTTCTCTGATTTTGTATGCTGAGCATGAGTTTAATGCATCGACGTTTACTGCACGTGTTTGCGCTTCTACGTTGTCGGATATTCATAGCTGCGTAACGGCAGCGATTGGTTCGCTACGCGGCCCACTTCATGGTGGCGCGAACGAAGCTGCGATGGATATGATTGAAAACTGGAAAACTCCTGATGAAGCAGAAGCTAAAATCATGGGTATGTTAGAGCGCAAAGACAAAATTATGGGATTTGGGCACGCAATCTATAGTGAGTCTGATCCACGTAATGCCATTATTAAAGAATGGTCTAAGAAATTATCTGAACAAGTTGGCGACTCTAGCTTATATGCAGTTTCTGAGCGTGTTGAAGCAATAATGTGGCGTGAGAAAAAACTCTTTTGTAATGCTGATTTTTTCCATGCTTCTGCTTACAACTTCATGGGTATTCCTACCAAATTATTTACGCCGATCTTTGTTTGTTCACGTGCGGCTGGTTGGACGGCCCATGTGATGGAACAGCGTGCAAATAACCGGATTATTCGTCCAAGTGCTGACTACACAGGTCCTGAATCTGCGCAGTGGGTTGCTATCGAAAACCGTGGTTGATTGATCGAGTAAGGGCTGATTCTTCAGCCCTTACAGTTTTTATGCGCTAACAGATATCTGCTTGGCCATAATTAATTTTGCTTTAGAAAAGGTTGGGTTGGCTTCCATTCACTAATACGCCTGCCCCGTCTCTCTGAACCATACTTAATGGAGTTCAGACGCAATGAATACTGAATACCGCAAATCATTACCAGGTACAAAGCTAGATTACTTCGATACGCGTGCAGCAATCGAAGAGATTCAACCTGGATCTTATGCAAAACTACCTTATACTTCCCGCGTATTGGCTGAGCAGCTGGTTCGCCGCTGTGAGCCTGAAGCATTAACTGATTCACTAAAACAGCTTATCGAATTTAAACGTGAACTGGATTTTCCTTGGTATCCGGCACGTGTTGTTTGTCATGATATTTTAGGACAAACAGCCTTGGTTGATTTGGCTGGTTTGCGTGATGCGATTGCTGATCAAGGTGGTGACCCTTCTAAAGTTAACCCTGTTGTGCCTACACAGTTAATCGTTGATCACTCCCTTGCTGTTGAAGCGGCAGGTTTTGATCCAGATGCATTTGAAAAGAACCGTTCAATTGAAGACCGTCGTAACGATGATCGTTTTCACTTTATCGAGTGGTGCAAGACTGCATTCGATAATGTCGATGTAATCCCTGCTGGTAACGGCATCATGCACCAGATTAACTTGGAGAAAATGTCCCCAGTTATTCAAGCGCGTGATGGTGTTGCTTACCCAGATACTTGTGTCGGTACTGACTCTCACACGCCACATGTTGATGCGTTAGGTGTTGTTGCGATTGGTGTTGGCGGACTTGAAGCTGAAACCGTTATGCTGGGCCTACCGTCCATGATGCGCCTACCGGACATCATTGGTGTAAAGCTTACGGGTAAGCGCCAGCCTGGCATTACTGCTACAGATATCGTATTGGCTATCACCGAGTTTTTACGTAACCAGAAAGTTGTTTCTGCTTACCTAGAGTTCTTTGGTGAGGGTGCTAAAAACCTAACGATCGGTGACCGTGCCACTATCTCCAATATGACGCCTGAGTTTGGTGCGTCTGCGGGTATGTTCTATATTGACGAGCAGACCATCGACTATTTGAAACTGACGGGGCGTGAGCCTGAGCAAGTTGCTCTTGTTGAGCAGTATGCCAAACTGACAGGTTTGTGGGCAGATGATCTAGAAAGTGTTGAATATGAGCGTGTTCTTGAGTTTGATCTGTCGACTGTTGTCCGCAACATGGCTGGTCCGTCGAACCCGCACCGCCGTCTACCAACGTCTGCGCTAAATGAGCGCGGTATCGCCAGTGACGACATGTTGGCTGCGGCTAAGGTTGAAGAAGCTGATGGTTTGATGCCTGATGGCGCGGTAATTATCGCCGCGATCACTTCGTGTACTAACACCTCTAATCCACGTAACGTAGTGGCAGCAGGTTTAGTCGCTAAGAAAGCAAACGAATTAGGCCTTGTTCGTAAGCCTTGGGTTAAGTCGTCATTTGCGCCAGGCTCTAAAGTGGCCAAGTTGTATTTAGAAGAAGCGGGTTTGTTGTCTGAGATGGAACAACTAGGTTTCGGTATTGTTGGTTATGCCTGTACTACGTGTAATGGCATGAGTGGCGCATTGGATCCTGTTATTCAGAAAGAGATCATCGATCGTGATTTGTACTCTACAGCGGTGCTTTCTGGTAACCGTAACTTTGACGGCCGTATTCACCCGCATGCAAAGCAAGCGTTCTTGGCTTCGCCTCCGCTAGTTGTCGCTTATGCGATTGCCGGTACGATACGTTTTGATATTGAAAAAGATGTATTGGGTAATGATAAAGACGGTAATCCAATCACTCTGAAAGATATTTGGCCTAGTGATGAAGAGATCGATGCGATTGTTGCGAAGGCCGTTAAACCTGAGCAGTTTAGCCAAGTTTACATCCCAATGTTTGACTTAGGAGCAGTAGAGAAATCTGCAAGTCCGCTATATGACTGGCGTCCACAGACTACTTACATCCGTCGTCCTCCTTATTGGGAAGGTGCTTTAGCAGGTGAGCGTACGATGAAAGGTATGCGTCCATTGGCTGTACTTGGCGATAACATCACAACTGATCACTTGTCTCCATCAAATGCAATTCAAGCATCAAGTGCTGCAGGTGAATATTGCGCCAAAATGGGCTTGCCAGAAGAAGATTACAACTCTTATGCAACACATCGAGGTGATCACCTAACGGCACAGCGTGCAACGTTTGCTAACCCTAAACTGCTAAACGAAATGTGCCTTGATGAAAAAGGTGATGTTAAGCAGGGGTCGTTGGCGCGTATTGAACCAGAAGGCCAAGAAAGCCGCATGTGGGAAGCGATTGAAACCTACATGGAGCGTAAGCAGCCGTTAATTATCGTTGCGGGTGCTGACTATGGTCAGGGCTCATCACGTGATTGGGCTGCAAAAGGTGTACGTCTAGCAGGTGTTGAAGCGATCATGGCTGAAGGCTTTGAGCGTATTCACCGTACGAACCTTGTTGGTATGGGTGTATTGCCACTTCAATTTAAAGAGGGTGAAACACGTAAAACTTACGCGATTGATGGTACAGAAACCTTTGATGTAGAAGGCGATGTCTCTCCTCGTGCAGAGCTTACCGTCATCATTAATCGTGCCAATGGTGAAACAGTTAAAGTGCCCATGACTTGTCGTTTGGATACTGCAGCTGAAGTGAATGTGTACAACGCCGGTGGTGTACTACAACGTTTTGCTCAGGATTTCTTAGAAGCAACCGTTTAAGCATTACATACGATCGGTAAGTGTTGTTTTGTCTTCAAACAGTACACAGTCATTGCTGTGTACTGTATGAGGGGCAGCGCATACCGGTCTACTTAAGCAACACGATTTTAATAACCACAAGAAAACTTTTAATTACCTCTGCTGTGTAGGTTGGCTGCAATGCCGCTGAACCGTAGTTGACGTTATTAAGATTTTTCTGAACCGTGGTGCTGATGATCATTAGCGCCCGATAAGATAGGACAATTATATTATGTCGCAAGTACCTCAAATTAAAATTCCTGCTACCTATATCCGCGGTGGAACGAGTAAAGGTGTGTTTTTTCGCCGCCAGGACCTTCCTGAAGCTGCTCAGGTACCTGGTGCTGCGCGCGATAATATACTTATGCGCGTTATCGGTTCTCCAGACCCATATGGTAAGCAAACTGATGGAATGGGCGGAGCTACGTCGAGTACAAGTAAAACAGTTATTCTAGATAAGAGTAACCAACCTGAACATGATGTCGATTATCTGTTTGGTCAAGTAGCTATAGATAGAGCTTTTGTAGATTGGAGTGGTAACTGCGGTAATCTAACAGCGGCGGTAGGTGCATTTGCTATTAGTGGTGGTTTGGTTGATGCAAACCGCATTCCTGAAAATGGCGTGTGTATTGTTAGGATTTGGCAGGCAAATATTAAGAAAACAATTATTGCTCATGTGCCTATCACTAATGGTGAAGTGCAAGAAACAGGTGATTTTGAGCTGGATGGTGTGACGTTTCCTGCAGCAGAAGTTCAAGTTGAGTTTATGGACCCGGCAGATGGTGATGGGGCTATGTTTCCTACTGGCAACCTCGTTGATGATCTTGACGTCCCGGGCGTTGGTACGTTTAAAGCAACGATGATTAATGCAGGCATCCCTACCATTTTCCTTAACGCAGATGAAATTGGTTACAATGGAACTGAGCTTCAAGAGGCTATTAATGGCGACCCGGTGGCACTAGAGCGCTTTGAGACCATAAGGGCCTACGGAGCTGTCCGCATGGGTCTTATTAAAGACATATCAGAAGCGGTTGCTCGCCAACATACACCTAAGGTCGCTTTTTGCGCACCTGCACAAAACTATGTTTCTTCTAGTGGAAAGCAAGTCACCACTGATGATATTGATGTGGCTGTTCGTGCACTTTCTATGGGTAAATTACACCATGCTATGATGGGCACGGCGGCTGTTGCTATTGGTACAGCGGCTGCTATTCCCGGTACATTAGTCAATATTGCTGCGGGTGGTGGAAATCGCAATGCTGTCACGTTTGGCCATCCTTCAGGTACTTTAAAAGTAGGTGCTGAAGCTGCAAAAGTTAATGGCGAGTGGACAGCGACTAAAGCCATTATGAGCCGTAGCGCTCGTGTGCTAATGGAAGGCTGGGTGCGTATTCCTGGCGATGCTTTCTAACGAAGTTAATTAGTAAAAAACCATTAACCCGGTCATTACTGCAATGGCCGGGTTATTGTTTTCCGGTTGAAGTGGGGATGTGGTAGATCCAACTCCCTATCAGGAAGGGTCTGCTTCTACTTCTTTGGCCCCACATGGTTTCATGTGGGGTTTTTTTAAACGGTTTATTCAAATAATAAATAGATTCAAAGTATTGGTAAAAGCTTAGCTCTGTGTTGTTTTTCGCAAGGCTGTTCTCCAATAAGTAACAAGCTTTCTTCCGCAAAACCAATACCTGCCTCGGTATAGAAGTTGAAGACATTATTGATGCCCGCTTTGATTAATTGGTCGCGCTCATCCTGATAGCGTGCAATTGCTGCAATCTGACCCTTGTAGTGAGCATTTCGAAGCTGAATGGTTATATTTTTATCATCTTCAATGGAGGGGAGTGCCAGTAGAATAAGTTTTATGCCTGAAGTATCAAAGCTTTCCCATAGGTCGGCATCTTCACCGTCTCCAAAAAATACATTCATACCTAGTAGCTGATATTCTTTGACTCTAATCCTGTCTGCATCCATGCCAACTACGCGTTGATCAACAATATTTTGTAACGCTTTAAATGCTCCTTTACCGACACGCCCTAAGCCGATTACTAGAATTTCTGCATGAGGGGGTTGGATGAATAAGTCTTCCTTTAAACGAGTGTGACTTTCGAAATGCTTGATTTTTTCTTTGTATATTCGATAAATCTGATGAGCATGCCTATAAAAAAGACTCGTAAGAATGAAAGATATCGATACGGACAAAGCAAGAATTACAAGCCACTCTTTATTTAACCACCCTGAGTCTACACATAGTGCAGCTACTATTAAGCCAAATTCACTAAAATTACTCAGTGCTAAGGCGGAGAGGAAGGATGTTCGACCTCGTAAATTTAAACGTAAGAATATAAAGAAAAACATAAGAAATTTTATAAGAATTACACAAGAAACGAGAGAGGCCATGCCAAGCATTTCCCAGTTGGGGAGTGCAGTGAAGCCAATGGAGAGAAAGAAACCGATTAGAAACAGGTCTTTAAAGCTGAGGAGGGATTTTGTTAGCTCGCTTGCTTTTGAGTGATGGCTCAATAATACACCAAATAAGAGAGCGCCCAGATCACCTTTAACGCCTACTAAAGTGAATAGCTCGTAGCCACCAAGGGCAAGAAAGAAGCCTGTTAAAGGCAGCATTTCGCCATGCCCAGCCCTATTGAGCAACGCATCAAAAAGGGGGCGGATGAATACGAGAGCAAATAACCCTAACGCCCAAATAGAAGGGATTTTCCCGGTAGCAAAAACTAAAAATATAACAGCAGCTATGTCTTGCATAACCAACACGCCGATAGCAATCTGACCATGGCGAGTTTTCATTTCCCCGCTTTCTTCTAGCAACTTTATAATACAGACGGTGCTACTAAAACTTAATGCAAAACCGAGAAGGGCTGCGGTTTGTAAGCTTATATCTAAAAAAAATGGAAAAGATGCAAGGGCTAAGAGTAGAGAAAAAGAGCCAAATAAAAGTGTCCAAATACCCATGTGAGACAAAGTGCTGGCCCATATTTCTCGTTTGAGTAGATCGGAAACATGCAATTTAAGACCGATAGTGAACAGCATGAGTGTAATGCCCAGATCAGCCAGAGTACTGAGAGAGTCTGTTGGCTCGACACCAATAAAATGGAGTACAAAACCGGCAAACAAGAAACCTATAAGGGGAGGGAGAGAGATCAGCTTGACCATGAGCCCACAAACAAAAGCAAACAAAATCCAGATAAAGTCCATAGTTTCCTACATTTTTAGATCAATGGGTTTGTGGAGCGTCGCACTATGATAAGATATTCTTTTTTAAATCATAGTCGTAACTGCCATATTATTATTGCATTTTTTCATTAGTTATTGGCGTATTCAGTGTTTTGAGGAACAAGCATGTTTAAGAAGCTGAGATCAATGTTTTCATCCAGCGAAGAGGCACAAAAAGAAGTTGCTGAAGCAGTTGACAGTCAACAGGGTTCCGTTGCCAGTGATGGCTTGGAAGTAGCATCCGAAGTTGCTGCACAAGAGGCAATAGAAAAGGATGCTCTGGCAGATGAGCAGAAAGATATCCCGCAAGCAGATGAACA
>NZ_JADGEV010000084.1 GCF_016744175.1 Neptunomonas sp. | reverse complement strand
CCAAACGTGGGGGAGCCTTTACGCATATCTACGGCCACATCAAACACTTCACCCTGTACTACACGCACAAGCTTTCCCTGCGTTTGAGTTGTCTGGTAATGCAAACCACGCAATACACCTTTGGATGATTTACTGTGGTTATCTTGCACAAAATTTACAACACCACACGCTTCTTCAAACTCTTTTTGCTGAAAGGTCTCCATAAAGAAGCCTCTTTCATCCCCAAATACTTGCGGGGTTAGCAGTACTACATCCGGAATTGCTAGTTTAGTAAATTCCATACCAAGCCCTCAATCTTCACCTGCAATTTTTAATAGAAATTGACCATAGCTTGTTTTATTCAGCAGCTCACCACTTTTACGAAGCTGCTCAATCGAAATCCATTTCCGGTGCCATGCGATCTCTTCTAAACAGGCAATTTTTAACCCTTGGCGATGCTCAATGGTTTGCACATACTGAGACGCTTCAAGCAGACTGTCGTGTGTCCCTGTATCTAACCACGCAAAGCCTCTGCCCAGCTTTTCTACTTTTAAATCACCACGCTCTAAGTAAGCGTTGTTTATACTGGTAATTTCAAGCTCGCCGCGCTCTGAAGGTGTCACTTGTTTTGCAATTTCAACTACATCATTATCGTAGAAGTACAAGCCCGTTACTGCGTAATCAGATTTTGGAACCTTAGGCTTCTCCTCAATAGAAACTGCATTCCCTTGCTCATCAAACTCAACCACACCAAAACGCTCAGGGTCATGAACAAGATAACCAAATACGGTAGCGCCCTTTTCAACAGCCGATGCCCGTCTTAATTGCTCAGTAAAACCCTGCCCATGAAAAATATTGTCGCCTAATACCAAACAAACAGGGTCTTTTCCGATGAACTCTTCACCGATTATAAAAGCTTGTGCTAATCCATCCGGTGTTGGCTGTTCAGCATAACTAAAGCTGACGCCATACTCTTCACCCGAGCCAAGTAAATTCTGGTATTGCGGCAAATCTTCAGGAGTAGAAATAATGAGTATCTCTTGTATGCCCGCAAGCATTAACACCGAGATAGGATAAAAAATCATTGGCTTGTCATATACAGGTAATAACTGTTTAGAGACACCACGGGTAATGGGGTGTAAACGCGTGCCGGAGCCACCCGCTAGTACTATACCTTTAAGAGCCATATTAATTTGTTCCTCGTGTACTAAGATATTCACTCAGCGTCAATTTTAGCTGATCTTTCCAACTAGGTAAGGTAATTGATAAAGCTTTTTCTAATTTTTCGACATTAAGCCGTGAATTTAAAGGCCGCGCTGCCGGTGTTGGATATTCTTCGGTTTTAATCGCACTCACACTCGCTTGCGATATCTTTATAGGCATGCCTGCCTGCTCAGCCAACTGAAATATTTCTTTAGAAAAGTCACACCAGTTTGTGCTGCCTGTTGGCGCAAGATGATAAATACCTTTTTCAAACCCACCCCCAGAAAGAACTCGGTCGATAGACATTGCCGACACTTGTGAAATAAGGCGCGCCGGCGTTGGTGCGCCTACCTGATCAGAGACAACACTTAAGCTATCTCTTTGCGCGCCTAACCTCAGCATGGTTTTCATAAAATTATTGCCACGAGCACCATAAACCCAACTTGTTCGAAATATAAGAAATTGTGCACCTGATGCCACTACGGCTTTATCACCCGCCAGTTTACTTTTTCCATAAATGGATAAGGGCGCAGTCATATCACCCTCCCTCCACATTGCAACGCCGTTACCCGGATAAACATAGTCAGACGAGTAATGTACTAACCAAATACTTTTCAATGCTGCGTAGTCAGCTAATAGCTTAGGAAGCTCAGCATTTAAACGATAAGCACTTTCGTGTTCCTTTTCGGCCAAATCAACTGCCGTCCAGGCTGCTGCATTCACGATAAGATCTGGCTGCTCAACACTTAAAAACTGCTCGACTGCTTCTAAGTCCATTAAATCTAGCACTGACCTAGAAGGAGCCACTATCGTTCCATAGCTAGATAGACTTCTTTGTAATTCAAATCCGACTTGCCCGTTACCGCCCGTTATAAAAATTTTCATACGTCAGAGATACCTAATCTTTCACGCTGATAACTGCCATCAAGCACTCGGGCCCACCAACTTTCATTGCTTAAATACCATTCAACAGTTTTGCGCATACCTGTGTCAAAGGTTTCAGCAGGAACCCAACCAAGATCTTTTTCAATTTTACTCGCATCAATAGCGTAGCGCTGATCATGGCCTGGCCGGTCGGCTACATAAGTGATTAATTCTTTATAACTACTTATAGTGAGTAAAGGGTTATCTTGCGGTGGACGCAGCTCATCCAGCAATTCACAAAGCGTCAACACTACCTGGATATTCTGCTTTTCATTATGACCACCAATATTGTATGTCTCGCCAACACGTCCTTCTTGCACTACTCGAATAAGCGCTTCTGCATGATCTTCCACAAATAGCCAATCTCTAATCTGCTTTCCATCGCCGTAAATAGGCAGCGCTTTACCTTCAAGCGCATTCAAAATAATAAGAGGAATCAGTTTTTCAGGGAAATGATACGGGCCATAGTTGTTAGAGCAGTTCGTCACTAGCGTAGGGAGCTTATAAGTCCGCTGCCATGCTCTGACAAGGTGATCGGAGCTTGCTTTACTGGCAGAGTATGGCGAGCTAGGCGCGTACGAAGTGGTTTCTAAAAACAGATCATCTTCTCCCTCCAAGTCTCCATATACTTCATCTGTTGAGATATGGTGAAGCTTAAACTCAGAGGCTTTCTTAGCGTCTGTTTGCTGGATACGCATATAATACTTACGCGCAGCCTCCAATAAAGTATAGGTACCGACAATGTTAGTGTGTACAAAATCTCCCGGACCATCAATTGATCTATCAACATGGCTTTCTGCAGCCAAATGCATAACATAGTCTGGCTGATGAGTAGAAAAGACCTCATCCATTAATGCACGGTCGCATATATCATAAGGATAGAAAGTATATTGCGCATTGCTAGATACCTCAGATAATGACTCTAAATTCCCCGCGTATGTAAGTTTATCGACAACAACAACCTGATGTGACGTACTTTGTATTAACGCGCGTACAACTGCAGACCCGATAAAGCCTGCACCACCTGTTATCATAAAAACTTTGTTATCCATAAAACTCTCTATTCATATATTCTATTTGAGCTGCATTGCTTCAGAAAATAGCTAGCGCTATGCAGACACTAAAAGTGCTTTATCTCCAGATGCCCGGTTTCGGACAAATGCTTTCCTGCTTGCCATTTATCTTATGGCTATCATGTGACGAACAACCCAATAGACAAACAGGCTAATGATTCTGGCTTTGCTTATATTTCGCTGCGGCTTCTTCCAACCCAGTCTCAGCTGAAACAACAGGAGCCCATCCAAGTATCTTTTTAGCTTTAGAATTATCAATTTCTAAAGAAGAAACTAATTGATGATAGAAACCTTTTCGGCCTGTGATTTTAGCACCAAAGTAAAGCCAAGAGTCTTTAACAGGGAAAAAAGTGACACGCGTATTTAAACCAGATGCCAAAATACTCATGAACTGAGGGGTCGATAGCTTCTCATCATCAGCTATCACAAAAATCTCATTTGCAGCAGCACTGTGATAAGTACATAACGAGACAAAGCTCACTAAGTTTTTTAGTGAAACAAAGCTACGATGGTTATCTACATTTTTAAAAGGAAGTAAAGGCACCTTTCCTAAGAGGCTTAGCAAACGTTTAAAGTTGCCGGGAGCATCCCATGCATAAACAAGCGGCGGCCTGACAATGACACACTCCATTCCACTGGAAGCACATATTTGCAATAACGCTTCTTCAGCATCTAGTTTACTACGAGCATAACTATTCACGGGATTTAGAGCAGAACCCTCTTTTAAAGCTTCTCTAGAAAACTCTCCATAGACGCCAATAGAACTCAAAAAGACAAACCGCTTAACACCGCATGCAACGGCTTGTTTGGCTAGGCAAATAGTCCCTTTAACATTTACCTCTCTAAAAGCTCTCTCTTCATCTGCTGAAGTACACTTATTATGTGCAAGCCCTGCTGTGTGAATAACACAATCGATTCCCGCTAATGCTTTATTCCAGTCAGTTGATGCATTAATAGAGCCTGTCTCAAACAGCACCACGTTCTCATTAATACTATCGCTGACACCCCTTACACTACCGCGCACATCATATGTATCGCTATGCGCTAGGTGCTTCCCTATTGCACTTCCAATAAAGCCATTAACACCCGTAATTAGAATTTTTCTTGATGAAGAGAGAGGCTCTATAATCATAAACATGTACCGCTAAATTTAACCGTCACTATTTTTAAAGCCGACAATAGCCAAACCTATGCAAGACATGCAAAGCAAGAGTTGCTCTTTTCGACTTCTTCTGTAGCGATGCGACTCCAGAGCTAGTTGAAAAAACCCCCACCGCCCTTTTTGTATTAGCTGCTTTAAGTGCATAGCTGCAGGGTCTTTGTTAGCAAGCAAAGAAGATGTCAAAAGCACTTGTTCAAACCAATACCCTCCAAAAACTGCTCTAGCGCGTTTTACTTTGTGCTTAAAGCCAACATTTGCGCCATGCTCATTTGTCTCATGCTGTCGATAATTCATGAGTGCAGCATCATCAATGCGCCATTGATACCCAAAAGCCCTTGAATACGCATAAATAAACCAGTCATGAAAGCGAATCTTACTAAGCTGCTGCTTATTGCTCATCGCAAAACGTTGCAAGCCAAGAAACAACGACTGCTTAATAACAAATGTACAACCGGGGCCGGGAGCCTCTAACAAATAATCTTTTGTATTCTGTCGCTGCGATTTCACAACAAGCTTAGTACGCCCATTGCTCCAGAAAGACAGTATATTACTTGAATACCCATCTGCCTCATGCTGCTCTAACTGCTCAACAGCTCGACATATTTTGGTAGGCTGCCAAATATCATCCTGATCAGACAAACACACATAAGAAAAATCGCCTACATCAACATCCCGAATAAGGCGGAAGAAATTTTGACTCGCCGCCCCTGAGTTATTTATTGAAAGAACCCTAATTCTCTCATCTTCCTTTGCATGACGTGTAAACCACTCTTCTGTCCCATCATCAGACGCATCTATGCTGACAAACAATGTTACGGAAATACTTTCTTGATTTAAAATAGAACTAACTTGAGCGTCTAACCACTCTGCACCATTGTATGCAGCCAGCAGAACAGCAACCTTCGGGTTTTCATACATACCTGAACAACTCTCCAAAACCTCTTTGAAATCAAATTCAAACACAGAGCTAAAAAAACAAAGACACTATTCGCGCTCAGTAAGGAATAAAGCTATCAGCCAGACAATATGCTCATAAACAACTAAACCAAACTCATACTCATATCACTAAATGAGATCGTTTCTATACCAACGATTTCAGCCGAGAAACTCTCCCCAATTAATACATAACCACTACCTGATTGAGTAACAGCCACTGCTGATGAAGCTTCATTAACTTGCAGTACATCATACCCTATCCCACCATCAACGGAGTCATAACCACCGTCGACTAATTTAACGATGTCATTCCCTGCTCCAGTGCTTATCGAGTTATTCACTGCATTATCACGTACAACGTCATCACCGACTCCGGTAATAACATTCTCAATCCACACTCCATAAGCAATAGCTAGATTGTTTTCACCCGTATAAACTGAGTCTGCATTGTTGTTATAAACACTCGTAACCCAGTCTGTATAGTTAGGGGCATTTTCAGAATCCAACCAACTTAATGTGACTGCGATCTGATCTTCTATGCTTCTTACATCAACAGAGGAGTGAGTCCCAGCTCTTAAGTCTATTGTACTGTCGCCTGCCGCTGCCGAGACATTAATCGTATCAAGCCCTCCGGCATCCCAAATGGTTAAATGCTCTTTATCATCAAATGAAACTGAATAAGTGTCATTGCCTAAAGCATAGCTAAGATTTAGACCGTAGATTGCTTGCAGTGCAGCGACATCAAACAAAGCAAATGAGTCACTCAATGCCCCCTGTGCATAAACTACATTTATGGCTTGTGTAGACGAGTTATAATCAAACTCTAATACCAGCGTTTTCACATCGGTATATGACATAATTGAAAAATCGGAGTTATCAA
>NZ_JADGEV010000034.1:38696-43023 GCF_016744175.1 Neptunomonas sp. | reverse complement strand
CAAGACCTTATTGACCGATATCTTCTCATCTCCGCTACCCTTTTTGGTAGCTTCCTTGGGAAGAGGTGCGCATTCTACAGACACCCCACAAAGAGTCAACACCCCTTATTAGAAAAAGTTATTTATTTATCAAAACAAGCTCTATTTGATAGCATCCAAAACCACATGGGCATTATTTAATGAGTGAACCGTTGCATCTGACGATATGGAAATATATCAACAACCTCGCCCGAGCCCACCTGTTTCTGCATTTTTTGCCAGAACTCTACGCCCAATAGGTCCCCATGAAGCTCATTAAAAATCCTACGTACCTTCACATTACAAGCTGTAAGAGCTGTAAACTCTTCTGGAAACACATCATTTGGCGCTACTGAATACCATGGCTCAGCAGCCATTTCTTGTTCAAGATACATTGCAGATGGTATTTCTCGAAAATTACACTCTGTTAAATACATGATTTCATCATAATCATAAAACACTACTCTTTTGTGTCTGGTTACACCGAAGTTCTTAAACAACATATCACCAGCAAAGATGTTTGCTGCCGCCAATTGCTTAATAGCTTTTCCATATTCATTAATGGCATGAAAAATTACGCTACTGTCATCATTATCGAGTGCTTTATCTAAGTAGATATTTAATGGCGTCATTCGACGCTCCGTCCACAAATGCTTAATCGTTACTGTCTTTTCTTCAACCACTAACGAAGACGGAGCTACTTCCTGCAACTCTTCTAGCAGCGCATCACTAATACGCTCACGAGGAAGTATTAAGTTTGAGAATTCTTGCGTATCTGCCATTCGTCCCACACGGTCATGGCGCTTTACTAACTGATACCTTTCATGGACCATTGATTTAGTCACACGTTTAGATGAAGAAAATTTATCTTTGATAATTTTAAACACTACCGGGTATGACTGGAGTGTAAAAACCGTCATGACCATCCCTTTGACACCAGGAGCAATGATGAACATATCTTTTGAGTGGCTAAGATGGCCTATAAAGTCACGAACAAACTCAGCCTTACCCTGCTTATAAAAACCTATTGAGGTATAAAGCTCACCTATTGATTTTGAGGGTATCAAAGAGTGCAAAAAATCAACAAAATTTGAAGGAGCATCAACACTCACCATGAAATAAGCCCGCGTAAAACTAAAAATTATCGAGACTTGATCCTGATCACTTATGGCCGTATCTACATATACATACTGATTATTATTCAATACGGGAATAACAAAAGGAATATCACCACCTCTATAGCTAATTCGCCCGACGATGTATGCTCCTTTGTTTCTATAAAAAACACTTCGGATCACATCAACATTAACCATACAACTGATATCAAACCCTAAAGGCATATGCTGCTGGATATATCGCACCAGATTCACAATATCTCGTTTTTTATTCTCCCAGGGCAAATTAAACCCGCAATCATCCAGCACCCTCCCTATTAAAGCCACCAGCCCTTGCTCTATGCTGTAAGATCGGTAAATGGCATTACCGGATGACACTGTGCGCACAGCCATCGAGGAGCGGACAAACATATATTCATCTGTTAATTGCCGATGTTTAAATACCTTACAATAGATAGAATTATAGAAGGTTTCCGCCAACTCAGAATCATCACGCTGATATAACAACCCGGTGTAACTAGCTTTTATTTCTTTCCATAAAGGTTTTTCGTAAACATCACTGCCTATAATGCAGGCAATACTATCTACAGCTTTCTGCAGCTGCTGCTCATAGAGGTCAATTCGGTATGATGCGGCCTGCTGTATTTCTAACCATAGCTCTTGCTCAAAGCGATATTGGGCCGTATCAGTAATTGCTTTAAAGAGAGCACGATAAGCCACAAAGTGCTTAAGCACTTCCCTGGCAATACGCTCAGGCACTTCCTTACTCATATGCCTCTCCCTCTTATTTCTTCATTACATTAGCTTATTTACTTGAATATCAGAAACTTCACGATACATACTACTGTCTATAATATGTTGATATCACAATAGGATATGCCATGTTTACACTACCTCATTTAAAGCCAATCAAACCGTATAAGTCCATTGCCTTACTCACCAGTGGTGGCGACTCCCCAGGAATGAACCCCGCCATTCGCGGCATCGTTCGTGCGGCTCTTAATAGCGGCATTGAAAACGTATATGGCATTCAACGAGGTTATAGCGGCTTAATTGCCGGAGACATCCAGAAACTAAGCTCTCGCTCTGTTACTAACATAGTGCAGCGCGGTGGCACTATGCTAAAAAGTGCTCGCTGCCTTGAATTCAAAGACCCTGCCATCCGTGCTAAAGCAGCCAGAATATTGCACGACAAAGGCATTGAAGCACTGATTGTTATTGGCGGTGATGGATCGATGACAGGCGCGCACTTGTTAACAGAAGAATCAGGCATTCCTGTTATCGGCCTACCCGGTACTATTGATAATGATATTCCCGGCTCTGATGACACCATCGGTTTTGATACCGCTGTAAATACAGCCTTAGAGGCTATTGATAAGATTCGTGACACCGCGCTCTCTCATGAGCGACTCTTTCTAGTTGAAGTGATGGGGAGAAACTCAGGTTTCATAGCAACACAAGTCGGTATTGCCTGCGGCGCTGAACTTGTAGTTGTACCTGAATATGAGTTTGACTTGCACGATCTCTGCGTCGCCCTTGCTGAACAACGGGCATCCGGGCAAGGCTCCAGTGGTATTATCGTTATTGCAGAAGGTAAAGACCCGGGCCTGACTTCAAGAATAGCCTACCAATTAGAAGAGCAAGGGCAAGACCCTAAAATTTGCATTCTTGGACACATTCAACGCGGGGGAAGTCCGTCAGGGCACGACCGAATGCTTGCCTCATGCCTGGGAGCCTCAGCAGTGCAGTTTTTATTAGCGGGCTATAACGACATAATGGTGGGAATACGGCAAGGCGCTGTCATCGATATTCCGTTACGTAGAGTGATCTCAGAAAAGAAAACTCTCGACCAGAATATTTTTGATATAACCACCTTGCTACATAAATAAGTAGGCGACGCAAATCAGCCCCGATGATCAGATACAAAAGGGTTGGTTTGCTTTTCATGTCCCAATGTAGATGAAGGCCCGTGACCGGGTATAAATTCTATATCATCACCCAAAGCGAACAACTTGTTACGAATAGAGTCGATCAACTGCGGGTGATCTCCGCCTGGGAAGTCAGTACGCCCAATAGAGCCCTGAAAAATAACATCGCCAACTTGAGCGATGCCTGCTAGCTTATCGAAGAAAACTACATGCCCCGGAGTATGGCCTGGACAATGCAACACCTGAAAAATCTGATTCCCTACACTTACCTGATCACCATCTTCAAGCCAACGATCCGGCATAAAGCCATCTACTTTAGGAAAACCAAACATAGCACTTTGCTTATCCAATCCTTCAATCCAGTATAAGTCTCCCTTATGAGGCCCTTCGATAGGTACTTGGTGCAGCGCTTTTAGCTCTGCAGTACCACCAGCATGATCAATATGCGCATGCGTTAATAAAATTTTCTCTAGAACCAAACCTTCTTCTTTAATAGCCGCTTCTATTTTTGCGACATCTCCGCCTGGGTCGATAACTGCGGCTTGTTTAGTTTCTTCACACCAACATAACGTGCAATTTTGCTGAAAAGCAGTAACCGGAATAACTCTAAACTTCATAAAATACCCAATACCTTATAAATTTCAAATAACTGAGACAACTTCAAAGCATTTCTCATTGCCACCTAAGCGAAACAATATTTCGTCACCTTCATAATATCCTAAAATTTTACTCCCCAAAGGAGCATCAGGCGTTATAGTCGTAATGTTTACCTCTTCAGATTGCAGGTCAACACCACCAGCAACAGGCACAATCCATAACCACTTAGGCAACTGCTTAGTATGATCACATAACTGCACAACCGCACCTACGACTATGGCAGAGTCACACCTATAGTCTACTATCTCAAAGTGTTTCAAAACTGCAATTTGACGTTGCAACTCAGCGGCGCGTACTGATTGTCCATGCGCTAAATAAGCCGCCTCTAAAGCTAAGGTGTCATATTGATTTTCCGGTTTACTTTGCTCATGAACAGCATTGTCCCGCGCCTGATCAACAGCACCGAGCATTGTCGCCAGCTCACTCTGCACAGCATTCAAAAGCTGTTCTGCCAACCGAGTTTTATTCAAAAGTCACTAGCCATTAGGAAAATAAGAACGGGATGATATATTCACACAACTATCTGTTTTATAGTTGATACCTATTTTAAGTCAATGCAAATTGAATTGCGAAACCATTATATGAAATACGCTTTTTGCCAGCTAACTA
>NZ_JADGEV010000034.1:26153-38596 GCF_016744175.1 Neptunomonas sp. | reverse complement strand
CAGCAAGGCAGTATAAATTTTTGCATGGAAACTGATCGTATTTACATGCTGAGAGATAACACACCACTGACCACAACAACGCCTCAGCATATATTATTACTCAATCAATTTAACAGTCGCTCAACTGTTATCTGGAATCCATGGATAGAAAAAAGCAAACGAATCAGCCAGTTTTCCCCTGCTGATTTTAATTCCATGTTTTGCATCGAAACGGCTAATGTTCTTGAAGATGCTGTTACACTGAAACCTAATGAGACTCACCAAATAGGCATGCAACTATCCATAGAGCCTCAAGATTAAAGACTTTAAATACAAGCTCATGAAAACTACTAATTGTTTTCGGCGCAAATGCCAAATTAAGCCATATATCTCGATATATGCATATTTTTCAAAGAGGAATAGCAATGAAAATGAAACCCAAACAGGAAGCTCAACTGCTTAAAGAAGCGTTACGTATCGGCGAAGTCTATATGAAAAACCGTGGTCTCAACGAGTTTAAGCCTACAGACAGCAGCAGCGTAAAAGTCACACAACTTTATCATTTACTGACACAAGATAAACTCATCGCTCCACTTGCAAAAGATCAAGAAGATGAGCCTCACATGAAGCATAAACTAGCACTGTGGATTGCTAAACAATTACCAGAAGGCCACCCTTTAAAAAGCGATTAAAGAGCAGCTCCACTTGTCACGAAGGTTCTAATATCTATGCCAGCGTCAGCTTTACCCTATGCATCTCAATTTGAAGCGCTACGCCCTAAATTAATAGCTTTTGCTTTATTAAGCCACTGGAAAAACCCAGAAGACCTGCATTTAAGAAGTAACTTTTGGGAAACTTTTGATTTTTGTCTACTACATCTGCCAATCAACACTGCACGCGTCTTTGCTTTACGTGAGTTCATGGACCTTGATACTGCAGAAATATGTGATTGCTTGGATATTTCAGAGCAAAATTGTTGGACCATATTGCATCGTGCCCGCCTAAAATTACGCAGCTGCCTTGAAAGAGGCTGGTTTCTTAAGGAGGGCACTACGTGAGTTCATGTAAAAAAGCTTCTTTTTTGATGTCAAAACAGCTCGATACCTCTTTAAGCATACTCGAGAAAGCAATGCTGACACTCCATATAGCAATATGTAACAACTGCAAACGCTGCAACCAGCAAATGCACTCCATCCACTCTCTATGCCAAAAGCGCCACACCGAAAATCTCAATCACGAGAACCCTCTCACATGATCAGATACATTTACTTAGCAGGCCCTGATGTTTTCAGACCAACAGCCAAAGCACTCGGTGCTGCAAAGAAAAAACTTTGTAGCGAGTTTGGTTACAGCGGTTTATTCCCACTGGACAACGAACTCAACCTTGAGCACTTAGCGCCTTTCAACGCCGGCATTGAAATTTACCACGCCAATATTGCACTGATGAACCAAGCAGACTGCATCATTGCCAACATGACACCCTTTCGAGGCGCTGGCATGGACCAAGGCACCGCATTTGAAATGGGTTATATGGCCGCTCAGCAAAAACCTGTGTGGGGTTATACGCTGTCAAAGAAAAATTACGCAGAGCGTATCAATCAGCCACTCTGCGGGGAGGATGAACACGGTCAGATGGTTGAGCAATTTGATATGAGTGATAATTTGATGATGGTAGGTAGCACAACACCTAAAGGAGGCCTAATTAAACTATCGGGAAAAGATCTAGATGATGAATCGCATCTTGATGCCTTTCGCCGCGTGCTAGAAGCAATATCACAACCGTAAATGGGTATTCACTCTATTGCAGTGTGAATACCATCGCCTACATACCCGTTTTACTTGTTTTTGTTCTTTTGTGCTTCAATATACTTTTCATCCAGAGCACCATACTGCCTCTGGTAAGCATCAGGATCTGACCGCCACAACCGATACAATTTTCGATCATTACTAGCCAAAGGCGGCGGCTGCTCCTTTCGTCTTCTCAGTGCCTGAAGGGTGACAGGCACAAAAGCAAACAACACGAGAAAAGCAACCGCAACATACTTCAGTTCTTCTGACATAAGAGATCTTCATAGGTTATCAACATCCCTGTAAGACTAACCGAAAGAGCCTCTCAGGTTAAACTTTATGGTAAATTTCAGCGCCGGTGTCTTTAAATTCCTGAGACTTCTCTTGCATCCCTTTATCAGCAGCGGCTTTTATTGCCTCAATCTGAGCGGCATCAAGATCTCTTACTTCCTGAGAAATCTTCATTGAGCAGAATTTAGGTCCACACATTGAACAAAAATGAGCTACTTTTGACGACTCTTTTGGTAAGGTTTCATCGTGATATGCACGCGCAGTATCAGGGTCCAGACCAATATTAAACTGATCTTCCCAACGGAACTCAAAGCGTGCTTTAGACATAGCATTATCACGTATTTGCGCACCCGGATGACCTTTCGCCAAATCAGCAGCATGCGCCGCAATTTTGTAAGTGATAATACCCGTTTTAACGTCATCTTTGTTCGGTAAACCAAGATGCTCTTTTGGCGTCACATAGCACAGCATCGCACAACCATACCAACCAATCATAGCGGCACCGATACCTGACGTAATATGGTCATAGCCCGGCGCAATATCTGTCGTCAAAGGACCAAGAGTATAGAAAGGTGCTTCATGACACTCGGTCAGCTGCTTATCCATATTTTCTTTGATCATATGCATGGGTACATGACCCGGCCCTTCGATCATTACCTGCACATCATGCTTCCACGCAATTTTTGTCAATTCGCCTAGCGTTTCAAGCTCAGCAAACTGTGCTTCATCGTTAGCATCATAGACAGACCCAGGACGTAAGCCATCACCCAACGAGAATGACACATCATAGGCTTTACAGATTTCACAGATATCTTCAAAGTGCGTGTAAAGGAAGCTTTCTTCATGATGTGCTAAGCACCATTTCGCCATGATGGAGCCACCGCGAGAAACAATACCCGTCATACGTTTAGCGGTCATTGGTACATAACGCAACAAAACACCGGCATGGATAGTGAAGTAATCCACACCCTGCTCTGCTTGCTCGATCAATGTATCTCGAAATACTTCCCAATTCAGGTCTTCTGCAACACCGTTTACTTTTTCTAATGCTTGGTAAATAGGCACAGTACCAATCGGAACAGGGGAATTGCGCAAGATCCACTCACGTGTTTCATGAATATTCTTACCTGTAGACAGGTCCATAATGGTATCGGAACCCCAGCGAGTCCCCCACGTCATTTTCGCTACTTCTTCCTCAATAGAGGAAGTCACTGCAGAGTTACCAATATTACCGTTAATCTTTACCAGAAAGTTACGGCCAATAATCATTGGCTCTGATTCAGGGTGATTAATATTAGCGGGAATGATAGCGCGTCCTTCAGCGACTTCTGTACGGACAAACTCAGGCGTAATTTCGTCCGGCAAGTTAGCACCAAAACTAAAACCAGGATGCTGTTGCGCAACGATATTGCCTTCAGCTTTGGACTTAGCTAATTTCATATTTTCGCGTATAGCAATGTATTCCATCTCAGGCGTTACTATCCCTTTGCGAGCATAGTGCAGCTGCGTTACATTCATGCCAGCTTTAGCACGCGATGGCTTGCGAGTTAACTCAAAACGCAGTTCATCCAAACGTAAATCAACTTCACGTGCACGACCGTATTCAGATGATAATGCGGTTAACTGCTCAGTATCGTTACGTTCATCAATCCAGCCTGCACGTAATGCGTCCAAGCCTTTTCTTACATCAATGTTTGCTTCAGGGTCGGTATAAGGACCCGATGTATCATATACATACAACGGATCATTCTTTTCGCCACCCATACCTGTTGGCGTATCATCCAGCGAAATCTCACGCATCGGCACACGAATATCAGGGCGGCTCCCTTCGATATACACCTTACGAGACTGAGGGAACGGCTGCACAGAGGCATGATCTACACTGGCATTTTGGCTTAGTAATTTATTATTAGACATAATTCACCCTACTTAGAACTGAACTCTGAAAAACAGCCTTAGCTAGTTTTATCCCAGAGCAACGAGAAATGATGCAGAGGGCCGTATCCGGCCCCTACCGCTAAGGTATCCGCAGCTGAAATTGCTGCACTTATATAATTTTTTGCTTCTTTAACAGACTGCTCAACACTTAATCCTTTTGCGAGCCCGGCAGCGACCGCTGAAGACAGCGTACAACCCGTACCATGTGTATTTTTTGTCTTGAAGCGCTCATTCTTAAATTCAAATACCTGCTCACCATTAGAAAGCAGATCTATCGCGTAATTATCTACAGGTAAGTGCCCACCTTTGAGTAACACCCAAGGAACACCCAGTTCATGAAGTGGCTCCAGAATTTGATACATCTCTTGAATAGATTGAGGTTCAGGCAGGCCTGTTAATACAGCAGCTTCAGGCAGGTTCGGCGTCAAGACAGTAGCCAACGGAAAAAGGCGATTTTTCAATAATGAAATAGCATCCGGCTGCAATAATGCATTACCACTTTTTGACACCATGACAGGATCGATCACCAACGAATTTACGGGGAACTCATTCAATGTCAAAGCAATCGCATCAATGATTAGAGCATCACCCAGCATGCCTATTTTTAAAGCAGAAACATCTAAGTCTTCCAGTACAGCACGTAGTTGTGCAGTAACAATGTCGCAAGGAATGGAATGTATAGCCGAAATACCCAGTGTATTTTGCGCTGTTACTGCCGTGATGACAGAAGCAGCATACACCTGGAGGGCGGAGAACGTTTTAATGTCAGCTTGTATACCTGCACCACCACCGCTATCTGAACCGGCAATGGTTAACGCTACAGGCACAGCTGTTGAAGAGCTATGATTGTACATCTCGATTCCTACGCCAGTACTAGCTGGATCAGGTTCAGCGGGTTTTCTCTCAGCCTCAGTACAAGGCACCCCGACAAGATAAAAATGAGTCTAAGCGGTTAGTCTCTCACTGTCCACCCCTTAGATAATGAATCAACATTCAATAATTTGATGCTAAAAATAGGACTTTTTCCTATATAAAATCTGGGCCAACTCTCCATAATAACAACGGTGGATCTCCTGTTCATGGAACGAATTCAAGGATGGCCAAGACAGCGGAAAGGACACAAGGTAGTTAACAGCACGGAAGCCTTTCAACCGCACGGACAATGGAAGCCAGAGAGTAAGCTTTGTAAAGGAATTACAAAGCTTACTCACCTTTTTTAGCCACTTCATCTTTAGTTAGAACATTCATTACACGCTATCCTTAGTGTTCAATCACAATATTTAAATTCTAATACTTACTCGTTTCTTGTCTAAGACCACATCTGCTTAACAACTTGGTCCAATGGCTGTTGACACTTCCCCCCTATCCACTCAGAAAGCATTGCCGCAACATTTGGAAATGTCTTTGGCAAAGGACTATCTAGCTGGAGCCAAGCTTCTATTACATCAGCATCCAACTCCTTAATAATAGTTGCCGCTCCTAATGACTTCAGGATATGCGCGTTGGATTGTTGTTCAATTTGGCCCCTCATTGGCTTACTAAGAAACTTTTTCCCATATTGCATAGCTTCACTCGCCAACCCAAAACCACAATTAGAAATAACGCCTTCACACATTGATAAGTCTTTTTCAAAGCAATCTCTGCTCAATGGGCTAAATTGAACATTACCCCGTACATACGCTTTATCAATTTTACTATAAACCCGAAATTCATAATCTGGGAAAGCACTAAACCAATAGAACAAAGCATCATTTATCTCGTAAGGCATGTATACCAAGATCATTCTATGCGTGGGGCTCGAAGGAAACCTAGCAGGGCTAATTAACGGAGGTGCTATCAAAGAGTCAAATGAGGCCCAATGAATGCCCACAGCTTGCTTTACTGGAGCGAACAACTTTATCCCCGGCCTCACAAGCTTAGAGCGATAACCATCGGGTAACGCATGTAAAAAAGCATATTGATGCGCAATCCCCATACTGGCTTTATTCGCCAACTTTGCAGCCCAAGCTGTCACAGGCTCAAAATCAGAAACCACCAAGTCATAATGGGAAAGGTCTAATGCCCTGACATCACGATATAGCTGAACCAAGTTATTATTGAGCAGCGTTTTAATCGGCAATACTTTTGCCCCATCCCCCATGCAAAAGGTCAAACCTCGCCTAACTTGGTAACCACCAAAGCATGCCATATCAAATAAGTCAGCCCTAGGCCTGCCACTAAAAAGATAGTCCACATCAACACCAACGTCAGCCAGGGCCGGCGCCATAACCCTAGCACGAGCAATATGACCATTACCCGTTGCTTGCACCCCATATAAAACCTTCATCCTCCCCAAAGCTCTACACACAACTTGCCACAAATAACACCGACTATAGCTCCCGCCACGATATCTGCGGGATAATGAACGCCCAATACAACTCTAGAAATACCTATTAACATCGCCGTAAAATACGCGAAAAGTGCCACAACCGGATACACATGCGCCAACACTGAAGCAAAAACAAAAGCAGCTGCGGCATGACCAGAAGGAAATCCAAACTTATCTAAGGGAGTCACTACAGATTCAAGACCTAATCGCTGACAAGGACGATCACGTCGAATAACATTTTTAAGAAGAAGATAAAGAGGAAGCTCTATAACAAAAGCCAACAATCCTAAACGTAGAAAAGAAGCACCATATAGCGGTTCAAAAGTAGCTAATAAACCGCCCAAAAAGAGGTAAAGCGCCCCGTCACCCAGTCGAGAAATATAACGGCTAAGTGCTGTCACTCCAGCATGCATTCGCCGCCGATCTTGGAACCAGTAAAACAACGATGTATCAAAAGCGGTAATCACTTGAATAGATAGCATAACTCAGCCCCATAAGCGGATACGACAATAATAATTATCGCTCCGTATCAATGGTGCTTTTGTTACATCAAAGTGAAGTTTTTATGACAAAACTGAGCAATGACTCTCACGCCAATTTTGAGCCCTGAGCTTTTTGTAAAGAATTTAACCACTCAGTAACACGAGCAATCAATAGTTCTGGCTCATACCAAGGCAGCATGTGCCCTCCAGGAATTTCAATTAGCTCAAAAGGGTGGGCCAGCGTTTCAACTAAACGCTTTGAATACCCCAAAGACATAACGTCATCATCCGCTCCATGTAAAATAGCTGCATGGAAATCAAACACTTGCGACTTCACCTTTGAACGCCACGAGTACAAGCTAGAAAGCGTACTGAGAGGATAATCAAAAATCATCAGGTGATCATGATTAAACTCTTTCGCTGCCGGATGCCCTGCCAGTAATTGTTCATAGTCTACTAACGACTTCAGCGGCAACTTCATACTAGGAAACATCTGCGCCATTCCCCACGTCCACTGCCATCCCAATTGATGCATAGTATCTGGTGGAATTTCAGGAATTAACAAAGTACCACACATAACCCCTTGTATCCGACTATCTCGTTCTGCAGCAGCAACGGCCAAGAGTGAGCCAATAGAATAACCAAACAAATAAACGGGACCCGTGAAGCGCTCTTCAAGTCTATCAATTAAATCGCTGACCGATTCAACCACGCCCTCAACGGTATAATGCCCTCTCTTACCTCCGGAATAGCCATGCCCAGGATAATCCATACCCACGGTATGAAAACCACTTTCGGCAAAGCGACCAAGAATATCTGCATAGAGTTCAGAATACGTGCCAATACCAGGCAAAAATACCAGAACAGGCGCACCCTCTTTATCAGCTTCATAAAGCTCACAGTGCACCGAGAGCTCGCCCACTCGTAGGCATTCACGTTTAGACAGGTGATGATGAATATCTAGTTTATCTCTTAAGCGCCCCCTGTGCTCTTCAACTACGCAACCCTTGCGATTATTGCTGGTGTTGATTCCGGCTATCGACACTCTATATTCCTATCGCTGACAATCATTACAGAACACCGTACTACGCTGCCCTAAACGCACTTCACTCAAAATGCGACCGCACGCTAAACAAGGCTCCCCACCTCGCCCATAAACATTCAAAGATTGCTGAAAATATCCAGGCTTTCCGTCACTATCGACAAAATCTTTAAGAGTTGTACCGCCTTGCTGAATAGCTGAGGACAGTACACTTTTGATTCGCTGAGCTAGCAATACTAAGCGCTTTTCAGAAATTCGACCCGCTGACTTTCGAGGATCAATACCTGCTTGAAAAAGTGCTTCGTTGGCATAAATATTCCCAACACCAACAACCACTTTACTATTCATGATGAACTGCTTAATAGTAACAGATCTCCCCCTACATTGTTGATGCAAATAACATCCATCAAACTGTTCCGATAGAGGCTCTGGCCCTAAAGAAGCTATTCGCTCATGTGTTTGCCCTTTGGGCTGCCATAAAATAGCACCGAATCGACGCGGGTCTGTATAGCGTAGTAAGACACCATGACTAAACTGAATATCAACATGATCATGTTTCAAGGCAGAGCGCTCATCAGAGATAACACGCAAACTGCCCGACATTCCTAAGTGAATGAGAATAGAACCAAGGTCCGTGTTAAGAAGGATATATTTTCCCCGACGAACTACTTTCTTTATAGACAGGCCTTCAAGCTCACGTAGCTCTTGCTCAGGCACCGGCCATCTCAGCTGAGGTTGTCGTATGACAACCCCCGAAATTTTCCGACCTATTACATGTGGCTCAATACCACTTCTCGTTGTTTCTACTTCCGGCAACTCTGGCACAATAATTCTTTCCAATTGTGTTATGTAGCGTGATAACTCAGAGCTTTTTCTGAGGAGCTTTCAGTACAAGATACACACCAAACACAGTAATACATATTCCCACTAGTGATAACACACCTAGAGCTTCATCAAAGAGTAACCATGCCTCAACAACCGTAACCGGGGGTACAAGATAGAAATAACTAGCAACTCTGGCAGACTCCCCTTCACGAATCATATACATTAACAACAAAACAGCAGACACAGACAAACCAAATACCAACCAGCCAAGCGCCATTATCAGGTCAAATGACCACACTACCTCACGTGTTTCTATACTAAACGCCAGTAGCCCCATCCATACAGCAGTTGCCAAGTATTGAAAAAAAGATCCTGCCATTAAATCCACGCCAGCACCAAAACGCTTCTGATACAGAGTACCAATAGAGATACCCAGCAAAGCAATAATAGATGCAGCCATAGCTTCTGGCCTTAATGACCAATTACCTAAATCCTTCCCGCCAGTGAGCACCAAAGAAACACCCACCAAGCCCAAGATCAACCCCAATACTTGCAAGCTTGCCAATGACTGCTTAAACCAAATACGCCCAATAAGGGCGGTAAGCAAAGGCTGCAAGCCAACTACGATAGCAACTATACCTGCTGGCATATCCCACTTAATTGCTGCAAAGACTCCCCCCAAATAAGCTGCATGGACTAGCGAGCCAGAAACCATCTGATGAAAACCTTGCCTACCCGTAGGTATTTTTGATTTGAAAATAGCTATTAACACCATGAATACGGCTAGTGTCAGCAGCATTCTTATAAACAGCATATTAAAAGGCTCTATGTAAGGCAGCCCATATTTAGCTCCAATAAACCCTGTGCTCCACAGCAATACAAAGATAAATGGGATAAAAGGGATAAGTTTAGTACGTAGCGCAAGCATTTAGGTGCCCCTTCGATGAGGTATAAACAACATTTAGGAGGTAGACTACGGAGAAGTAGCTGATTAAAAAAGAGACAACCCTACGATAAAAAATAGGGTACAGTCACAAAAAATGATAAATAATATTCTGTTATATATAAAACTGTACCCATGAAAATTTATGAAAAAGTCATTCATCACATTGAGCACCAGCTAAGATCCGGCTCACTTCAGGCTTACGACCTTCTCCCCTCGGTCAGAAACCTGTCACAAACATTAAATGTCAGCAAAAACAGTGTTATTCGTGCCTATTTAGCACTCGAGCAAACCGGAACAATCCTTGCGCACCCAAGAAAGGGATTCTCCGTTAAACCTGATACTGAATACGACCAACCTCAACCACCCTCACCCCAAAAAATAATTCGTGGCGCAACCTCATTAGACATTATTGGCTCAGCCCAGCGCCAAGCTGATGTTGTCTTTGGCAGCGCCAATCCAGATACACGCTTCAAAGGCCGCCAAGAGTTCTACAAGCAATTAAATAAATTAGTCCGCTCTGAAATAAAGTCCCCGGCAATCCACAGGCATTACCAAGCACCACCGGGCGATCCACAGCTCAGACAGCAAATAGCAAAAAAAACACATAGCGGTCACGCGGAACTCAATCCTGACGAGATAATAATTACCAATGGCGCCCAAGAAGCAATCTCACTCGCGCTACGCAGCATTACCCAACCTGGCGACATTATCGCCACTGAGTCACCTTGTTTTTATGGCATTCTTCAATGCATCGAAGCACTAGGCTTACAGGTCGTTGAAATACCTTCTCATGCCCCTGATGGCATCGATTTAGACCAGCTATCCAGTATTTTAGAACGCTGGGAAATAAAAGCCGTGTTACTCAACCCTCATGCGAACAACCCGCTTGGCTTTAATATGCCAGACAACATGAAATCATCTTTAATAGCCCTAGCGAAAACACATAATCTAGCCATCATTGAGGATGATGTGTTTGGTGCGCTAATTCCTACTTCGCAACGACAAAGAACACTTAAATCAATGGATACAGAAGGACGCGTCATTTTATGCAGCTCCCTTTCTAAAATCCTTGATTCAGATATCCGGCTCGGCTGGGTTGTACCCGGGCAGTATTTTGATCAAGTGAATTATCTTAAATATGTTACCACTCTCGCTACATCAGGCCTGATGCAACATGCTGCTGCCTTGTGGATGGAATCAGCTAATTTCAATCGCCATATAAAGCAACTTCAAAACCATTACAAGCAACGTAAAATATTATTCATTGAGTCACTAAAAACATACCTCCCTATAGAAGCTCACATTAATTGCCCAGATAGCGGATTTCTTTGCTGGGTGGCCCTCCCTCCTCATATCAACGGCGACACTTTGTTTACGCGCATGAAAAGCGAAGGAATCAGCATCACACCCGGAAGTCTGTTTGGTACAGCACAACAATTCCAACACTGTATTCGCCTCAACTTCAGCACATTCGACAATTCGGCGAAACAATTGAGAGCATTAGCTCGCCTAGGTGAAGTCATTTCGGAGGAAATTAATTTACAGGCACAAAAAAGCCCGGCGTAACCGGGCTTTTTAAGAGACTATAATCGTTATTTGATTTTAGCTTCTTTGTACATAACGTGCTGACGAACTACAGGATCAAATTTTTTGATCTCGAACTTCTCTGGCATGTTACGTTTGTTTTTATCAGTTGTGTAGAAATGACCTGTGCCTGCAGAAGAAACCAGACGGATCTTTTCACGATTACCTTTAGCTGCCATCGTCTAGCTCCTTATACCTTTTCGCCACGTGCACGTACTTCAACAAGTACGGCATCAATGCCTTTTTTATCGATAATACGCATGCCTTTAGCAGTTACACGTAAACGAACAAATTTATTCTCACTTTCTACCCAAAAACGATGCCAATGCAGGTTTGGTAAAAAACGACGACGCGTTTTGCGTTGTGAGTGAGAAACATTATTTCCTGTTACTGGGCGCTTGCCAGTAACCATACAAACTTTAGCCATTATCAAAGCCTCAAATTACATTATTAACTTCTATTTCGGATGTCTATTGGCTGCTTCACAGATACTGTGTATATAAGCAAACCTCAGGCGGAGCGTTCAATAACCGAACTGAATCCCGTACCAAGCACGAATAGAAGGGGGCGAATTATATAGATAATACACACTAAATACCATTAAGATTCTACAAATAAAGCTGCGTTTTAGCTAAAAACAGAGAAAGTAGCGCTTCAATAGAGAAACATTAAAAAAAAGTGATACATTATCCAAAGACTTATAAGAATTTTCGTATAACGTTGATATTCGTCATATATACGTATACCAAACCCTTTTAATATTAGATGATACAGAATTCCAACCTTGGAATCCGTAGCCATTCAATGCAAACAGGATAATCCAATGGATAACAATAATATTAAGGTAACAGGTAATGATGATCCATTGATGGATTTTTCAAACTGTCACGTTGGCATCATTAAGAACTTCGAGCAACTGCGTGCATTAGCAAAAACTACTATCAGCGAGCCAATATCACCTGAGATAAAACAAACAGCAGCCAAGCTATACAGCTTCTTTCATGAAGTCGTGCTCAAGCATCATAAAGAAGAAGAAGACGAGCTATTCAATGTTGTGATTGATTGCGCCAGACGAGGCGAAGAAACCATCCAATCAAAAACAATGATTAAGCAATTAACAAACGAACACCGTATGCTTGAACAGCAGTGGAAATTGATCGAACCTGATATCAAACAATTGGCGAAAGGTAAGTTTGTAAT
>NZ_JADGEV010000034.1:0-26053 GCF_016744175.1 Neptunomonas sp. | reverse complement strand
ACCTCTTGTTGATGATGCCTCATTTGCGCTATTAAATAATGCCTAACAGCCTGTGGGCTTTCCATTAGCTCACCTCTTTGCAATGCAGCCATCAAATGTCGACGACTCATCTCTAAGACTGCTTGTAATTGAGCATACTTGGCAGGGCCTAGCCCTGGCGCTTCACAAAACTCTTCTTGTGAGCTTTCTAAGAGCGGGCGCAAGCCTTCAAAGCGATGTAATAGATCCCGCGCTAGATCTACTGCGCTAGTTCCTTTAATACCCGTTCGAAGAAAAATCGCCAATAACTCCGCATCCGATAAAGTCGATGCACCCTGCGCCAAAAGCTTTTCCCTGGGCCGCTCTAACTCAGGCCAATCTGTTATCGCCATGTACACATTCCTTGTGTCTGTTGCGTATTATCTAATAGAAGGTCTACGCAAAGAATTCCTGAAGTGGTATCTTACACCTCTTTAGCACAGCTGCGTAATTTCGGGTTGCACAAGGTATGTATAGACTTACTAACAAACAAATAATATTAGGTATCACCGGTGGAATCGCTGCCTATAAAAGCGCCGAACTTACGCGCTTATTAAAAGCAGCGGGTGCAGATGTTCGAGTGGTAATGACTCCGGCAGCGACCTCTTTTATCACACCGTTAACGCTGCAAGCACTATCAGGACACCCCGTTCATCTAGAACTATTAGACCCTGAAGCTGAAGCAGGCATGGGCCATATTGAATTAGCAAAGTGGGCCGACTTAATCGTTATAGCGCCCACAAGTGCAGATTTTATGGCACGCTTAGCCCACGGTATGGGTAACGACCTACTCAGCACGTTATGCCTCGCTACTGCGGCCCCTATTTGCTTAGCACCTGCAATGAATCAAGCAATGTGGCGCTCTAGTGCAACACAGCAAAACGTAGATACATTGAAACAACAAAACGTTCAGCTATGGGGTCCTGGTGTTGGTGAACAAGCCTGCGGTGATACCGGGCCAGGTCGTATGATCGAACCCACTGATATTTTAGAAAGAATCTCAGAGCAATTTAATAGTGGTACTTTAGCTGGGCTCAACATTTATATTACAGCGGGCCCCACTCGTGAACCGATGGATCCCGTTCGTTACATATCGAATCACAGCTCTGGCAAAATGGGCTACGCATTGGCTGAGGCGGCCATCGATGCTGGCGCTAACGTCAAACTCATCAGTGGGCCTGTTAATTTGCCCGTACCTGCCCACGTAAAGCGTATATCCATCACGACCGCTGAAGATATGTTAGAAGCCTCACTAGAAGGCATTAGCGACTGCGACATCTTTATTGCATGCGCTGCAGTAGCTGATTATCGCCCTACTTCTATCGCTGAACATAAGATCAAAAAGGGCAACGAAGAGATTATGGAGCTCCATCTGATCAAAAATCCTGACATCGTTGCGACTATTGCAGAAAGAGCGAACAAACCTTTCACTATCGGTTTTGCGGCAGAAACACGCGATGTATTGTCTTACGCTCAAGGAAAGCTAGAGCGTAAAAATTTAGATGTAATCGTTGCCAACGATGTTTCACAAGCTGGTATAGGATTCAACAGCGATGAAAATGCCGTCACCCTAGTCACTCGTGATACACACATCGATATTCCTCAAACCAGCAAGCGTCAGCTGGCTGCACAGTTAATTGAACATATTTCTCAACTTTATAAGACATCAAAATGAAAAAAATACAGGTTAAAATTCTTGATGAGCGAATTGGGCAAACGTTCCCTCTACCAAACTATGCGACACCAGGCTCAGCAGGCTTAGACTTGCGTGCTTGCCTTGACGAAGCTCTTACATTAGCACCAGGTGAAACTGAACTAATCCCCACAGGCATGGCGATCCATATTGAAGACCCATCGTTATGCGCCATGATATTACCCCGTTCTGGGTTAGGCCATAAACACGGTATAGTATTGGGGAATTTAGTTGGGCTAATCGATTCCGATTACCAAGGGCAACTCTTTGTATCTTGCTGGAACCGTGGAAACACAAGCTTTACGATGGAGCCAGGCGAGCGAATTGCTCAGCTAGTTTTAGTCCCTGTTGTACAAGCCGATTTTGAAGTCGTTGACGATTTTACTGATACAGAACGTGGTGCAGGCGGGTTCGGGTCGTCTGGTCGCTCTTAATTCTTACAAGGATGAACGTATGACTTATACATTGGAACACCTCGATCAGGAAATCTTTCGCGCTTATGATATTCGCGGCATTGTAGATGAAGCACTCACCGACCCTGTCGTTTATCATCTAGGTCGCGCATTTGCAGCACAAGCACAGCAACAGCAGATTAAAACCGTCGTCGTTGGTGCTGACGGACGTTTATCTTGTCCGCGTTTAAAAGACATATTAATTGAAGGTTTACTCGAAGGCGGTGTCGATGTTACTGACGCTGGCTATATTCCCACGCCTTTACTGTATTTTGCAGCGCACCATACCGACAGCCAGACTGGTATTATGATCACCGGAAGCCACAACCCAAGCAATTACAACGGTTTCAAAATGATGCTTGGTGGCAATACGCTCGCGGGGGATGAAATCCAAGCTCTCAAACACCGCATATTGCAAAAAGAATATACACAAGGCAAAGGTCAATTAAACACGATAGATATTCGCCCTCAGTATCGCAAACGTGTTACTGAAGATATTAGCCTCAAACGTAAATTAAAAGTGGTTATCGACTGCGGAAACGGTATTCCTGGTGAAATGGCTCCTGTCCTGATAGAACAGCTCGGTTGCGACGTTATACCCTTGTATTGTGAAGTCGATGGTAATTTCCCTAACCACCACCCAGACCCAAGTAAACCAGCTAATCTCATTGACTGCATAGCTGCCGTAAAAGAACATAAGGCGGACCTTGGCCTTGCTTTTGATGGTGATGGTGACCGTGTTGGCGTCGTTACATCTAGCGGCGCAATGATTTACCCTGATAGAGTTATGATGTTATTTGCAGAGGATATTTTACAACGCAATCCAGGCTCAGAAATCATTTACGATGTGAAATGCTCCCGCCTGCTGAGCGAAGTTATTCGTAAAGCGGGTGGCCAAGCAACAATGTGGAAAACAGGCCACTCGCTAATCAAGCGCAAAATGAAATCTACTGGTGCTCTTTTGGCTGGCGAAATGAGCGGCCATATTTTCTTTAAAGAACGCTGGTTCGGATTTGATGATGGCCTATACAGTGCAGCACGTTTACTTGAAATCCTCTCAACCCGCACCGAAACACTGGATGAAATTTTTAGCCATTATCCAGAAGATATCAGCACTCCTGAACTCAATATCGATGTCCGAGATGATAATAAATTCGATATCGTCGAAAAGCTGCAAGCGCTAGATTATCCTGAGGGCGATGCTAGTCGCATCGATGGAATTCGCGTTGATTACTCTGATGGCTGGGGGTTAGTAAGGGCCTCTAATACGACGCCTGTCTTAGTGTTGCGCTTTGAAGCTGCCAGTGAAGCTGCTCTTAATCGGATCAGGAATCAGTTCCAAGAAAGATTATTTGCCGTCGACTCTAGCCTTATCATCCCCAACGAATAAGCATTACCCAGGAGCAGTGAAACCAATGCCTTTAAACCGTCAACAAGCCATGCAAACCGCTGAAGTACTCAGCGAAGCCGTTCCTTATATTCAACGCTTTGTGGGTAAAACTATTGTCATAAAATATGGCGGCAACGCTATGACCGATGAAAAACTAAAGAATAGCTTTGCTCGCGACATCGTTATGATGAAACTTATCGGTTTAAACCCGATTGTTGTTCACGGAGGCGGCCCACAGATTGGCGACCTGCTTGAAAAGCTCAATATTGAATCTCATTTCATTAACGGCATGCGTGTTACTGACTCTAAAACCATGGATGTCGTCGAGATGGTACTAGGCGGCATGGTTAACAAGGAGATTGTTGGATTAATCAACAATAATGGCGGTAAAGCTATTGGATTAACAGGAAAAGACGGACACTTACTCGGCGCCAGAAAACTCAGAGTCAAACACAAAACACCTGAAATGGAAGCGCCTGAAATCATTGATATTGGCCACGTAGGAGAAGTAGAGCATATCAATACGGCTGTTTTTGACATGCTTGCAGACTCCGATTTCATCCCGGTCATTGCTCCTATCGGTGTTGGTTCAGATGGATCTTCTTACAACATCAATGCCGATTTAGTCGCAGGCAAGGTCGCTGAAGTCCTCAAAGCTGAAAAACTAATCCTGTTAACGAATATTGCCGGCTTGCTAGATAAAGACGGCAGCGTTTTAACTGGCTTATCGACACAACAAGTCGACGCACTCATTGAAGATGGCACAATCTATGGCGGCATGCTTCCTAAAATTGATTGTGCATTAGGTGCTGTGAAAAGCGGAGTAACCAGTGCTCACATCATTGATGGCCGCGTTGAACACTCCTGCTTACTAGAAATATTTACCGATGAAGGTGTAGGCACACTCATTTCAAACAGCACCCTGTAGCAGGTTTTATATGAGCGAAAATATAAAAGTTTCTCGAAGCGAGCAAATCTTACAAGCGCTCGCCAGAATGCTGGAGTCCAATCACGGCCAACGCATTACTACGGCGGCTTTAGCCAAGGAGGTCGGCGTTTCAGAAGCAGCGCTTTATCGTCACTTCCCTAGTAAGGCACGTATGTTCGAAGGGTTAATTGGCTTTATTGAAGAAACAATTTTTTCTAGAGCAAATCTGATTACATCTTCAGAGAGCCCTGCTATTCGTCAGTGTGAGCAAATACTGACCTTGGTGCTCGCCTTTATTGAGCGAAATCCGGGAATGGCTCGCATCCTGACGGGTGATGCTCTTGCCGGCGAAACAGACAGACTTCGACATCGTGTGAATCAATTTTTTGAGCGACTGGAAACCCAACTAAAACAGATTATGCGCGAGGCTGAATTTAAAGAAGGACTCCGTACAGAAACGACAGCAGGCATTACATCGAATCTATTGATAGCAGTGCTAGAAGGTCGAATTCGCCAATTTGTACGTAGCGAATTCCAGCGTAAGCCCACCGAAAACTGGAATGATCAATGGCAGAGACTCTCTATTGGACTTTTTCGTTCAGCGGAGTAATCAATCGTTTGCGTCCAAAGTAAGTACACACTGCTTATTTTGGTTGCACCATCTAACATAGAATACCTCTAAACCACTCTCATTCAGCCTTTTGTCTTTTCTTATTCATTTGAGCTAACAACGCTGCTTGATGGTTTTGCATTATTAAAGCAGGTGCAGAAACCAGCTGCACCCCAGCTTCATCCAGTGCTGGAATGGCTTTTTCTAAAAAGGTGGTGGTAATAGGGTAAGGGTGACCGATCACAACTGCTGAACCATACTTTCGCGCAATCTTTACTGCACGAATAAACTGCTGACTCAAAAATGCCTCTGTTTGCTCATGATCAAGAAAAATATCTCTACTTATCGCCGGCACTCCTTCTTTACGCGCAGTGCTCCACGCCACGCTTCCTCGCGTCGTACGACTATCAAGAAAAAAAACACCGCGAGATTTTGCAACCTCCATCACCCACTTCATCGGAACTCGCTGGCGTGTCAACAAACTGCCCATATGGTTATTCAAACCAACTGCATGAGGGACGGCGTCTAAATTGCCATTCAGAATTTGCTTGAAGCGAGCTTCGGTTAAATCGGGCGTTAACCCACCAGGACCCAATTTCAAATTCTGAGTATTCGCCATCGGCGCGTGCAACATGACATCTTTGCCTAGCCGATGAGCCTCATAAGCCAGTGTTTTGCCATGAGCAGAATAAGGTAGCACCGAATAGGTCACCGGCCCAGGAAGAGCCAGTGCAGCCTTACCCTGAGCTAAGTTATTGCCTACATCATCTATGACAATAACTATTCGAGGCTGCATTACCATACCTAAACTAGTTTCAGCCTGACAGCTAAGACTCAAACTCAGAAAAGCACTAAAAATAACTCCCCACCAGCGACCAATCATTACGACGCCGTCACCTTACCAATAATAGACAGCGCTTTAAGCAAGTTAAGTGCTTCATAAAGTTGGTAGTCTCTTTGAGACAAGCCCTTTTGTGCCTCTTCTAATTCGGTATCCTTCGGCTTATTCGCTTGCCCATTAAATAAGTGACCTGATAGGTCTTTTTCTTTAGGAAAGCCTCTACCTTCGACCTTTTTAAGCTCAGCTTCTTCAACAACAACATCTGGCTGTATGCCTTTCGCCTGAATTGTACGACCACTCGGCGTGAAATAACGCGCTGTTGTAAGCTTTAAAGCACGACGCTGCGTTAAAGGTAAAATAGTTTGCACAGAGCCTTTACCAAAACTACCTGTTCCCATAATAACTGCACGTTTATGGTCCTGAAGTGCTCCTGCCACAATCTCAGAAGCTGAAGCAGAACCACTGTTGATTAATACAACCATGGGTACTTTCGCCAATACAACATCTGCCGTCGCCATAAACTCAGTATCTGCACTCGCTAAACGTCCTTGTGTATAAACAATCATACCTTTATCTATAAACGCATCAACAACCTCAACTGCAGCCTGCAAAACTCCACCTGGGTTATTTCTAAGATCAAGTATGATTCCTTGCAGAGGGTTCTTTTCTTGAACCTTCCCCAGTGCTTTTTTTAGATCAGCACCCGTATTCCCCTGAAACTGGGTAATGCGTATGTACGCATACTGCTCACCAAGCATTCTATGCTTAACGCTGGTAACCTTTATCACATCACGTACCACTTCGATGTTAAGAGGCTTATCTTCCCCATCACGTAATACAGTTAAAACAATCTCTGTACCAGGCTTACCGCGCATCCGTTTAATTGCGTCATTTAAGCCCATGCTTTTAACAGACTCATCATCTATACGTGTGATAAGGTCTCCAGCTTTGATCCCGGCACTAACCGCAGGTGTATCATCGATTGGCGCTATTACTCGAATAAACCCATCTTCTAAGCTAATTTCAATACCAACGCCACCGAACTCTCCACTGGTATGCTCCCTTAATTCATCAAATGCTTCAGGCTCCAAATAAGAAGAATGCGGATCCAAGCCGGAAATCATTCCACGAATAGCATCTTCCAGCACCTTAGCGTCATCAACGGGCTCAACATATGAATTTTTTATACGATCAAAGACCTCACTGAAGCGTCTTAGCTCCTCTAAGGGTAGTTGCTTGCGCACCTCTGACTCAGGAGGTGGTACGCTTTGAGATAGCACCGAAGTACTTATCACTAAACTAAAGAATACGCTGATTAGCTTTAACGATAGTTTCACTACTGCCACCTTCTTAATAAAAAACATTTATCATCCTTAATGACGGACAAACCAACGTTTAGGATTGATTGCTTTACCTTTATGTCGGATCGCAAAATATAAGCCAGGTTCACTATTTCCACCACTGCTGCCTAATGTTGCAATAGCTTCCCCTTGAGAAACCCAGTCCCCTGTTTCTTTAAGTAGACTATCATTCTGCCCATATAGACTCATATAACCACCGCCGTGATCTACAATTGTCAGCAGCCCATAACCTCTTAACCAATCAGAAAACACGATCCGGCCATGATGCACAGCGGCAACAGCCCCTCCCGTGGTACCTGAAAGTAACACACCATCGTAACTAAGGTTATTCTGCACATTACCATACGCACGAAGCACTTTTCCCTTAACGGGCCATTTCAACTTACCCTTAAGACTGAAAAATGTTTTGTTATTTTGTGTCAAGTTTGCAGATGATATGGACTTATCGATATCTGACAATAGCTTTTCTAATTGTTTTTTATCTAATCGAAGCCTTTTAAGCTTACTCTGAGAGTTACTCACCCGCCGTTTGATAGATTTTAACGAGACTTTACGTTGTTCGCGCAACGTTTGAAGCCCTGCCAACATACTTTTTAGGCTATCACGATTATCCCGAATAGACTGCTGAGTACTATCAATAGAAAAATGCGTCGATTTAAGCTGATGCAGCAACACTTGGTACTGTTTCACCTCCCGAATTTGGGCTGTACTGAAGCGATCATAATAGTGCATCATTTGAGATATTTGCTCAGGATCCCGCTGATTCAGTAACATAAAAAGCCTAGGCTGCCCACCTAAACGGTATTGCTGACGAATAATTTGCACTAAACGCTCACGGTTCGCCTCAAGGTGAGATTCTAAACGTACTTTTTCCGCCTTATAACCTGACAAGTCTACTTTTAAAGTACCCAACTGTTTATCAAGCGTATATATTTTTTTCCCTACTACACTAATCTCTTCTTCAGTAGTAGCGAGCCCTTCCTCGGCCACACCTTGTTGCTTTCGATCTTTTTTAAGCCGCTGCTGAGCCTTCTTTATACTTTTCTTGAGAGACGTCAGTTGTGACTGCGTAGCATGCTTATCTGCTGCCGCCACAACATTACTGCTAAGAAAGCCTTGCATAAGAATCAAACAAAGAAGCAGGCATAAAAAAGGCCGCATAGACGGCCTTAGTAATTCACTAGGTCTTGGCAAGGCTGTGACCCGTCATTTCAGCTGGCTGTGACAATTCCATTAATCCAAGAATCGTCGGTGCTAAATCACATAAAGCGCCGTCTTCTAATGATAGTGTTTGCTTTTTGGGGCCATCATATATCAATGCAACCGGGAAGTTAGTATGAGCGGTGTGCGGCTGTCCTGAAGTAGGGTCTAGCATCATCTCAACATTACCATGATCAGCAGTAATTAAGGTCTCTCCTCCCACTTCTGCCATTGCTGCCAATACGCGCGTCAGACAAGTATCAACAACTTCAACGGCTTGTACCGCTGCATCAAATACACCAGTATGCCCCACCATGTCACCGTTCGGATAATTACATACAATTAGATCATATTTACCACTCTTGATTGCAGCCACTAGCTTATCAGTTAATTCTGGTGCGCTCATTTCAGGCTGCAAGTCATAGGTTGCTACTTGAGGAGACGAAACCAAAATGCGCTCTTCTCCTGGATAAACAGCTTCCTGGCCGCCATTAAAGAAGAAAGTAACGTGCGCATACTTTTCCGTTTCCGAGATTCGTAATTGCGTCTTCCCTTGAGCAGAAATATATTCACCCAAATCATTAACAATTGTTGCGGGCAAATAAGCACAGGATGCAGGAATGTTCGCGGCGTACTCGGTCATCATGACATAATCAACTAATACAGGGGTGCATGCTCGAGCAAAACCTACAAAGCCTTCGCCTTCTACAAACGCACGAGTTATCTCTCTCGACCTATCAGGGCGAAAATTAGCGCAGATAACTGCATCACCATCATTAATAGAACCTAAAGCAATGCCCTCTTTTCGAATAACGGTCGCCTGTACAAACTCATCATTCTCTTCACGTCCATAAGCCATTTCTAACGCTTCCACAGCCGAGTTAGCCACGTTTAATGCATCTCCCAATGTCATTGCATCAAATGCCTGTTGCACACGATCCCAACGATTATCCCTATCCATTGCATAATAACGGCCAACAATTGTGGCAACGCCACCAACGCCTAGCTCAGAAAATAATGCCTGGGCTTTCTCCAATGATGGTTTAGCCGAACGAGGGGGCGTATCTCTACCATCCAAAACAGCATGCAAATAGACTTCCTGCGCCCCCCTCTGCACAGCCATTTTAATGAGTGCAAAAATATGCTCTTCATGACTATGGACACCGCCCGGTGATAGTAACCCTAAAATATGCACTGCTTTTTTCTGCTCTATCGCTTTATCCATCGCATTTATAAGCACGGGATTCTCAAAAAAATCACCGTCGTTTATTGCTTTAGATATCCGAGTAAAGTTTTGATACACCGTACGGCCAGCACCGATATTCATATGACCCACTTCAGAGTTACCCATCTGCCCATCAGGTAAGCCAACGGCTAAACCTGAAGTAGCTATACGAGAATGCGGGTTGTTAGCCAGCAATCGGTCCCACGTGGGAGTATTTGCCACATCAATTGCAGAAGATGGAGTTGACTCGATGCCAAATCCATCTAGGATAATTAGTGCTTTGGGGATACGCATATTACTCATATGAATTCAGGCCAATATCATCTATAGAAGGACACGTATTTTACTTTGATTCACACCAATTGGCTAACAACGCCTTGCAATTCATCCTGCCCTCTTATATGAGGCGCTTTGTCAATGTATAATCGGTCGCTCAAAATGAGGTGCCGGCTTCGCGGCGTTATGACGGTTTAGGAAACATAATGGAACAATTGATTGAATTCGCTACTAACAACTTTATGCTGATAGCGGCTTGGCTATTAACACTTTTGATGATTATGTGGTCTGAAGGCCAAAAAGCCGGTAAGTCTGTTTCACCAGCCGTAGCGACTCAGCTGATGAACAAACAAGATGCTGTGCTAATTGACATTCGTACAAAGAAAGAATGGGACACTGGCCATATCACAGGTTCAAAGCATATACCGCTTGCCGACTTTAGCCGCCGCCTACAGGAAGTTGAAAAGTTCAAAACTCGGCCTGTTATTGTTGTCTGCAACATGGGGCAAACAGCAGGTGCTGCCAGCAAGCAGCTTAAAACTGCCGGCTTTGATAACGTATTACGTCTACAAGGCGGCATTACAGAATGGAAAGGCCAGAACCTACCTATCGTTAAAAAGGCCTGAACCATATGATTACAGTTTATAGTTCTGACTGGTGCCCTTTCTGCACAAATGCAAAACGGTTACTCGACCATAAAGGTGTGAAATACACTGAAATCAAAGTCGACAACCAACCCCGTATACGGGCACAAATGATTGAACTAAGTGGCCGCACTAGCGTTCCACAAATTTTCATTGACGAAAAACACATTGGCGGCTGCGATGACCTTTACGCGTTAGAAAGAGAAGGGCAGCTTGATACTCTAATTTCACAACAGGATTAAGGATTAAAAAATGTCAGAGAATGATCAGGCTGCAGAGCAGCCAACAGGACCACAGTTTGCTATTCAGCGTGTATATGTAAAAGATGCATCTTTAGAAACACCGAATAGCCCGCAAATTTTTACTAAGAAGTGGCAGCCAGAAATCAATTTGGAAATGAACACAAAAACCACACCTCTTAGCCAGGAACACTTTGAAGTAGTTCTAACACTAACAGTGACGGTCAAAAATGAAGAAGATACGGCATTTTTAGTAGAAGTTCAGCAAGGCGGAATTTTTCAAGTCTCAGGTATGAACGAACAAGAAGTCGGTCACACTTTAGGCGCATTTTGTCCTAATTTACTTTTCCCATATGCTCGTGAAACAGTTGATACACTGGTAACGAAAGCAAGCTTCCCGCCTTTGATGCTAGCACCTGTTAATTTTGATGCTCTTTATGCTCAGCAAATGCAACAACAAGCAGCAGCACCGGCAGAACAACACTGAATGAGCACTGCAAGCTCAACAAAGTTGAGCTTGCAGTTATCGTCTTTAATCAGACAGTACTATCTCTTTCCTTATCGTAGACTTTTCCCCTACCCACCCTACTAAATCAGTCCACATTCTTCCTATATCTCGACGTGAAGGCATAATACCCGCATGAGGTAGCTCTATCGTCATAACCGGAATTCGTTTTACAAACCAAGCATAATTACCTAACGAACCTGGGTAAGTGCCTAATTGCCTTAAATGTAACGGCCCCAATTTTTTAGGTGGCTTTAAACTGCTACCATCAAAATCAAGAATCCCATGAGGCGCATGTACTGACACCACAATATCTGGACGGTATTCTTCTATTAATTGATGTATCACCTGAGATTCAGGCTCACTCAAAGGCGCTTTGCCTGGATAATAGCGAGACCTTTCTCGGGCTTTCTTTTTCCAATGAACTAGGGGGTCAGGGAAGCCTGATGCAGGAATAAAGTTGCGGTTCAAATCTACTTTATTACGATTAACTCTTGAAGAGCGTGATTGCAGTAGCCCATCAGGGTTAGCTAACGGAAGAAAATGCCAATCATAAGCACCACTATGGTGTTTATTCAATGTCTTTAGCCACTTAAATGTCACGCTAACACTGGAATACTCATCGCCATGGATACCTCCAATAAAAAGTACCTTGGGAGCATGACTTTTGGTGGCTGGAAAATGCTTCTCTAATATGGGCAACCCTCCCACTGAATAAAACCTAGGCTCATCAAATGCTAATGCATTGCATTCTTTTACGGATACACTAGAAAGCTTTCGGCCAATTTTCCCACACAATAACTGCACACCTGTTCTCTTACTATCATGAGAAACGTGCTGCGTAAGTGTTGTAGAAAACACAGCGGTGGGAAATATACACAGAAAACTGAATAACGCGATAAAACGGCACATGATCAAAGGGAGAGTTCACCAAAAAAATTAATTAATATACACAGTTTAACTCAGCCAGCTACTGGCGTAAAAAAACCGGCTCAAGTAGCCGGCTTATTAGTTATAGCTAATACTTAACGGCCACTAGTCAACATTTTCCGTATATCTCGATTTAACGGAAGACGGAAGTCATTTGAAGACAACACACGACTATCCATAACGCTCACTAAACGAGCATTAACATACACATAATCTCCACCAATGGCATATGTTCCCACTAGTACTGCTTGTGCGTCATGCTGTGTACCAACATTTTGCAGCTCACGGGATAACATGTACTCACCTACTCTAGGCTGCATAGACAAGCTGTTTCTCAAACGTACTTCTACTACGTTGTAACCCCTTCCGACCATGTTACCCGCAATGGTATCGCCTAATAAACGACCAAAAGTAGAGGACTGCTGCAAGTCATCGATATTTACAAAACTAGTCGCCAGAACGATACGACTCTTATTAAGGCCTTTACTAGACTGTCTAAGCAACCCAGCACTAGCCTTATCAACAGCTTCAGCTAAATTAACTTTTTCATCCACAACCCGAGCAGCCTTATCAGACGCACAACCTGTTAACAGCAATATGCTAAAAACCGCCGTTGCTGCTACTTTAACCCATGACAAACGCTTCATTGATTTCTCCTCACTGACCAGTTACATGGATAGTCCGGGTGGTAGGAACGGCCTTTTTTGGCACCGTGTAGTGATCCTTATCGCCTGGATTGATGTAATAGATGTTCGTTGAAGAGTGCAATAACTTACCCTGCTGGGAAACTCTCGTGGTAATTGCGATTTCATGTGAAGATTCTGACACGGCATTACCGACTAACAAATCTGCGGCAAGTGCCATAGGTAGAAGAGCTAAAGCTGGTTCAGCCCACTGGTTATAAGGAAGTGCAGCAACAGCAACTCCCACCGTCAGTGCCGATATAGCACCTTCTGGCGGACGAATTAAACCACGATCTTTATGCTCAATAAGGTTTACATCATAACTCACTTCAGCAGCAGCATTTGAGGAGACCATGACAGATGCGCCATCATTAACAAGCTCACTTATAAGCATCTGATGGAAGGTTTGATCAAACGAAGAACCGTCACCACCGTTCACATAGACCGACTGTCCCTTGAGCTGGTGCATAATACCTTTAGCTTCATAATCAGCCAGCACCTGCCAGTGATGGGCGGCCTGCATTTTATGCTGCTCAGTAACGGGGTACGTTTTTGCAATAGGAGCTTGAGAAGTGTGTGCATAAAAACAACCAGGTAACGTTAGCGTTATGGCACTTAGAAGTAGTACTTTCCTTATCATGCTTAGATCCTTAAATATAAAGTCGACAATTTGCACGTATATTATTGCATTTCCCTTTTCAGGTACATAATTGGCACTACGTGCTTAGCGATGAAATGAAGTTTATTTACTTGATCCAGCATAATTTAGCTGATGCCACGCCTCGTAAACGACAATTGCACATGCATTTGAAAGATTTAAACTTCTACTTCCATCACACATCGGCAACTTAACACACTGCCCTATAGGCAAACTGTCTCTTATCTGGGCCGGAAGACCTCTAGTCTCAGGACCAAACAAAAGAACATCACCCTCAGAAAATCTCACATCACTATGAAAGCTTTGTCCTTTCGTTGTTAGCGCCCACACTTTAGGGGAATTCAGTTCGTCCAAGCACTCTTGCAGAGACTCATGGACACGCATCGCAGCAAACTCATGATAGTCTAATCCAGCTCGACGTAGTTTTTTATCATCAAGTTCAAAACCTAATGGCTTGATCAAATGCAAATGGAACCCTGTATTTGCACACAGGCGAATGATATTACCAGTATTTGGCGGTATTTCAGGCTCAAAAAGAACAACGTGCAACATAACGCTTCTCGTTAGAAGATATCAATCGCCATTATACCGCCACACAATCAAAATCACTCCCCTTCAGCACTATCCACGATCAATTTGAGGTCTTTTATTTTCCGCGTTAATGTATTTCGCCCCCAACCAAGTAGCTCAGCTGCATCTCGCCTTCTACCAGCAGTATGCTTTAATGCCGTTTCAATCATTATTTTTTCAAATGCGGGCATCGCTGTATCAATAACCCCTCGCCTTCCTTCACTCAGCTGCTGATCAACCCAATTGCGTAAAGCATGCTCCCAGTTAGAATTAGTTACATCAACAACTCCTTGCTGATCAACTAGTTCAGGAGGCATATCCGATACCAACACTTCTCGTCCAGAAGCCATGACTGTCAACCATCGACAGGTATTTTCCAATTGCCTAACATTCCCCGGCCATGCTAAATCACACATAAATGCTTCTGCCTCAGGTTTTAAAATTTTCACCTCGACATCCAGCTCTTCTGCCGAGCGCATAAGGAAATGCCTAGCCAGACGCGGTATATCTTCCCTGCGTTCAAACAGCTGCGGAATATGAATACGAATAACATTAAGACGGTGAAATAGGTCTTCACGAAAACGCCCTTCTTGAACCAACCCTTCAAGGTCCTGATGGGTAGCTGCAATAATACGGACATCAACTTTTACAGAGGTATGCCCTCCTACTTTATAAAACTCTCCATCAGCAAGAACTCTTAACAAGCGAGTTTGCGTTTCTGCGGGCATATCCCCAATTTCATCTAAAAATAGCGTTCCACCATCAGCCTGTTCAAATCGGCCATGACGGCCAGCTGCCGCCCCTGTAAAAGCGCCTTTTTCATGGCCAAAAAGTTCTGACTCTATTAAATCTTTTGGAATCGCGGCCATATTTAGCGCGATAAAGGGCGCTGATGATCGCGGGCTATGCTTATGTAAAGCATGTGCAACTAGCTCTTTACCCGTTCCTGACTTCCCGTTTATCAAAACCGTTATATTCGATTGAGATAAACGTCCAATAGCACGGAATACTTCCTGCATAGCAGGTGCTTCACCAATGATTTCTGCGGTATCCACGATAACAGGAACAGCACTTTCTTTACGTTGTTCAAAAGCATGCTCCACAGCTCTTGTCACTAGAGCAACCGCATCATCAACGTCAAAAGGCTTAGGTAAATATTCAAATGCCCCCCCTTGATAAGAAGCTACTGCACTATCTAAGTCAGAGTGCGCCGTCATAATAATAATCGGCATTTGAGGATGCGTTTTCTGTATACGTTCAAGCAGCTGCAGACCATCAATACCCGGCATACGAATATCACTAATAACAGCATCAGGCGTGCTTGTTTCAAGCTGCTTTAATACATCATCTGCTTTTTCAAATACTTGTGTATCAATACCCACTTGGCTCAATGCTTTTTCAAGCACCCATCGTATAGAGCGGTCATCATCAACTATCCAAACTTTACCGGGCATTTTCATTACCTTACTCCAAGGGGATATTGAGTGAAAAACGTGTACACCCAGGCTCACTGTTACATTCGATCAGCCCGTGGTGTTGATTTATGATGGATTGCGCTATTGATAGGCCTAACCCGGAACCACCCGCACGACCACTTATCATTGGATAGAAAACAGTATTCAGTATGTCCGCGGGTATACCCGGCCCGTTATCAATAATATCAAGGCAACACACTAACCGATGTCGCTCTGAGCCCAGAGTGACTTGACGCTTTGCTCGGGTTCTAAGAAAAATCTCAGGAGAATCTACAGCATTTTCCTGTAAGGCCTGCATTGCATTTCGCACCACATTTAATACCGCTTGAATAATTCGCTCAGAATCACCAGTAAACTCAGGAATACTTGGATCATAGTCTCTTTTCAGCGTTAACTGCCCTGCACACTCCGCATTAACTAATGCACAAACTCTCTCAAGTACTGCATGAATGTTAACCTGTTCTTGCTTAGGGAGTTGATGCGAACCTAACAGCCGGTCTACCAAGTTCCTTAAACGATCAACCTCCTCAATAATAATATGCGTATATTCATGTAACCCTTCATCCTCCAACTCCCTTTCAAGCAACTGCGCAGCACCTCTAATACCGCCTAAAGGGTTTTTGATCTCATGCGCCATCCCTCTCACTAAATTGCGGGTAGCTGCATGATGTGATAACAGCTCTTCCTCCCGTTCAATACGTAATAAACGATCTCTTGCTTGGATTTCAATGAGCAACATAGGACTATGCTGTAAAGGCAAAGGATTCACACTGTAATCAACAGTAAGTTCATTACCATTCATAGTTAACAGCTTGGCTTCACGACGGGTGTATGGATGGCCAGAATGAATAGCTTTTTTTAATACTTCCAACTCATCAGAGTCATTGGTTAACCACTGCTCAACCCCACATAGCCTCAACCGCTTAGCCGTTGCCTCTAGCAGCATCTCTGCGGCAGGGTTCATGTAATCAATACGTAGTTCTTCGTCCAGTAAAATCACACTAGTAGAGAGATTTTCTAAAGTTTGCTTATGTGTTTGTTTTCGAAACATCCGCACGACACCTAATATGTTGTTAAGTACACTGCAAAATAAGCGCCAACTTCTAAATAAATCTTTTAGTAACCTAAAAGCACTCCACGCGCTCCTTTTTCACATACAAATAAGGAGTTACGACCACCATCACGCTATGCCATCAACCACTACCGCACCATTATAGTGCAATGCACTTTTATCAGTGCACTCTATTTACACCTGTGTAAACAACACGCATAAAAAAACCTCCCGAAGGAGGCTTTTTTTAAACAAACTCTATTAGCAAGAGTAGTACAAGTCATACTCTACTGGGTGAGTCGTCTGGTTTACTTTATCAACCTCAGCCTGCTTCACTTCGATGTATGCATCAAGCATATCATCAGTAAATACATTACCGCGCGTTAAGAACTCACGGTCAGCATCTAGCTCAGCCAATGCTTCAGCTAAAGAACCACATACCTGTGGAATCTCTGCTGCTTCTTCTGGAGGAAGGTCGTACAGATCTTTATCTGCCGCATCGCCAGGGTGAATTTTGTTCTGAATACCGTCAAGACCAGCCATCATAAGTGCTGCAAAACACAAGTATGGGTTAGCAATAGGATCAGGGAAGCGTGTTTCAATACGACGTGCTTTAGCAGTCGTTACGTAAGGAATACGGATAGAAGCTGAACGGTTACGAGCAGAGTAAGCCAGCATTACAGGCGCTTCAAAATGAGGGACTAAGCGCTTATAAGAGTTTGTACCTGGGTTAGTCAATGCACAAAGTGCTTTCGCATGCTTAATGATGCCACCGATGTAGAACAAAGCTGTTTCACTCATACCAGCATAAGCATCACCAGCAAAGATGTTCACGCCGTCTTTAGACAGAGACTGATGAACATGCATACCCGAACCGTTATCACCAACAATTGGCTTAGGCATGAAAGTCGCAGTTTTACCATACGCATGAGCAACATTATGTACGCAGTATTTTAAAATCTGTACTTCATCAGCTTTATTGATCAATGTATTTGCGCCGACACCAATTTCACACTGACCAGCAGTTGCTACTTCATGGTGATGAACTTCAACATCCAAGCCCATAGCTGTCATCGCGTTACACATGTTTGCACGCAAATCATGCAAAGAATCAACAGGAGGAACAGGGAAATAACCACCTTTAACACGTGGACGGTGACCAGTATTACCGCCTTCATATTTGTTGTTTGTAGACCAAGCAGCTTCTTCAGAAGTGATTTTATAGCCACAACCACTCATTTCATTGTGGAAATGCACTTCATCAAATACGAAGAACTCTGGCTCAGGGCCAAACATTGCTGTATCAGCAATACCTGTAGACTTTAGATACTCTTCAGCACGGCGAGCAACAGAACGAGGATCACGCTCATAACCCTGACCCGTTACAGGCTCAACGATATCACAGCGAACAATAACAGTAGACTCTTCAGAAAACGGATCCAAGACAGATGCACTATCATCTGGCTGAAGAATCATGTCAGATTCATTAATACCCTTCCAACCCTCGATAGAAGAACCGTCAAACATTTTCCCTTCTTCAAAGAAGTCATCACCCATCTGGTGAACAGGAATAGTAACGTGCTGCTCTTTACCTTTAGTGTCAGTGAATCGCATATCAACCCACTTAACATCATTTTCTTCGATTAACTTCAGAGTCTTCTCTGACATTTGGCTCTCTCCACATCAAAATTTTATCAGACACGTTAAAAAAAACGATCCTAAAAAACATATCGGCCTAAGCCGGCTTAACATTCCAATAGCAACTACTGTGCCAATACATATGTGCTTGATTTTAGTACATCAGCCATATTCAAAGCCAAAAAAACGCACCAAAACAAACCACCAATTCTAACAAGCGCACCATAATAGCGCATGAAAATAGCATGACGTATTCCACTTTATGCCGCCATCAACATCATACTCCAAGCTAAAACAAAGTTCTTGTGGAAAAAAGACGTACAAACATAACTATTAATCAGGATCAACGTTGCTATTGCGTGTATAATGCCGCCTTTATGAAAATCTCTACAGGTACTTCCACGTGATCGAGAAGCTGAGAAATATCGCCATCATTGCGCACGTTGACCATGGCAAAACTACACTGGTTGACAAACTATTATCGCAATCTGGCACCCTGGGCCGCCGAGATGAGGGCACCGAGCGCATTATGGACTCCAATGACCAGGAGAAAGAGCGCGGTATTACCATTCTGGCAAAAAATACAGCCATTGAGTGGAACGGTTACCATATCAACATCGTAGACACACCGGGCCATGCGGATTTTGGTGGTGAAGTTGAGCGCGTACTATCAATGGTTGATTGCGTATGCCTGCTAGTCGATGCTGTTGATGGCCCTATGCCACAAACACGCTTTGTTACACAAAAAGCATTCGATCAGGGCTTGCGTCCAATCGTTGTTGTTAACAAGGTTGACCGTCCTGGCGCTGATCCTGACCGTGCCGTTGATAAAGTCTTTGATTTGTTTGATTCTTTAGGCGCTACTGATGAGCAACTTGATTTCCCTATCATCTACGCATCAGCGCTAAACGGTATTGCAGGCCTTGAGCATGATAACCTTGCTGAAGATATGACGCCATTATTCGAAGCGATCATTGAGCATGTTCAACCACCTGAAGTGGACATTGACGGTCCATTCCAGATGCAGATATCTGCTTTAGATTACAACAGCTATGTTGGTGTTATCGGTGTTGGCCGCATTAAGCGCGGTTCAATTAAGCTAAACCAACAAGTGAAGATCATTGGCGACGACGGCAAAGTACGTAGTGGCCGTGTACAAAAAATCATGGGCTATCTTGGCCTTGAGCGTATAGATGTAGATACAGCCCGTGCAGGTGACATCATCTGCGTTACCGGCATAGATGTGTTGAACATTTCTGATACGCTGTGTGATCCTGAAAATGTAGAAGCACTACCACCACTATCAGTGGATGAACCTACGGTCTCCATGACATTCCAGGTAAACGACTCTCCTTTTGCTGGTAAAGACGGTAAGTTCGTTACGAGCCGTAACATCAAAGAGCGCCTGGATCGCGAACTAATCCACAACGTTGCTCTTCGCGTTGCAGAAGGCGATTCGCCAGAGAAGTTCCGCGTATCAGGCCGTGGCGAGCTTCACCTTTCAGTACTAATTGAAACCATGCGCCGCGAAGGCTTTGAGCTGGGTGTTTCTCGTCCTGAAGTAGTTCAGAGAGAAGTTGATGGCGTTACCCATGAACCTTTTGAAATCGTCATGATTGACGTTGAAGAAGATCATCAGGGAAGCATCATCGAAGAAGTAGGTAAACGTGGTGGCGACATGACCAACATGGAAGTGGATGGTACTGGCCGTATTCGCCTTACTTTCCTTATTCCATCACGCGGTCTTATCGGCTTCCGCAGCCAATTCCTGACAATGACATCAGGCACTGGCATCATGACTTCTATCTTTGACCATTATGGCCCAGTTAAAACAGGTGAAGTTGCTTCCCGTACCAATGGTGTATTGATCACGATGGTAACGGGTAAAGCACTTGGTTATTCATTATGGAACCTGCAGGCACGCGGACGTCTTTGTATCGCGCCTAACGTTGAAGTATATGAAGGTATGATTCTCGGTATCCACAGCCGCACAAATGACTTAGCAGTTAACCCAATTAAAGGTAAGCAGCTAACCAACGTACGTGCTTCAGGTACTGATGAAAATATTCAGCTAACGCCACCGATTCGCTTCACTCTAGAACAAGCGCTAGATTTCATCGAAGATGATGAGCTAGTTGAAGTGACACCGAACCATATTCGGTTACGTAAAAAATTCCTTACAGAAAACGAACGTAAGCGCTTTGCCCGTACTGGCAAATAAACAAGAAATAATAAAAGGCGACTCTTTAGTCGCCTTTTTTACGCCTATAGATTCCCTTTCCTCATCTCCGCACTCTATACTTTGAGCATACTTCCCGTATCAGTTAAGGATTCACCATGCGGATGCTTTACCCAGAAATATACCCATATAAAGAGCACTTAATTAACGTTGATTCTCAGCACACTCTATACGCAGAAGAGAGCGGCAATGCTGAAGGAATTCCCGTGCTATTTATTCACGGAGGCCCAGGCGGCGGTACTAGCGGCGCTCAACGACGCTTTTTCAATCCAGAGAAGTATCGAATAATATTGTTTGACCAACGCGGTTGCGGAAAATCAACACCTCACGCCAGCTTAGACAACAACACAACACCTGACCTTATTAATGACATTGAAAAAATACGCCAGTTGTTAAATATCGACGAATGGCTTCTTTTTGGTGGTTCTTGGGGCTCTACACTGAGCCTTCTTTATGCTCAGGCCTACCCTGAAAGGGTCTCTGGGATGATCTTACGCGGAACTTTCCTGGCCAGGGAGCAAGATCTACATTGGTTTTACCAACAAGGCGCCAGCGCTATATTTCCTGACTACTGGCAAGATTTCATTTGTTTAATTCCCAAAAAAGAACAAGCCAACTTACTATCAGCCTATTATCAGCGCCTGACATCAAAAAATGAAATTGAAAGAATGGCTGCAGCAAAAGCCTGGGCAGTATGGGAAGGCCGTTGCTCAACATTAGACCCAAATCCAAATATTGTTGAGCACTTTTCTGATCCGCACACCGCACTTTCGATAGCCCGTATTGAAGCACATTACTTTATTAACCAAGCATTTATTGAAAGTAATCAAATTATCGATAATGCTGGAAGAATCGACCACATACGAACCATTTTGGTGCATGGGCGTTACGATATGATCTGCCCTATAGAGCAAGCGCACACATTGCACCAAGCTTTACCGAATGCCGAGCTCCATATTGTTAGGGATGCAGGCCATTCATCATTTGAAGCGGGCACTATTGACAACTTAGTACGTGCAACCGATGATTTTGCGCGATCGAGCGCTTAAGGGACATTATGAAAGGTTTAATTCAACGTGTTAGCGAAGCTTCTGTAGAAGTTGATGGTTGTGTTATTGGCGAAATAGGCCCAGGAATTCTTCTCTTATTGGGCATAGAAAAAAACGACACTGAAGAGACTGCCGATAAACTTTTAAAAAAAATTTGTGCATATCGCATTTTTTCTGATGCAGAAGGAAAAATGAATTTAAACCTTCAACAGGTTAATGGAGGCCTACTTATTGTTTCTCAATTCACATTGGTAGCAGATACAAGAAAAGGACTTCGTCCGGGCTTTTCAGGCGGCGCATCCCCCGAGCAAGGCAAAGCACTCTATAAATACTTTACTAACCAAGCCCAAGCTACAGACACTCATACACAAACAGGTGAGTTTGGCGCTGATATGAAAGTAAGGCTTCTAAATGACGGGCCTGTCACTTTCTTGCTAGAAGCAAACTAATTGCAAAAGTAACCTACGTTATATTATTAACACTATTCTGTAGCTGAGCTAGGCGATGCCTAGCCACTGCAGAAGCACCACTCATATCAACCGCACGGCGCGTTGCATAATATTCTGCATTAAAAAGATCAAAATATGCATCAAGCACGTCAGCACTATGATCATCACTAACTTCGCGCAACATTTGTGCAGCAACCTCTGCGGTACAGAGATGATGCTTTTCTACAGACTGCCTCAGTTGATAACGAGATATAGCCGCTGCACTAGGCTGCATTACTGGTAAATCATCTAGGTAACGACTTAGCCTAAACATACGACGCGCCTGCCTCCAAGTACCATCTAAAATAATAAACGCTGGAATCTTTTCTGATAGGTTTTCACTAACGATCATTCGTTGTTGGTAACTCTTTCCAGAAGGGAAAACGATGCAGGGTTGGTATTGCTCGTCAGATAGCGCATCAATAAATGCTAGATCGGGATCTGTTCGTGACCATTTAAAGACTCGCGCACCATCAATTACATCTACAATTAACCGCCCCGTATTCGTTGGCTTATATATTTCATCATTATGCGTCAGCAACCAAAAAACTGCTTTTCCTTTAACCTTAGGCTTCTCCGAGCATAGACAACTCAGCAAAGGGAGAAAACAACTCTCACAACGCCCAATATTAGAGCCCCTAGCCAGAAAGGGTTTACGCGGGGCATCTATATCAAAAGCCAACTACTGCAACCTCATCGGAGCTTGCTCATCCACATCAAAAAGGGACTCAGATACCCCCCAGTCTAATTGTAAACAACCTTTGTGCATCCAATGCAAAATCTGATGCATCTCCTGATGAGTTAGCACACTAAAACCAAACACCTCATCTTGGCCGCCCACATAAAAACTCAGACGATACTTGCCTTTTTGGAAGCTAATATCCAACCTTCGCAAAAGGGAAGCCTTAAAGTCTTTATGCTCAAGATTAGACTCTTGTCTCACTGATTGGCTTTGCTTTGCTTTATCGTGTTCAAATTGTGCCATTGCACTTTGATGCTCTACAGGAGTTTTACTAATTTTCTCAGTCGTTTGCTGTATTAGTTTCGGTGATGCATCAAGCAACCTCAACACTAAGCGCCGTGTCAGCCAAAAGTCAGTTCTTTCTTGACCATTGTCTAAGTTACCAATTAAACGAATGCGGTCTTCAACAACATCGAAATAAAAAGATAAAGAGGCAAGATTGATCATCTAGTTTCCAATTAAACTATTGTGGAATCAATATGATATCTAATCATCCACCTGTTGTATTCATAAAGCGAACTATTTGAACCTCTCCATCAGTAGTAACAGGTGCTCCTCATGCTTATACATAATTGCTTCACGAATTGCTGTGTTTAAACATTCTATATCACCTAGGCGCTTTCTAATAATCGACTTGAGATCAAGCAAATTTCACACCAAGAAAGAGCAACAACTGCCCCTTCATCGTAACACGACCATATACACCACAAACATCATTGCTATGGGGAATAAAATCGATACATTCGGGAAATATAACCCACAACGATACGTAGCAAATAAATACTAGTGCTTATTGCTGTTTAAGTAGCCCATGACAAATGCAAGCATGCTATCGACATCAGCTAAATGCATAATCTTAAGCTCGGATGTAACTGTGTTCGGCTCATCCGATGCAATAGCAATGATGTTGCTATCTTCAGAAAAAAGAAGCGGCCGGCCTAAGGAAGGGCGGTGCAATTCAATTTTAGGAATAGATTCTCGCTTAAAACCTTCAACTAAAACCAAGTCTAAATTGGCTAAATCCAATTTACTAACCAACTCAGCTAAAATAGGCTCCTTAGGCTCAGGCTTATCGACCATAAGCGCCCAGCGATTAGCAGAAGCGATGAGCATCTGGTTAGCCCCGGATTTTCGTAACTCATAACTATCCTTACCGGGGTGATCTACATCAAACTGATGGTGTGCATGCTTAATCACCGCTAGTCTGACACCATTATTACGTAAAGCAGGAATGAGCTTTTTTAACAAAGTGGTTTTACCAGTACCGCTCCAAGCAGAAAAACCAAGAAGCTTGGGCATTTCAATTAAAGCATCTAAATCATCACGGCGGTTCACATTAACAAACGCATCGATACAGTCTGAAAAATCAACATCTATACAAGAGTGTTGAGAAAACCAGCTTTCAATTTTGCGCTCCCCATTCAGTAGAGACTGGTTAAGATCCTTGAGGAGACTTCTATGGAGCAACGCCACTACTGGCTGAGATCTTTTACCATCATGCGCCACTGCAATAGAAAAGCCACCTTCCTGCACGGCACGAAGTAAGCGCGATACCGTATCTTCAGGCAACCTTGGACTATCACATGGCACAAAAGCGACCCAATCGGTCTTAGCATGAGTGAGCCCTGTTGCCATGCCCATTAGCGGACCTAAATATCCATCTTCTAAGTCGGGAAACACATCCAAATTCAATGACCTGTACGCCTCCAAGCTTCTATTCGCATTGATAATGCAGCGACCAACTTGAGGTAAAATAATATCCAAAGCATGCTGAATAAGCGGCTTCCCCTCAAATTCAATCCAGCCTTTATCAGTCCCACCCATTCGGCGAGCCATTCCGCCAGCAAGCACCACCCCGGTTACAGAGTCATTACGCATACATCAAACACCCCAACTACAAAAAGTAAAAACCTAGTACTAGTTTATTAAGTGTAACAGGGCTGCTTTCTTATTATTACTAAAGTCGTCACTCTGACGACACACAATAAAGCACTTGTTTGCTTAAAATAGATAACAAAATAAATGGCTCAAACCACACAGAATGCTAGGGAATTAGCTATGCTTAGTAAGTAGAAGACTATGAGGCACGATATGCAGAACAATTCGCTCTCCCTGTTAAAGGTTAGTATTCCCGCACGCCCTGAAATTCTTTTAAAGATGTCGACTATTATGGCAAAAACCAATCCGGATGTTGATCAGGTCGTCACAACATTAAAGCAAGACGCAGGGCTATATTCTCTTGTTCTTGCGACAGTAAATTCACCACAATTTCGCTTAACTAAAAAGATATCGTCAATTTCTCATGCCATAGTCTTACTTGGACTCCCGAAAGTATTTAGCTTAGTAAGGCTAGTACTTCTAAAAAACACACTTTCGAAGCATGATTCGATGGAGCGATTTTGGGATACCGCATCTGAAGTAGCTTTAATAACTCAAGAGCTAACATCTAGATTCACTGAACTTGATATTGATAACGCCTATTCCATAGGAATGTTACACGACTGCGGCATTCCTATAATTATGCAAGCAGACCCTAATTATAAAAACGTATTACGCCAAGCAAACGGCAAAGATTACAAGGTACTACTGAATATTGAAAAAGAAACTTATGGAATGGAACACTTCACACTAGGAGCAAAATTAGTTAACAGCTGGAAAATGCCAGAAAGCGTTCATAAGTCGATCATTTTACAAGCTAGCTTTCCAGATATACTACTTAAATATAAATCACGCGCTAACGATTCTTTAATGTACCTATCACTATTGTCGATAGCAAAAGATATTAGCAGTAATTACCGCCGCTTCTGGAGGCTAGATGACCATCAAAAGATCACACCAGATATTATGGCGTGCTTAGAATATATAGGCTTATGTGATTACGACTACCTAGACCTAAAAGAAGAGTTTATAGACACACTTGAACGCTCAACAAACTCTTAATAGCCCTGTAATTTCACCGACAAGCCCCTACCAATCAATCAAACAAAAGCACCAGATGCCGGCTGGACCGATAATACATACCAATCCGCTTTAAAGCACACCTGCCAAGCCTCCCCCCTTTACCGCTAAATTCCAGACATAAAAAAACCCTGATCACGAAGTGATCAGGGTTCTCTATTAAAAGCTTGGCGATGACCTACTCTCACAT
>NZ_JADGEV010000033.1:22584-43695 GCF_016744175.1 Neptunomonas sp. | reverse complement strand
AGGCTTGCGTCATTATTTGAAGAAGAGTGAAACACTGCCAGTTAAAACCGGCATGTGTGTCGTGAAAACAAAAAAGTGGTGAATCTGATGTTCCTGAAAAACAAACTATTACTATCGACGGCTGCATTCGTGTTTTGTTCGGGTCTTTCAACTCAAGCGATGGCACATGGAGATGTGACACCTCAAGGTGTTGATATAGAGGGATTAGATCCACTGGGTGAAGAGTGGTTGGATGAAAACCCATACCGACCTCCTTATGAAAAGAATGCACAGGCTATTAAAATTGGTAGTTCGGCCTACAACCAGAACTGCGCTCGTTGTCATGGGCTGGAAGGTATTTCTGGCGGCATCGCGCCTGATTTACGAATGCTCGAGGCCGGTCTTGAAGGTGATGAGTGGTATCAATATCGTGTAGTAAATGGCGCCGTACGTGATGGTGCTGTTTACATGCCGAAAATGGCAGATTACCTGAGTCAAGAAGCGTTATGGGCGATCCGTACTTGGTTAGAATCGGTCAGTGTTGATGAGTAAGCTCTGCGTACTGGCAATAAGTATCTGTCTGGTGTTATCCGGGCAGGTGCAAGCGCGAGCATACGATGACGTGATTGCCTCAAGGCATCTTACGGTTGGTGTTTATCATGATTTTCCTCCCTATTCTTATCTTGTCGATGGTCAGCCTAAAGGTGTTGATATCGAGCTGGGTAAAGCAATAGCCGCCGCATTTGATCTTGAACTGAAGTTGCACTGGATTACGCCAGACGAAAATCTGGAAGATGACCTGCGTAACAACGTTTGGAAAGGTCATTATCTCGACAAGAATACAGAAAATCCATTGGCGATGAAAAAGCTCGCTGATGTGATGATGCGAGTTCCGTATGATCGTGAGTTTGCTTATCGACAAGATACCCAGACCGGTGAAATGGTGAATGAGCAGGTCGTTATGTTTGGGCCATATCAGCGTGAATCTTGGCGGGTTTCGTTTGATGCCGAAAAGATAGAAGCAGTAAAAACCATGGCTGTTTTCCAGTATTACCCGATAGGTGTCGAGATAGACAGCCTGCCTGATTTTTATCTAACATCGGGCTTTCGGGGGCGTATGCGAAAAAATGTTCATCATTATGGCAACGCACGTAAAGCCTTTAGCGCCATGCAGGAAGGCAAGGTTGATGCAGTGATGGCGATGCGCTCAGAGATTGATCATCTGTTATTTTTGGCGAATGATCCGCGTTACCAGATAGCTGAAAATGGCTTTCCATCGATGGGCAAACAAAAATGGGATGTGGGTATGGCTGTAAAAAGTACATACCGACAGCTAGGCTACGCCATCGAAGAAGTTGTTGATGGCATGGTGCGCTCAGGAGAAATGGAAACACTGTTTAGCAAGTATGGGTTAACGTACGAGCTGCCGGGGCTGTATCAAGAAATACAATAGTGGAAGGTTGTTGGCGGCTATCCGCTTTGAGTGTCATTAGGAGGTTTAGATGCATTTTATTAATGTGATCATGTGTCGTATAACTCTGTTGCTCTGTTTTTTTATAGCGAGCCCGGCGCTGTATGCTTCTGATGACCCTCTTCAGTCTCCTATGTGGGACTATTTACGTCATGTTTTTTTAGGCGATACGCCATATCAATTCGATGATCGCATTATTGTTTTGGTCCCTCCTTTTGCTGAAGATCCTACTCAAGTACCGGTGACGGTTGATGCCACTGGGTTATCTGAAAAAATAGAAAAAATCGTGGTATGGGCAGACTTAAATCCCATTCAACATATTTATACTTATTACCCACTTAAAGATGTAAAACCTAACGTTTCTTTACGTATCAAGGTACAACAGGCTACGCCTATTCGTGCGGCTGTCTTAACGAGAAATGGTCATTGGTTAATAGGTTCCACTTACTTAGATGCGGCGGGTGGTGGTTGCACAACACCCAGTGTGGCTAACGCTAGCCCTTATTGGGAGAGCCACCTAGGCGAAATTAGCGCTAAAAAATTCCAACGAAAAACGTTCGGCCGTTATAAGTTCAAAGTGGTGCACCCTATGGATACCGGGCTGGTGGGTGCTATTCCAGAGTTTTATCTACAGCAGCTTGAATTGCGTGATGCACAGGGAGATGCATTGGTAAAAATGGACCTGTCACAACCGGTTAGCGAAAACCCGGTTTTTTCTTTTGATGTCACTCAACCAAGTGCGCAGCATCGCTTATGGCTGCGAGATAATAATGGCAATGAGTTTGAGCAGCCGCTCTAGGAGGTATCAATGAATAAGTTACAGTGTTTGCTATGCTTCTTGTTGGTTGGTCTTTCTTGTTCTGTATTTGCGGCCAAATTGGCCTATTCGCTTGAACCCCAGAAAATTGCGGATGATACCTGGTTACTTCAAGGTAAGTTGGAAGATTTCTCGCGAGAAAATGGCGGTAATATTGTCAATACGGCTTTTATTGTGACCGCTGAAGGTGTGGTGGTTTTTGATACAGGGCCCTCTAAGCGTTATGGAGAGGCAATGCTCCAAGCCATTGGCTCTGTTACAGATAAGCCTGTTATTCATGTGTTTAATAGTCACCACCATCCAGATCACTTTCTGGGAAATCAGGCATTTAGTGATACAAAAATTTGGGCCTTGCCCGAAACCGGTAAACTTATAGCACAGCAGGGTAATGCTTTCGCTGAGAATATGTATCGCTTGGTAGGGGATTGGATGCGATCTACTGAAGTGCAGTTACCGACTGATCCGTTAGATATCGTTGCAATGTCGCTGATGGAGGTGGGCAACCATCGTTTTCGTTTTTACAAAATGATGGGGCACAGCGGTGCCGACCTGCTTATGTTAGATGAAACGACAGGAGTACTTTTTGCTTCGGATATTGTGTTTTTTCAACGCGCTTTAACAACACCACATACACCTAGCTTAAGTGTGTGGGTAGCCAATTTAGAGCAACTTAAAAACTTGCAATACACTACGCTTGTGCCAGGCCATGGGCCGGTGGATACAACAGGTTTAGCGATAGAGCAGATGGTTGATTACCTGCATTGGCTGGATAAAACGTTAATGGGTGCCGCATCAAGAGGGCTTAGTATGAATGAGGTTATGGCGCTACCTATCGATGCACGCTTTAGTGATATATCGCTGACAAGGTCAGAGTTTGTGCGCTCGGTATTTCATCTTTATGGCCGCTACGAAGAAGCCTCTTTTTAAGCACATTAATACTACCAAACATCTGCAAGACTTTTGGCGCCCTCGTGGCGTCTTTTTTTGCCTATTTGGAGCAGGTAGTAGTACTAAGTAACGAGAAAAGTTGTTCTCGGGAGTAATTGTTGGAATCTACTAAAACTTCAAAATGAGAGACATGATTCGGGGAAGCTTTCCCGGCTCACCCCAAAACGCCCCACAATAAAAAACGATTCCGTAAAGGAGCTAGTGATGAACAAAACGACTTTAGGCACAGGTTTCGCGATCAGTACGCTCGCCGCAGCCATCTCGTTCTCTGCTGTTGTCTCGGCCGGTGTAACTGATAAAGACATCATGAATGACCAAGCAACAACGGGAGATGTAGTTTCCAATGGTATGGGTTTACGCGGACAGCGTTATAGCTCATTGACTGCTGTTAACCCGAGCACAGTAAAAGATCTTCGCCCTGTTTGGGCGTTCTCGTTTGGTGGTGAAAAACAACGTGGGCAAGAATCTCAACCTGTTGTTAAAGACGGTGTGATGTTTGTAACGGGTTCTTACTCACGTGTTTTTGCTATTGACGTTCAAACCGGTGATGAGCTGTGGCAATACGATGCCCGCTTACCTGATGCCATCATGCCTTGCTGTGATGTAATCAACCGTGGTGTCGCTTTGTACGGTGATTTGGTTATCTTTGGTACGTTGGATGCCAAGCTAGTTGCGCTGAATAAAGATACCGGCAAAGTGGTATGGAAAAAGAAAGTTGAAGATTACAAAGCGGGTTATTCATTAACCGCAGCTCCAATTATTGTTAAAGGCAAAGTCATTACCGGCGTCTCTGGTGGTGAGTTCGGTGTTGTAGGTAAAGTAGAAGCTTATGATGCGAAAACAGGGCAATTAGCGTGGACACGGCCTACGGTTGAAGGCCATATGGGTTATGTGTGGAAAGATGGTAAAAAAGTTGAAAACGGTATTTCGGGTGGTGAAGCAGGAAAAACCTGGCCAGGCGACTTATGGAAAACCGGTGGCGCTGCAACATGGTTAGGCGGCACCTATGATGCTGATGTAGATCTACTCTTCTTCGGTACAGGTAACCCAGCACCATGGAATTCACATCTACGCCCTGGGGATAACCTGTTTTCCTCTTCACGCTTGGGTATTGACCCTGACGATGGAAAAATCGTATGGCACTTTCAGACTACGCCACATGATGGTTGGGACTACGATGGCGTCAACGAGCTGATATCTTTTGACTACAAAGCCGATGGAAAAACCATTAAGGCGGCGGGTACTGCTGACCGTAACGGTTTTTTCTATGTCTTAAACCGTGAAAACGGCGGCTTTATCCGTGGTTTCCCGTTTGTGGATAAAATGACATGGGCTAAGGGACTGGATGACAAAGGCCGTCCTATTTATAACGAAGCGTTCCGTCCGGGTAACCCGGCAGCAGCGGCTGATGGTAAGCAGGGTAGTTCGGTTGCAGCCGCACCGGCCTTCCTGGGTGGTAAAAACTGGATGCCGATGTCTTATAGTAAAGATACAGGCTTGTTTTATGTGCCTTCTAACGAGTGGGAAATGGATATCTGGAATGAGCCAGTATCGTACAAGAAAGGTGCAGCATACCTAGGTGCAGGTTTTACTATCAAAGCAGTGAATGAAGACTACATTGGTGTGCTACGTGCGATAGATCCTAAGACAGGTAAAGTGGTTTGGGATTATAAGAATTACTCACCACTTTGGGGTGGCACTATGGTTACTAAGGGTAACTTAGTGTTTATGGGTACACCTGAAGGTTATCTAAAAGCTTTTAATGCTAAAACCGGCGAAGAGATGTACAAGTTTAACACCGGCTCTGGGATTGTCGGTACTCCAATCACGTGGGATATGGGTGGCGAGCAGTATATTTCTGTTGTTTCCGGTTGGGGTGGAGCCGTTCCATTATGGGGCGGTGAAGTGGCTAAACGTATCAAAAACTTAAATCAAGGCGGCACGGTTTGGACGTTTAAGTTACCAAAGCAAAACGCTAACCTAGCTAGTCATTGATTGATAAGCCTGTTCTTTTAGTTCGCTCTTTGAACTAGGAATACCGAAAAGCCTGCGCTCGTAAAAGAGCCAGGCTTTTTTTTATTGCTTTAGTAATGTTTTGCAACGTTGACGCAACATATCACGAAACATTATAACGGCTGGGGTAACCTGTTTTCTATTTGGGCAGATCAACCATAAATTAGCTGGCTCCGTTGAAAATTCAGGCATTAATTCAACAACTCTTCCAGCGTATAGGTCTTCTGCCATATCTAGCCTAGATTTAAATGCAATCCCTTGACCTGATATTGCCCACCGATGAACAAGGTCAGCATCATTACAGATACGGTTACCTTGGACTCTGATACGCATTAGTTCCTGATCCCCCCTAAAACTCCATAAATCGTATGTACGATCGCCCAGTAAATATAAAAGGCAATTGTGTTCGGTTAGGTCATTAGGGTGCGTTGGAGTGCCGTATTTTTTTATGTATGCAGGTGATGCGCAGACCACTCGATCAGATTCGCAGATGGGAAAGGCGATAAGGGATGAGTCTTCTGGTTTTCCATACCTTAACGCAATATCAACTCGATCATGGTAAAAGTCAGAAACGCTATCGCTGGCATCTAAGCTTATTGAAAGCTTGGGATGTAGTTGCATGAATTCATCGAGCCATGGCAATAAAGCATTGCGGCCAAAATCAGAGGAAACAGATATACGCAGCGCTCCAGTTAGCTGTGTTTTATCTTGTTCAAGTGCTTGCTGGGCTTCTTTTAATTCGCAGAGCGCGCGTCGACAGTGAGGTAAATAACGCTCACCTGCTTCTGTTAAGCGTAGTTTTCGAGTAGTGCGGATAAACAGGTTGGTATCTAGTTGCTGCTCTAGGCGTTTCAGTGCGGCACTAGCTGCCGCGGGTGATATATCTAATTCTCGGGCTGCAGCTGTAATGTTTCCGCTATCGGCAGTACGAATAAAAAGATCTAAGTCTGATAACTTCATAGAGAACTAATAGCCCTTCATAGTACTAATAATCAAAAAATATTTGATAAAAAGTACCACATTACTGGTTATTAGTTTATGGCATTTTTTAGTGCATCTCATAGTAAGCATAAGGATACCTCTTTTTTTAAAGGTTTTATTACATTAACTGTCTGATAATAATCAATTTGTATGAAAATTCATGTTGATTTTTTTGTGGTGATACATGGTTTTATAGCCTATGTCTCTTTCATATAAGCACTAAAGTAGTAGTTTTTCGCTTCCAAAGGGTGATACCTGACTTGCCTTCTGAATCGCTAATATCGAACTGTGATTAATTGAATGGCGCCTGCTGGTTGGGCAGGGCTTATATAACAAGAAAGAGGCCAAGAAGATGATTTATGCACAGCCAGGAGCTGAAGGCTCAGTTGTAACTTTTCAAGAGCGCTATGGTAACTATATCGGTGGCGAATGGGTTGCACCGGTTAACGGGCAGTATTTTAAAAACGTTTCACCTGTTGATGGCGAGTCTTTTTGTGAAATCCCTCGCTCCACAGAAGCCGATATTAATTTAGCGCTGGATGCAGCGCATGCAGCTAAAGATGCGTGGGCCGGGACTTCTGTTACAGCGCGCTCAAATATCTTACTTAAAATAGCCGACCGAATTGAAGCTAACCTAGAAAGGTTGGCTGTTGCCGAAACATGGGATAACGGTAAAGCCGTACGTGAAACGCTGAATGCGGATGTACCTCTGTGTGTTGATCACTTCCGCTACTATGCTGGTTGTATTCGTGCACAAGAAGGCTCGATTGGTGAAATTGATGGTAACACTGTTGCTTATCACTTCCATGAACCTCTTGGTGTTGTTGGTCAGATCATTCCTTGGAATTTTCCACTGTTGATGGCTGCTTGGAAATTGGCTCCAGCACTGGTTGCGGGTAACTGTGTGGTACTTAAGCCTGCTGAGCAGACTCCAGCATCAATTCTTGTGTTAATGGAAGTTATTGGTGATTTACTGCCAGCCGGTGTGCTGAATGTTGTAAACGGCTACGGTGCTGAAGCAGGCCAAGCACTTGCGACGAGCAAGCGTATTGCTAAAATCGCTTTCACAGGCTCTACCCCAGTGGGATCGCATATTCTTAAATGTGCTGCAGAAAATATTATTCCTTCTACAGTGGAGTTGGGTGGTAAGTCTCCTAACATCTACTTCGAAGATATCATGAGCCATGAAGATGAGTTCATTAGTAAGTGCGTAGAGGGAACAGTATTAGCATTCTTTAACCAAGGTGAAGTATGTACTTGCCCATCGCGTTTATTGGTTCAGGAATCGATCTACGATGAATTCATCGAGATGGTTATCAAGCGTATTGGCCAGATTAAGCGCGGTAATCCATTAGATACTGAAGTTATGGTTGGTGCACAGGCTTCACAAGAGCAGTTTGATAAGATTTTGAGCTACTTCGAAATCGGTCGCAACGAAGGTGCGGAAGTGCTTACTGGTGGCGCAGCTGAAACCTTACATGATGGTCTTAACAACGGTTACTACATACAGCCAACGTTACTGAAAGGTAACAATAGTATGCGTGTATTCCAGGAAGAGATTTTTGGACCAGTTGTTTCTGTCACTACTTTCAAAGATGAAGCAGAAGCATTGGCGATTGCTAACGATACTGAGTTTGGTTTAGGTGCCGGTGTATGGACACGTGATATGAACCGCTCATACCGTATGGGCCGTGGCATTCAGGCTGGTCGTGTGTGGACCAACTGCTATCACCATTATCCAGCACATTCAGCATTTGGTGGTTATAAAAAATCAGGTGTTGGCCGTGAGACACACAAAATGATGTTGGATCATTATCAGCAGACTAAAAATATGTTAGTTAGCTACGATATTAATCCAATGGGCTTCTTCTAAGCCTCAATTGTAATTGGGTCTTTTGAGGGCTTAGGCCCTCTTTTTTTGTTGAGCCTCTAGCTGACCTGACACCATCCCTTTTTAACGGAGACATTGTCTCTATCTGCTTGCTTTGATTGGTAAAGCGCTTGGTCTGCATTATAAAGAGTTTCTTTAATAGTTACGTCTGGCGAAAAATTAGAGACCCCCGCACTGGCGGTCATTTTTCCAACATGTTGGTATGAGTGCTCTCGTATTTTTGCCAGTAGTTTCTCGGCAAGGTTACTTGCTTCCTCAATATCAATATGAGGGCAGATAATTAGGAATTCTTCACCTCCCCAACGACCTACATAGTCAGTATTACGGACATTGTTTTGTAAAACGTTAGCAAACTCGACTAATACGATATCACCCATCGCATGGCCATAGGTGTCGTTAACACGCTTAAAGAAGTCAATATCGAGCAGTATTATGGACGCATTAAGTTTATATCGATTTACCTCTGCTTTTTGTTCAATTAACACATCGTCCATTTTTACTCGATTATAGAGCCCTGTTAGCTTATCAGTAACCGATAGTGTTTTAAGGCGTTGGTTGAGTTTTCTTAACTGAAAGTAGTGGTAGATAAAACCCAGAGATAATAGAAATAAACCACTGATAATTTTCCACATTAAGGAATAATCAATCGAAACTTCCTGCGTTACGGGTACCCATTTGTTGAATGTTGCTTGTTTTAATTCAGGGGGAATGTTTTGTGTGAGCTTTTGAAATATTTCTTGTAATAATGGCTCATCATTTCGGGTGGCTATTGAGAGGTATATATCATCCTCAAGCCGGGATGATATTTTTAAACTCCCAGTATAATCTTTCTGTATAGCTGTCCCAATGGTCATTAAGTTATCAATGTAGCCATAGAGTTGGCCACTCTCTACTTGTTGTAGCCCATCATGAATCGATTCTACCTCTACAATATTGATCCCTGGCACTTCTCTACGCAAGCTCTCTGCTACTGAGTAACCTCCGACAACACCGATTTTTTCGTGTCTAATTTCTGAGATGTCACTGATAAAGAATTTCTCTGTGGTTGTCGCCATTACTACAGGAAAAGTTGTATAAGGCTCGGTAAAATCCATATAGAGCGCGCGTTCTGGCGTGTATGATGCCATTGAAAAGATATCGCATTGCCGGTTTTTTGCTTTTTGAATAGATTCTTGCCAGCTTTGAGTGGGGACAAGATGAATCGGTATTGGCAGTTGAGACGAAAAGGACGAAATGATGTCGGCGGCAATACCTACATGTTTGCCGTTTTTGATACTCTCAAAAGGCATCCAATCAGGGTCTACACAGACGTTGATGGACTTTTTATTTTGTAAGTAATGCTGTTGTTTTTCATTGAAAACTAGGGAGTGGTTGTACTTTAAAAGCAACTCATCGAATAAAAATGTGCCTAATTCCTGGTTCGGCGCTAGTAACCCACTATGGTGTAACTGTTTCACGGCTCTAAGGCTTAAGTCAGTATTAATAGCGCCCACTTCAAAGAAATCCAATAGCATCATTTTCTTGGTGATAGCGACTTCATAGGTGAGTGCGGCCACAGACTTTATCTGGGTATATTTTTGGTAAATGGTAGCAATCGTTTCTCGTGGATTTTCTAATGCATATGCCCAGCCTCGGTTTGACGCATTAATAAAGTTTTGAGTTCTTTCTGGATGCTGTAATGCTTCAGTTTGGGAAGTAAATAGGTTAACGGCACTCATAAAAAAGCCATAATCAGCAGGATCAATAATATTGTATTCGATACCTTGTCGGTCGAGCTCAAATAGCTGGTTGGTTCGAAATGCACTCATAGCATCTATTCTATTATGAATGAAATCATCGATATTAAAGGAGTGTTCAATGAGTGCTGTATTATTTTTGTTAATGAAGAAGTGGTCTAGCATTAATGCTAAAGAGCTATATTTTAATTCATCATTAGTACCCATTACTGTTTTACCAATCAAATCTTTTGGTGTTTTTATCTCTTTAGACGTGACAAAAATAAGAGGAGACTGTTGGTAGTAGGTGGCTAATAAAACGTTTGGTTTTAGTTCGCCGTCGTGAATGATGACACTTGAGTTGTGTATACCGTAGTTGTGCTTTTGAGAAAGTACTTGCTCGACGGTATCAGAGCCTGCTTGATATTCTAGTAGCTCTACATCCAATCCTACCTCTTGATAAAAGCCTTTTTCTTTTGCCATGATGAAGCCGGCAAACTCAAACTGATATTTCCAATCGAGTTGTAAAGATACTTTTTCTAAGGGCGCAGCACTGCTGCTGATGCTCAACACTATTAATAGAGCAGCGATGATTAATGAATACAACCGGCGTGTTGTGTGTAATAAATGCTGCGTACACATTGATAGACATATCCCTATGTTTTAGCGGGGCTGTCATTAAGGAGAAAAGAAAAAACCTTTTAGAGCCGCAGGTTAATTTTAGCACAAGATAAACGCACTGCTTTTATTCTATAGTCGTGATTGTCTAGATTGATTCAGAGGGTAGTGGTCTAGAATATAAGTAGCCTTGGGCAGAAAAGCACCCGAGGGATAAGAGTAGCTCCTTCTGCTCTTGTGTTTCTACGCCTTCAGCAATGACTTCTAAGGAGAGCGCTTTCCCCAATGCAATAACCGTTTGCACAATGGCTCTATCTTTATGTGAACCTGGCAGGTGTTGAATGAAAGAGCGATCGATTTTCAGTTTATCAATAGGTAACTGCTTTAAGTAATTTAGAGATGAGTAACCCGTTCCAAAATCATCAATAGCGATATTTATGCCCATGTTTCGTAAGTGACTCAATACCCTCGTAGCTTCAAGTTCGTTACCCATCAAAAATGATTCAGTAATTTCTATTTCAAGCTTGTTTGCAGGGAATCCTGTTTCTATTAACGCTGTTTGTACTGACGTAAGAAAGTCACCTTTTTTTAGCTGAGGGACAGAAACGTTGATGGCTATATAATCAAATGATTTACCCTCATTAAGTAGCTGTTTTCCTTTTCTACATGCTTCGAAAAGTACCCACTCACCAAGCGCCAAAATAATATTGCTCTCTTCTGCAATAGCAATAAATTTATCAGGCATGATTAGCCCGAGTGTCGGATGTTGCCAACGGATAAGTGCTTCATAACCAATAAGTTTTTCATCGGTTAGCCTGAATTGCGGCTGGTAATAAAGAGTGAAGTCATTTGTCTGTAAAGAGTGCCTCATCATCGCTTCAAAACTTAACCGTTCAAACGCTATGCTGGTCATTTCTTTCGAGTAGTATTGGTAGGTATTTCGTCCTTCAGCTTTTGCTTGGAACATGGCCGCATCTGCGTTACTGATAAGTTCGTCGTATGTTTCGTTATTGATTGACGTTAGGCTAATACCAATACTGACTGAGATGTATATTTCTTGATCGGCAATAAAGAAGGGAAGGGTAAATTGGTCAATGATTTTTTCAGCCATTAGCGCTGATTCTTTGACTTGGTGAATGTCTTCCATAATAAAGACAAACTCATCACCCCCAAGGCGTGCAAGTGTGTCATCTTTGCGTATACATTGCGTAAGCCTATCAGTAACCGCAACGAGTAGTTCGTCACCGACTACATGGCCTAAACTGTCATTGATATTTTTGAAATGGTCGAGATCTAAAAATAGTACAGCAAATTGCCCGCCAGAGTGCTTCTGATGCTCCAGAAGGTGTAATACACGCGCTTCTAACAGTAACTTATTAGGCAGACCTGTGAGCGAGTCATAATGCGCCTGATGTTCTAGTGCTTGTTGTGATGCTTTCAATGCAGAGACGTCTGAAAAAACAGCCACATAGTTTTGTACTTCACTTTGTTTATTCACAATAGCGGTAATAGTGAGTAATTGAGGATAGATTTCGCCATTCTTACGGCGGTTCCATATTTCTCCTGTCCATTGTCGGTTATTACGTATCTCGGACCACATGTTATGGTAAAACTCAGAGGTATGACGTCCAGATCGAAGAATGGCTGGCTTTTCCCCCAAAACATCCTTTTCACTGTATCCCGTAATATTTTCAAATGCTTTGTTGATAGAAATGATGCGGGTAAAAGGATCGGTAATGACTACGCCTTCTAAGCTATTTTCAAATACTACGGCAGACTGCTGTAAGCGTTCTTCTGCATCTACTTGAAAGCTCTGATCATGTAAGGTTGCAATGACCATTTGTTGGTTTTTGATAGCTATTTGAGTGGCTGAAATCTCAACAGGTATACGCTGACCCGAGCAAGATACGCAATACCCATGACCCTGAAAGCTTTTATCTCCCTTGCTAAAAGCGGTTAACATGTTATCGAAGACGGTATTTTTGAAAGGGCTTAATTCAGTAATTATAACGGTTGGCTGAAGTTGTTTTTCTATTTCGCCAGTATTTACTGGCTGCGCCGTTCGCTCGCTAAAACCAAACATTTGGTTTGCTTTGGGGTTAACTTCAATGACACTCCAGTCTTGTGGGTTTAAAGCGAGAATTGCATCGTTGGAGTCTTCAAAAAATGCTTGGTACTTTCTTTCACTGTCTTCTAACGCTTTTCGTGCTGCTTTACTTTCTGTTACATCTCTTTGTACGCCGATAAAATGAGTAAGTATCCCCGAATCATTGTAAACAGGTGATATACGTATTTTCACCCAAAATAGCTGACCACATTTCTTATAATTACGTAGCTCAACTGAGCATGACCCGCCTTTTTCTAATGCTTCTCTTATGATGTCTAGAGCCGGTTGCTCCCTGTCCTCATTTTGCATAAACCGGCAATTTTTCCCCAAAAGCTCTTCTTGGGAATAGCCAGTCATTTCCTCAATAGCGGGGTTGGCATAAATAATGGGAAAGTCGTGCAGAGCAGAGGTAATCAGTATTCCGTCTTGGGTCGATCGAACCGCTCGGTCTTTAATGAGTAACTCATTTTCAACGATGTTCTTTTGGGTGATATCAGTAATGACTGATAAAAACCCGGTTAGCTTTCCTGCTTGGTCATACTGATAAGACCAGTTAATACGTATATCAACAGGGCTCCCATTTTTATGGGCACTGGTTGTCTCAATTGGAAAAGGTGTTGGTTGTTCGTGTAGTGTTTTCTTGAAGAGTGCTTTGGTATTGGCTTTATGTTTTTCACTGAAAGACAGGTCCCAAATATACTTTCCAGCCAGCTCTCCAGCCTCGTAGCCTAGAATGACATGATAGGCAGGATTGCTAAAGATAATACGCCCGTTAAGGTCAATTTCTTGAATCCCATGAGGCAGTGTTTGCAAAATCGCTTGTAAATGCTGCTCGGCTTCTTCTCGTGTTTTAATATCTTGGCTTAAGCGTTCTTGTAAATACTGGCTTGTCATCGCGGAAGAAAAGTAGGCGGTAAACTCTTGTAATAAACGTATTTCAGAAGCCGACGGTTCGTGCGGTTCTTTACAATACTGCACATAGAGAATGGCAGGATTGGTTTGTTTGGTGCGTATAGGAGCGCTATATATTGTTTTAATATCCCAGTGCTGATAAAGATCGTGTTTCGGTGAATCTGGTGAGTCATGATCAATATAAATGCTATGCTGCTTAAGTGTTTTTTGAGCCTCTTCTCTCATTTCTTTTGTAAAAGGTATTTGGTCTGATATATCTGAGGCACCGGTAAATTCAGGTGAGCAGCTTTCATAAAGGATAGTGGCTGATGAGAATTCAACATCATTGGCAAGCAGTAAACTCACTCGGTCAGCGTTGAGCACTCGGCATAAATCGGTAATGGATTCAGCGAATAGCGTATTGATATCGGTAGCGTTTAGCATGCGGGCAGCGACATGCTCTAAGGCTTGGGCAAAATGACTTTCTTGGATCTCCTTTTCTGCAACCGCAAGATCATAGTTTAACTTGAGAATTGACTCTTGTAATAAGGATATATAACGAGATTCAAGGCCGCTGATGAGCCCTTTTCGAGTAATGAGACCGGCGGCAAAACCATGCTCATCTGTCACGAGTAAGCGATGGCAGCCATGATCAATCATCTTTGCTCGAGCTTCACTTAAAGGGGTGCCGTAGGCAACGCTTAAAACAGGGAAGTTCATGACCGACTGGACAGTCGTGGTGTCGATGTCTACTTTTTCGTCGAGTATCCGTACAATGTCTTTTTCAGTCAGAATGCCTTGTACGTTTTTACGGGAGCCAATGAGAAGGCAGTTGGTTCCGCTCTTTGAGAATAGTTTGAATGCTTCTTTGAGGCTGATGTTTGCAGCTATAAAGTGAAGCTTGTGGTCAGTGACATTATCAACATATTTGACCTCCATCAGGTATTCAATACCAAGATGATGAATGAAATCGGTAGGTGTAGCGACGCCTATAGGCTTCCCTTTCTCATCAACAACCACTAAATGCCTAATGTTATGTTTAGTGAGTAAGTTGTAGGCTTCATAATACTGCATATCAGAGGGAGCAGATATGACAAGGGATGTCATAATATCGGCTGCTAATAATTGACTGATGTCTGTCGCGCTAGCTGTGTGGATGATATCGCGTTCGGTTATAATACCAACTAGCTTTTCTGAGGCATCGAGCACTATAAGAGAACTTAGCCTCTTTTCTCTCATTAGGCGAAGAATGTCTGATACCGATTTATCGGTAACTACCGATACGAGTGTGCCAGAGCAAATAGACTGTAAGGTTAGCCTGTGAAAGTTATCCATTCATTCGTTCAGCTTGCGTTCAGAAAATAAAGCCCATATGTTATAGTAACAACCTAGACTCATAGTTGATGAGAGTCAATAACTGAGTAAGTAGCTAGGCTATTAGCGAATATGGTTGATTCTAGTTCTTAATATCACGCAAAATGGATTGAGTAACTGACGATAGCTGTAACTGCTCACTTTGCTCTTGAGGAAGCGGCCTGCATATTTTTATGGCCTGTAAGCCTGAGCGCGCAGTAAACAACCCTGCCCCAATACCTTGTCCAGCCCTTGCTGAAATAGATGTCGTTATTGAGTTTCCTAAAATGTGAGAACTTGCGTGAATAGTCATCTCGCTCAGTCCAGCAAAAGCAATGTTATGTAATACTTTTTTGAGCAGGCTCCACTGTGTTGTTGCCCCGGTTGAAATGCCATAAATATCAGTGACTTCGCGAAGCATTTTTAAATTTCTCCAACCTACCAACCACATATCAAATGTTGCATAGGGGCTAAGGGCGACCATGATGCCGGACTGTACACTGTATCGATGAACGCAGCGGCGTGCGGCCTCATCTTGCTCTTTTAATGCGTGCTGGGATATATAACGGATAATTTCGCCATCATTATAGGCTGAGTCTACCTGTCGTAGCGCTTCTTTAAATGATTGGTTGATGGGTGTGTTTTCATAGTAGCTATCGAGTTTTTTTAATAAAGGAACTGCTTGTCCGTGAGTTTTTTGATCACGGAGTGCTTCGGCTTCGAAATGTAGAGCTTCTGTCTGCTTAAGCTGACGTAACCCTTTAAAGCTTTGCCATACCCAGAGCAAGCCACTGATAAAGGTTATACCGGTTAATGTGCTAAAAGCGATACCAAGCGCGGGGTGTGTTATAAACCCCCAGTTAATAAGACGGTATACTTCGCCAATGACCCCTGCGGATAGTAACAGCGTAATTGATACTGTAAATAAAGTTGTCCAGTGGCTGCGCTTTTTGTGCGTGTTTGATTGCTGATTTTTATCCTGAGCGTCGTCATTATCTTCAGTTACAACTGATATGGAGTGCAGCGGAATTTCTTGTGCTTTGGGAGATTCCGACTCCGTATCTGGCTGCTTTTGCAAGTTAGCAGGGTCTATCAGTACAGGCTCTTTCCATTCTGGTTGGTCGCTCATCAGAATATATCTCCTGTTAGGTACTCTAGCGCTTGGTCTAGTCGAATATGGTGTGCAGGTTTTAAATCAGTTTGAGGCAGTTTTTTAGGCGCAAAATCTAAGAAGCGAAAGCGGCTACTATTCCAGTCTTGTTCTGTTGGTAGTTCTGTAGGAACTTCACCTGGGAACAGCGCCATCGTTTCATTTGTTGTCTTATTGATTCCTTTCAAGCAAGAAATTGTTTGGCCATCCAGTACGGCTTCTGCTGATTCTGTTGAGCGAATAGAAGCAAGTGCCATGCAACGTGTATCGATGCCTTCAAAGCGAATATCTCGCTGCGCATCTTGGATAATCAGCTCAAGAAACTTATCTAAATTATGATGTTGATTAGCGGTTACATGATCAGCTTTGGAGGAAGCGAAAAGTACTTTGTCTATACGTGGGCTAAAGAGCCGGCGTAAGAAACCTGATGGTCCATAGTTGAAGCTTTGCAGTATGTCAGTGAGTGCTAACTTCATATCATCAAAGCATGGTTTGCCATGGTTCAACGCTTTTAGGCAGTCCACAAGTACCACTTGACGGTCAAAGCGAGAGAAATGCTCGCGGTAAAATCGCTTAACAATTTTCTCACGATAAGCGTCATAGCGTTGTTGTAATAGTTGATACATTGAGCCTTCAGGGATAGAGCTTAAGCTAGGAGGCTGCAGAATGGGGAATAGTTGTAGTAAAGGGCTCGATGCCAACTCCCCTGGTAAAACGCAACGCCCTGGCTGGATCATGCTCAATGCGTTTTCATCGTTACGCAGCAGATGTAATAGCTTTGTGTACTCTTCACTGAGCACAGATAAAAGCTGCTCATCAGCGGGAGAACACCAGTCAACTGTGTTTTGTGCGGCGATCCAGTTCTTAGCCAATGTGGCCCTAGGTTCTAGTGTAAATAGCTGCTGTTGTTTATTACACCACTGTTCAAAGTTCAAATGTAGTAAAGGTAAGTCGAGTAGCCATTCACCAGGATAGTCGATGATGTCGAGGTATAGCGTAGCGGTATCATTCACTAAGCGCTTTAGGCGGCTTGCAGGCTTATATTTTATGGCGAGTTTTACTTCAGACAAGCCCGTTGTTGATTCAGGCCAACTGGGGGGTTCTTGACCTAAAGATTGAATGGATTGTTGTAAGGGAAATGGAGCATCTGATGAGCTGTTGAGGTTTTTAACGCTGATAATTCGCTGATCACTGGCCACTTCAAAAAAAGGTAAAGAGCGGCTTTGGTTCGCTTCTAAAAGGTGGTGAACTAGAGAGGTAATGAAGACGGTTTTGCCGCTACGGCTAAGTCCGGTCACGGCAATTTTCAAATGCCTATCTAGCCCCTGTGTAGCGACTTCTTTAAGCTGATGCTGGATATCATCCAGTAGCTCTTCACCGATGAGATTTTTTAATTTGGAGCCCAGACCCATGTTTCACATCCCAAATGATAACGATACTCTAGTGTGACAGAATAAAGCTGAATCAGTGCCAACAAAAGTCATTGGCTGCGATTTGTATGACATGGATTCAATGGTTGCTTAAATGAAGGGCGCCACACCTATTAATAGGATGTACGGGAACGCGACAGTAGGGCGGGCTGCTTGGCATAAATATTCTTTTATCAGGCCTGAAAACCCAGAACGTTGCGCTAGCCATTCTGAATTAAGTTGGCAGGGTGATACGTTGTTAAGCGTTTCGTTGTTGTCTCTCAATGCGGCTTCGACTTTGAGTAGACGCTCCGAAATTCTTGCTTGGAAGGTTTTCCATATAGCATCTTGTAGCCATAAAGTAGCGAGAAGAAGAATAAGAAGTAAATTGGCTTGAATTAACGTTGCGCAAGCTGTAATGGCAATACCCAATAGCTTAATATACAGCGAATGTTTTTCATAAGCATCTGACTGAGTCTGCAGTACATTCCACTCATTGATAAATGCATTAGGTATATCCACATCATTCTCCATTTACTTTGTTAACCGATGAAAACTGTCGATTAGTATTCTTTAACCCATTCTGATTGATAAGCAGCGAGATCTTCGATATCAAATTTCTGTTGCAATGTTAGCAAATCATTTTGGTTTTTAGTGAGGTCATCGAGTGTGATGGTGTTGTTATCTAATTCGAACACATGCCTAGATGCGCGATAACTGAAATCTAAAATTGCCATGGCCCGCGCATCGCCCTCGGCTGCTGCTTCCTTAATTTTACGTTGCTTTCTATAAATCTGATTGAGCTCTGCTTTTACTTTGCGTATGTAGACGGCTTCGTAAAGAAAAGGGTGTTGTTTATAAGTAATCAGTATTTGCGCCATGATAAGAGCAGCAATCACTACACCTGTTATATTCCAGTGTAGATTTTCTCCTTCTGGGCCGCCCCAAAAATGAATGAGAAGGGTAGAAACCGTTAGCGAGACAGTTAGCATGAAAATACATATGGCGATGAAAGTTATTTTAATGTGTTTGTTGTAACGGGCCTTATTAATGTTTTCCAGTTGCATTGGCTTACTAGTTCCAAATATATATGGGTGAAATGAATAGAAATAAATCAGATATCGGTATTAGGTGAGTATAAAGTAAGCATTTATATACGGGTACTTTTTTAAGGTTACCATTGGTGATATGGGCAAGCACTTGCCCGCTTATGTAAAGCTAGTCGATTGCTGTGCTTGTGTATTTTCTCGATAGTTCATGTAACGAGAGAGGCCTGTCAAAATAATAGCCTTGAGCGATATGGCAATGATAACTGCTTAGCTGGGCGAGTTGCTCTGCTGTTTCAACCCCTTCTGCTATCATGGTGAGTTGGTATGACCCTCCTATTGCAATAATAGCTCTTACCAAGTTATCGCTTTCATTACTGGTTAACAGTTTGTCTACAAAAGTGCGGTCTATCTTTATTTCATTGATAGGTAAATTGCTCAAGTAGCTGAGAGATGAGTATCCAGTACCGAAATCATCAAGCGACAGGTTGAAGCCAAGATCTCTTATTTTCTGCAATAAGGGTGATACATAAGCCAGATCTTCAATGAGTAAATTTTCAGTAATTTCAAGAGTGATTTGTTGATGGCGTAGAGTGTGGTTGTTCGCGCTAGCGACTAACTTGTCTATAAATTCTGGAGCACTTAGTTGTTTTGGAGATAAGTTAACCGAGAGGTCAATAGCGTGTTTTCGGTTTTTGTTAAAATCGCTAATATCGGATAAAGATTTGTTAAGCACGAACATGCCTATTTCATGAATTAAACCGGTATCTTCTGCAATGCCGATAAAGTCTACGGGCGAAACTTGCCCTAGGTGCTCATTGTTCCAACGCACCAATGCTTCAACCCCGTGTAATTTCCCGCTTTGAATGTTAATTTGAGGTTGATATACGACACTGATCTCATCATTTATTAACGCTAATCGAAGCGCTGTCTCTAGCTGTAAATCTTTACGTACTTGTTTGTTGATATCTCTATTAAAGAATAAAAAACCTCCTTTTTGGCTCGCTTTGGATTTGTATAGCACAATATCGGATTTACTTATCAGCTTCTCTGGATCTTCGCCGTCGTCAGGGAACATTGTCACGCCTATGCTGCAGCTGGAGTGGATAACTTTTCCTGCAATAGAGAATGGTGTGCTGAAAATCTTTTGGATTTGCTCAACCTTGAGCTCAGCTGCGCGTAAATCTTGTAATTCGGGGAAACAAAAAATAAACTCATCTCCTCCAAATCGGGTGATACTGTCACCTAATTCCAGAACGCTTTCAAACTCGTGACTAACAGCCTGAAGCAGTTCATCTCCAACCGAATGGCCATATAAATCATTTATTTTTTTGAAGTCATCTAGATCAACAAACATGAGTGCTAGTTGTAAATTGTTACGTTTTGACAACTCTATACCTTGTGCAATGCGCTCCTCAAGTAACAGTCGATTAGGGAGTTGAGTGAGCGCATCATGATGAGCAACATAATGGAGTTGATTTTTAGTGTGCTCAAGTTCGTCAATATTACTAACGATGTGCTGATGAAACTTTTCAAATCGACTAGAAATATTACGACTAATATATATCAAAACAAAAATTAGAATGAGCGTAGCTAAAAAGCTAAGCAATAATATTTTCTGCAGTTCATCTTTATTTTGAGCTTGTATGGTTATGGCTCTTTCTGTGAGGTAATTCTCAATTTCATTGATATAAACCCCGGTGCCAATGGCCCAATTCCAGTCAGGAATGCCTGTCACATAGCTTATTTTTTTTGCCGGCTTGCCCGTTGTTGGCATAATGGAGCCGATGTATTTAACATAGTCTCCACCTTGTTGTGCTGTTTGAATAATTTTGCGAACAAACGGAAAACCGTTAGCCCCTCTTCCGTCGATGTTATTTGTTCCAACCAATGATTTCTTGAAATGAGAAAGATAATTTCCTTGGTAGTCAATGACGAACACATAGCCATTTTCACTGTAACGAATATTGTCAATTCGCCTTAATAATTTCTCTTTTATATCATTTTCAACATCAGCAATGTATTCGCCAGTGCCGATGAACCAGTCATAAGGGGCGAAGTACTTACCAAAGCCTATTTTTTCAAACTCTTGGGTTTTATCTTGTGGCTTCACAAACCACCAACGATAAAAGCTTTCATTATTTTCTTTTACCCGTTGGCCCATTTCTCGAACGATGTAACGCCCCCTGATATCCTGCAAATCCCATTTGGAGGTGCCTTCCATGTGTGGAAGTAAGGGGTGCATAACATTGAGGCCATTGGTTTTGTAGATAAAGAAGTAGCCTCGCCCGCCATTAAAAGAAATGCTACGTAAACTATCGGTTATCAACCGTGTTACTTCGGCTTCAGTTTTGTCTTTGTGTTGTTGGTAAATGCTCTCTGTAATAGCGTATGCCTCACTAACACGCTGTTTTATATTATCTTTTAATGTGCTCTCTATTTTGCTTTTCTCAAATTGAATATCTTGAAAAACCTGAGTCACTTGGCTTTTAGCCACCGCTTTTTGAAGGTCCATGAAGTTGTTGCGCAAGGAGGCTATATCGCTGTTAGCTTTTGTATGGTTGTTATAAATAATGACAGTGCTGAGCAATACGATAAAAATGCCTACGACCAGAACAGGGGCTACTTTGATAAGGCGTATTAGTTTCTGATCGGATATGATTTTCATCGTTCTAATATAATTCCAACATCACTCAATTTTGTCCGTGTTACTAACACGTGA
>NZ_JADGEV010000033.1:0-22484 GCF_016744175.1 Neptunomonas sp. | reverse complement strand
GACGCTTTGATTAGTAGCAATGGGTGGTTGATTAGATTCGCCGCGGGCCCAGTTAAGAGCGGCTTGTAGATCTTCTAACGGAGAATATCCGGCAGCGAGGCTGTAGGCAAGTTTCTGATGTTGATATATAAGCGCTGGGAAGCCTTGAACGCCCATTTGGTTGGCTAGGGTGTATTCATGACGAGTGGCTTCAAGGCTGCTTAGATTATCAAATGCAGCTATAAAGCTACTTTTTTCAACACCTAAAGATTCGGCAATTGTTGCAAGATTATCGGTGACATTCGGATTCAAACCATCGATAAATACGGAATGTTGTAGGGTGTGAATAAATCGACGCATTTGTTTTTCATCTTTGAGCGTTTTGACTACCACTGACGCTCTTGCGCTAGGCTCGGTGTCGTATAGAAATCCCTTTGTTTCCAGCAGCGCCCAAAATTTCTTGCTAAATACTTGCCCTGTTCTTGCGGTGACATGTTGAGCAGCATTTTTTAAATAGTCACGAAATGCTTTATCAGCTACTTTTGCCCGAGAGCCTGGAAAAAGACCTCCATTGATTGTTATACAAGCAAGATCATCAGGCAGGGTGTTATAAAAAGAATCTAATGCGGGAGCCATTCCATAGCACCAAAGGCAGAGAGGGTCTGTAACATATATCAGTTGGGATGGAGTCATGGATGCCTCTATAGTTAATAAGTTCTTTGTGAATGAGTGCTCGATTAAAAATCGGCCTAATAATTTTTAGCCATGCTTAGTGAGCCAAAATGTTTTCCATGTTGACTCTCATAGTTAAACTTTTTTAATCATCGTCAGGTAGCGGTTGGCTCATTTGTTTGCCTATGCCTCGGGCCATCATCAGCATAAATGCCAAGCCACGGCGAACTTCAGGATCCTTAGCTGTTTTTAAAAGCGACCATAGCGTAGGAGGCTCTTCCATTTTGCGAACGTCATTGCTTGCCATGCGTACGATGTTCCCAGCAGTCCAGGCACCTCCAATAGCTTCTTCATAACCTTTACAGAGTTTCTCCACCATATAGTCATCGGTCATATCAACGACATCAGCAGTTACTGACATCAGATCAACAATTCGGTTAAGCCGACGACCCGCTAATAGGGGCTCTATTTTTTGGATTAACTCTTCAAGCCCGGCTTGTGCGTTAGGGTTAGTGATAAAGTTATTAGGCTGAGAGGTGGTTGTCTCATCGATGTTTGTATTCGTGGTGTTCATATGTTGTCTCCGTCAATCACTTAAACCAAACCGCGGGCTACAGACCAGTACACGCCTCTATTAAAGCTTTTGCGCATGAGGCCGCCGAGCTTATTAGGGGGGGTAGGTTGTACATCTGAGGAATAGTCGTACCAAAGAGGCATTCCATCTTCTAAGCCCATCTGCGCTATTGCGACTACTCGCCCATCGTACTGATCACAGAGCCGCCCTAAACGAATATGAGAAGCTATATTATTGACGATGACAGGTGATTGGCTATGACAAGATCCGCCGGCTTTGCTGACAGGGAGGTCGACAGTATCGCCCAACACAAATACATTATTTAAACCGTAAACTTCCATAGTTTCATGATCGGTGGGTAGCCAGCCTTCATTGTTAATTGCTTGAGATACGCCTGAATTAATCACTGCATCAACAGCGCGGATGGGTGGTGTTGCCATCAAAATATCGAAGTTTTCTTCCTTGCCTTCATGCGAGTATGCAATTTTCTTATCAGGATCGACGTGGGATAGAGAAAAGCCGTGTTGATATTTAATATCACGCTGCTCAAAAATTGTGGGTAACACTTCACACGTGTCTTTTTGCATAAATAAGCAATTACGTAGAAGCTGCGAGACGGTGGGATAAGTATAAACAATTTCTACTTTGTCTCTGACGCCTCGCTTGCGTAATAAGTCGTCCAACATTAGTGTGGTTTCTATCGGGGCTATACCACATTGATGAGGTACATTTGGTGTCTGAGGGAAGTTCACAGTGACAAAAATCCGACCTTTTTTAATGGTTGTTAGTTTCTCAGCTAAGGCTTTAGCGGGCGCATATTGGTAAAAATGATCACCAGCTTCTTTTAGTCCTTCAATTCTTTCTGGGGCGGGTAAGCAGCCTGTGGATATCACTAAGTAATCGTACTCGTAGAATTTTCCGCTAGAGCAGCGAACTCTGGTGGCATTAAACTCAAAGGACTCAACCTCGTCGACAATGAAGTTAATCTCAGGTCTTAATAAGCTCTGTTGTGGGCGTCGTAATTCATCTTTAAAAAACTTATTAAAGGCGACGTACATGAATGCTGGTTTGTAGTAATGCCATGGTGAATTTGAAAGTAGAGAGACTTCAACTTTGTCTCGGCTTATTTCTGGGTAGAGTTTGCTGACAAGGTGGTTGGCGGTCATTGTGCCGCCTATACCCCCTCCAATCACGAGAATACGTTTTTTCATGCTGCATATCCCTTTTATACTTTTTATTAATGGCAACGGTAAAGTGTGAATTATTTTACACAAAACGAACGTTCATTCTGTTTGATAGGTATAAAAAAAGTACTCGGTAAAGTACTTTTTCGATAAAGCAGAACGAACATTCGTTTTAGATATTATGTTAGAAAAATTTACGGGTCAAGCCCACTCCACGTGTTTGCCCATAGGTCATCGAGCATGCCAGGAAGAGGCACTTCAATAACATCATCAAGCCGGAGACAGATCATTCTGATGGCGCCGCCATAAACAATCATGGCTGCAACAAGAGGATCCATCTCGCGAATCTCTTTATTTTCAATACCTTGAAATACGAAGGATCTCATGCGCACAAAAGCTGAAGCTGAGCAAATAGACTTCTCATCAGGGAGGAACTCTTTATGGCGGGCATGGATGATAAACTGCATCACTTCAGGTTCTTTTTCTGTCAAGTCGAATAAGACGCGAATAATGGCATAGCTGCGTTCTTTAGCGGTTTGAAAAGAGGCTTCGATATGGTCGATCAACACATTCATGTGCTCAAGTAGGCGGTTATATAACGCTCTTGCGATACCTTCTTTGTCTTTAAAGTGGTGATATATGAAACCGATAGAAACTTCAGCATGTTCCGCAATGTCGTGCACTGATGTTTTAAAAAAACCTTTGGCTGTAAATAGATGCAACGCTGTTGTGAGCGTTTGTGCGTTACGTAGCGGGAGTCCATTAAAAAATACGGATTGTTCTGATGCGGTCATCGTTGTTCCAGATACACTATAAACGTAGCAAAAATAATAGTGTCAGATTGTAGCATGCTTTATCGGTGTTGCTTTCCCTAAAAAATAACGCTTATGTAGGTGCGTTAATGCAACCGTTTAAACGTTATTACTTCTCAAGGTAGGCGTGATTTCTGGTCGAGAGAGATGTTTTTTGTCATTATTGTCATTTTATAGACACGAGTGACGGAGTCGTACTATGACCAACGCCAGCTGGTTGGAAACAATGCGCAACGTATTGGATAGCTATCATGATCCAGCAGTGCTGGTGGATGCTGACTACAACGTGGTTGCATCCAATAGTAACTATGACTTTCGCTTTGGTGGGCTTGATAACCGTAGCCCGGCAAAGTGTTATTACCTGTCGCATGGTTATCAGCGTCCTTGTGATTTGGAGGGTGAGACGTGCCCTATGCAAGAAGCCCGTGAAACAGGAAAAAGAGCAAGTGTGTTGCATATTCATAACACGCCACAGGGTAAAGAGCATGTAGGTATAGAAACTATCCCTATTGTTGATGAGCAGCAGCGTGCTTACTTCATTGAAGTTATGAAACCGATTCTTGAAGTGAGTGCTGAGCCCATTGCTAATAAGATGATTGGGCGTAGCAAAGCTTTTAATACACTCGTCGACTTGATTCAGCGTGTTGGTAAAACGAATACCAATGTTCTTTTGATGGGAGCTTCAGGGACGGGTAAAGAACTGGCTGCACAAGCTGTTCACTCGGCTAGCCCTAGAACAAAAAAACCATTTGTCACGGTTGAATGTTCTGGGCTGACAGATACCTTATTTGAGAGTGAGTTGTTTGGCCATATGAAGGGATCATTTACGGGAGCAACATATACCCGAATAGGGCTGGTGAAATCAGCTCATGGCGGTACGTTGTTTCTTGATGAAGTGGGTGATGTGCCTTTGCACTTACAGGTAAAATTACTGCGCTTAATCGAAACTAAAACATTTCGCCCTGTAGGTGATAGTAAACCGGATGCAGCAGATTTTAGATTGGTCTGCGCAACGCACAAAGATTTGATGGCGATGGTTGAGCGAGGGGAATTCCGGGAAGACCTCTATCATCGAATTAGTACTTTTCCTATCTGTTTGCCGGCACTGTCCGAGCGTAAAGAAGACCTTCCATTGCTCGTGAAAAGTATTTTGCTACGTATTTCTGATAGCCAGCCTTTGAGCTTAACTAAGAGTGCTTATGAGCTGCTGTCTCAGCAGCCGTTTAAGGGTAATGTTAGGGAGTTAAAGAATATTCTCGAGCGAGCGGTGGTGCTACGCCATGATGATCAAATGGATAGTGATGTCATACAACAAAGTTTACAATTAATTCCGGAGCAACGTATGGTGGCTTCTACCTCTTTACATGTAACACCTGAGAGCTCTTTGCAATTTCTCGCTGAAAGCAAATTTAGTTTAGAGCAGTTAGAGAAAAAATACTTAAAGGCATTATTACAAAGATACCAAGATAAAGGGCTGGTAGCTGACATTGCCGACTGCAGCTTGCGTACCTTGTATCGAAAGATGGAAGAGTGAACGTGGTACAGGTGTGCCTCTTCAAAACACGGGCCCTTTAAAAAAAGTGCCCGTGTGTTTTTATCTATCTGTTCTGTATATTTTGCTAGGGTTCGGTTTAGCTTTCCAAGGAAGCCCTTCGTTTTGCCAGCCATTCTTTATTCTTAAACCTGCGTGTGCTCCCTTTTTTAACTTGCCTCCCTGAAAGCCATTAATAACATAGCGGGCATTCTCAAAACCACTTTCCCTCAAAAACTTAGCACTAGGTAAACCGCGCTCGCTACCAGAGCGGCACATAGTGATGATAGTGGCACTTTCATCCAGTCCTTGAGCTGTTAATGCCGCTTTTACTTGAGTAATAAAGTCGGGGTTTTTATAAAGGCGAAAGCGCTTTTTCTTCGCATCCCATTGAGACCGGTCGACCATTAAGTAAGGAATGTTGAGATTAACTTTATCAGTGAAACCAATAAACATAATTTCAACGGGGTCGCGAACATCAATAAATAGAACGTTATCACCTTGATTGATTAACGTATGAGTCTCTTGTGGGCTAATCCCTATTTCATTGGCGTTAGCCGCACCGAATGATATAGCCAGCAACACCGAAAACAGCGAACGGATGATGATATTTTTCATGGAGAAACTCACTTATTAAAAATGGTAAACACGGACGCTGTTTGCCGACATCATGCCAGCCATTTGCGGAGGCGTAGCGACACTGATGTCTTGGCGCAAGTCTTGTTTACTGTGAGAGCTATTTGGTAAATAGAGAGCACATACACTAACATTGCCGCCTTTCTTTTGTAGCTTAAGCATCAGTTGCTCTGGTGTGACATTACGTGGCTTTAACGTTTTGCTGGTGGTGGAGGCGAGTGCTAAATCACCTGCGGTGTCACATAAAAGCACATCAACAGATACACCTTTAGCTTGCATTGCATTGCCTAATACCATCGCCATGCCTTGAGTTTGTAATGATGAACTCGTCAGTATAATCAGTGCTTGATTCACTTGATTGGAGCTGTTTTCTGCCTGCGCTCCTGTAATAGATAAAGAACCAGCAACTAAGCATGACGCGGCAATGTATTTGATTGATTTCATATAAGCTCTCGCTATAAAGGTTGATTAGCGTTAATTAAATTAGATTTATCTAATATAATTAGTTAAATGAAACATGTAAAGTATTAGAAGGGATTTGTTGTATAGAAAAAAGACCGCTCTATGAGAGAGCGGCCAAAGGACTAGCTTAAAATAACTGATTTAAGTCTGTGCGTTTAAAGGTCTTTAGATCATTTTTCGAACGTTATCGGTTGGAATATACGGGACTTCTAATTCGTCCAGTGCTTTGTATTCAAACTCTGCGTTAATGGCTCTTACCCATTGATGAGCACGGGGTAGCAATTGGCGATCATCTGTTTGCATTCTGCCGCGTGCAACTAAGATTCCCATGTCTGCGCCTAAGTACGCATAATCACCGGCATCATAAACCCGTATATAAAAAGCATCCTGGCCGTCACTTACATTGTTCCAGTCGATACTGCTACGAACAAAGGTGATATTGCCATCATCTAGCATGCGCCAAATACCTGATTGCGGCGCTTTTGTGATTGAACGTACTTCATCGGTTGTATGCTTGAGCACAAGTTGTGTCCAGCTACCGAAGTCTGACCAACGTTTTTGAATTTCATCTACATCAATTTCAAAGTCGACATCCATAAACTCAAGTAGATGAAACAGCATGAGTGGGATGCCGCCATATTTTGATGTTACAAGGTTCGTGAGCGGGCTGGCGCCACTGATACGAGGGTTTATTTCGCCCAAGTAAACTTCACCATCATCAGTATCTACTAAGTAGTCGAAACAGAAGGTGCCGCGATAACCTGTTTCGTAGAGCTTGTCCCCCATGGCTTTGACCATGCCGATGATCTTGTCGCGCTGTGCTCCTTCTAGGATCTCAGGGAAAATATCATTTCCACACCAACCGCCTTTATAAGGTGTTAACTCTTGGTAACCGGTGATATCTGTTTGTAATGGCCCAACCATGGTGCCGCAACGGGTGGCAACAGCTTCAACAGTGCCCGGTATGTGATTGATGTACTTCATCACCTTGAGCGTTTCGCCAATAACCTTATCGGCTACTTTTTCCCAGTCAGCTTCATTGCTAATGAAGTAGGTTGTTTTTCCGGAGTCGCCATAAGGAGTTTGTACAACGAGTTTTTCTCCAAGATTGTTTTCAGCAGCTAAGGCACGCAGCTCTTGATAGCTAGATGCTTTAACATCAACAATGTTGGGAGCACTTGCAACGCCTGCTTCGTTAGCGAGTTGAGTGGTGACAATCTTAGAGTCTAGGCGAGTACGTAGCTCGGCAGGGGGTAACGCAATATCAACGCCTAGTTGCTTCGCAATCTCTTCTGTTTTTTCATCGAACATCACGGTAAGTATTTTTCCTTTACCGCCGTTTCTTTGGAACAGGTCGACAGACTCTTTATGGCTTAGCAGATAATTGACCATATCTTCCATCGACTGAAATTCTCTTTCAGTGTTCTGTTCTGGGTTGGTAACGCGAAAGTGGCCACCGTCAAACGAGTCGAAATGGGTAATATATTTAAAACCTTGAATCCACTGCCCTAAGCCAAGAATGTTGTAGGCCGTCGGGGAAACGAAGTAAATCGGTGTCGTGTTCTTACGGAAAAAACGATAAATGTCGGATAAACCGCGAAGCTTTTCTGGCGTACTCATAATTACGTCCTCATTATTATTATCTTTAGCAAAGGTTGTGTTTTCTTCCAGTTCTGCGCCTGCGGTTCGCGGGAAAAAAGATCTGAAAATACGGGTTGATAATGATGTTATTTTTATTATCAAGGAGGTCATGCAGCTCCGTCAGTGTTCTTTATGTTGTTAGTAAGAGGTGTATCTTGCTAGGCATACTTTATATCCAGTGTTTGTTCAGGAAAGTGGTCGAATGTTAGGTTTAAAATGTGTTGTGGCCAAATGTAGCTAATATGCCCTGCTGCGGGTTTATACACCGCTGTATATAAAGTCCCCGAAGCATTGCTGTCGTGAGGACGATATAGAGGAGGGTGTAAAAATTGTGTAACCGTTTGTGCTAAAGAGGTCTCATGGTTGGCATTAATCCAGTTAAGTGCTTCTAGCCTTGTGCCTGAATCTTCAAGAAAAAGTGGTTTGCCTGTCTCAATTGGGGCTTGGTGGTTAGTCGATGTAGACTCTTGGGTAACCGATGGTTCTCTGTCTGGTGCGATCATTACCGTGGCATGGTTGCCATGTTTATCGAGTAGGGCAATATTGTAGTCAAGGTGTACTGGGACTCTTTTAAGTACGGCAACGGCATCTTCTACGGTAAAGCATGTTTCCAACATGTATCGAACGACGATGGTAATACCAAACCCTTTCCCTTCTACTAAGCGACCACCATAATTGATTGAAACAGCTAGACCCGCATCGTTAATGCCATCTAAAACACCCCATACACAATCTGCCATTGCAATCACTTGTTTGTCGAGCCACTGACTTCGTAGAATAGTGCCTTCGCACAAGAATGCTGGAAAATCATAATTGCGGATGAGTGCTGTTTGCTCTTTTTTATAGATCAATTGAGAGCACCCAGAATAGAAGGTAGGCGGGCAATATAAACTAAGAAATCTTGCTTGCAAGTCATCGCAATTTAATAGCTTTAGGATATCTTGATACAGGGGCACTAGCTCCGGCATGTATTCTTGTAGTGCAGAAATACACTCTAAGTAACTAGGGCGTGCTTCTTCCCCTTCGTCTAGATACCAAGCACGATAGGCAGGCCAGTTTGTGTTAAACAACAGGCTAAATTTGTCACCTATGGTTGCTTCATTGATCACATTAAACTGCAGGTTTCTCACTAAGATACTTTCTCCGTATGCTTCACTTGGCTGGTTCAATGTGCTGATAATTGAAAACTAATTAAGAGGTGACTGCTTTTCTGGCGTTAACTCATTCGATCTTTATGTGAGCTTTCTTTTACGGAGTCTTTTGGCGAATTGTCCCAGCCGATAATGCCCTCCATTTGCTCAGCTATATCGAGCACGGCAGCATCATTACCAACAGGGGCGGCAATTTGAATAGAGAGAGGAAGATTTTCATTACCGAGTCCCATTGGAATTACACATGCAGGCATCCCAGTGAGGTTTGCATCATAGAGAAAAGATACCCAGTCTAACCATGGATTGGTGATTTTTGTCGAACCAACATATTTAGGGTAACGGCGAGTGTGTTTAAACGCCTCAACACCTAGAGCAGGCGTGATAAAAAACGAACTAGCGTTTCTTTCGAACATCGCTGTGTAGGCCGCATGGATAACTTCTCTATGATCTTCTGCTGCGTTAAATTCTTCTTCTGTCAGGCTGGCGCCAAAGTGCAATGTATCCAGCGTTCCTTTCTCTAGGCCTTTCAGTGGTGTGTCTTTTTTCTTCTGAAAGCTCCATGAGTCGTAATGAGCAGATGTTGCCCAGGCAATCACTGACGAAGGTAGATGGGGATGGTCGTAAACGATTTCAGCACCGGCCTCTTCAAGCTTTCTTACAATTCCTCTAAATGTTAGACGCACATCATCATCAACAGGTGTGAAGCCTAAGTCCTCGGAGATGATTATTTTCTGGCCTGCGAACGTTAAAGGGTGGTGAGCATGAGCCGACAGATCATCTAAATAGGCTTTATCTTCGTTATTGGCGGCGACCACTGAATACATCAAACGTGCATCGGCAACGCTGCGAGCCATAGGGCCGTACGAAACAATTGTGCTCCATGAAGGAAAGCAAGGTTCGCGAGGTACGGCTTTAAATGAAGGTTTGAAGCCGACAATGCCGCAGAATGCCGCAGGAATACGAATCGACCCGCCTCCATCACCACCAAGAGATAATGTGCCCGCACCTGCTGCTACGGCAGCGCCGGCTCCACCGGAAGAACCCCCGCATGTCCGGTCAGTGTTCCACGGATTAGAGGTTGTACCGAATAGTTCGGAAGAAGTTGTGCCGGTTAAGCAGAACTCAGGACACGTAGTTTTAGCAAAGATGATGGCGCCGGCTTCTTCCAGGCGTTGCACCGCAGCACTGGTTGCGTGGGGAACAAAATCTTGTTGAGTACGCGAACCATTTGTACACGGAACACCTTCCAGCCATTGAGAGTCTTTTATGGTAATAGGTAGGCCGCATAAAGGGCCGCCTAACCCTTTGGCTAATAGCTCGTCTGCATGAATAGCTGCTTTACGTGCTCGCTCATAGAGTTTCACTGAAAAGGGGTTATAAGCGTTTGCGACATGTTCTGCGTGTTGGATTGTTTCTTCGAGAAGTTCTGTCGCTGAGATATGGTGAGCACGAAGATCTGCAACGAGTTCAACAGCAGTTTTATTACCCAGTTTCATCAAGAGTCCTTCATTATAATTATTATTAATGGCTTTCGTGTAACCGGCCTGAAGAGCATAGATACTTCGTATTAGCCGGTTGTCGAGCCTTACAACATGACTCATAATGTAAAATCATCTCTCTGAAAAAGCAACACTATGAATCATGATGTATGACAATGAGAGCCTGGAGGCCTTCCTCCAAATAGCAGGAAAGATTACTCAAGCCGAACTTCCTTTTGTACGAGATCAAGGACGGCTGGGGGATTATGCCGTAGCGTATCGAGTTTACAGAAGCAAGCAGGGAGGGGGGTTTGGCGACCCTGATAAGCATCCATTTGCTTGGGCTGCGATTGTTTATGTTGATGGTGTGCCATTGCGGCTAAATAGCGCACGGGGTGATTGTCGTGAATGGTCAACATTAGATCGTGTTGCGCAGTGGATGCTAGATAATGGCTTTACGTATTGGTGGACGCGTAATGATTTAGAAACCGGAAATGTCGAGCCGCTTGAGGTGGCCTCTGAGGCGCTTGGGTACCCTGAAGGTTAAGCGCTCTAGAAATTAGCGGGGTGTGGTGATATTTTTTGTTATTGTTAAAACATAATTGTCTTATGTTCGATATATTAAACATTTGTTGTGTGTGGACTCTTCGAAGAGGTAAATGTAGGAATGATGATATTTAGGGTTAAAAAGTAAGTATTTACCATTATTTAATTTTATTAATTTCAATATAAACAATAAGTTGATGTGTTTTTGTTGGTTTGTCTTTTGTTGTTATTAACCTAAGTTATTTTCGTAATTCACCCTGTAATTCATTATATTTCATAAAAGAGCGTACAAACGTAGCTTTTAATTTACACCAAACGGTGTTAAAAATACTGCACAGCTACCCGGTAGTAGGTAGAGACGTTATCAGAGAGCTTCTGGTAGAGCATAGATAGAACGGGTTTAGACTGTTCTTGGTACTCGAACCTAAGCAAGCTATCAATACATATAAGAACAAAGGAATCAGATAGTGAAAAGAAGAGACTTACTGAAAGCAGCTGCCACGGGTATTGCTGCTGCGCCATTAGCCCTTTCCGCAACGTCTGCTCAGGCAGGCGATAAAGTTAATCTTAGAATGCAAACTCTATACGGCACAGAAACTGATGATCTGTATAAAGCTTTTGCAAAAGACATTAAAACAAGCTCTAACAAAAGTGTTCGTATCACACGTTTCCGTGGTAGTGAGCTTGTGGCAAATGACCAGATGCTAGATGCTGTATCTAAAGGTACGTTGGATATGTGTCAGGGTTATGGTGGTTACTGGGCTGGTCAGCTAGATATCGCTAAAATTGAAAGTGGTATTCCAGGCGCTTGGACGAGCTATGATGAAGCTATGTATCTACATCAGGCTAAAGGTTTGGGTGATCTGCTATCTGAAGCTTATGCAGAAAAAGGTGTGCATTACTTAGGGCCTGTTTTTGGTGGTCCATATGATCTGCTTACGACTAAGCCAGTTAAAAGCTTGGATGACCTGAAAAACATGAAGATTCGTGCAACGGCCACGGTTGCTGCGATTCTTGAAAAGTTTGGTATCCCAACTGTATATCTGCCAAGCCAAGAGCTCTATATTGCATTGTCTACAGGTGCAATTGATGGTGTTATTTATGGTGGTTCGTTGGAATATAAAGCATTAAAGTTGCATGAAGCTGCTAAGCATTACACTTACTTGAACATGATCAACCCTGGTTATGCTGATGGTATGTTGATCAACAAGAAAAAATGGGACTCTATGTCTCCAGATCAGCAGAAAGTTATTGAACTAGCTACAGCTAAGCATTCAACTAACATGCATGCGTGGAATGTGAACGGCTGTCTAGATGTGAACGGCGAAGGTATCTTCGAGTTTGCTTCATTACCTGCTGAAGACTCTAAAGCATTGACGGTTGCCGCGATGGATGTGTGGAAAGAAGAAGCTAAAAAGTCTGAGCGTAACAGCAAAGCAATTGATGCGATCATTGCGACTGCGAAGGCTACTGGGAGAGCTTAATGTCAACACTTTCTCAATATCTTGCTTTTCAAGACAGGATATCTGAGTGGGTGGGCAAGACCGTCTCCTGGATGTGTCTTGCCATGATTGCTGTGCTTGGCTATGAGGTGGCGGCACGTTATTTATTTAACAGTCCTACCTCGTGGGCGCATGAAAGTACCACCATGTTATACGGTACTTTTTGCATACTGGCGGGTGTCTATACTCATAGACACCACGGCCATGTAAAAAGTGAAGTGATCTATAACCTGTTCTCAGTTCGCACCAGAGCCATTATGGATGTGATCACAGGCTCGATTGGCTTGGTTGTATTCGGCGTTTTCTTTGTGATCACCTTTAATTATGCTGCGGAATCATGGGCAATTAAAGAGGTCTCTTCAAAGAGCACCTGGGGACCCATTATTTACCCTTTCAAATCCGTTCTCCCTTTGGCTATCGCCCTAATGATGTTGCAAAGCATAGCAGGCATAATTCGCAGCTTGGTTGTCGCTCTGGGTATGCAGCTGGAAGAAAAAAGTTAGTTCGAAGTAGTGTGATACTTGGCTGATTTTAGAAAGGGTTGATAGCTCTGTAAGTTTTTATATCTGTTATTTTTTTCAGAGAACCTTGGTTGGCTAAGACACTGATAAGAATCGGGCAGATGTATACTGTAAAAACGAAGGTGTATCCGTGTTAGATCTAGATCCTTTATTGGTTACCGCAGGCATGTTTTGCTCCATGCTGATACTGTTGGCGATGGGGGCTCCGCTCACGTGGGCGTTGCTTACTGTCGGTACAGGCTCAGCTTATTTTCTATGGGGGCCTGCTGGCCTCGAATTAATGGCTCACAGTGCTTTCGGGGCGATGGATAACTTCCTGCTGGTTGCACTCCCTATGTTTATTTTTATGGGGTTAATGCTACAGCGATCCGGTATCACCGATGACCTCTTTGAGATGATCAATAAGCTCATGGGTGGCGTTCCTGGCGGCTTGGGAATGGGCACAGTGATTGTCTGCGCGATTATCGCCGCGTTAGCCGGAGTGTCTGGGGCTGCTACTGTCAGTTTGGGTATTATTGCATTGCCCGCAATGTTGAAGCGGGGCTACGACAAGAAACTAGTCACCGGTACTATTATGGCGGGCGGCGCGTTAGGGTTTTTAATTCCTCCTAGTGTGTTGATGATCGTTTATGCATTTTTGGCCCGAGAGTCGGTAGGTAAATTGTTTGCAGCAGGTTTGATGCCAGGCTTGATGCTGGCGGGTATCTACATGCTTTACATTTTCCTGTTTGCCGTCAAAAATCCAGAAAAAGCGCCATCAATTCCTCTGGAAGAGCGTGTTAGTGGCATAGGCAAGATTAAAGCACTCAAAGCATTGATTTTGCCGGGTATTCTAATTGGTACAGTGTTGGGCTTTATCGTGGGTGGTGTGACATCGCCTTCAGAGGCATCAGCTGTCGGTGCGGCAGGGTCGCTTATATGTGCGGCTATTTATCGCACATTGAATATTAAAATGCTTAAAGAAGTGCTTATGAGCACTACGCAGCTAATGGGTATGTTGATTTGGATTACCGTGGCGGCTGTGTTCTTTAGTAAAGTATATATCGGTTTAGGGGCAGGATCTTTGCTTACCGAGCTGGTAGAGGACTCGAATCTCTCGCCTTACTGGGTCATTATCGCGATGCTGGTAACCTACTTTGTATTGGGCATGTTCTTGGATGATTTCGCGATTGTCTTTATTACCGTTCCTTTGTTTGTGCCGATCGTTCAAGAGTTAGGGTTCGATACCGTATGGTTTGCAGTGCTGTTCATTATCAGTATGCAAACGGCCTATCTTACGCCCCCCTTTGGGTACAATCTGTTTTACATGCGATCGGTTGCGCCTCCCTCAATCACTATTTACGACCTGTATAAGGCGGTTATTCCGTTCATTATTTTACAGGTTATTGGATTGGCGTTGGTGGTTGCGTTTCCTGATATTGCGTTGTGGCTGCCGAGGCAAATCTTTGGTTAAATAAAGCTTAGCTTTATTTATTGCTATGCCTGAGCGGGGGGGTGTCCATTATGGGTGCTCCCCCGTTTCTTATTGGTCGACAAGTGATTAGTTTACTAGTAGATTTTTTAGATTTTAAACTGACCCAGTTGTTGTTCAATTTGTCGTACTAGGTTGGAGAGTTGGGTGCAGGTTTCTTCTGTGTTCATTGCTCCTTGCGCTGTGTTATCAGCAACCTCAGTAATACGAGTAATGCTCTTACTGACCTCTTCCGTGACGGCTGTCTGTTGCTCTGATGCGCTAGCTATTAGTATGTTTATATCACTAATTGTCGATACCGAGGTCACAATATCATTCAATGAGCTGTCAGTATTATTAACTTCTTGGACAGTGTGAACACTGCTTTTCTTATTGTTAGAAATAACAGCAACGGCATTTTTTGCACCGCTTTGCAGCTGGTTAATTATTTGCTGGATCTCTTCAGTTGTCACTTGTGTTTTATTGGCGAGCGAGCGTACTTCATCAGCAACAACTGCAAATCCACGTCCTTTATCTCCTGCTCTCGCAGCTTCTATAGCGGCATTCAAGGCTAAAAGGTTTGTTTGCCCTGCAATGCTTTGAATAACAGCTACCATTGCGGTAATGCTATCCACGTTGCTTTCGAGTTCATGGATAGCCGTAACGCTCTCTTCGATTTCGCGGGCTAATTGGTCTATGGAGGTAAGGGTGTTGGCAACAATTCCCTTGGCGTTCATGCTTTCATTATCAGCAAGTTGTGCGGCTTCAGCAGCTTGTGTAGCATTTTTTGATATATCGCTAGCTGTTGCGCTCATTTGGTACGCAGCCGCCGCCGCTTGTTCGGTTTCAGATCTTTGAGTTTGCGCGCCAGTATTGGTGGTGTGTGCTACATCTATTAGTTCCTGCACGGACAAAGATATTTGGCTTGTTGAGCTGACAACCTGCTGGACTAATGTTTGAATTTTATCAGCAAAACTATTGAAGTGATTCGCAACGGTTCCAATTTCATCTTCTCTTTTAACGCTGAGGCGTCGAGTGAGGTCGCCTTCCCCGTGAGAGATATCATTTAGAGCGGATCCCACTTCATTCAGAGGGTTTATAACAATTCTTTGTAATAAGAAGGTAACCATTGCCACTAGAAGAAGAACCATTAATGTTAGCTGCACCAGCGTTCTTGTCATGGATTTACTCAGTAAATCATCAATGGAGCTACTGTCTACAATAATGATTAGCTGGCCAACAGCATTTATCGTACCGGAATCATCAAATGTTAAACGGCTCTCTTTTGTAGCGCTCTCCATGCTGGGGAGCTCGGCCTCTACTATCTCGCCTGACTCATTAGACATTCTGCCAAGTACCATTTTTCCATCATTATCAATAATAAAGCCCCCTTTTACTTCATTGGAGCTTACTTCGGATTCGATGAGGCCTATCAATTGTTCCTGTTCGTAGTTCCATAATGCGGCGGGCAAGCTTAGGGCAAGGCGTCCCATTACAGCATCAGTTTGTTTGTCTAAAGATGCTCGTAATGACTCTTCAGTTTTTGAGTGGTTATAAGCACCGAAGAGCACTAATAGAATAGTAACGGCTAAACTTGTTAGTAAGTTAAACCTCAAACTAATGGAATTTCTCATTCACGCACCTTTTATCCGGTTTTTATATTTATAAATTATAGCGTAGTACAAATTGAGCAAAAGAAAACTAAGCACTTAAATCTAAACCATAATTATGGTTGTAAGTAAATTCTCAGTTAGGATGAAAATGTTCTTATAAAGCAAAATAGACTATTAATCCAGATTTTGCTTTATTTAAATTGATTCGCTGTGTGTGGTGTATTGCTCTAAATACAGGGTGGTTCAGGCAAATAAGGAAGGCACTGATTTTGCAGGTAATCAGGAAATTTATAGAGAACTAAAAAATGCAGCTCAGACCTGAGCTGCATTACATAAACATCCTCATTACTCAGATAATGAGGATGTTTTTTATAATCGAAGCTCAATTCTCATTGGCCGTTTTTCTTTAAAATTTCATCGTAAGAGCCATTTTCTTTAATCTCAGCCAGACCTTTATTGAATGCCTGAATAATTGCGCCGCTCTTAGGGTTTTTGATTCCACTTGTCACATGTAATTTATTGACAGCAAATGAATTTTTAGTGAATGCAAGCTTGTCCATCAACTCAGGTGCTTTTTGAGCGATCAATGCGCGGGCTACTAAAACATCTTCTATTGCTAGATCCACACGTCCGGCGACCAATTTTTTTAGGGTTGTTACTAAGTCTTTTGACTCAGGCTTTTTGAAGTTTTTCGCATCCATAAAGTCAGATTTATATCCATAGCCACGTACAATACCTACAGACTTTCCACTTAAGCTTTCGAGGCCATCGTACTCATACGAATCTCCAGCACGCTTTATGAAATTCACTTCATTTTGTAGATAAGAGTCGCTGTAAGTTAAAAATTTAGTACGTTCTTCTGTCCACCAAGTACCAACAAGGATATCGGCGCTTCCTGCTTTCACGCTGCCCAATGCTCTTGCCCACGGGACGAACTTCATATCAACTTCATAGCCTTGAGTTTTAAAAGCGGCACGTACTATTTCAAGTGCAATGCCTTGGTTAGGAATATCAGGTGCTAAAAATGGAGGCCATGGGTCGCCTGTTGCCGTTATTTTTTCTGCATAGCTAAAGCTGGGTAAAATAAGTAACAGTGAAAAGGCCGCTGCTATAAAACGCTTCATAGGTAATTCCTCAAAATAGTAAGGTCAGTTGAGCTTTAAATAGGAGAGGGTTAATTTTTGACTCTTCTATTCAAGCGCATTTTTATTTTTTTAGAGTCTCTTACTGCTTCTCTTCTTTTTATCCATAAAAAGCATAGAGAGTTTTTATGTTGTATTTTCTCTTTTTAGTACGGAATATCGACTATCCATCTATTCCTAAATACAGAGCATTCACGCTAATAAACACAGGGATTGATGAAGTGATTCTGCGAAATATCTCATTATTTCCTTCACAGAAAATTATCAATTGGTATTAATCGTTAGTACTGATAATTAGCATAGACAACCTTTGAGTAATTGCCAAAGAGGAATATTAAAATTCATAGAATGTAATAACCTTTTACTTAATATGGTCATTTTTAGTGGCTTTTTCTTCACATTCGAACGGCAGTGCCCGCCTTCGACAGCGACCAATAACACGTGAAAGCCAGCAGTATTCTTTTATGTGCGGTTAAATTTTTGTTGTCTTACGTGATTGCAATTGCTCTTGAGCTTATCTATACGAATTTGGGCGACAGCATACCTAAACAAGTCATTATATGTTTATTAAATAGATGATAATGAATATTAAGTTGTAAATGATACAGATTATCATTAGTATTTCATGAAAATTAAACACTTGTATGGATTTTGCAAAAGTCATGAAAAAGATAGCTGTTATATGGTGCATAGCAACGTTTGGATTAGTTCCTCAAGGAGTCCTCGCTGCAAAAAATACACTGGAGTCGGTGAGCCTTGACCAGAAGGTGATTATTGATGGAGTAGAAGATGCCTTTTGGAGTAATGCCACACCATTAACAGTGCTTTTGAATGAGCTGCCGTATGAACCTAGTAACGGTTATGCGGGAATGAAGGAGGTCGAAGTAAATATACGTTCAGTCTATGACGCTGAAAATGTCTATTTTTTGGTTCGCTGGGAAGACCCAACGATGAGTCTTGAACGTTTTCCGTGGGTGAAACAGCAAGATGGCTCGTGGAAACAGCTGATGAAGAAAGACCAGACAGGGCAAGATAATACTTATTATGAAGATAAGTTCGCTTTCTTTTGGAATATTCATTCAAAAGGGTTTGTTAAGAAGGGGTGTGATAAGTCTTGCCATATTACAGAAGACGGGGAGATTGATGGGGTTAAAGATATCTCTTCAGGGCGCCACTATACGGCTAATGCAGGCGAAACAATCGATATGTGGCATTGGAAGGGTGCTCGTTCTAACCCAGTAGGCCAAATTGATGATCAGTATATGAATTCAGACCGTCAGGAAAATAAGGGGTGGGGGCGACACAGTGATGACAAAACAGGAGGCGGATATGCGAATAATCATAATGCAGATAAAACCGCTCCTGTTTGGATGAACCCTGAACCAAGTGAAGACAATCGTTATTGGGTATTGGACGCGACTAAGGTGCCTTTTTTAGACAGGTTTAAGGCAGGAGATATCGTTGGAGGTATTGTCGCGAACCCATCAACAGGCTCACGGGGAGATATCAGTGCGCTAGGTGTTTGGAAGAATGGCGTTTGGACTTTAGAAGTGAAGCGCAAACTAGTGACTGAGCATGAAAACTCTGCTACTCAGGATGTTCAATTTAGTGATCTGAACAAAAAGTACTATTTTGGAATGACGGTGTTTGATAACAGTCAGACGAATCACCTTTATCACAAAAAATCATTGAAGCTGACATTTTCTAAATAATATCAATGGATTGATATGAGAAGCATTGGTTTCCAGCAGCAATGGTAGTGCGTTGTTGGAAGCTTTTCACTCATCACCAATAATATGAAGCCGTTCTTATCTACACCACATGATTCATCTTTAAAAAACAGAGGGCCTTCCGCTGGTCTTGTGTGGTGTAAGCGTTATTCTGATTTACTGAAAGCGCTACCTTGGCTGATCTTATTTTTTGCTGCTGGAAGCTATCAGTTTTGGCTTGGCTTTGATTATAACTCGAACGATACCACCAATATTTATCTGAGATTGGCGCGTGGTAGCGCCTATTTGTTATTGCTGATACTCGCAGTGATGTGGCTACCGGTTATGAGAAAGAGCATAACAATGCTACGCCGTTCCCGTTGGGGAGAGTGCTTACCACTTGATCAGGCTAACGCTTGTCATCGCTGGCTTGGTCATTTGTTGATAGTGGCAGCGTTGCTTCATGGTAGCCAATATCTTATTTATTACGCTACGTTGGCGATTCCTTTTAAAGAAGCCTTGCTTGCTGAGGAAGCTGATTTGGTACGTTCCATGCGCACGAATATGTATGAGTTTGTCAGTGAAGATGAATCCATCGATGTGATACGGGAATGGATAGCAGCGGGTGCGCAGCAAAACCGGTTTGAGTCAGAGATTAAACCGATCCTTAAAGAAGATTGTACTAAGTGCCATAACCGTACTTCAACGATGACATATGCCATTCCTAGTATGCCATTGAGCTACTATGAAGATGTACTTGTTTTTGCAGATAAGGGGATTAGCTCTCGGCAATTTCGTATTAATATGAGTGGCTTGTCGATGTTGCTCATACTGCTAATTATTTGGTTAAGTTCTCTGCAATGGATAAGACAACATTTGTACCACCGGTTTCAGCAGTTGCATCGCTTAGGTTACGTATTAGTTATATTAGCACTACTGCATATTACTATGCTGCAATGGATCGTATTTCCAATACTCGTCTTGGCAACTGAGTTATATTGCTCTAGGGTACGCCACCGTTACACGAATTGCTTGGCTCATGCCTTTAGGGTTAATGAACAGGTCGTTTGCTTAAATATCGAGCGCCCAAAGGCTTTGGTGCTGCTTCCCGGGCATTATGTTCAGCTTCGCATCCCCGCATTATCTACTCGCGAGTGGCATTCATTCTCATTGACAGGAATACGTAATGATCAGCGTCGCTTGGTGCTTAAAATTAGTTGTGTGGGGGATTGGACGAAACGGCTACAGCAGGCGGTGCCTAATGGCAAATCAACAACGTTAGGCGTTGACATTCGTGGTCCATACGCCAGTCCGGTGGCTCATGCTCCTGCGTCCAATGATTGGTTGTTAATAGCTGGGGGGATCGGCATTACGCCTTTTCTTAGTTTGCTACGTGAATGTAAACGAGATCCTAATCGTAGAGGGACACTGCATCTTGTATGGGTGATTCGCGAACCTGAATTTTTACAGTGGCTACGCCCGTTAATAGAGAGGCTATTAGCAATATCGGCGGTTGATTGTCATTGGCATATTTACCTGACAGTAGATGCTGGCGATCTGTCTTTGTTGCAGAATAGCTTTAGCCAAGGTGCTTCATTAAATTTGCAGTATGGGCGTCCAAATTGGCAGCAACTTACTGTTGATATTGGCCATAGTGGCTACCAACCAAACTGTTTTATATGTGGGCCAAAGGGGCTATCAAAAGATGCTGGCGATGCATGTCGCCGCATGGGGTGGTCGGTTCGTAAAGAAAGTTTTTAATGAGCTGTTAGTGAGCAATAAAAAGAGACTTTTAAATTTAGGCGGGAAGGTCATTGTTATGACTTTGGTTGTTTAGCCTTGAGAGACCTGAAGGGGGGAGGTCTCTCAAGGCTAGGTCTATGCGCTTTTAAAATTTAAGTTGCATCCCTGCCAAGTAGCCAATGCTACTGTCATCTTCATCCGTATCGCCAATCTCGGCAAACAAACTAACATTTTTCTGTTGTAGGAACTTATAGGTTACGTTTGCGTACCAGCCCGTCATATCATTTTTGCTTTTATCTTCATAATCAACGCTTTGAATACCAAGAGCTGCTTTTGTTGTGCTGGTGATTGGGAAAGTACTGACTAAGTTATAAACGTTAGCGGTATCTTCCATGGATCCATAATCCGCTCCGAAGGTCGCAAAACCCGCATCATATACTGCCTGCACACCCCAAGATGTTACCGAGTCGCTAACGCCGGAAGCTTGGAAGTTTTGAAAAGCAGCCGCTAGGCTTAAGTTATCCACAGAGGTTGATATAAACAGGTCAAAAGATTCGTTGTTATCACTGTTTGAATTACCCGAAGCTTCTAGATCAACGGAAGCCGACACGAAGAAGTTTTCAAACTCTGCATCAACCCGGATAACATCATCACCGGCATCATCGTTTAAGTCGAAAATATCGTCTTCAACGACCGTTTCATATGCTTTTTCGACACTGAATTCATCAGATGAATAATTTTGTTTACCGACACGAACAGCTACAGAGCCAAAGTCTAAGCCTAGGTATGCTTCTTCAAGTTTGGCGCCATCACCACCATTATTAGCAGCTCTATCAAAGCTAAAATCCAATTGGCCAAAAGCGGCCATGTTGTCATTTAAGGTATAGGTAACGCGGTTTTTCAGTTCAAGGTCGTCGAATTCAACATCGAGGTCTTTATCTTTGCCGACTTTCTGGCGCAGCTGAACCTGAAAGTCGCCTTTAATGTCATATTTGAGGCCTTTTCCCTCATAGACAGTGGCTGCTTGTGCAGTACTAAAGGCCGTCGCACTGGCAATTGCGGCAACTAATATTATTTTTTTCATTTAGATCTCCGAAGTTTTACAGATTATTATGTTGAAATGTTTAACCCTCTTTATCTCAGGCCAAGAAGATTAGGCAGAGAAAATCAGGGTAAAAGCCCCCGAAGCATCGGGTCTCAATGCTGTGGGAAAAGAGTGAGTCGGTTCTAATAAGTTTGTAGGTGAGGTGTTACCCTTCCCCTTCATTGACAGCCACTTCTGGGCCACGAACAGATTTACGTTTGTGAAGTCGCTCCAGAATAGGTGGCAAACATAGAATAAGAATGGCCACTATGATGATGCTCAGAGTGAGTGGTCGCTCCCATAAAAACGAAAAACTACCATCTGAAATTACGAGTGCGCGGCTGAGGTTTATCTCCATAAGTCCCCCCAAGATATAACCGAGCAGCATAGGAGCCATGGGGAATTCTAGTAATTTCAAGAAGAGAGCAATGATTGTAATAATGACCATCATGTGGATATCAAAGGTGTTAAAGCTCACCAGATAGACCCCAGTGATTGAGAAGAACAATATGAGTGGAATGAGTATCGGACGGGGAATAGTCAATAACTTAGATATATAAGGGATCAACGGTAGGTTAAGAATCAACAGTACTAAGTTACCAAAGTACATAGAAATAATGACGGACCAGAATACATCAGGGTTATCCACAAACAAGCGAGGCCCAGGCTGAACGCCTGCTGCAATCAACGCGCCTAGCATGATTGCAGTGGTACCCGAGCCTGGGATCCCTAGCGTCAGTAAAGGTACGAATGAGCCTGTTGAAGCGGCATTGTTGGCCGTTTCTGGTGCAGCTAGGCCGCGTAAAGAGCCTTTGCCAAATTTAAGTTTATCTTTAGCCGATGCAATGTTTCTTTCAAGCCCATAAGCCAGAAAAGACGCAATAGTCGCACCTGCACCGGGGAGAACGCCAACAATAAAACCAAATACAGAAGACCGTGCGACCGTAGGTACGACATGTAATACCTCTTCTTTGCTCAGCTTCATACTGCCTAGTTGAGCCATATCTAGCTGTGCATCTTCTTCTTTGTGTTTGCCATTGAGAATGGTCATTAC
>NZ_JADGEV010000083.1 GCF_016744175.1 Neptunomonas sp. | reverse complement strand
CGGTCGAGGGGAAAGCTTAATTTATCAAAAAACACCCTGCCCTTAATTCTCTTTGTTAATAATGCACTGGTAAAACTCATACTCTTTTTCCAGCGCATCAGCTAAGTTCTCGCTAGAACGAAAACCATGTCCCTCTTGTGCATAATAATAGGCCTCAACAGGTATCGATTGGTCTTGTAGTGCCTGTACCATGGCTCGCGTCTGCTCCGGCACAACCACCGCATCTAGCTCTCCTTGAAAAAAAATCACCGGCACTTGAATCTGCTCGGCATGCGCTAAAGGAGAACGAGCATGATAAGTATCTTTCTCGGTGAGAGGCGAGCCGATAAGCCAATCCAGATAGTGCGATTCAAACTTATGCGTGGCCTTAGCCAGAGCCAAAGGGTCTGTCACACCATACAAGCTAGCCCCTGCGGCAAAGCGATTAGAAAAAGCTAACGCCGATAATGCAGTATAGCCACCAGCACTACTGCCGCGAACAAACACTTGCTTGGCGTTGATTAAGCCTCTGTTTGATAAAAAATCGACGGCAGCTTCGGCATCTTCCAGATCGCTAATACCCCACTGCTTATGTAACAGCAACCGATACGCCCTGCCATAGCCACTACTACCACGGTAATTTAAATCCATCACGGCATAACCACGCTGCGTCCAATATTGGGTACGTGGATTAAGCACAGGATAGGCACACGCCGTAGGCCCTCCATGAAAAAACAACACTAAGGGCGGTGGAGAGTCATCAGTTTGCTTAGCAAGGTAGACATCAACAGGAGGGTAAAACAGACCGAATGCTTCGTCGCTTTTTACAGGAAAACTCATATGCTGAGGTAATGAAAGCTCAGCGACATTATCAACAGAACCCGATAGCTCTAGTACCTTGCCACTTAACTGATCAATTGCAATCACTACTGGCAAGCTAGAGGGAGAGTTCGCAACGGCATATATTTTATGCTCAGTGCTAATCACCGATCTAAATAGGCTGTACTTACTGCCAAGCTGGCGAACCACTTCACCTTTGTGTAACTGTAATAAAGCCGCAGAGGCTTGCTGGAGGCGTACTAGCGTTACTTGATGCTGTGCAACCGCATAATGATAACCACCAAACTGCCAAGGCGCCGTGGTGCAATCCGCTTCTACTGCCCAGTAAGGTGTGAATGCTTGCTGTTTGCTATCGTAACAACTCAGGTTCCACCATCCCGACTGATCAGTAATCGCCCATATATTGCCCTCCTCATCAAACGACGGCTGTAAAATTGATTCCTCTACACCGCTGTTCCCAGACAAGACGCACGTATCAATAACATTGCCTGCCGGGTCAAATGAGCAGTGGTATAGCTGCGTCGCTACCCATGGCTGATTCGGGTGATCCCAGCTAATAAATAGACACTGCTGGCCATCCGGTGAAAGCGCTATTGAGCTATAAAAATCATGGCCTTGGTGCAAGGCCGTAAGCCTGCCAGTGGACAAACACAAAGACACGACACGATTTAAAACATTCTCACTGGAATGCTTCTCTTGGAGCATGATAATACGATGATGTTGCGCATCATAAAGAGGCTCACCAAACCTAGATTCCAAATGGAATGTTAACTGTTTAGGTGATTCTACTTGAAGTGTTTGAAGGTATAGCTGCTGGTCCTGCTTGTTCACAAAAACCCAGCTCTGTGAATCAATTAAACACCAGCTTAAACCGCCGTACTCATGTACAGCACTACGTACATCAAACTCAGGGGGCGTTAGGCTCTGCTGGTGTCCATTGGCATAGCGAATTAGGCAGTTTCGGCCCGCCTCTTCTGGGCGATACTCAACCCAGAATAAAACACCATCGCCATCACAGGCGAGCTGCCCATAATCTTTAAGCCCAGCTACAGCCTGCTCTGCAGCCAGTGGTATTAATGGCGTTTTAGCCTTTGCAGAAGACACGTGAATTACGCTCGTTGCGGTATAAAAAAGGCTCAGCGGCGGGCTTTTCGGCCTCAGCTCTAGCGTTTAGGATGATGTCGTGATTTGGGGATTTGCTGCACACAGGGTCGGTATTATGCGCATCGCCAGTCATCATATACGCCTGACAACGACAACCACCAAAGTCTTTCTCTTTCTCATCACACGAGCGGCACGGCTCCTTCATCCACTCATAACCACGAAAGTGATTAAAACCAAATGACTCATTCCAGATATGATCAAGCGAGTGCTCACGCACATTAGGGAACTCGATAGGCAACATTCTTGCGCTATGGCACGGCAAGGCTTGCCCGTCTGGTGTAACTGTCAAAAATACTTGTCCCCAGCCATTCATACAGCCCTTAGGGCGCTCTTCGTAATAGTCAGGGGTAACAAAGATTAGCTTAATAGGGTTACCTGCAGCGGCCAGCTTAGCGCGGTATTCGTTAGTAATACGCTCGGCACGCTCCAGTTGAGCCCGTGTAGGCATCAATTGTTGGCGGTTTTCATACGCCCAGCCGTAATATTGGCAAGTAGCTAATTCAACATAATCTGCCTCTAACTCAACACACAGCTCGATAATGCGGTCAATTTGGTCGATATTATGCCGATGTGTAACAAAGTTAAGCACCATCGGATAACCCTGAGCTTTAACCTCGCGGGCCATCTTTAATTTCTGCTGAAAAGCCTTTTGCGAGCCTGCCAACATATTGTTAACAGTTTCATCACTGGCTTGGAAGCTCACTTGGATATGATCGAGCCCCGCATCACGAAACTCTGCTACCTTGCGCTCGTTCAAGCCAACACCCGAGGTGATCAGATTGGTATAATAGCCCAGCTTACGTGCTTCATGGATTAGTCTGCTCAGGTCTTGGCGTACCAAAGGTTCACCGCCAGAGAAGCCGAGCTGCACTGCGCCCAGCTTGCGACCCTCTTCAAATACTTTTATCCACTCCTCTGTCGTTAGTTCTTCAGTGAAGTCGGCAAAATCTTTCGGGTTAGAGCAATACGGGCACTGTAAGGGGCATTTATAGGTTAGCTCAGCTAATAACCAGAGCGGTTGCCCATGAGTAGGGTTTTCAGGCAATGAAGAGGGTTTCCCCTGGCAGCTACCACTCATACCACACCTCTAATCCAGTTTTGCTCTAGAGCGTCATCGATAAACGCCACCACATCTTTATCAAGATCTTCTGCCTGTGGATATTTATCAACAAGCAGCCCAATGATATCGACTAAGTTACGCTTCCCATCGACTAATGACAAAATCTCACCTGCTGGGCCATTCAGCTTTACCATCCCCTCTGGGTAAAGCAGCACATAGCACTGCTGGGCCTCTTCCCACTGAAAACGAAACATACTTTCTAATACGGGGATCATCTCCATACTCATCATACAGACAGCCCTCGATGATAAACGCGCTGATCCGTGACCGTATGGTACGGCGGCCGATTTAGCTCGTAGGCCATGGTCATCGAATCCAGCATGCTCCAGAGGATATCCAGCTTAAACTGTAGTATTTCGAGCATTCGGTCTTGCTGTTCACGCGTTGTGTAATGATCCAATGTAATCGTCAAACCATGTTCAACATCTCGGCGTGCTTCCGTTAAACGGTTTTTAAAATACTGATAACCTTCCGCTTTAATCCACGGGTAGTGAGTTGGCCAAGTATCTAAGCGGTTTTGATGAATGGTGGGAGCAAACAGCTCTGTTAACGAAGAGCTAGCGGCTTCCTTCCAATTCGCACGTCGAGCAAAGTTAATATAGGCATCAACAGCAAAGCGAACGCCAGGTAATACGTGCTCTTCGGACAGTACCTCTTCACGCGTTAAGCCTACAGACTCACCTAAACGCAACCATGCTTCAATGCCCCCCTCAGCACCCTCATATCCATCGTGATCCAAAATCCGCTGTACCCATTGGCGGCGCGCATCACGGTCTGGACAATTAGCCATAATTGCAGCATCTTTTACCGGAATACTAATTTGATAATAGAAGCGGTTCGCCACCCAGCCCTTAATTTGTTCAGGCGTACAGCGCCCTTCATACATCGCTATATGATATGGGTGCTGCGTATGATAAAAATTCCCCTTGGCACGTAAAGCAATTTCAAATTCTTTACGTGTCATGGGTAATGTATCCGGACTATCTGCTTGATGGCTCATAGAAATACCTACAACTCGATACTCATCCCGTCATAAGAGATCTCAATACCATGCGCGATCACTTCTTTGCGCTCAGCAGAGTCCTCATCCAGAATCGGGTTAGTATTATTGATGTGGATAAGTATCTTGCGCGGTTTTGTAAGCGTATCCAGATACTCAATCATGCCACCCTCACCAGATTGCGGTAAATGCCCCATGGTGACACCTAACTTATCGCCAACACCTGCAGTAATCATCTCATCTTCACGCCACAAGGTGCCGTCAACAAGTAAACAATCCGCATTGGACATAAGCGGGTTCAAATGAGGTTCGATTTTGCCTAAACCCGGTGCATAGAACAGCGTTTTTCCGCTACGTGTATCTTCTATGAGAATACCAATGTTATCCCCAGGATGGGGATCATTACGGTGTGGCGAATAAGGTGGAGCACTGCTGCGCAAAGGAATAGCTGTTAGCTTTAACTGCGGTACTTGAGGCACGACAAAACTACTACCTTGCTCGTTGCTATCGCTACTGACAGGAATCGTGTGGCGCTCAATACCACCATTCCAGTGTTTCAGCATTGAGAACACCGGAAAGCCTGTTGTCAGATCCTGATACACCATATCGGTACACCACACCTGATGGGGGCAACCTTCACGCAGCATCAACAAGCCCGTGGTGTGGTCTATCTGGCTATCCATGTAGACGATAGCGGCAATACCCGTATCACGGATAGTTCTGGCGGGTTGCATGGGAGCAAACGCTGCTAATTGTTCGCGAATATCGGGAGAGGTATTGAACAAAATCCACTCAACACCATCAATACTCACCGCTATAGAGGACTGTGTGCGTGCTTTGGCATTCAAGGTGCCATCACGAAATCCCTTACAATTGCGACAATTACAGTTCCATTGCGGGAAACCGCCACCGGCGGCAGAACCTAACACCTGTATTTTCATAAAAGACTCATGGCTCAGAAGCATTTAATCGTTATTATTATAAATTGTTAGAAACGCAGCACCGGTGAGCATGAACCCGGTGCTGGTCTAAGCACTCTGTACTCTTAATTCTGAACACAGAGCACCGTCAATGCTTAGCGGTTTGCGAAGTACATTGTTACTTCGAAGCCGATACGCAGATCTTGATAAGCTGGCTTAGTCCACATAGTAGGTACCTCTATTGTTATTAAGTGATAATGAGAAATGTCCGAAGACTCACTAAATCATATGAGAGGTCCATAGATACCTATATGGTACTTTGGAACGATAAATTACCTGTTTTGGTCGTAGGTAACGACGCTTCCGTCTTAATTAGGTACTAGTGAGTATATGCTTTATCACCTGTTTTTTATTTTGCACTTTGTAAATCGCCAGCCTAACTATTGAGTATTCGATTGTTATATTCCTGGTCAAACGCAGTCACTTTCATCGTGCTTTTGAGTAGGCGGGCAGTGCCTTCAATATCGCATTCATCGATATATACGATACTGCCGTCAACTAACTGAGCCTGCAATTTTCGGTAGGGTTTTTCTTTAAGCCATTCAATGAATATCGATACGAGTTTTTCAATCAAGGGCTCATTATTATCATTACTGATAACTTCTATAGTTTCGTCCAGAGCCACCACAAACTTTTGTGTTATTGCCACCTTACGAAACTCGACATCTCGCTGTTGAAGCATAAGTGTAAGCGTATTATCAGGGTCGAAAAGGGCTATTTCAAAGAGTATATTTTTATTCATGGGAGCGACTCTGCAAGAAGATATATTTCAACATAACAGTGTTATTAGAAGTTTGCTGCCACATTATCCGTTTTAGGCTGAACCCATACTCTAAACAGGCGACTTAACATGTGCACAACGCCCTCTAAACGCCCTGCACCCATGAATAGGTATTAGCTACTGGGCCACTCTCCCAGCTTACGTTATCATGCACTGCATTATTAAACGTTCACGGAGCCACCATGCTAAAAGCCCTCTTTCTCGATATGGATGAAACCCTCTGCGACACACCTGGTGCTAACGAGAAGGCCAAGTTCTTAATGGCACAATCATTACAAACACAGCATGGCAACACATTTGATGGACAGGGGTTTGCTGATGCCTATGTAACGGGCATTTACCGTGAATGGAGCGACGCGCAACGGGCGCGCTATATGCCGATTATTGAACAGCAAAGTGAAGAGGCTTTTCGCGTACGACTCATTCGTGACTTAATGGCCGAGCACGACTTAAATGACCTGAGCGATGAATCAATTCAAAGCCTGCAGAACAAATTTGATAAAGATCGTATCGATGCCTTTGATTTTTATCCCGGCATTAAAGAATGGCTCGCTGAGGCGCGTAAGATTTTCACACTGGTAGTGATCACCAACGGACCAGCGTTTTCACAGATTCCCAAGGTCGAGCAAGTGAACATGATAGCGCATGTGGATCATCTGATTATCGGCGGCCAAGAGCCAGAGGAAAAACCCTTTCCCTCCATATTTGAAAAAGCCCTTAGACTCGCCAACTGCGAGGCTCATGAAGCTATCCATGTGGGCGATAGTCTGGCGTCAGATATTGCAGGCGCAAACAACAGCGGTATCACGTCGGTGTGGATCCAACACCAGCGCCCACTGGATGCAGAACTAGGTATCAACCCAAGCCATACGATTGTGCACCCCTCTGAAAT
>NZ_JADGEV010000032.1:44113-46874 GCF_016744175.1 Neptunomonas sp. | reverse complement strand
TTATAGCATTCACGGGGTTGGCAGTAGGAGCAGTGGCGATAGGAGGTGTAGCGTTTATCTATTCAGGCGTGTATTCAGTGGGAGCGGATGAACCTCATTATGGTATTACTACTTGGGCGCTAGAAACGCTACGCGAAAACTCGATTGCTGGTGCCTCCCAGAATATAGAAGTGCCATCAGATCTAAGTTCAGCACAACGTTTGCTTAAAGGTGGTGCTGATTACAATGATATGTGTGTAGGTTGTCATCTTAAGCCAGGGAAAAATGAAAGCGATTTTACTTTGGGTTTATATCCATCACCACCAAACTTGGCTGTCGCGCCTCGGTTGGGGTACGATGAAACCGTAGCAGGTCAGCGTAGTTTTTGGATTATTAAGCACGGTATTAAAGCATCAGGCATGCCAGCATGGGCTTCAGGGCATGATGATACGCGTATTTGGAAAATGGTAGCTTTTCTCAAGAGATTGCCTGATTTAACACCAGCTCAATATCAGATTCTAACAGCGCGTGGAAAAGAAGGGGCTGAGCATCACTAATGCGGTAGGCTTAAAGGTTATATTATGAGTAAAAGAAACTGGTTAGTAGGCTTATTCGTTAGCTTGTATGTGGGGATGCTCAGTGCTGGTGGCGTTAACTCAAGCGGTGCATCAGGTTTGAATGGCGGACTCAGTATGTATATTAATGCGGCGGAAGGAGGAGATATTTCTGATCGTCGTCTCAGTCACTTGCAAGACTATTTTCAGAAGAGGCAGTGTAATATACAAGTGATTACTGCAGGGCATAAATCTGCAGGAGCGTTTGACGCAGATATTGTATTTATGCCGCTCAAGCAAGAAATTCCTGCGCCATTTCAAAAGGTATTCGGCCTTAGCGTTGTCGACGATCAGTTTCTGTCTGCTAGCCTTTTGGTGAGGAGCTCTACGGGTATTAATGATTTAACAAAGTTAGGTGGTGTACGAATCGCTTTTCTTTCGCCTAATTCAGTAACGGGTTTTTACTGGCAGAAAAAATTACTGCACAATGCTGGAGTCATGCTGAAAAAAGACCTGATTACTTTCACAAACTCTAACCTTGGTGCTATGTCTTTATTACTGCATAAAGATGTTTTTGCTGCGGGTGTAGCAACACCCTTGGCAAAAAAATGGGCTAAGGCTAATGATCTTACTATTGTGGCTGAGAGTCCAAGGGTTGAAACAGGCGGCCTTTGGATGAAGAGAGGGGTTGCCCAGAGAGATATCGATCAATGTAAAAAGCTTTTTAAAAATCTCTTTGAAAACAACAGTGATAGAGCGATAAAGAAACTTGTGAAGGTATTTCCTGTTTGGGTTGATGGGTTCGTGTCTGTTGCAGGGTAATGTCTTTCGCTAGCAATATAATAAGCAGCATATGGATAGATATATATTAAAGGTCGTGTATTCATTTCCTTAAATATATGAGTGTTTATGTCGCTTAATAACCCTTTGTCCAAGTGCTACTGACGAAGCTGTTTTTTACACGAAAATGACAACGATCATGCGCTTTAACTGGTAGCCATATCAGCCCGTAACCGGTAGCATAAGCGTTTGTTTTTCTGGTAGTGGCGTCTTCTATTTATGAGTTATCAGGTTCTTGCACGCAAGTGGCGTCCTAAACGCTTTAAAGAGATGGTAGGGCAGGAGCATGTCCTAAAAGCGCTAGTGAATGCGTTAGATCAGGATCGTTTGCATCATGCTTATCTTTTCACGGGCACACGTGGTGTTGGTAAGACGTCAATTGCGCGTCTATTTGCTAAATCCCTGAACTGCGAAACGGGTGTGTCATCAGAGCCTTGTGGTGAATGTAGTGCTTGCAGAGAGATTGCTGAAGGGCGCTTTATCGACTTAATAGAAGTAGATGCAGCATCACGTACTAAGGTTGAAGACACGCGCGAACTACTTGAAAATGTTCAGTATGCTCCTACCCACGGTCGCTTTAAAGTTTACCTGATCGATGAAGTACACATGCTTTCCAGTCATTCTTTCAACGCTCTGTTAAAGACGCTGGAAGAGCCGCCTGCGCATGTTAAGTTTTTACTGGCCACGACTGATCCGCAAAAACTACCCGTCACTATTTTGTCGCGCTGTTTACAATTTAATCTTAAAAACCTGATACCAGAACGGATTGTTGAGCATCTTCAGTTTGTTCTCACAGAAGAGAATGTAGGCTATGAAGATCCAGCCTTGTGGCTGTTAGCACGATCTGCTGATGGCTCAATGCGAGACGCTTTGAGTCTAACAGATCAGTCGATAGCTTTTGGAAGTGGCACAGTATTTGAGGCAGATGTTCGCTCTATGCTGGGTGCTATTGATCAGCGTTTGGTTTATCGATTGCTGGATGCACTTACAGCACATAATGCTCGTGATTTATTGGGTGTTGTTGCGGAGTTAGCGCTATTTTCACCCGATTATATGAATGTTTTAGGTGATTTAATTAGCTTGCTGCATCGAATCGCTGTTGCTCAAGTCATTCCTGACGCTATTGATAATAGTATGGGTGATCAGGAGGCTGTGTCTCAGCTTGCGCGGCAGTTAGCGGCTGAAGATGTGCAGCTGTTTTATCAAATTGCTTTGGTGGGTCGTAAAGATCTGCCTTTCGTACCTGATGCACGTGAAGGCTTGGAGATGGTGTTGTTACGTATGCTGGCGTTTCGCCCGGCAGGAACTGCACCAAAGCCGGTAGCGTTGGATGAAATTGTGCCTAAAGAAGCTGGACAGGTAAAGCCAGCAGAGCCAGTATCCTCTCC
>NZ_JADGEV010000032.1:0-44013 GCF_016744175.1 Neptunomonas sp. | reverse complement strand
AGCTCCAGCTCCAGCTCCAGCTCCAGCTCCAGCTCCAGCTCCAGCTCCAGCTCCAGCTCCAGCTCCAGCTCCAGCTCCAGCTCCAGCTCCAGCTCCAGCTCCAGCGCTTGTGAAGTCTTCAGACTTGGAACCTCCTCCGTATGATGAATATGACATACCTGCAGATGACGCTGATGAAGAGGAAAACCCGGCAAAAAAGTCTTTAGGCCAACTCACTAAGCCTGCTGAAAATGGCCAGGAAAAGTTGGAGCAAGAGCACGAACTTGCACTTGTGGCGAATAAGCCTGCGTCAGAGTCAGGAAAGAAGGAAGAGTTTAAGTCGGCACCTGAGCTATTTGCTCGGCCAGATGAGCAAATAGCTCCTGCGACGAAAGTAATAGAATTAGAAGCATCAGCGTCAGTTATTAAGGCTTCTGCAGTGTTAGCGGAGGTGTCTTCTGATATTTCGCACAATTTAGCTGATTGTAAATTAGAAGATTGGGTGGTGCTTTTAGGGCACGTTGGTTTAACAGGCATGACTGCGAATATAGCCAGTAACTTATCACTGGAAGCGGTGTCTGATAAACAAATAGTATTTAACTATCGTGCCGAACAAGATGCGGTACTTGATGATGTACAAAAGCTGCGTATTCAGGATGCACTTTGCCATTATTTTAATACCTCAGTTGATGTAGAATTTATCAAAGCAGTACAAACGCGCGAAACGCCAAGTCAGTACTTTGCTCGACTAAAAGCCGAGCGTTTGGTTATCGCTGTTGCGGCGTTTGAAGACGATAATACAGTCCAGGCGCTGGTATCACATTTTAATGGCACGATAGATCGTGAATCCATTTTCCCAATTGACACGTAAGAAGTGAGGTAAAAAAGATGATGAAAGGTGGCATGGGCAATCTTATGAAGCAAGCGCAGAAGATGCAGGAAGATCTGCAGAAAGCGCAAGCAGAAGTGGCTAATTTGGAAGTGAATGGCGAGTCTGGTGCAGGTTTAGTCAAAATAGTAATGAATGGCCGCCATGATGTGAAAGGTGTGTCTATTGACGATAGTTTATTAGAAGAAGATAAAGATATTCTTGAGGATTTAATAGCTGCGGCAATTAATGATGCAGTGCGTAAAGTAGAAACGCAATCACAAGAAAAAATGGCCAGTGTGACCGGAGGTATGGCTATGCCTCCTGGTTTTAACATGCCGTTTTAAGCGATGTCATTTAGTCCTTTAATACAGCAGCTCGTTACTGCGTTGCGTTGTTTGCCAGGCGTTGGGCCTAAAAGCGCTCAACGAATGGCGTTTCACTTGCTTGAGCGAGACCGAAATGCTGCGCTCGAGTTATCAGCAGCGCTTGCGCAGGCGGCCGAAGAAGTATCTGAGTGTCAGCAATGTAGGACGCTTAGCGAGACTGACATTTGTGAGTTGTGTGCATCGTTAAGCCGTGATCGAAGTTCTCTGTGTGTGCTTGAATCTCCAATGGACGTTGTGGCTATCGAACAAACAAATAGCTTTGCAGGAGTCTATTTTGTACTTGGAGGCCATTTGTCTCCGATAGATGGTGTTGGTCCTGACGATATTGGTATTAGTCAGTTACTTGAGCGAATAACTCAAGGTGAGATCAAAGAAGTCATTATCGCGACAAATCCGACGGTGGAAGGGGATGCTACTGCTCACTATATTGCAGAGCAGCTTAAGCGCGCTGAGCTAAAAGTGACACGTATTGCTCACGGAGTGCCTGTGGGTGGTGAACTTGAATATGTTGACGGTGGGACCTTGGCGCATGCATTGGCCGGGCGGCGCCTGCTGTGAGGCTAATGCATGAAGAAGGATAGCTATGACTGGCCAGTATTAGAGGCCTCGGCTCAAAAGCCTATTCATATATCAACCAATGAGTCGCTTGTTGAATGTTGTGCTCGTTGGCAGGCGTTACCGATGATAGCGCTGGATACAGAGTTTCAGCGGATTGATACTTTTTATCCCATTCCGGGTTTGATTCAGATAGCCGATGATCAGCATTGTTACCTTGTTGACCCGTTGAGCATAGATGATTTTTCTCCGTTGGCTGATGTCTTCACAAACCCTGATGTTTTAAAAATTATTCATGCGGGTAGTGAAGATTTAGAACTGTTTTACCATTCTCTGGGTGTGTTGCCGAATCCTATTTTTGATACCCAGCTCGCCGCTGCATTTGTCGGTTGGGGCTTTACAATGGGCTTGCAGCGCTTAGTTGAGCACACATTGGATATTCAAATTGGTAAAGGTGAAACGACATCCGATTGGCTTAAGCGCCCTTTAAGCCCTGAACAAGAAGTATATGCAGCGCTAGATGTTGCTTACTTGCCTGCTATTTGCAAAATGCAAACAGCTGAGCTAGAGCGCCATAGTCGTTACGCTTGGTTTGCTGAGGAGTCAGAAGTAGCGCTTAAAAATGCATTGGATCAGGATCCGGAAGGGCACGAATACTATCGGCGCTTTAGTCAGATGTGGGGGTTGTCCGATGTTAAATTGGCGGCTTTACGTGATGTATCAATGTGGCGTGAGCAGCAATGTAGATTAAGAGATACACCGCGTAACTGGGTGCTTCGTAACCAGACCATTCTCTCTATTATCCAAAAGTGGCCGCGCAATGCATACGAGCTCGGTCGTACCGAAGATATTCGCCATAAAGTTGTGCGTGAGGAGGGTGAGGCGGTTCTCGCAATATTGGCTAATGCGCAAGCGAGTTTAGATGAAACTCCAGTGCTGCCGATTAACCGTCCACTACCCATTATTTGGAATAAGCGCCTTAAAAAGTTAAAGGCTGTAGCACGTGAAATAGCAGAAAAAATGGGTATGGCTCAAGAAGTTTTGTTGCGCAAGAAAGATTTAGAAGCATTGGTGCGCAGTGGTTTAGAAACCTATGAATACCAGTTGCCCAATGAGCTTAATGGCTGGCGGCGTGAAGTGGTTGGTTTGGCGCTGTTGGATCAGCTGAAACAGTTTGATAAAAATGGTTAGTATTAAATGATTATTTGCACTATTTATAAAAGTCCGCTTAAAGATGAAATGTACCTTTATGTCGATAAAAAAGACGAATTGAAGAAGGTTCCTGAAGCATTAATTCAAATGTTTGGGACACCTTCACATCTAATGGATATGCCGATGTTGCCTGGACGTAAGCTGGCAAGAGTCGATGTTGAAAAAATGCTTGAGGGTATAAAGGCCCAGGGGTTTTATCTACAGATGCCGCCTCCTAAAGAAGACTATATGCTGGACCTTTACCCTAATCGGCCTGAAACGGGTGTGCGCTAGTGGCGCAGGAAGTTTTCTGGCGGACTAAGTCTTTGACTGAGATGACGACAACTGAGTGGGAGTCGTTGTGTGATGGCTGTGCACTGTGTTGTCTGCATAAAATTGAAGATGAAGATACTGAAGAGGTTTTTTATACGACTGTTGTCTGTAATCTCTTGGACTTTGATAACTGTCGTTGCACGCAGTATGAAAAACGTAGTCAGTTAGTTCCTAGTTGTGTGAAGTTGCGTCCCGAGGATGTAGAGAGTTTTCATTGGTTGCCGCCTACGTGTGCTTATAGGTTGATACATGAAGGGCAGGAATTGCCTGAGTGGCATCCTCTGATGTCTGGTGAAGAAAATTCGGTCATTAATGCTGGGGCTTCAGTGCTTCATGTTTATGCAGTCAAGGATAATGAAATTAGTGAAGATCAGCTGATCGATTATGTATTGCTAGACGAGTAGGAATGATTGATTGTTGCTGTTGAATTGTATGTGACAATTATTGTAGAACTGAAAATTAGGTAATAAAAAAGGAGCACTGAGTGCTCCTTTTTAATGCTTTCAAAACAACGAATTAGTTGTTTTTGTTAGCCATTTGAGCTTTGATCAAGTCACCGATAGTGGTTGGACCAGCAGTTTCGACTTCCTGAGTACGAACAGCAGCAATAGCGGCTTTCTCATCAGCTTGGTCTTTAGCTTTGATAGATAGTGTGATTGCACGGCTGCGACGATCAATGTTAGTGATCTTCGCTTCAACTTCATCACCTTCTTTTAGTACAGTAGTTGCATCTTCAACACGGTCCGTGCTGATTTCAGAAACTTTCAATGTACCTTCAATGCCTTCTGCTAATTCAATAACAGCGCCTTTAGCGTCTACAGACTTAACAGTACCTTTAACGATAGTGTTTTTGTCGTTAGCTGCAGCGTATTCAGCAAAAGGATCGCTATCTAGCTGTTTAACGCCAAGAGAGATACGCTCTTTTTCTGCGTCGATAGACAGGATAACTGCTTCAACTTCGTCGCCTTTCTTGAACTGACGTAGCGCTGCTTCAGCATCGCCTTCCCAGCTAATGTCAGACATGTGAACTAGACCATCAAGGTCGTTTTCTAGGCCAACGAAGATACCGAAGTCAGTAATAGTTTTGATCTGACCAGATACTTTGTCGTTTGTAGCGTACTGTTCAGCGAAAGCAACCCATGGGTTAACTGTGCACTGCTTGATACCTAGAGAAATACGACGACGCTCTTCATCAACATCAAGAATCATAACTTCAACAGCTTCACCAATCTGAACAACTTTAGATGGGTGGATGTTTTTGTTAGTCCAAGACATTTCTGAAACGTGAACCAGACCTTCAACGCCGTCTTCGATAGAAGCGAAGCAACCGTAGTCAGTTAGGTTAGTGATGCGTGCGTTGCACTTAGTTCCAGCAGGGTAACGGTTTTTAATAGCTTCCCACGGATCTTCAGAAAGCTGTTTCAGACCTAGTGAAATACGACCAGTTTCTTTGTCGAATTTAATGATCTTAACAGAGATCTCGTCACCAGGGTTCAGCATTTCGCTTGGGTGAGAAATACGCTTCCAAGCCATGTCTGTGATATGCAACAGACCGTCAACACCGCCTAGATCAATGAACGCACCGTAGTTGGTTAGGTTCTTAACGAAACCTTTAGCAACTTGGCCTTCTTCTAGAGCTGCCAAGATTTCATCGCGCTGAGCGCTGTTGGCTTCTTGAAGAACTGCACGACGAGAAACAACAACGTTGTTGCGCTTCTGGTCCAGTTTGATCAATTTGAATTCTAGTTCTTTACCTTCTAGGTGGTCGATATCGCGAACAGGGCGAACATCTACCAAAGAACCAGGTAAGAAACCTTGGATGTTGTTGATGCTAACAGTGAATCCACCTTTAACCTTACCGTTGATAACACCGGTAACAGTTTCTTCAGCTTCAAATTTAGCTTCAAGTACTTCCCAAGCTTCAGCGCGTTTAGCTTTTTCGCGAGAAAGTTTTGTTTCACCAAAACCATCTTCTACTGCTTCCAGAGAAACTTTAACGCTATCGCCGATTTTTATTTCCAGCTCGTTAGCGTCGTTTAAGAACTGTACGCGAGGAATAACAGCTTCAGATTTAAGACCAGCGTTAACTGTAACCCAGTCGCTATCGATATCGATTACTTCACCGATAACAAGCGTACCTGGTTTCATGTCTACATTAAGAAGGGATTCTTCAAACAGTTCTGCAAAGCTTTCGCTCATGAAAGTGTCCTATATATTGTGGCCGAGGGGGTAAAAAGTTCGGCACGTAACCTGTAACGCCAGCTTACAGGGTCAGATTATATAATGTGCAACAGTATTGCTGGCAAGCAGTAACACATTAGAGAAATTTGAGCGCACATTGTACATTAACCAGCAGGCAGTAGGTAGATGTATTTGAACTTATGCTTTGTCGCTATCAAGTTTCTTGCGTACAGAGAGTTGGCATGGACCAATAACGGAAGATAAATCTTGAAATAATGCTTCGGGTAAAGATGAAGAGTCTTCGGTTCGAAAAAAGCTCGCTAGTTTTCGCTCTTCTGATCTTGAATTAGCTGCAACTTCAACACCATCGCCGACACAAAATGCATAAGCAGGTAAAAAATCACTGATAACGGCTAGTTTCATATCTTCTGAGAGCATTAAGCGGTTACGTGTAATGTATGCTTTGTATTCTGCCGCACCAGCAGCAGACATTATTTCTATTTGCATTGTGCTGAAGCGTTCAGCATCAGGACTGCGTATTAAAAAAGCTTTTAATTGACGCTCCACTGATCTCAATTCATCTTTTAGCTTCTGTGGTGCAAAGTGTTCATTGAGTTCTTTGTAGTCGGTTAATTCTTGAATTTTGGCTTCAAGTTTTTCAATGTCATTTTGTAATACTTTGTTTTCATCGAGAAGGTCATCTTTATCTCGAATTAGCGCATGAATGACTTTTTGAGTAGGGGTTAATTTATCGAGGTCGAAAGTTGGGGGTAACTGGGTTACTCCTAGCTTTCCTGTTGTTTCAATGCTCCGGGATGTTGCTACCATTTCATAGCCAAATCGTTCCAACTCTTGGCTATTTTCCATGTGTTGGGCATCCATTTTTTTGTAAACCATGAAACCACCTATCCCTAAACCCGTAAGGACTAAGGATAGGGTAGCTGTAAGCACTATTGATTTTTTGCGAGCCATGCTGGGGTCGACCCTGTGTTACTGTGGGTTATAGGTGCTGATAAGCTGTTTCTCAAGATCTACCATGTCCAGTAGAATTCTGCCGCTTTCTTGGAGAATGGCTTCTGATTCTGCTGATATTGGACGCCCTTTTTCATCTTTCTTTAAGAGGTCTTCAAGGTCAGTAAGCTGTGCGATGGGTTGTTGCCCTTTTGCTACGCGTCGTCTGTTTTCTGCATCAACTTGCCACTTTTCGGCTTGGTCACGTTTTGCGAGTAACTTTATCTCATTCAGCGGAAACTCATCATCTTTCTTGGCTTCTGATTGACGGACTATTTGCTCGCGTAAAAAGTTGAAATCAGGCTGATTGTTGGTGCGAAGTGCGTGGCGTTTTTCAAGCTCGTTTTTGAAAGATGAAATGCCTTTGTACATCCCATGACGAGCTTCTTTTACTTGGTCCCAAGGAAGGGCTCCATCCAATGCACTTTCACCTATTTCAGTGGTGTCATATATTTCTGGGAAAGAGATGTCTGGAATGACACCTTTATGCTGGGTGCTTTCACCTGAAATACGATAAAACTTAGCATGAGTGAGCTTAAGCTGCCCATGCACTAGTGACTGCAAGGTTTGTACTGTCCCTTTTCCAAATGTTTGGTTACCAACAATAATACCTCTTTGGTAGTCTTGTATTGCACCAGCAAATATTTCAGATGCAGATGCACTTAAGCGATTAACAACAACTGCTAGTGGGCCGTTATAAGCAATTTTTGGATTGAAATCACCAAGGATATCAACGCGTCCATTAGGGTCTCTGATCTGGACAGTTGGTCCGCGATCAATAAACAAGCCAACTAATTCATTCGCTTCACGTAAGGACCCGCCACCATTATTTCGTAGGTCAATTATTAATCCGTCAACGGCTTCAGATTGGAGTTCCAAAATAAGCTTTTCTACATCGCGTGTAGTGCTTTTGTAATTTGCATCACCACGCTGTAGAGCTGCGAAATCGATATAAAAAGCCGGAATATCAATGACACCAAGCTTATAATCCTTATTGTTGTATTGAATGTCGAGAATACGCTTTTGAGCTGCTTGTTCTTCAAGCGCAACGGTGCTGCGTTTGATCGAAATAGTTTTGCGGCCCGCTTTGTCTTCACTGTCCGAAGGGATTATTTCTAGTTTAACAATTGAGTCTTTGGGGCCTCGGATAAGATCGACGACATCATCTAAGCGCCACCCAACTACATCTTCAACTTCACCATCGTCACCTTGACCTACACCTACAATTAAATCAGCGGGCTTTAATTGACCGGTTTTGTCGGCAGGACCTGCTGGAACAAGGCGTACAATTTTAGTGAATTCGTTTTCATTTTGTAGAACAGCCCCAATGCCCTCAAGCGATAAGCTCATGTTGATTTTGAAGTTTTCAGAGCTTCGAGGTGAAAAATATGAAGTGTGCGGATCAAAATGTTTAGTGAACACATTTGCAAAACGCTGAAAGACATCTTCGCTTTTATTTTGTTTGAGGCGTTTTAGCTGGTTGGAGTACCGTTTTATCAGTGTTTGTTTGGCTTCTTGCTCAGACTTATCAGCGAGCATTAAATTTAAAATGGAGCTTTTAATGCGTTTTCGCCAAAGGTCATTCATCTCTTTTTGAGATGTGAGCCATTGATCATCTTTTCTATCAGTGTCTAACGTTTCATTTAGCGTGAAGTTGAAGGGCGTGCTGTCGTTTAAGCGATCAATGGTCCAACTCAAGCGTTCAACAACTCGTTGCTGTTGCCTGTTGAAAATGGCATATGCGCTATCTAGATCACCTGCAAGGATTGAGTCATCCATTTGGTAACGAAATACTTCAAATTCAGTAATATCTGCTTGGGAAAAATAACTTCGAGAAGGATCAAGTTCTGTTAAATATTTATCCAGCAAGTCGCTGGACAGAGTATCATCTACATTAATTTTATTATAATGGCCGATATTTAGTGAGCTGATAATATCCTTAATAGTTTGCTGATGTACTGCTTCTGGGCGCAGTTGCGTAATGTCGGTAGCGGCAAATGCAACCAAGGGCGTTAGCAAACATACTGCGAGGGAGCTTCGTAAACCTTTCAACATATTATCTAATCTGCTTTTGTTTTAATTAATGTTATGACAGGTAGATTAATTAATTGTTCCACTGATCACCTAAATCTGAGTGTAGCTATCGGTCTGGCTAATGTAAAATTATCACTCTAATCATTTATTTATAAGTTAAGGTAAAAAATGAAATTACTACTTGTTTCGTTAATGCTGGTTTCTGGTTTTGTACTCAGCGGTTGTGGAGAGGACCCAGAAAAAGAGGCTTTTCGCCAACAGCTGATGGAAAAAGCACTGAATGATGATGCGAGCAAAGCAGGTAAGAGCTTTTTACAAGAAAATCTCAAGCAAGATGGTGTGATGGTGTTGCCTTCAGGTGTGCAATACAAAATTTTAAAAAATGGATCAGGAAAGCAACCAACCTTTCTAAGCTCAGTTGTCGTTAATTATGAAGGTACGCTTGTTAGTGGTAGTGTCTTCGATAGTTCTTATAAGAGAGGACAGCCTTCTACATTCCCCCTCAAAAAAGTGATTAGAGGCTGGCAACAAGCTTTGTTGAAAATGAGGCAAGGCGATGTTTGGATGCTGTATATCCCTTCTAAATATGCTTACGGTGCGACCAGCCCTTCAACAGATATACCGGCAAATTCTACGCTCGTTTTTAAAGTAGAGTTACTTGAGATTTTGGAAACAAATGGGACAGGAAATGAATAAAAATCAAAACACACTGAAAAACCTAATGAGTTTTCTGAATAGCTCGCCAACCCCATTTCATGCTGTTCAGCAGATGGTTAGCCGTTTTATGGAGGCCGGTTATCAAATGCTTGATGAGAAAGACTGTTGGCATCTAGAAGCGGGTGGGCGCTATATGGTGACACGAAATGATTCATCGATAGTTGCTTGGAGAATGCCAAAAGCACGTCTATTAGCTGAGTCAGGTTTTAGGATGATTGGTGCTCATACCGACTCACCGTGTTTGCGGATTAAGCCTAACCCTGAGATACATAAACATGGTTACTTTCAATTAGGTGTTGAAGTTTATGGGGGTGTTTTATTGGCTCCCTGGTTTGATAGGGATCTTTCAATAGCGGGCCGCGTCAGCTTTATAGATGACGTTGGTCAATTGAGTGATGCGCTAGTCAATTTTGTGGATCCTGTTGCAGTGATTCCTAGCTTGGCTATTCATTTAGATCGCGAGGCAAATAGCGGGCGTGCGATTAATGCGCAGACTTTTTTACCGCCTGTCATGGGGCAAGCTGATGAAAAGCCTGACTTTAGAGGCCTATTGAAAAGGCAGTTAGAGAACTCAGGCAAGCATGTTTCTCGTGTCTTGGATTATGAGTTGTCTTTATATGATACGCAGCCAGCAGCCTTAGTTGGATTAGAGCAAGAGTTCCTTACCTCAGCGAGATTGGATAATTTGCTGAGTTGCTTTATGGGAATGGAAGCGTTGCTTGAGTCCAAGAGTGAGGAAGGCGTTGTATTGGTATGCAATGATCATGAGGAAGTTGGCAGTATGAGTGCAGCAGGTGCTCAGGGGCCAATGTTAGAGCAGTTGTTTGAACGGCTTCTGCCTGAGCCGGAAAATCGGAATAGAATGCTCGCACGTTCAATGATGATATCTGCTGATAATGCACATGCTATTCATCCTAATTTCTCTGAAAAGCATGATGCTAACCATGGACCAATCATTAACAAAGGGCCGGTAATCAAAATTAATGCTAATCAGCGCTATGCGACGTCAGATGTAACTAGTTCACAGTTTCGTGTGTTAGCTGCTTTGGATAATGTTCCTGTTCAAGAGTTTGTAGTGCGCTCAGACATGGGGTGTGGCAGTACTATTGGGCCCATTACCTCGGCAGAAATTGGTGTGAGAACCCTTGATATTGGCGTACCTCAGTGGGCCATGCATTCTATTAGGGAGCTGGCGGGTACCGAAGACCTTATTAATACTATCCGTGTGTTTAATCGGTTTTATGAATTAGAACAGGTATAAAATACCGCGGTATCTCACCAAACAAAAAGCCGCTTTACAAAAGCGGCTTTTTATTACTGTAAATGTAGGGGGGGAGATTAACCTGTCGCGTGTGCGTGCTGCTCCAGTGGTGGAGTTTCGGGTATGTTTCCATAGTAACCTTCAATCAATACTTCCCATAGATGATCGTAGCAATGCAGATATGCGCTGCATGACGTGCACTTATATAGCTGGCTATTAGGTAGCGTGCTTATCAATGACAAAAATTCATGTGATTTTATGTGCTTATTTTGTATTAAGCTTTGGCAGTCTGGGCAGATGTTATCCATAACAAAAAATTCCTATATCAATCTATCAAGTCCATATTACTAAAAAATTACTGGCATTAGGATAGGAAAAATTCCTATTTATTGACGTTAAAACCACTATTTTTTATATAGTAATTAAAAGTTGTCTTAATTTCCTGCTTTTGATAGGTCATATCAGCTGTATCAAGCTGGACGTTTGTACACCTGCGGGTTAGGATTACGCCTGATTTAAATACGGATATTTTGGGTTTGTTGATGATCTGACGACATATTCTGGGCCTCCGTTTATCTATTAATTTTTTCTTTGGAGTTTCTCATGCAGATTGCTGAAAATTCAGCTGTTACCATTCATTACACACTGACAAATAGCGAAGGTGAAGTGCTGGATTCTTCCCAGGGTCAAGAGCCTTTAGCTTACTTGGGTGGTGCGAGTAATATTATCCCAGGTTTGGAAAATGCGTTGTTAGGCAAGCAGGTTGGTGACAAGTTGGAAGTAACCGTTGAGCCTGAACAGGCATACGGCCCATTGCGTGACGAGCTCGTACAGAAAGTTGACCACGAAAATTTTCAGGGTGTAGAAGATATTCAGCCTGGTATGCAGTTTATGGCGCAGGCCCCATGGGGTGAACAACCAGTGACTGTAATGAATGTAGAAGAAGACGGTATTACTTTAGACGGTAATCACCCTCTAGCAGGACAGACCTTGACCTTTGCTGTAGAGGTGATGGAAGTACGTGCTGCAACTGAGGAAGAGGTTTCTCACGGACATGTACATGGTGAAGGTGGTCATCATCACTAAGCCTTGTTGTGATCGAAGAAAACGCAGCTGAAGCTGCGTTTTTTTTGTCTAATTTTTCAGGCTTTGCCTCCTAGATAGCACTACACTTAGTTTTAATTGAGAATGATAAAGCGCTGTACTTAATATTTATGCATCAGATAGGGGTTAATTATGCGTGACAGAATTGAACAACTGGTTAGTGTCGTATCTTCAGTTGTTTTAGGAAAAGATGAAGTTGTCAGGCTAGCTGTTGCATGTATGTTGGCAAAAGGGCATTTGCTTATTGAAGACCTTCCAGGAATGGGTAAAACCACGTTAGCTCAAACACTTGCTCATGTCTTTGGTTTGGACTATCGCAGAGTGCAGTTCACGAGCGACATGCTGCCGGCTGATATTTTAGGTGGGGCAATATTTGATCAAAAAACAAGCTGTTTTACCTATCACCCAGGCCCTATTTTCACTCAACTTTTATTGGCTGATGAGATAAACCGTTCTACAGCCAAAACTCAAAGTGCATTACTTGAAGCGATGGAGGAAGGGCAAGTGTCATCAGAGGGGGTTACACGAAAGCTTCCCGCGCCATTTTTCGTAATAGCAACACAGAACCCTATTAGCCAATTTGGTACATTTCCTTTGCCAGAGTCACAACTTGACCGTTTTTTAATGCGTATCTCCTTAGGGTATCCTGACCCTCATACCGAAAGAGAGTTGTTAAAGCACGGAGATACTCGACGAGATATTGAGCAGTTACCGGTTTGCATAGACAGTACATTATTGACTCAATTACAGAATGCGTGTGCTCAAGTGTCCGTTTCTGATGCTGTGTTGGGGTATATACAGCGTTTGGCACAATTTAGCCGGGATTCAGACGAGGTTGTTTTAGGTATTTCACCGCGTGGAGCATTGGCGCTTATACAAGCAGCCAAAGCCTGGGCTTATATGTCAGGGCGTGATTTCTTAATGCCAGATGATGTTCAGCAGGTATTTTCGCCCGTGGTAGAGCATCGTTTATTAATGAGAGGTGATAGTGAGTCGGGTTCTGCTCACAATATACTTTCTCAGGTAGATGTGCTGGGTTAAAAATGAGAAAAAATAAGCGCGTCACAGGCAAAATAAAATCTTGGTTGGTTAACCGCTATCCTGCGCAGCGAACCGTTAAACTAACTCAGAATCGTATATTTATTTTGCCTACCTATGCAGGAGCGGCTTATTTAATTGTAGTGCTTTTGATTCTATTATTAGCAGTTAACTATCAAAATAACTTGGCTTATGCCGTGTGTTTTATGCTGTTGTCGTTATTTATCACGGCTATATTGCACACTTATGCAAACTTATCAGGGTTGAATATATCTGCTTTAACGACAGAACCCGCTTTTTCAGGAGAAAGGGCATATTTTCGCTATCAACTGAATTCTGAGCGCGATATGCATCAATTATGCCTGCGATTTTCTCATCATGAGATTCAGACAGTGAATGTCGTTGCTAATGTACCGAAAAATGTTGAGGTCCCCTATCTCTGTTCACAACGGGGTTGGCAGCGTGCAGAGCTGGTTCATATTAACTCTTTATTTCCGCTTGGTTTGTTTCAAGCGTGGAGTTGGCTCCGTTTTGACCAAACTGTATTGGTATATCCGCAACCGATAGTAGGGGGGGCGTTAGCATCTTCTACAGGGAGTGATGGTCATAATAATTTGGTGGGTGTTCATGGTGACGAAGAGTATGAGGCATTGAAACCTTATTACCCAGGTGCGCCTAAAAATAGTATTGCCTGGAAAGCCTATGCTAAAGGATTTGGTTTACAAGTGAAGGAATATCAGGGCAGCTCCAGTGATGAATTGTGGCTTGATTGGGGCGCATGGCCAGAATTAACAATAGAGCAGCGCTTATCGTGTATGAGCTACTGGGCGTTAGAACTGTCGTCAAAACACACTCCATATGGATTGCGGTTACCTGATGTGGAGTTGGAGCCTTCCATAGGAGATAGGCATAACAATCAGGTGTTAAAAAAATTAGCTTTATACGGAATAGAGGCGTAATTATGCCTATTCAACAATCTATTTCGTTATTATCTTCGTCCTCAAAAAAATGGCTAATGATCATGTTATTAGTCGTTATTGCACCTCAAGTGGCTTATGTCCCCCTTTGGTTAACCGTTATTGCGGTGAGTGTTATTGCTTGGGTTGGGGTTGGCCTTGTTCGCCAGCTCCCTGAGCTTTCCATCTGGGGAAGAAGACTGGTCGTGTTAGGTGTTATTGTTGGCGTGCTTCTTTATGCTTCAGCAAGTAAAGGCTTAGCAGGTCTCTCTTCGTTACTAATAGCGGGTTCCATTCTAAAAGTATTGGAGTTACGGACACGACGCGACGGCTGGGTGCTAGTGCTTGTAGCTTGTTTTATTGCGGCGGTTGGATTTTTATTTAATCAATCAATTGCCGCGGCTATTTATGGTGGGGCATCCCTTACCGTTGTTTTTTCAGCACTCATTGTGATGCATCAGTCGAATGAAACAGCGGAATTCTTTTACCCTCTGAAGAAAAGCATGTTGATACTGCTTCAATCTGTTCCTTTGATGCTCATCTTGTTTTTGATTTTTCCAAGAATAGCCCCCTTATGGAGTATGCAGTTTCAAAACTCAGTTGCAAAAACGGGGTTGTCTGATTCTATGCAGCCAGGAAACATCAGTCAGTTGGCTCGGTCTGGAGAGGCTGCATTTCGCGTTAGTTTTTCTACTGATGCCCCTCCAGTAAATTCGCAGCGTTATTGGCGAGTGATGACTTATTCTAAGTTTGATGGCACGCGCTGGTCTATGGAAAAAGAAAGTGTTGGAAATAGGCAGGTAAACACGACTAAAACAAACCTTGTTGATTATCAAGTGATCGCTGAGCCTTCTGCTAACACATGGTTATTTGCTTTGGACTATCCGAGTGGTAATCCTTCCCCAGGAGTTCTCCGGTTGAGAGATGGAACCTTTAGAGCGGCTTCGCCTGTTTTTGAAAGGTTGTTCTATCAGGCTAAAGCTGATTTATCACGTAGTTATGATGGTAGGGCTTTGATTAACAGGTCTCTGTATTTAGATGTACCGAGTAGGGGGAACCCTATGACGAGGAAAATGGTGAATGAATGGACAAGAGCAGGGTTATCAGCAGAGCAGAAAATTTCAGCACTTTGGGAACGTTTTAACAAAGAATTTAGTTATACCTTGTCCCCTCAAAGGCTTTCGGGAGACCGAGTAGACCAGTTTTTATTTTCTACTCAAGAAGGCTTTTGTGAGCACTTTGCAAACGCCACTGCTTATTCCCTTAGGTTGGCAGGTATACCAACTCGCGTAGTAGCCGGGTACTTAGGGGGGGAGTGGAACCCTTATGAAAAGTATATGTTGATACGACAATATGAAGCTCATGCATGGGTGGAGGTGTGGTTAGACGGTAAAGGTTGGGTGAGGTTGGATCCGACTGCGGCGGTTGCGCCGGAAAGAGTGTCATTGCCTTTTGATCAGTTATTTTCTGACGCGCCGGAATTTATGGCAGAAGATTCACTGGCTATTTATCGACTCCAGCAAAACTTTCAATGGCTAAAAAAATGGAACCTTCGTTATGATGCTTTGAACTATAGCTGGCATAAGTGGGTACTAGGTTATCATGAAGTGCAAAGTAATCTTTTACAGGACTGGTTTGGTAAAATCAGTATATTGAAAATGCTTTTACTCCTTTTCATTCCTGTTGGTGCTGTTCTTTCATTTGTCATTTGGAGGCTATTAAAAACGCCTTATCGTGAAGTGAATGAGCTTGACCAAGAAGTAGTTGCCATATCAGCTGCCTTAGCTGGAGTCTCTATAACGTTGGCACGCGGACTAGATGAAACAGTAGCCGGGTATAGTCAGCGCATAACGGTGGTAATTCCCGAGCTTGAATTTCAGTTAAGACAGTGGAGCGATCTTTATCATCAAATGCGGTATACCACACCAGAATTCCAAAATGAGAATGACACGAAAGTGTTTCTCTCGTTAGGGCGAAAATTAAGAGGAAATATTAAACGGCTGAATAAATCAGAGTATTATGAGGCGTTCAGTTGACCTACTGTCCTATTGTTGTCGATGGACAGGAGTTTGTACCGGTTGTTGTGCATAGTCCGCGTCGCAGAACTGCGTCTGTTGAGATTAAACAGGGAAAAGTAACTGTCCGTGTGCCTGCTGGTACGCCAGATCTTTGGATTCAAGGGTTAATAAAGCAGCGTTACTCTTGGATAGTAAGACACCTATCAAAACAGTTAATAAGGCAGGATAGTTATCAAATTAACCCACACGACTCGGGCAATGTTACATTTCGAGGGCATGAATTCCCTGTCATTATGAGAAAGAGCAAAGCGAGGAGTGCTGTTTGTTTTGAGCATGAATGTTTTGAGGTAAATCTCAATGTGCACACTCGCCGGCCACTCGCAAATGTAATAGATGAGCTCTTGCAGCAATGGCTAGTTAATGTTGCTGAAGATTATTTAATCCCGCGTACCTTTGAAATAGCTAAAAAAATAGGCCTTTATCCAGCGACGGTGTGTATAGGAAACTATAAAAGTATGTGGGGGCGTTGTTCAGCAAAGGGAGAAATAATTTTAAATTGGCGTCTAATGATGGCTGACTCTGCAGCGATAGATTACGTCATAATTCATGAGCTATGTCATCTTGAAGAGTTTAATCACTCTCCTTTTTTTTGGCAAAAAGTGAATCTTCATTGCCCGCATTATAAACAGTGGCGTAATTATTTTAAAGAAAGAGGTGTGTGGCTTCGGTGGCGGTGATGCTTTTTCACAGGGCTATATCTGTGGTGCCTGATGGTACTTAAGTAGTGGTAGATGCATTTTTAGTCTTAACTTGTCGAAACACTGAATTCTTACTGAAAAGCTCTGCTACACTTGTTTTAACATTAACTTTTTGTTCATATTTGTTGATGAGGTCGTAACTAATAATAATTAAACGAGATTAAGCACGTGTTATATAAAACGATTGAGCGTATGTTTTTTAATTCTTTAACGAAAAAGGTAATAGGGAATGTGCTTTTTCTTCTTACCCCTTACCTTATATTATTAACAATTGGTTACTCTTATATAAATGAGTTTAGCCAGTTAATTATTGGACTTGGTTTGGATGATAAGACTACGGCGCAGCTGGTTGAAAAGTTAGAAGAGTTTAAAACTTATAGTTTTGCGTCCATGCTTATAGCTGGTGCGGTTATGTTGTTTAGTATTTTCTATATGCGCCATTTATTTTTGCGCCCCATACTTTCCATTACTCATGTATTGAAACAAATTAAAGAAAATGATGGTGATATTTCCGCGACACTTCCGTCAGAGACTTATGATGAAATTGCTGATATGGCGGACAGTTATAATCAATTTTCAGAAAGCTTGAAAAAAATGATTTCTGAGTCAAGGCGAAGAAGTGTCAGTGTTGCGTTGAGTGCTACTCGCTTACAAAAAATATTATCGCAAGCATCCGTTTCAGTAACCCGGCAAGAAGAGCAAGCTCAATTGGTATTTGTATCAAGTCAAGAAGCGACGGGTGCAATTGATGGGGTTGCTAAAAGTACCGGTATGCTTAATGAGCATAACAGCTCTAACATGAACGATGTACGAAACTCCGGAAATGAGTTAATGAAGGTGCTAGATCAAGTCCGGTCAATACGTGAGTTGGTTAGTAGTTTTCAAGATACTGTTCAAAAGTTAAGTGAAAACTCAAATAATATTACTAATATTTTAACAATGGTGCAGGAGTTCTCTGAGCAGACAAACTTGCTTGCACTTAATGCTTCTATTGAAGCGGCAAGAGCAGGCGATGCTGGCCGGGGATTCGCCGTTGTGGCAGATGAGGTTCGCAGTCTTTCAAAAAAAGTAAGTGTTGCCACCCGAGAGATCGATAAAAATATAGATGAAATGGGCGGGCTGGTTGAATATACCCGTAACAGTGCAGATAACATACAAAGCTATGTGCTTAATACCGAAGGCTTTATTGAAAACACGAACTTACAGTTTACACGTTTAATAGAAGATTTTGAGTTAGTCAGTAGTGAGTTGGCAGGAATTAGTACGGCAATTGATCAGCTTTCCAATACGAACAAACAATCTAATGATCATGTCACGGAAATTACCAGCATCGCTCATGAAATAAAGCATGAGATGGATGAGTCTCAAATACATTCAAACGAACTGGAGTTAGCAACAGAAGAAACTCAAGAGCTGCTTTCGCGCTTTAATATTGGATATGGTGGCTTCGAAAGTATGATTACCGCCGGCCGACGATGGGTGAGTTTAACAACTGATGCTATCGCTCTATTATCTGAAAATGGTCAAAATATCTTTGATACTAATTATAAGCGTACTAACGAGGGGCAAAAACCGGAGCAGTTTGATGTGAGCTATGTGACGGCATATGAAGCGGCTCTTCGTCCATTATTCGACAGTTTCATTAGCGAACGGCCTGAGTTTATTTATGCCATTGCTGTTGATAAAAATGGTTATGTGCCCGCTCATCACAGCAAAGTTTCTCATGCGCTGACGGGTGACTTTTCAATAGATAATGCTAAGAGTCGCCACCGCCGTATTTTTGCAGGTAATCGTGCTGAAGTACGTAGAGCAACACATACAGCACCATTCCTATTACAAACTTTTATTCGTGATACAGGAGAAGTGCTAAATGACTTGTCTATCCCTATTTATATCAATGGACAGCACTGGGGGTCATTAATTATGGGCTTCAATCCAGAGACTTTATTGGAGGAGTAGATGAGTAATAGCAATGAAAAGCGTAACGATATGTTACGCTTTTTTTTGTGGTAATTAATGAGTTTTTAGGATCAGTGTTAATGCTCGTTATTTAGTACAAGCTGTTCAATCATTTGTTTCATGACATCATACGAAAGAGGTTTTGCGCACAGCGCTGATACTCCTGCGCTCTGGATAGCCGCTAGCTGGCTCTTGTTTTGCTCGGATGTGACCATCATTATTGGGATGGAAGGTTGCTCTCCATGAGAGCGGATATATTCAACCATCTCCCTGCCGTCGACATGGGGCATATTATAATCTGAGATAATAAGATCAAAGGTTTGCTGGTTGAGTGTTTTTAGAGCTTCTGCTCCATCCGCTGCTTCAATAACCGCGTGAATGCCTAAATTATCCAGAATCTTATGTAAATATTTACGTGATACTTTGCTGTCATCAACAAGCAATATCTGCAGGCTTTCAAATGCTTCTGTTTTGTCTTCATCCGGTGTATCGAGATCGGTTAGATAATGTAATGTGCTTTGTAGGGCTACGCCTAAATCTTGGCGAGAAAAAGGTTTAGGCAAAATAGCAATCGCACCTGCTTGTCTTATCGGCTCTAGGTATCGATAGTGAGTTTCCGATGACACAAGCAAAAAAGTAATTTCGTTAAGGTTAGGGTCTTGTCGCATTTCATTAACGACATCTGTCCCTGTCATGTCGGGAAGGTGCATAGACGATAGTACAATATCGGGAGTTTGTAGGCGGATTGCATTTAAAGCTGAGCGCCCATCACTAAACTCGTCAATGTTGTCTATGCCAAAACTTTTCAAGTGGTTAATAATAATGGTCCTTTGTACTCTAGATGGTTCAATGATGAGTACAAACAATTCCGAAAAATTCATATTGAGTCTCTATATGACAGTAATCGAGTATTCTTAATGGATAAGTTTAGCACCCGTTTTGGAGTTTTGCGTAATGAGGTAGTGATTGATACTCAAATAATTTAGTGGATTTTTTGGTAAGAAATTGCTTGGGTTTGTTGGAGTTGATACTAAAGGTGTACTAAATTTTGGAGTCTTTAAATCGCGCTCAATAGGAATTACATAATTGGATTTATGATTGCTGATAGGTTTGCCTATTGCCATACTGTCGACCAAATAAAGCATGTTATCAGGAGATTAAATGAATCGCAGTGTCGTGTTGTTGTCGTTATGCCAAGCGTTATTAGGCACAGGTAACGTACTGTTAATTTCTGTAAATGGACTGATAGGGCAGTCCTTGTCTCCTTCGGATGCGCTTATCACTTTACCTATTGCGATGCAGTTTGTTGGGTTGATGTTGGCTACCATTCCTGCTTCTTTAATAATGCAGCGTATTGGGCGTCGGAATGGTTTCTATTTAGGGAACTCGGTCGGCATTATTGGAGCGATTGTTTCTGCCGTAGCGTTGATGTATCAAAGTTTCTTCTTTTTTTGTGTTGGTACGACATTGTTAGGTGTCGGGATTGGATTTGGTACTTTATACCGCTTTGCTGCTGTCGAGGCCTGTGAGCCTGAGCATAAAAATAGAGCGATATCGATGGTTATGTTTGGTGGCGTCTTGGCCGCTATTATAGGTCCTGCGTTAGCTGTCGAAAGCCGAGATTGGATTAGCCAAGAGTTTGTCGGTTCTTTTGTTGGTTTGGTTGGACTGTATGTAATCGCGTTGTTGTTGCTAATGGGGGTGTCTATTCCCAGCACTAGTAACTCGGTGGCGAATAAGGAAGGGCAGCGGCCATTATTTGAGATTGCTACGCAACCAGTTTTTATAGTGGCTGTTGTGGTCGGTATGGTGAGTTATACAGTTATGAACTTATTAATGACAGCAACTCCTTTGGCAATGGCTCGCTGTGGTTTTTCGTTTCCACAAACCGCTTGGGTCATCGAATGGCATGTATTAGGCATGTTCTTGCCTTCTTTCTTTACTGGAAGATTAATTCAGCGCTTTGGAACCACTCCTATGATGCTCTTGGGAGGGGTAATAATGTTGGCGTGTATTTTTATTAACCTTAATGGAAAAACAGAATGGCATTTTTGGAGTGCTTTATTCTTGTTGGGCTTGGGATGGAACTTTATGTTTATAAGTGCGACTAGCCTTGTAACAGGGGCCTACGTTGAACAGGAACGCGCTAAAACTCAAGCTACAAACGAATTTTTAGTATTTGGTATGGTTACTATATCAGCATTAAGTGCCGGCTGGCTGGAGGTTAGCATGGGGTGGGAGACTATGAATGCTCTCATGATACCTGTAGTAGTTTGGGCTATGCTGGTTGTTGTTTTCTTTTCAAAAAGAATCAAACAAACTGCATCTTAGGTTTTAAAAAGGGTGCGGGCCTTTCTTTAAACGTACTATTTCATGCTTTAGTTTTATTAGCTCATGGCGGTTTATTTCATTATGTATAGGTTGGATTTTGGTGTGCCACTGCCAGAATCCAATAATCATTGATAAAAGACTCCAGCCAATCAGCACGCCCAATGTAATTGAATAAAACTGCTTATTTGATGCATCTAAGTCGGATTGGCGTTCAATAACTTGAAGAGTAACTTTCTGTTCGAGTGTTGGTGCTCTGATCCCTTCAAGAACAGACGCTTTAATATAACGATCAAAAACCCGGGTGTTGTATTCCTCGGTTAATTGAAAGAAAAGAACTATGAGAGTTATTGTGGAGAGTAGTCCCGTGAGGGCGTAGAATTTATAGATGTTATCAGTAGATATAGTTGTTTTTGGCTGCACGATACTACCTGACTGCAGTTAAATATACCTTCATCTTAATGAAAAAAACCTACACCATCCATAGATATAGAGTCTTTCTATAAAAAAAGTTTTAAATTTTCTGGAAAAAACAAAAAAATAGACTACTGGTTTTGAGAGGGTGTGTGAAACTATTATGGTTACAGGCCAAGCTCTTTGATTTTTTTAGAAAGTAACTTACGTATTTCAACCTCTCCTTCAGCTGCGTTTGCTTTGATCAATAGTTTTAATAAGTCTTCTCTCTTGAGTTGGCGTATAAGCCATTTTATTTTGGGGATTTTATGCGCGCTTAGACTGAGTCGATCAAATCCCATAGCAATGAGTAAGAGTACAGAAGCAGGGTCAGCAGCCATTTCACCGCACAAAGAAACGGGTAAATTTAATTCTGAACACTTGCTTTTGATCATCTGGAGTGCAACAAGAACCGCAGGATGAAGGTGATCAAATAAGCCCGAAACTTTTGGGTTATTACGGTCTACTGCAAGTAGGTACTGGGTTAAATCATTTGAGCCTATGGAGACGAAGTCAACATAAGGTGCGACTTTATCCAAAAGCAACATAGCCGAGGGTACTTCTATCATAATGCCTAATTTAGGCTTGCTAACTTGTTTCCCTTCTTTATTGAGTTCAAGTAAGGATTGTTGAATAAGGTCCTTTATTGCTTTTATCTCGTCGATTCTGCTGACCATAGGAACGAGAATTTGAAGGTTGTCACGGCCATGTGCTGCGCGGAGCATAGCGCGAATTTGCGTTACTTGTAGAGCGGTATTATCTAGCGTAAAACGGATACCTCTCCAGCCTAAGTAGGGGTTTTCTTCTTTGAATGAAAAATATGGAAGCTGCTTATCTCCACCAATATCTAAAGTACGCATCGATACAGGGCGAGGGCTATAGGCATCTATTACTTCTTTGTAGACAAGATATTGCTCTTCTTCTGTAGGAAAGCTGTCGTGTACCATAAATGGGATTTCAGAACGGTACAGTCCAACACCCTCAGCTCCATTTTGCAGACCAGGCGAGACATCGGCTAGTAAGCCGGTATTTGTGTGCAGTGTGACATGAAATCCATCGAGGGTGACGGCGGGTAAATCTTTATACTTTGCTAATTTTTTGTTGAACTGCTGCTCGTGTTTAGCAAGTAGGCGATACTCTCTAACCATCTCTTTGGGCGGCGATATAACAACTTCACCGCGGTTGCCATCAACTACGCTAAGTTGGCCTCGGTAGCGTTTGAGGTTAAGCTCAGAAACACCCATGACCGCAGGAAGACCTAGTGCATTTGCCACAATAGAGGTGTGAGATAGTGCTGAACCTGACGTGCTGATAATGCCCTGGATCTGAGAAGAGTTATACTCAGACAAATCTGTGATGCTGATTAAGTCTCCGGCAATAATGATCGGAGTTCGGCTATCCGGTGAGGTTGTTCTTTCGCGCTTAGCCATTTGTGTCATAAGCTTGATGGCTATGTTTTTGACATCTTCCCCTCTCACTTTCATGTAAGGATCATCTGCCATTTCAAATACAGTGGCTAATTCAAATGCAGTTTCCCTGACAGACCACATGGCACTGTTGCCCGACTGGATTCTTTCTAAAATGCCGTCTTTTAGTTCTGGGCTTTCAAGCATCATCCGGTAGACAGAAAAAAGAGAAACAATATCTTCTGGTAAATCCTTTTTTATTTTATTGGCACCATGCTCTAAATCGTCAATAACCTTTTGTAAGGCTGTTTCAAATATATCCTGCTCAGCTTCTAGGTTAGAAGCGGCTTTATCGGGTTCGACCTTTAAGTCTATATGCGTATTGATATGGACCAGCTCACCAATCCCTACGCCTGATGAGCTAACAATGCCGTTAAAGCGTTTATAGAGTTTTCCTGGCCGTCGCTTTGGTATCCACTCACCTGATTTTTGGATGTTGTAAAGTGTTGCTGCTAACTGAGATGCAATTGTTATAAGGAATGCTTCAGCTTCTTGGGAGAAGGGCTTGTTTGTTTTTCCTTGTACAACAATAACACCGATTAATTGGCGCAGATGGATGAGAGGTACACCCATAAACTGTTTGTAAGGTGCTTCTTGGGCTTCTGGAAAAAGTAAAAACTTGTCGTGTGAGGGTGCATCTGCAAGGTTGAAGGAGTGTTTAGTTGAGGCAATAACGCCCACTAAACCTTCATCTAATCCTAATTTTATTTTGCCTACAGAGCTCTTTGATAAGCCTTGTGTTGCCGCTAAGATAAGTTTAGAGCGCGCAGGTGATTTGAGGTATAGGCTACACACTGGCACGTCCATCAATTGGCTGAGGCGCGCTACAATTGTTTGCATTGCAGTCATTGCATTTTCGGCGTCAGATATCTCTTGAACAAGTGTTGTTAAGGTTGCCAATGAGTGCTGCATGCATACGTCCTGTATGGATTCTGACAGGGAGAAGAACTTATAATCGCACATAAAACATTTATTTATCAATGGCTGCTGGAATTGAGTTCCAGTAAGATGCTGTATTCTGTATGAGTAGGATATATGCATTTATTCATACCACTATTTACGCTTCGTATGAGCTTTTTTGATAACAAAAGCAGGAGATTCAAGTGAAAAGTTTTCTGTTTTCTACGGAAGATGATCGTGGCGGTGTAATGCTATGCGACATCGATACATTAGAAGATGCGGTAACTTACCTCGGTAAGCGTTTTAATGGTGTTATTAGGGTTGAGCAAGGAAAAGATGTATGGACCACTGATGGTGGGTTCGTGTTTGTCGATAAACATCTGAATATTGATGATACTGAGGGGGTAATCTCTGAGGCGCAACCAGTAGGGTAGGGATAACCTATAAACAATACAGGGTAGACTCATGCTAAGGATTTATCACTCAAACGCGTTGGATACCCTGCGTGATGTGCTGGTGGAGATGATCAAAAGCGATCCTCAATCTGATCCATTTATTGCTGATCAAATTCTTGTTCAAAGCCCGGGCATGGCGCAGTGGTTAAAACTAGAGCTGGCTGACCGTTTGGGTATTGCCGCAAATATAGAATTTCCGCTGCCTGCTAGCTTTTTATGGAAGGTTTTCGTTGCCGCGCTAGATGATGTACCAGAGCGTTCTGCATACAATAAGGCTGCAATCACATGGGTCTTAATGAGAATACTTCCAGAGCATCTTAGTGATGATCAGTTCTCTATACTTAAACAGTACCTCAATCAAGATGATGAACCGCTGCGCCTTTATCATCTGTGCGCGCGCGTGGCTGATCTTTATGATCAGTACCTTGTGTATCGTCCTGACTGGATTGCTGCGTGGGAGCAGGGCGATGACCAACCTGCTAGTAGAGATGATCAGCGTTGGCAACCTATTTTATGGCGTGCCATTGTAGCGGATACAGATAGTCGAGAGTTACCGCATTGGCATCGAGCCAATATGTACGAAACATTTATTAGTGCACTTAACGACAAGCAAGCATCTCTTACCGGGTTGCCGCAACGAATTTTTGTTTTTGGTATTTCAGCGCTACCACAAAACTATATTGAAGCACTGGCAGCATTAGGGCAAAAAATTGATGTCCATTTGATGTTGGCTAACCCGTGCCGACATTATTGGGGAGATATTGTCGACCCCGGCTATTTGGCTAGGTTGAACCGTATGTGGCTATCCAAGGCTGAGGGAGGCCATAACCCCGCGGCGCTTGAACATTATCAAGTAGGACACCCATTATTAGCATCAATGGGTAAGCTGGGGCGGGACTACCTTCACCTTATACAGCAGATGGAGTTGCCAGAAGTTGGCTTGTTTAATGCGCCAGGCTATATGACGCTTTTGGGGGCGCTACAGACAGATATCTTAGATCTCAATAATCGAGGATCTGTTACTGATCAACCTAATAATGAACGCTCAACTCAAGACGCTACCGATTCTGATCTTTTACCATTGACCCTCTCTGAGAACGATAAAAGTATTCAGTTACATTGTTCTCACAGTGCATTGCGTGAAGTGGAAGTGTTACAAGATCAGTTATTAGCTATGTTCGAGGATGATGCGGAGCTGAAACCGCGCGATATTATTGTGATGATGCCTGATGTGGCGTATTACGCTCCGTACATAGATGCTGTTTTTGGTAACGCTGAACATAAACATTTTTTTCCTTACTCCATTTCTGACCGTTCTGCTGAGCAGGAAATTCCTTTGATAAGCAGCTTCCTGCAGCTTATTGGGATTAATAATAGTCGTTTTACTGTCTCTGAAGTCATTGAATTATTAGAGCTGCCTGCTACCTTGCGGCGTCTCGAATTGGAGCAGGAAGATTTTGAAAACATCCGTTACTGGATTAGTGAAACCGGTATTCATTGGGGATTAGATAAAACGTCTCGTGCAGATATAGGAGGCGCGTTTTTTGAGCAAAATAGTTGGCATTTTGGCATGGATCGCCTTTTTAGCGGTTATGCACTAGGTGAAACTGATACTGTTTGGAATGGCATTGCTCCTTATGAAGGGGTCGCCGGGTTGTCTGCCACGGCACTGGGACAGTTGTCATCTTTTTTAGCGTCTTTAAATGAATACCGTAATAGCTTTACCGGTGAGCATTTATTGGGCGACTGGATTGTTCAGATCCAGGAGGTGCTTAGTGCAATGTACTTGCCCGATGAACGTGACCATGAGGCTCTGGAGTTAATTTATCGAGCACTTGAGTCGTTACGGGAAACTTTTCAGGAAGTGGCGTATGAGCAAAAAATAGATGTCGCTATATTACGAGACTGCCTTCATGAGCAATTGACGAGCCAGCGATCGTCACAACGGTTTTTATCGGGCCAAATTAATTTTTGTACTCTCATGCCCATGCGAGCTATACCGTTTAAAGTTGTTTGCTTGCTCGGTATGAATGATAGTGACTACCCGCGTTCCTTGCCGCCGATGGGGTTTGATCTCATGGTTGATCACCCTCGCAAAGGAGACCGGTCACGCAGAGATGATGATCGTTATCTATTTCTTGAAGCTTTACTGTCTGCTCGTGAAGCACTCTATATTAGTTACGTTGGCCGATCGATCGCTGATAATTCTAAACGTGTGCCGTCGGTGCTAGTCAGTGAAGTATTGGAATTTTGTGATCAGGCATACCGAATAGAGGGACTAGATAGTTCCTCGAAGGGTGGCTCAGTTCAAGAACATATATTAATAGAGCACCCATTAACCGCTTACAGTCATGCTTATTTTGACGAAGCTGCTGATAGCTTATTTAGTTATAACGCTCGTTGGGCTATTCCTCAAAATATACAACCGAAAGTAGAAAGCTTTATTAAAGGGAAGTTATCTGAAGTTGAGTGTGATTTGCTTGAATTAGATGATTTGGTCGCTTTTTATCGACACCCCATTCAATATTTTTTCCAGAAAAGAATGCAGATTTATTTCCGTGATGATGAACTGGTGCTGTCAGATGAAGAGCCTTTTAGTTTGGAGCCATTGACTGATTACACCATGCGAAAATCATTATTACAGGCGGCTGTGCGTGGTGATGGTTTAGAAACAACAGCACAATATATCCGAAAGTCAGGAATACTCCCTGTTGGAAAAGCAGGTGATTTGGAGCTATCTAAAAGAGCTCATGATATCGACGACCTTTACGAAAAAATGAAGCCCTTGATGCAAGGGAAACCTCGTCGACTGGAAGTAAAGCTTGCGTTTGATCAGATAAAGCTTGGTTTACAATTACAAGGGTGGATTACTGATGCTTACTCAACTGGTGTATTGAAATATGATGTGTCCAAAGTCTCAGGAAGGCATCGCTTCATGACGTGGGTTCAACATTTAGCGAGTTGTGCCGCAGGTTTCTTTGAGCGTACGGTGTACCGCGGATTGAGTGAGCAGTTTAGCTTTAAGCCGCTGGCTGCTGATGTAGCACATGCGCAGTTAAGTGGCTTGATCCGTGTGTACTTAGAGGGGCAGCGTTTGCCGCTTAACTGGCTACCGGAGCCTGCTTGGAAATGGTTAAGCTTGCGTCAAAAGGACGAAGAAAAAGCACGAAAAGATGCTCAAATCCGTTTTGAAAGTGATCGTGGTGGAGACTGCAACAACCCATATGTGCGCAGGGTTTACCCAGAGTGGCGAATGGTAGCACCCGGCATCTTTGCATATTCCGAGCAACTATTTGGCGAAATGATGAACCACTTAGAAGTGGATAAAGATGACCATTAAACTTCTTGACCCGATTACACTTCCAATAAAAGGCCAATGTCTGATTGAAGCGAGTGCAGGTACGGGTAAAACGTACACTTTAGCGGCGTTATATTTGCGTCTGCTATTAGGGCTTGGCGCTGGAGTAAAGAGCGAAGTTGATGTGTTAGTCGATGAGTCCAGCAATCAAGAACTACAGACTCCTCTGGGCGTTGAGCAGATTTTGGTGGTAACGTTTACAGAAGCAGCCACCCAAGAACTGAGAGATCGAATTAGGCAGAGAATACGAGAAGCACGTAAAGCCTTTATGAGTGGAGAGACAGCTGATCCGTTATTGTCCCGTCTGTTGGAGCAGACTACACAGCATCAGGATAAAGCAAGGTTACTAGAGCTTGCTGCGGCTGAAATGGATCAGGCGGCAATTTTTACTATTCATGGTTTTTGCCAGCGTATGCTTAAACAGCATGCCTTTGAAAGTGGTGCTCTCTTTAATCAGGAGTTAACAACGGATGATGCTCCACTTATCCGCCAGGCACTTCTTGATTACTGGCGAGATGCTTTTTATCAGGCCCCTGATGATTTAGCTGCACTTATGCTGCAGCAGTTCAAAACACCTGAGATGTTACTGCCTGCCATTCGAGGGTTTTTAGCAATACCAGAGCTTGTACAGCAGCCTGACTATAGTCAGTTCGATCTTCAGCAAGGTTGGCAGGCTGAAAACAAGGCTCTAAATTCGTTTAAACAAGTCTGGCTAGAGTCTGTTTCAGATATAGCCCCTTTAATTGATGCTTCAGGTATTAATAAGAGGCGTTACAGTAAGCGTAACTTACCCAATTGGTTAGAAGCGGTGTCGGCTTATGCACAAGGTGAAATGGTACATGTACCTTGGGATAAGTTGAACTACTTTCGTAACTCAGTGATTACTGAAGATTGCCCTAAAGGCCCACCTCCTAGCCACCCCATCTTTCAGCAGGTTGATGTTTTATTTGATGTGCGTGTGCCCGTAAAAGCAGTAGTGACTTCTCAGGCCATTGGTGAAGTGAAACGACGTTTACAGGCAGAAAAAGCGCGTCACCAGCTACTGGCATTCGATGACCTGTTAACGCAATTAGCCTACGCATTACGTAAAAGTGATGGTAAGCGCTTGGCGGATGCTATTCGTAAACAGTATCCAATTGCTATGATTGATGAGTTTCAGGATACGGATCCGTTGCAATATGCAATCTTTAATCAAATCTATCCGGCAGCACCTTCTGCCTTACTGATGATTGGTGATCCTAAGCAATCTATTTATGCGTTTCGCGGGGCTGATATCTTTACTTATATGCAGGCGCGTAAGCAGGTTTCTGCTCATTACACACTGGATACCAACTGGCGCTCCTCAACGGCGATGGTTACGGCAGTGAATGCTTTATTTTCTTATGTGCAGTCTCCATTTATTTATGACCAGGATATTCCTTTTTATACGGCAAAGGCATCAGTTCAGGCTGATAAAACGCCTTTTACATGTAATGGGGACGTTCAATCATCGTTAAATTTTTGGCTGACAGAAGACGCTCTTAGTGTTGCTGATTATCTGAAGCGCTATGCATTGGGCTGTGCTCAGCATATAGGGTCTGTTTTATCTTCTGGGCTTTACCGGATAGGAGAGCGGCCTGTTCTGCCTGCAGATATTGCTGTGCTCGTTCGTGACCGTAAAGAAGCCAAAGAGATCCAGCAAGCATTACGTAGCTGTGGTGTGGATTCGGTTTTCTTATCGAGCCGTGAAAGTGTATTTAGTACTGTTGAGGCACGTGAACTCTTTTATATTTTACAAGCGATTGCTGAGCCTACAGACGAGCGCACGATGCGTACAGCATTGGCAACAGGGCTGTTCCATCTAGATATGTCGGAACTAGACCACTTATGCCAAAGTGAGTTGGAGTGGGAAGCGCTGGTGGAAGAGTTTCAGCAGTATCGTGAGCACTGGCAACGTTTAGGTGTTTTGCCCATGCTGCATAACATGTTGGCAACTCGAGGCTTATCTTGTCGAATACTTGCGGCTGTTGACGGTGAGCGTCGTTTGACTGACCTGCTACATCTAGGTGAATTGTTACAACAGGCGAGCCAAGAAGTAGAAGGTTTGATGGGTATTATTCGATGGTTAGCTGAACACCTCGCTAGTCCTAATCAAAACTCAGCAGAACAGCAACTGCATCTCGAAAGTGATCGTTCTCGCGTAACAATAATTACTATCCATAAATCTAAAGGGTTGGAGTATGAGTTAGTATATTTACCCTTTATTTGCCGGTATAGAGAAAGCACCTCATCGTTGTTCCATAATGAAGAAGGGCATACCGTTTTAAGTTTAGCGCCCGATGAGAATGTTGATGCTCAGGTTGAAAAAGAGCGTTTAGCCGAGGACTTGCGCTTACTCTATGTGGCGATCACACGTGCGGTGCATGCGTGCTATTTAGGAGTCAGCGATATTCGTTACCGTAATAGCAAGCAAGGAAAAACGGTGAGTAGTGCATTGGGCTATCTATTAATGGGGAAGGAGCCAGATATTACAATGGCCGTTGACTTATTTGCTGTTGATTATCCCGCATTGAATGTTCAGCCTGTTCCCGTGCCTATTCAAGACCAAGGGACGCAGGATCTTTTTTCTGATGAAGAGCCCGAGTCAAAAACACCTACTTCCAGAGAATTTTTGGGCTCAATTCAGCGGGATTGGCGTGTAACTAGTTATTCGGCACTGAGTCGGTTCCATACACGAGAACCCATTACTGAAGTGACATTAGATCTTGAAGTATTAGAAGAGCAAGATTCTATAGAAGAAGACTTAACAGGCGTGTTTAACATATTCACGTTTCACCGTGGTGCGACAGCCGGTACTTTTTTACATACCTTATTTGAAGAAATTGATTTTGTGAGTGTTACAGCTCTTGAACTTGATGAGGTGTTAGAGAAGCATTTGCTATTGAGTGGTTTTGAATCTGTATGGCAACCTGTTTTATCAGAGTTTGTATTGCAAACGCTCCAAGTTCCTCTGCTTCAGGCAGGCTGTTGCTTAAAGGATATTAACCTGCAGGATCGCTTGGTTGAGATGGAATTTGTATTACCTTTTACAAGAATTAGTGCGACTCAGTTAAATCAGTTATTGCGTCAGTATGATCCATTGGCTGTGCGTGCTGGAGAGCTGCAGTTTGAGGAATTACAAGGCATGCTAAAAGGCTATGTCGATCTAACCATGCGTCATGCGGGCAAATATTATATCGTCGATTATAAATCTAACCATTTGGGGTATAGCGCAGAGGATTATAATCAAGCGGCAATGGAGCAAGCGATGATAGAGCATCGATATGATTTACAATATGTTCTTTATACATTGGCGTTGCATCGATTGCTTAAAAATCGCTTACCAAATTATGACTATGAAACTGACATTGGCGGAGTTTACTATCTGTTTATTCGTGGAATGAATCTATCTGATACGCAGCAGGGCGTTTTTTATACTAAACCTGATTATGCTTTGATAGATGCTCTGGATAGGTTGTTTAACAAGGGTTGTGTATGAGATTACTTGAGGACCTACTTACACAGGGTTTTTTACGGCCATTGGATATCCATTTTTCTAATTGGCTTGTGCAACAAAAACCTCAGCTATCAAAAAATTTGGCCTTATTAGCGGCCCTTGTTAGTCAGCAATTGGGCGAAGGGCATGTCTGCATTAATCTAAAGAATTTAGAGACTATCTGGTCTGCTTGGCCTGTGGTTCTGCGCGAAGAAGCACTTCAGATCGTATCCTCACAACCTGTAGAAGAACTATTAGACAGTAAAATCTTAGGTAATGGTCAGCATTTAACGCCATTGGTCTTGGATAAGAGACGCTTATATCTTTATCGATATTGGCGCTATGAGTGCCAAGTAGCAAAAGATTTACTGCTTAGAGCTAAGTTAGTTGACGTTAATGCGGTCTTATTAAAAGAAAAGTTAGATGGTCTTTTTGGTGAAAATAGCATTGTTCAGAGTGAGCTAGGTGATTTTAAACCTGATGGGCAACGAATTGCAGCAGCTACCGCTGTTTTACAATCACTAGCTATTATTAGTGGCGGGCCCGGCACCGGAAAAACTACGACAATTACACGAATGTTAGCCATCTATCTGCAAATGCAAGTCCATAATAATCAAGATAGTGCCCCCGTTATTTGTTTAGCAGCGCCCACGGGGAAAGCTGCGGCACGCTTATCAGAATCGATCAGTATGGCGCGCGATTCACTTGCAGTGAGCGAGGGGATTAAAAAATTGATTCCTGATCAAGGAACGACATTACACCGCTTGTTAGGAGCTAGGCCGGGGCAGAGCACTTTTAAATATAATGCAGATAACCCGCTGCATCTTGATTTGCTGGTAGTTGATGAAGCGTCCATGATTGATTTGCCTCTTATGGCGAGTTTATTGGCAGCCTTGCCTGAGCATGCACGGCTTATTCTCATTGGAGATAAAGAGCAGTTAGCGTCAGTAGAGGCGGGGAGTGTCTTAGGAGATTTGTGCTCTATTCCTATAGGCTTAGTTGGCAGTGAGTCTATGGCTGCTTTGTTATATCAAACATGCCAGTTACCCGTTGCGAAGGCAACAAGAGTTCAGCCATTTGCGGATTCAGTTGCTTTCTTGAAACATAGTTACCGTTTCTCTAAAGACAGTGGTATCGGCGCTCTTGCTAGTGCTGTGAACATGGGAGACTCTGAGCAGCTTAAAACTGTTCTTGCCGCAGGGTATGAAGACTTACAGCGAATACCCGTATCTATAGGTGGTAATGATCAGTTGATCCAACATATGTTGGATAAGTACAAGAGATACTTGAGAGCTGTTGCTAGCGGCTTTGAGCCAACAGATGTACTGAAAGAGTTTTCAGCTTTTCGTATTCTGTGTGGCTTACGCAAAGGTACTTTTGGCGTTGAGGCTTTAAATAACAATTTTGAGAAAGAAGCACAAAGCCGTGGTCTTATCAGTTTGAATGGGCGCTGGTACCCTGGGCGCCCTGTTATGATTACACGTAATGACCGTTCTTTGCGTTTATATAATGGCGATATTGGGATTGCTTTAGAAGATGCAGAGACTCAACAGCTAAAGGTATGGTTTGAACAAGGAGGAGAGTTGGTTTCTTATTCAACGAGTCGGTTACCTCAGCATGAAACTGTGTTCGCTATGACGGTACATAAAAGCCAAGGTTCAGAGTTTGACGATGTAACTCTTGTTCTAGCCGAAGAAGCCAAGGTAATAAGACGTGAACTGGTATACACCGGAATTACCCGAGCAAAGAAACATTGTGCACTTTATGGCTCGTTGAAGACCATTATTTCTTCCATTGAAAAGCCGACCACAAGAATGAGTGGTCTTGCTGCAAGAGTCTGGGATACCCAATAGCAAAAAGATACCCCATTAACGCCATGAGGAGGTGTTTAGCGGCGACGTTTTGTCCGGTTGTCATCTGAGCGGATCTTAATCGGGCGCATCTCAGTGTTCCGTTTAGCTGTTAGTAAAATATTCCCTGCGTACACAGCGATGATGGCGATGGCAAGTGTGCTTAAAATAATCATATAGCTCTTCTCATTCATCAGTTCTTGTATATAACTGTAGACCCTAAAGGCCTAATTCGGCAACTTTGTTTGAAAATTCGGTGTAACCACCAATGTACTCCTGTCCTATAAATATCTGTGGAACAGTGACTACAGGCTTTCCAATCGTTTTCTCAAGATCAGCTTGGCTAATATTTTCTTGATGGATGTCTAAATATTTGAAGTTCAAATCTTTCATTTCACAAAGCTGCTTTGCTCTTTTGCAAAAACCACATCCTTCTTTACCGAAAATGGTGACACGTTCCATAGCTATATCCTGTTGTTGAGTATTGATAACATTATGAAACACTACATCAGTAATGTTTTCTAATTATATATGGCTATAGCATAGATAAGAAAAATTAATCATAAGGTGTCGTTATATCTTCCACAAAATCTGTGGATAACATTGTAGACATCCTCTTTGTTAATTAGTTTAACCGTTATATCTACTAATTATTCAATGTTGGTGAAAAAGTAAACAAATCTAATAGGTTAACAAGAATGATTGGTTGTTGAAAATGAGTATGTTGGTGCTAGGTATACTACGAATTGATCAGTACTCTAGACCTAATTCTTCAAGACTTTTTGTAAAGAATCCGTATAATTCGCGCCAATATGTCCCATGTGAATGACAAATTGTCACATTCATATGTTTTTAGTCGGCACGAAAATGCTGGGGCAGGCATCCGGTTGTTGATGAAACCAAAAGTTTCATTACAGTGTGGTTCCCGAGTGAATTGCTTATGAGAGCCAGTACTGCCAGGTGTGATTTTCAGATCCCATATTTATATTTGAAATGGTGAAGATCAAAATGATAGCAAAATCGGCAGATGTATTGTTAGTAGGTGCAGGTGCAATGAGCACTACCTTGGGTATGCTTTTGAAACAGCTTGACCCTAATATAAATATCGTAATGGTAGAGCGTTTGGGCCATGTTGCTCATGAGAGCACAGATGGTTGGAATAATGCCGGTACAGGGCATGCAGCCTATTGCGAACTTAATTATACGCCTCAACAAGCTGATGGTAGCATTGATACTCGTAAAGCTTTTGCCATCAATTCCGCGTTTGAAGTCAGCCTACAGTTTTGGTCTTACTTAGTTAAGCAAGGTGCTTTGCCAAAACCAGAAAACTTTATCCATGCTACGCCTCACCAGAGTTTTGTTTGGGGCGAAGATAATGTTGAATTTTTGCGTAAGCGTTATGAAGCGCTTAGTCAGTCCCCACAATTTTCCGACATGGAATATAGCGAAGATCCTCGTGTACTACGTGAATGGATGCCCCTGATTCTTGAAAACCGCGATCCTATGGAACCTATAGCAGGGACGCGAGTTCGTTATGGTGCAGATGTAGACTTTGGGTCATTAGCACGTAATATGTCGACACATCTTGAGCAGCAAGACAACTTTGAGCTAATGCTTAGCCATTCTGTAACAGATCTTGAGCAACAAGACGATGGGTTGTGGAATGTTGAGTTGAAAAACTCTAAAACAGGTGCTGAGCGAACGATTTCTTCTCGTTTTGTGTTTTTAGGGGCCGGTGGTGGTGCACTACCTTTGTTACAGTTATCAGGTATTGCTGAAGGCGATGGTTATGGTGGGTTCCCCGTTAGTGGCCAGTGGTTAGTGTGTAAAAAGCCTGCAATTGTTGATAAGCATTTGGCCAAAGTTTATGGTTTAGCACCTATTGGTGCCCCTCCAATGTCAGTCCCACATTTGGATACGCGTATTATTAGTGGGCAAAAAGCACTGTTGTTTGGGCCTTTCGCTGGCTTTACTACTAAATTCCTAAAGCAAGGTTCTATGCTTGATTTACCAAAAAGCCTCCGTATTAATAACCTAGTGTCAATGCTGTCTGTTGGTAAGAACAATATGGATCTTACACGTTATCTGATTAGCGAGGCGATGCAGTCTCACGAAGAACGTGTTGATTCGCTTCGTAACTTCTATCCTGATGCTCAGAATGATGACTGGGAATTGGCTGAAGCGGGCCAGCGAGTTCAGATTATTAAAAAGGATGAAGAGAAGGGCGGGAAGTTAGAATTTGGCACTGAGGTAATTACCTCGGCAGACCATACTTTAGCTGCTTTACTGGGTGCTTCTCCAGGTGCATCAACAGCAGTCAATACAATGATAGACATTGTTGGGAGCTGTTTCCCTGAGCGCATGGCTTCGCCAGAGTGGCAAAGTAAAATGAAGGAGATGGTTCCCTCTTTTGGAGAATCCCTACCCGATAATCCTGAGTTATTGAAAAGTGTACGCCAATATACACTTTCAACGTTGGAGCTTGATTAGCTTAGGTATTTTTTGCTGAATGCCGTACATAAAAAAAGCCGACAATAGTCGGCTTTTTTATGCTCAGAGTCTTATTGGCTAACTACAGCCAATCATCACGACGTTTTTTCTTTTTAGGTAAATAAGGTACCAGTAAACCTAATAAAACCCCTCCTAGAGCAACTAATCCACCATATGTAAACCAACGCATAAGATTGCTCTCATCCATATTGTCTATTTGGCGGTTTAAATCTTTAATTTCAGTATTCAGCTTAGTGAGTTGATCTGAATAGGTGCCATTTTCAGTTTTAAAGGTATCCAGCTCACCTCTAAGGGTTTGGATCTCAGTGGATTGCTCTTTTACAAGCACTTGGCTCGTATCTAATGCTGATTCAAGTTTAGGAACTCGAATTTGGATGCTGTCTCCATTATCAACATTATTTGCATCAACCCAGCCTGTTTTGCCTGATGATGTTCGAATCTGGATAAATTTTCCATCAGAACTTTTTCTGAGAATATTTATCGATGACCCACTTCGAACGCGACCAGAAATTTTGTACTGATTGCTAGGTCCGCCATGAACGAAAACAAAAACATCATCAGCGATATGACCTTTTTCTGCAAGAGCGGGCATTGTCGCTGAGATAAGTGCAGCAGCAAGTATATATTTCTTCATTATTCAGAGAGCCTTTGTCTCGGATGAATGTGTTGTATGAGTATCTCTGAGGAGAACCTATAGTAAACGATTTTGTATAAAATACGATTGAAAATCTAGATTAAAGTTCCTTTAAAGGTAGGTTTTTTAACTCTACAGCGGGATAATGCCGCCCTACTTGTATAAGGCCAATTAGACGAAGGAGTCATAGGTGGAAAAATTTCTCGATCCAAAGATGTTAATTAATATTCAGAATGAATACGTTTTACCTTGGGGTATTAATATTATAACGGCACTTGCTGTATTCATTGTCGGGCGAATTGTTATTGGCCTAGTAATGAGACTTGTTAAAAAGTTATTAAAAAAGTCCAAAATGGACAACATGTTAATTAACTTTGTATCGTCTATCTTAAGTTCTTTATTACTGCTTTTTGTCATTGTTGCATCTCTTGATCAGTTAGGTGTAAATACGTCTTCTTTGATTGCGATTGTGGGTGCCGCAGGCTTAGCGATTGGATTATCTTTGCAAGACTCTCTAAAGAATTTTGCAGCAGGAGTTTTACTGGTTGTGTTTCGTCCGTTTCGAGAAGGGGATTTTGTTGAAGCCGCAGGTGTTTCTGGAGTAGTAGAAAGCATTTCTATCTTTAGTACAGTGATGCGTACTGGTGATAATCGCGAAGTTATTGTGCCAAACGGGCCTATCTATAGTGGTGTGATTACAAACTATTCGAAACGTGATACCCGCCGTGTCGACATGGTGTTTGGTATAGGGTATGAAGCGAACCTCTTGCAAGCTAAACAGCTACTGGCAGAGATTCTTGCTGAGGATGAGCGTGTTTTACCAGAACCAGAAAGTGTTATCGCGGTTTCAGAGCTGGCAGACAGCAGTGTGAATTTTGTTGTGCGTCCTTGGGTCAAAACAGCTGATTATTGGAGTGTTCTTTGGGACACCAATGAAAAAGTTAAGTTGCGCTTTGATGAAGCGGGTATTTCTATTCCGTTTCCGCAAATGGATGTGCATGTACATAAGCAAAGCTGAATAGCTGGTACATAATTCAAAGGCGAATTTCGCGGTTATCATTATACGAATTATTTCATTGATGGGTTACGAGGTAGTTGAGTCAGTTGTCCTCGTAACTCTTCATTTTCCTGATTAGCCCGCTGTGCTTCCATTCTATACTTGAAGATTTCTTCATGACGATTTTCAAGCTTGGTTTCGAGCGTTGTGATCTCTTCTTGCTGGTTGTAAACCGTCTCTTCTAAGGTGTCGATTTGGGCTTGCAGGTCTGAAAGCATACCGAAACCATTGGGTAGTGAATCTTCAAAATCGTCATTTTTATTTTTGGCTAAGCTTTGTGTGCCTAACTCGTTCACAATGTGGCTATGTAGCGCTTTTAAGTCACCGGATTCACGTTCTGAATAACGGATAGTTTGTTCTAGTGCGCTATGCGCGCTTGCAGCACCAATGGAGCCTGCCAATAAGTGCTCTAACATGCGATGAAATTCAATAAGCTCAATAATTGTGATATGTGTCTGGCCATGTACTTGAAGGTCTTCTGCAATGGTATAGACAGACTCTTTTGCTTTATCTGTGGTGAGGTATTGCGAAAGTAAACTTTTAGCCTCTTCAATTTTTATGCTCAGCGTTATATAAGCATCTAATCCTGTTGGGCGTGCTTTGTGGCCAGATTTTAGCGGCTGTAACGCGGCCATAAACTCAGTAGTGAGGGTTCTTTCATCTTTATGGGGTTGGTAAATAAGAGAGCCAATAATATAAAAGCTAACGTTGAACAACAGAGTCCAGATAACACTATGGGTCAGAGGATGAAGCCCGTCGAGTCCTAAAAGAGCTTCAGGTTTTAATAGCTCAATACCCCACGGACCGTGGGTTAGAATCTCTGGATTTAGCCAGCCTTGTTTGATAAATGTAGGCAGACCTAATGTATAGCACCAGAGAAAAAAGCCTGCGAGTAAGCCTGCAAACGCACCTCCACTGTTAGCTTTTTGCCAAAACATCCCACCAAAAACTGCAGGTGCAAATTGTAAAATGGCAGCAAATGATAGTAGGCCGATGGCCACTAAGATGTAAGAATCACTGAATTCTCGTTCAAACCAATAGCTGCAAACAAGAATTAAACCAACCAACACCCAGCGGATTTGTAATAAATAGGCTCGTAATGGTTGGGCTGATGTAACCGATTCAATGACCGGTAATACTAGATGGTTAGAGACCATGGTTGCCAACGTCATAGTCGTAATAATGATCATGCCGGTAGCTGCTGAAAACCCTCCGATAAATGCAAACATGGTGAGGCCGTCATAGCCCGCTTGTTGTGGTAAAAGTAAGACAAAGAAGTCTGCTGATTCGGAGGGTAACCCGCTTAACAGGCCTGCGGCTGCTAGGGGGACAACAAATATATTTATAGCAATTATATAAAGAGGAAATAACCACATCGCAGTTTTTATGTGCTGTTGGTCAGTGTTCTCTATAACAGCTACATGGAATTGTCGGGGTAAAAGAAAGATGCCTGCAAAGCTTAATACAATGAGTGTTAGCCACATACTTGCGCTATTTTCAGTTGCGTCAAACTGCGTTATATGTGAAAGGTCAGCGTCGATAATGCGGGCATTAATATCTGCAAAGCCGTCGTAAAGAATAAAGCACACAAAAAGACCGACACAGGCAAAGGCCGCTAGCTTTACAATACTTTCAACGACCAGCGCTACAATCATTCCTTGATGGCGTTCTGTGGGGTCCAGCCTCCTTACACCAAACATTATGGTAAAAGCTGTCATTAACAGTGTGGCTAGAAGGCCACTATACTCCCAGCTCGAGCCTTGTTCATGTGTGATGATATCAAATGAGTTTGCAATGGCTTTTAGCTGTAATGCGATATAGGGAAGGATACCGATTAATGCAATGAGAGTTACTAACCCTGCAATACGCTGCGAACGTCGATACCGAGTTGATATGAAATCGGCAATGCTTGTGATACGGAACGTTTCTTTAATGGCGACCATTTTTCGTAGCGTGACCCACCAGAAGATAATCCCAATAAGTGCTCCTACGTATATACCCAAAAATAGTAAGCCTGAGGTGCTCGCAAAACCAACACTTCCATAAAATGTCCATGAAGTATGAAAGACAGCGAGGGATAGGGCGTAAATCCAAGGGCTTTTAAGCGGGGTTCCCGTTTTGGCAATTCTTCTTTCAACCAATAGAGCAACTACAAATAGCATTAGCATATAAAGAATAACAGTTGAGATGACAGCTAAGGGCGAAAACATCAAAATGTGCCTTTCAAAAAATGCTCTATTGTTGAAGGTAGTGCTTGCTTAAATATAGTCTGATTGTAGCGTGTTTTTATGAGAAGGCTTCAATACTATTTCTTTGTATGAAGCTCTGATTGCTCATTACTATGGCAACCACAGGCGGGGGGGACTTGGTCAATACCTCCTTCATGCCATGGGTGGCACTTAAGGATCCTACGACAGCCAAGTCCTAGTCCTTTGAATAGACCATGTGTTTCAATTGCTTCAAGCATGTAATGTGAGCAGCTAGGGTAGAAACGACAGTTACTACCCAAAAAAGGACTGATAGCATATTGGTAAATACGAATCAGGCCCGTTAAGATTGCAGTTATAGCTTTTTTAACCATTCATCTCTCGGTACAATTTTTTTCCGCACGTAAAAGAAAATCATCAAATTGATGGTCGATTTCACTATCTAGCTCCGCTCCACCGTAGGTTATTTCCACAGGAATAGTGCTGTCTGCAATCGTAATATCTCGATTAGTAACGGCTGTTTGAATCCGCTGAGTGACGATTTCTATTTGTGCTAGGGTTGCATCAATAAGGCAGATAACAAAGCTCTTATTATCTAACCTTGCAGCATAATCGGATTCTCTCAAAATGTCTTTCAAAGAGCGAGCTATGTTGATCAAAACATGATCACCCACCGCATAACCGTAGCTTTGGTTGATGTGGCGCATATTGTCGATGGTGACAACAAGAATTGATACTGAGTTTTTATAACGTTTAGATCGCGCAATGTCTTGAGCCCCCATTAAAAATAGCTGCTGTCTATTGAACAGGCCTGTTAAAGGGTCGTGTGTTGCTTGTGATTGAAGTGCGCTCTCTGTTTGTACTTGAGAGCTAATATCTTGAAAGAAGATGTATACCATCTCTTGAGAAAAAGTAAAGGTTGCTTCGTAATGTCGAATTCCTGCTCCGCTCATGAGTGACAAATGATGCCGGTGTGAGCTTTTCGATTCGATTGCTTGTTGAGTATGTTGTATTAAAGCACTCAGGCTTTCTTCTGATTGATTTAAGCTTTCAAAAACCAGGTTTGTGAGATCAGATACTTGCGTATGAAAGACATGACCGGCAGCTTCGTTGGCATATGCTATTTTCATATTATCAACAACGAGAATGGCATTCGGGTTGTACTCAACTAACGGGTTTGAAGAGTGCTCAGCTAATGTGGTGTCAATGCTCATATAAAATCCATGTGTTTGCTTTATGCTTCCATAATACGAGTTAATAAATGGAATGAACATATAAGAAGAAGTTGCTGGAGTTTATCTCCAGCAACTTGGGTTGTTATAAATTCTCTTCAGCGTACTCAGCTAGCCGTGAGCGGAAGATGCCTTCAAAGTGAACGTTGGCTGCACCATCAAAGCCTTTAAATCGTTCGACAATGTACGTTAGTCCTGATGTAAGAGGGGTCAAATAGTTGGAGTCGATCTGCGCCAAGTTACCCAAGCAGATCATCTTGGTTCCTTTACCTGAGCGTGTAAGGATCGTTTTTAGTTGCGATGGCGTTAAATTCTGAGCTTCATCAATGATGACAACCGCATCCTGAATGCTCCTTCCTCGAATAAAGTTTAAGGACTTGAACTGGATGTTGGCCTTTTCAATAGTATATTTTACACTGCTTAATGGGCGTTCATCACTTTCGTGCATCGCTTCCAAATTATCATTAATCGCACTCATCCACGGTGTCATTTTTTCCTCTTCAGTTCCAGGCAAAAAACCAATATCTTCTGCAACTGGCGGTGTTGAACGTGTAACAATAATTTTATTATAACGTTTATCTTCAATAACCATTTCGAGCGCACTAGCTAAGGCGATGAATGTTTTACCTGAGCCTGCTGCTCCATTCAGAATTGCTAAGTCAATGCTTGGATCTAAAACAGACTGCATAGCAAAGGCCTGAAAGATATTAATGGGTGAAATACCCCAGCAGGTTTGTTGCATTAAGTGTTCGTAGCCTAAATCAAGCAACACTATTTCATTGTCGTTAATGGCAACAACTCTGGCTGCAAAGTCTTTAGAATCATCAAAGATATATTCACTAATATATGCATCAGGTATTAAGGACTTATCAACATAGTGGAATGTACGGCCATTTTCCTGAACGCTTTTTACTTTATCTACCTTCTCCCAGAATGTTCCATCTAAATGAGTGTGGCCAGCGGGCAGTAAGTCAATATCAGATACCAATTGATCTGTACGATAATCTTCAACACGTTCAAGGCCTGCGCCTAATGCTTTTAAGCGCATGTTGATGTCTTTCGTGACGAGGACAACTTCCCGATGAGTTGTAGTAGATTGGAGGTGTAAAGCGCAATTGATAATGAGATTATCTTTTTTGTTGCTGGTTAAAAAGCCGGGTCGTGCGGTGAGTTCATGATCTGGGAAAATACTGAGCTTACCAAGCCTCTCTTCACGATCTTTTCCAGGGAGGGGGATTTGAACACCCTTAGTTATTTGTGATGGTGAAGTTGCGGTGGTTAAAATGTCATCAATAGCTCTAATAGCATAGCGTGCTTCTTGTGCGACGTTTTTTTTGCGATCCTTGATATCATCGAGTTCTTCAAGAACGGTCATTGGAATTGCTACATCTTGCTCTTTAAATTCGTATAGACATTTAGGGTCATGTAGCAGAACGTTAGTGTCGAGAATATAGAGTTTTGTTGCGCTCATGGCTCTATCCTTTTATAGCCGAAACAGAGAATGACAAACTTAATAGACCTTCAATATTCATGATAGTCTAATGTTCGGCGTTTGTGGTCAACTTTTCTGGAGAAGTACATGGGATATCAATCAGTTGTTATTCTAACGGGGGCGGGGATATCTGCTGAATCAGGAATTCGTACGTTTAGGGCGAGTGATGGGCTATGGGAAGATCACCATATAGAAGATGTGGCGACTCCTGAGGGTTTCCACCGAGACCCTGAGTTAGTGCATCGGTTTTATAATAGCCGGCGCGAGCAACTGTTGAGTGATGCCATTCAACCGAATGCAGCACATAAAGCACTTGTAAGATTGGAGGATAATTTTAAGGATAATTTTCTCCTTGTGACACAAAATGTTGATAATTTGCATGAGCGAGCAGGAAGTGAAGCGCTTATTCATATGCATGGCGAATTACTTAATGTGCGCTGTCGTCAGACAGGTTTCGTGTCTTCAGTTAGCCGTAATATTGGTCCTTTAGATAAGTGTGTTTGCTGCGGATTACAGGGGACATTACGGCCTGATATTGTTTGGTTTGGTGAGGAACCCATGCAAATGAATCAGATATATGCTGCTCTGAGTCAATGTGACTTATTTTTATCCATTGGCACTTCCGGTCATGTTTATCCAGCAGCGGGTTTTGTAGAAGTGGCTAATGAGGCCGGTGCCGATACGGTCGAAATTAATTTAGAGCCTTCACGTAAAGAATCTCATTTTAAAGCTCATTTTTACGGCCCAGCAAGTGAGCAGGTACCACACTTTGTTGATGAGTTACTAGGCTAAAATAAAGCATAGAAAATATAAGTTTTTGTTATTTATAGATATACCTGTAATAAAAAGTGAACTATGTTGATGTATAAAGAGCAGTGTTTGCTCCGATTTTATTTTTGAGGATGGGTGGCGTCTATGATCACTGAACATTTTATCAATGCAAGTGTAACGCCCTTGGAGAGCATGGATACTCTCTCTCCACATGAGGTTGCTAAATTACAAGATATGAGCCAAGGAGGTTTATATCGCTTATTTCGCCAGTGTTGTTTGGCGGTATTAAATACGGGAAGTGAACTGGATAGTACTCGCACTGTGCTACATCGCTTTCGTGAGTTCGATATTCGTATTAAACATAAACACAGAGGTGTTCAACTAGAGCTGATTAATGCGCCAGCTTCTGCGTTTGTTGATGGGGAGATTATACAAGGTATTCGTGAGCATCTTTTTACGGTGCTTCGTGACCTGTTATATGTAGGCGATGAGCTTGATCAGTGTTGTGATGGTTTAACTGAGTCTGAGCGCATAACCAATACAGTATTTCATATTTTACGTCATGCTTCGGCCATGAGGCCGCATATTAAGCCCAATTTAGTGGTGTGTTGGGGAGGGCATTCAATTCAGCGTGCCGAATATGACTATACCAAAGAAGTAGGCTATGAACTGGGCTTACGATCCTTTGATATTTGTACGGGATGTGGTCCTGGTGCAATGAAAGGTCCTATGAAAGGGGCAACCATAGCGCATGCAAAGCAACGTAAAGAAAGACCGCGTTATATTGGACTAACAGAGCCGGGAATTATTGCCGCTGAGTCGCCTAATCCCATTGTCAATGAACTGGTTACATTACCGGATATAGAGAAGCGACTTGAGGCTTTTGTTCGATTAGGCCACGGTATCATCGTCTTTCCTGGGGGCGCGGGTACAGCAGAAGAAATTCTCTATATGTTAGGGATTCTGCTGCATCCTAAAAATAGGAATGTTCCTTTCCCTCTTGTATTTACAGGCCCTGCGGGTAGTGAGGCGTATTTTGAAACGGTGGACCGTTTCATTAAGGCCACAATAGGGGAGCGTGCTGCAGAGCGGTATGAGATTGTAGTAGGGGATCCTCATGGTGTTGCTGTAAAAATCAGTGAGGGGTTAGATAAGGTGCTCGCCTATCGTAAGAAAACCGACGAGTCTTACCATTACAACTGGCAGTTATATATACCTCATGAATTTCAGCAACCTTTTGAGCCTACACATGAAGAAATGGCGCAATTAAACCTTAGGCAAGGCCAGCCAGATTATATTTTGGCAGCTCAGCTTAGGAAGGCGCTCTCTGGTGTGGTGGCCGGTAATGTAAAAGAACCAGGCGTATTGGCTATTGAGGAACATGGTCCTTTTGAGTTGGCAGGGGATACAGATATTATGCAGTCACTGGATCA
>NZ_JADGEV010000031.1 GCF_016744175.1 Neptunomonas sp. | reverse complement strand
AAGCCCGACGCGTTGCTGCATACCACCAGACAATTGATGAGGATAGCTGTCGCCGTGCTCTCCTAGGCCTACTTGTAGTAGCGCCTCCTGGGCCCTCAGGTTACGCTCTTTCTTTTCGACGCCCGATACTTCTAAGCCAAATGCTGCATTTTCAATAACCGACATATGTGGCATTAAAGCAAAAGATTGGAATACCATGCTCATCTCTTTACGGCGAACGTCTAGAAGTTCAGCATCACCGAGTACGGTAATGTCTTTTCCATTGAGTTCGATGCTACCAGCGGTTGGCTCGATCAGGCGGTTAAGCAGGCGAACCATAGTGGATTTTCCTGAGCCGGATAGCCCCATGATGACAAAAATTTCACCTTTTTTAACTGAAAAACTGGCATCAAACACACCAACGGTCTGACCGGTCTTTTCAAAGATTTCATCTTTATTTGCGCCGTTTCGTAACATCTTCATTGCTGTTTCCGGCTGCTCGCCGAATACTTTGTAGACGTTTTTAATCGACAGAATATCTGTGCTGTCTGTCATGCTACCCTCTGCATTTTTATGATTATTATTGAAGTCTATCGCGGTGACAGTAGTGCCATATCACAACAATATAAGCTTTCTCATGACTGTCAGTATGCCTATTAAGTTAAGGTCTTTGCCTGAAAGCGTCCAACGACATATTTAACGTAAAAACCATAACTTCCGGTTATTGTTAATGTGATGACGTTAGCTGGAGTTTTTTCATAAACGGATGTTGGTGTGAGTCACTCATAAAATTAGCTGCAATAAAAAAGCCTCTGAATGCAGGGCAAACAGAGGCTTAATGTAAGAGAGGTTTAGTCGCTTAACTTTTGCTTCATCGTATCGCAGTACCAGTCGACAAACTGACACACACCGTTCTCAGCGATATCAGAAAATGGACCCGGAATGTAAGAGGGCGAACTGACCCCACGAAATGTTTCCTCAACTAGCCTCTTGTCTTGATTATTCGTTGCTAGCCAGACCTTTGTGAGGTTGTCGAGATCATAATCAACACCTTCGACCGCATCTTTGGGCACTAGCCACTTGGTTGTTACCAGTGTTTGCCCTGAATTGAGAGGTAATACGCGAAAGCTCAGGGCAAAGTCACCGAGAAAATGGTTCCAAGTAGATGGGTAATGAAAGTAGAGCAGCGCACCGATATCTTCAGCATCGGTATCATCAAGTCGCCCGTTTACGGCAGGTTGTCCGTTCATTGTGTAACTGACCGCTTTAGCCGACAGTGGAATACGTGTCATACGGTATTGGCCATTTGTGTCCATTACGAGACGGCTCGGTAACCCTGCCGCTTCACATTTATCCCAGTGCGCTACCAGTTCTGGATCATCATCACCGCCAACGCCAGCAACGGATAGGTTCTCGACAAATGAGTTAAGTAGCTCCGGGTGATTAGCGTCACAGTGGTAGCATTCACGGTTGTTTTCAAAAACCAGTTTCCAGTTGCCGTCTTCTACTAAATTAGCTTCGTGTGCTACTTTGCTGTTTTCAAGGTTATGCGGGGCAATAAATGGGCTCACGTCTTTGCGGAACTGCTCAAAATCTGGTGCCTGATCAGCGACACATATGTAAATATAGCTATTCACTATCTCACAATGTACTGGCATCAGACCATGATCATCGTTGTTGAATTTTTCACCCATGTTGCCAGCGAACAGCAGTTTACCGTCCAAACCAAAAGTCCATTTGTGGTACGGGCATACCAGTTTGGCTGTTTTTCCTTTAGATTCTGAGCAAACGCGTGAACCACGATGTCGACAAGCGTTATGAAATGCTCTGACGTTACCGGCGTCATCGCGAACGATCACTACTGGGTAATCGCCCACTTGAATGGTCATGTATTGGCCGGCTTTTGCTATCTCGATAGTATGGCCGGCAAAAATCCACTCTTTGTGCCAGATCTGTTCCAAATCTTGTTGGTACACATCTTCGTCGCGATAAATTTCCCGTGTTAGGGCGTGGCGCGGTTTCCGCTGATTGATCAGCTCCAGAGTTTTAGTTTTGCTGGTCATTGTGTGGTGCTCCCATAACGCTACGCTGCTGTAGTCGCTGTTATTGTTATGCTTATATTGGTCTGAGCAGGTATATTGACACTATAGTGTTTTCTCACATGACAGTGTGTAACCCAAATACCTGTTGCCGTTGTTAGTCATTGTTGTGTCGTTGTCAGTGACGCTGATGCAACATGTAAGGGTATAACTTACAAAATGTAGGCCTACCCATATTTGAAATTTAGTGTATGGGTGAGGTGAAAACTGGTAAAGCGACTTTTTATTTAGAGAATTGAATACCTGAAGTTATGGTTAAACATGTAGAGCCTGATCAAATTTTGGTAAAAATGCCTTCACTACGGGCGGTGAAGTCTTTTGTTGCTGCGGCAAAGTATCAAAATTTTACCCGTGCAGCAGAAGCCCTTTGTGTTACTCAAGCAGCCATTAGCCGACAAATTAGGGAGCTTGAAGCTTCGTTAGGGGTGTCATTATTTAAACGTGCCGGCCGCGCAGTTGAGCTAACCGAGGCGGGTACCATCTTCTATGATGCTGCCTATCTCTCTTTCGTAAATATAGCGCAGGCTGCACAGCGGATTCAGAACAGTGATAAGCGCAAGCAAGAGCTAACCATTTGCTGTTCGCCAGCGTTTTCGGCTTTTTGGCTCTCTGCGCGCTTACCTGGTTTTTTTGCTGCCAACCCAGATATCGACGTTAGCGTTGTAACGACTAATAACTTCCTGAAGATGGAACCGGGGGTGCACCCCGATATTTTCATTAATAAGGTGAGTGACCCAAGAGAAGGGTATCATTCCATTCCGCTCTTTTATGATCTTATTTATCCAGTATGTTCACCGCTTTATTTGGAGCAAAACCCTGAGATTGTCGATCTAGACGTGTTGCAGAATCACACTCTGCTTAACCTTAGCCCTTATGGCCGTTCTCAGATTGCGGAGCATGTAGATTGGGGTGTGTGGTTTAGCTCCCAAGGGATTGATGTTGACATCGGCCCTGGAGGGGAGCGACATGTGTTCAATGCTAATGATTACAATATGCTGATTCAGATGGTGCTTAACCAACAGGGGGTTTGTCTAGGCTGGCATCAGCTGGTATCGCCGATGATTGAGCAAGGCTGGTTGATACGTATTGGCGAAGCTGAGGCGGTTTATCGGGAGAAGTCGCATTACCTTACTTATTCTGAAAGTCGCCAAGATAATGAGGCGTTTCGTACCTTTAAGACGTGGTTCCTTGGCTGTATTGCTGATGAGCAGACCTCTGTCGTTCAGCTAGAAGCGAATAGCTAAAAGCAAATAAACTTTTTTCTTATTTACTCGCCTTCTAGCTGTCACTTACTAGGCCAATACTATCATTTTTAATTAACCAAAATTCATCACTGCAGTCTCGGTGGTGCTGATGTGTGGCTCTATTCCAAGGCCAAGCCCGCTCGGCAAACTCAGTTGTCCCTGTTTCACCGAAAGGCCATTGCTCGGATCATAATGACCGTCGATATAGGGTGCAGCAATCCAGACTCCGTCGCATAGTTGAGGCTGTATGGTTGCACCAACCTGCAGGCAGGCTGAAGCGACCAGATCGCCACCCCAGCTGTCATCCGATGTTATGGGTAAGCCTGCAACGGCACACACATCACGGATAGTTCTCATTTTACTGATGCCGCCGACTCTGCTTTGTTTCATACCAAAACCATCGGCGGCGTTGTCTGAAATTGCCCGTAACAGTATGTTTAGGTCTTCAATCACTTCATCCAGGTAGAGCGGGTGAGCGATGCGTTGGCGAACCGCTAGGCATTGTTCGTATGTATGACAGGGCTGCTCCATGATAAAGGCGAGTTCTTTACATGCCAGAGACAAGTTAATAGCATCACGCGGTACTAACCCACGATTAGCATCAACAGCCAGCGTGGTACCTGTTTTTAACGCTTCTGAAACCTTGTGTACTGCTGCGATGTCTTCTTGAAGCTCTCTGCCGCCAACTTTGAGTTGAAGCCGAGCAAAGCCTTGCGCTTGTTTTTCTTTGGCAATCTCTGCTGCTTCATCCGGTGAGGTCAGTCCGATAGCATAATAGGAAGGTACCTTTTCCCGAATCGCTCCGCCCAGTAAGTCACAAATGCGCGCCCCATAAGTTTTACCCGCTATATCCCAGAGAGCCATATCAATGGCTGATTTTGCATAGAGACTACCGCACAGAGCTTGATTCATTACATCATACACACGGTCAATCAATAGAGGGTTCATACCGATTAAGTGGGGGCAGATCTCTTGCAGCGCAGCGCGGCCTCCCAGCGTATGCTGTGGTTGGTAGGCGGGCCCAAGTGGACAGAACTCACCATAGCCAATGACACCGCTATCAGTGGTTATCCGAACGATAGTTGAATCAAGTGCTGTTAACTCCTGAAGAGCCATTCGGTAAGGTGCACCCTTTATGGGTAATGGCCGATGAAAAACAGAGATCTCAACGATTTTCATGCATATTCTCCTCAGGCGGTAGTAAGACCAGTTTGCCAATAAATTTCTTAGCCATAAAGTCCTGCTGAGCGATTGTGATGTGTTGCAGTGGATATTCATGTGCAACGAGAGGTTTTAATTCACCACGTTCAATGTATTGGATCAAATTCTCAAAAACTGATCTGGGCTGGTAAGTACAACCAAAAAAGCTTAAATCTTTGAGGTATAGCGTTCTCACATCTAACTCAACTATCGGGCCTGCAATTGCGCCTGCTACCGTATAGCGGCCACCTCTGCGCAACAGGTCGAGTAGTTCCGGCCACTGGTCTCCGGCGACGAGATCAATCACGATGTCTACTGAGTGATGCCCCAGAACATCCACCATGCTTTCACCTCGCGGAATAACTATGTCGGCACCCAGTTCTTTAAGCTGTTCTACCTTTTCTGCGCCACAGATCGCAATGACTTTAGCATGGCGCCGTTTTGCCAGTTGTACGGCCGCTGAGCCAACACCGCCCGATGCCCCCGTAATCAGTACAGTTTCATTGGCTTTAACGCCGACTCTGTCGATCATGTTCTCGGCAGTAGAGTAGGCGCATGGAAATGATGCGAGTTCAGCGTCAGTCAATGAGCTTTGTACTGCAAATGCTTCGCTTGCTGGGGTTTTGGTATATTGAGCAAAACCGCCATCACATTCAGATCCATAGGTGATACAGCTGAACTCACCTTGTGAGGTTGCTGATTGAAGGTTACGTACCAGTACTCTTTCACCAATTCGATCAGAGCTTACCAGCTCGCCTACAGCGACAATCTCGCCACAACAATCAGCTCCTTGTACCCTTGGAAACTCAAGTGGAATACCAGACCAGCTTGCGTCATCATCATCTGCTGTTTCAAACCCTTGTGCGGCCCCTGCATTAGTTTGTCCCGTTACGCCTTTTGAGTACCAGCCTATACGGGTATTGATGTCAGTATTATTTACCGCGCTGGCGCCTACTCTGATCAGCACTTCTTCCTTTCCAGGCTTTGGTACTGGTAGGTCAGTGCGGTATAGCAGTTTTTCAAGCCCACCGTGTCCTGTTAGTACCACGCCTGTCATTTGATCCGGAATTTTATGAGTTGTCATATTACTTACCATGTCTTTAATGAGCGATGACCGCTCGTATGAATAATGAGACCCTGATGTGTGATCATTTAAAGGCACGTATCGGGTCGTTGCATTGGATAGTTGCCTACTACCCTAAAAAAAATGCATACTTCAGGCAAATGATAAATTATTAATAAGTAATTCAGATTTATTGAATAACTAAGGATAGATTTAATTTACTTACTTGCTAATTACCTAAGAAGGGTGGGCTATGGATCCGATACTTGATCTTGAGTTGTTACGTACATTTGTCATGGTTGTTCGTACTGGAGAACTCAAAAAAGCAGCTAAAGCTATTTACCGTTCACATGCGGCGGTCAGCATGCAGATGAAACGTTTGGAAGAGCAGTTAGGCACTAGTTTGATGGAACGCAGTAACCAAGGTATTCGATTAACAGAAGCGGGAAAAACACTCCTTAGTTATAGCGAGCAATTTCTTAAACTTAATAATGCAGCCTTGTCTGCCCTCGCTGAAAAGGACCTTTCAGGTCAGCTTAGTTTTGGTATTCCAACGGACTATGCTCAGGATTTTCTTAATTTTTTCATGCCAGTTCTCACACAAGAACTCCCCAATCTTGAAGCTAAGATAGTCTGTGACCGTAGTCGAAACCTGAGAAAGAAACTGGATGCGGGGGAGCTGGATATAGCCATTGTTGCAGGCGAGAGCGAATACCCGGATGAGATGTTACTATGGAGTGAGCGCTTAATATGGTCTGCACCGGCCTGTGCCAGATTAGAAGAGAAAGAAGAGATGCCGGTCGCGATACATGAAGATAACTGTATTGTCCGTGATCTATGCTTGGCGGGGCTAAAAAGAGCCAATATTCCATACAAGCAAGTGTTTGGTAGTCCGGTTCTTGAGAACGTTGCAATAGCTGTTCATGCAGGCTTTGCCATATCTCTGTTACCGGAATCATTGCTGATTCCTGATAAAAGTAGAATGTTACCTGCGAATATTCTAAACAGTAACTTAGTCCTTAAAATGAATATGATTTACTCCTCATCGGTTGATAAACAGGTATTAAAACGAATCTCAGAATGCTTGCTGATAGCCTCTGGCATTCAGAAAAAAACACATTTAACCGATTAAACGGTTATTCAATCGGCGTAGCAGATAAGCTTGCCTCTATTCATCTTCTTAAACCTCATCTTTAAGCTCTGGTTTTTACTCTGCTAGCCTATAGATTTGGCTGCTGTCTCCTGTCGCATGATCTTGCTCTCATAACCTGAAGTTATGTTTTCTGCGAATAAAAGGTTGATTGTGGAGTCCTGCCCCCCCTCGTTACCATTTTACCAAGCTGTTTTATAAACCAGATGAGTCTCTCTAAGATTTTCTAGTCTCTTAAAACGACCATCAATAACAATGATAACGAAGGTGAGTTAAATGCACTTCGAAGGAATTTATACTCCAGTAATCACTCCGTTTAAGGAAGATTACTCCATCGACTATGATGCTTACACAGCTCATGTTCAGTACTTGCAGGCGTCGGGTGTTCACGGCTTGATGATTGGCGGTACCACCGGTGAATACTATGTCGAAACGCATGAAGAACGAGTTGATCTGTTAAAAGTCGCTCGTGAGATCTGTGGCGATAGTCTGCAGATTATCTTTGGTACCGGTTCGATCAATCCAGATGCGTCGTTAAAACTGGCGGAAGATGCTGCTAAGTATCAGGCGGATGTGATTTTGGTGGCAACCCCGCCTTATTCGTTGCCAACACAACGTGAGTTGGCGCTGCATGCGCTGGCCGTGGATCGTGCTGCTGACCTGCCCATCATGTTGTACAACTACCCGGATCGTATGGGCGTCAATATGGAGGAGGAGTTCCTCGACCGTGTGGGCCGCTCTAACAATTTCTGCGGTATTAAAGAAAGCTCCGGTGATATTAACCGCTTACACATGCTGGCGCGTGACTATCCGCACATTCAAGTTGCCTGCGGTATGGATGACCAGGCGTTGGAGTTTTTCGCCTGGGGCGCTAAAAGTTGGGTGTGTGCGGGCTCTAACTTCCTGCCGACAGAGCATCTGGCACTGTATAACGCCTGCGTGGTTGAAAACGACTTCAACAAGGGGCGTCGCATTATGTCAGCCATGATGCCACTCATGCGGGTATTAGAGCAGGGCGGCAAGTTTATCCAGAGCGTTAAGCATGGCGTAACACTGGATGGCCGTGTGTCCGGTCAAGTGCGTAAGCCATTACGTGGCCTGAACAAAGATGAAAAACAAGCAATGGCCCAGGTAGTCAAAACACTGAAAACAACCATTGCCGGTATCGCCGCTGAAACGCCAGAAGACACATTTGTAAAGACTATCAAAGCCAACATCAGCAAAGCAAAAGCTGAAGTTGCCAGCACACAGGCGGGGGAATAACACATGTCAGATCTGTTAACTCTGGAAGAATACAAAGCGATTGCTGCACAGCTGAACCCGCCTGCAATGAGCTTTATCAATGGTGGTTTTCGCCCGGCGCTATCGGGTAATACATTTGAAACGACCAACCCGGCGACCGGTGAATTACTTGCCAATGTTGCCGCCTGCAATGCTGACGATGTTGATTTCGCTGTCAGCAAAGCGCGTGAAGCCTTTGAGGATGGCCGCTGGAGTAAACTTCATCCGGTGGCACGTAAAGAAGTGCTTATTAAACTCTGCAAGTTGGTTAAAGAGAACAGTCGTGAACTGGCTGTTTTGGAAAGTTTAGATTCAGGTAAACCGATTGCCGATTGTGAAGGCATCGATATCCCTGAGTTTATTAATACGCTGACCTGGCATGCTGAAGCAGCGGATAAAATTTATGATCAAACGGCACCGGTCGGCTCTGATGCCATCGCGATGATCGTACGTGAACCCATCGGTGTTGTGGGTGCTGTACTGCCTTGGAATTTCCCTCTGCTCATGTTGGCATGGAAAATTGCTCCAGCGCTGGCGGCGGGTTGCTCAATGGTGGTTAAACCTGCCGAGCAAACCTCACTCACGGCTTTGCGTATTGCTGAACTGGCTGCTGAAGCAGGCCTACCCAAAGGTGTACTCAACGTGATCACCGGTGGTGGCGCAGACGTGGGTGAGCCTTTAGGTATGCATATGGATGTGGATATGGTGACGTTTACAGGTTCCACCGTTACTGGACGTCGTTTTCTGCGTTATGCCGCGGACTCTAATCTCAAGAAAGTCGTACTGGAGTTGGGGGGTAAGAACCCATGTATCGTACTGGATGATGCTGAAGATCTCGATAAAGTTGCTGAGCAAGTCTGTGCGGCAGCCTTCTGGAATATGGGTGAAAACTGTTCTGCAGGCTCTCGCCTGATCGTCCAAGCAGGTGTTAAAGAACAGCTACTGGAACGCATCAAAGCTCATTCCCGTGATTGGAATACAGGTGATCCACTGGACCCAACTAAGCAGCTAGGTGCGATGATTGATGTTGGGCACTTTTCTAAAGTCAGTAGTTACCTTGATGCAGGAAAGTTAGCAGGCCATGAAGTCGTGCTGGGTGGCGAAACAATGGATGGCATTTTTATCCAACCCACTGTATTTGATGGCGTCAGTAGTAAAGACAAACTCGCACAAGAAGAGATTTTTGGTCCGGTATTGTCGGTGATCACAGTTGCTAGCTATGACGAAGCGATACAAGTTGCCAATGATACGGACTATGGATTGGCAGCATCGGTCTTTACTGCGAACGGGAAAAAAGCCCTGCGCGCTGCTCAAGCGATTAAGGCCGGTACGGTAACCGTTAATTGTTTTGGTGAAGGAGACATTACAACACCGTTTGGCGGGTATAAGCAGTCTGGCTTTGGTGGTCGTGATAACTCTATCCATGCCCATGATCAGTATACCGAGCTGAAAACAATTTGGGTCGACCTGAGTGATGATGCCATTGACGGTTGCGTTGACTGAGTAATCATCAGTATTGAATCCGCATAGGCGCCGACGAAAGTGCTTATGCGGTTCAGACAGGAACCGATTTATGAGTAAAAATATTCAAGTAAAGCGCTTGCCTAAGGACCCAGGGCCTGCTGCTTGGAATAGCATATTACCTGCAGCATCTGGGTATCCTCAACTTAACGATGATATTACTGCAGACTGGGTTGTTGTCGGTGGTGGCTTTACTGGCCTTGCAGCAGCTCGTCGGTTAAGCCAACTGGTAGGCGATGAGTCGATTGTTTTGCTTGAAGCAAACCATTTGGCAGAAGGTCCAGCAGGGCGCAATTCAGGTTTTATGATCGATCTTCCCCATGATCTGAATTCTGAAACCTATGCGGGTGCACATGAGCATGATTTACAACAAATTCGTTTGAATCGAGCAGCCATTGATTTTGCTCGTGATATGGCAGAAGAATACGGGATGGCCCCTGAAGTATTTAATCCTTGCGGCAAAGTTACGGCTGCTGGATCAAGCCGAGGTGGGCAGCATATAGAAAGCTACCGCAAGCACCTTGAGTCTCTGGGTGAAACATATCAGTTGATGAATGCTGGAGAGATGAAAAACTGGACGGGTATTGAATTTTATCACCAAGGTTTATTTACACCTGGTGCAGTAATGATCCAACCAGCTGCTTTTGTACGTAAGGCCGCACAAGGTTTAAGTAGTAAGGTTATTTTCTTTGAGAAAAGCCCGGTTATCGGAATAGAAACCGGTGAAGTGCACCGACTGAACACGCCTAGCGGCTCAGTTAAAGCGAAGAATGTGATTTTGGCAGTTAATGGACATATTCAGTCGTTCGGTTTTTTTCCGCGACAATTGCTGCATGTCTTTACTTATGCGTCGATGACTCGTGCTTTGAGCAGCACAGAAATAAAGCAACTGAAAGGTGTGAGTGATTGGGGTGTGTTACCGGCAGACCCGATGGGGACAACTGTACGGCGCAGTTCCGATTATATGGGAAGCGGACACCGTGTTGTGGTCCGTAATCATGCAACGCTTAATCAGAACATGGAAGTAACCGAACGTAATTTGCGCAATGCGGCCAAGCTTCAAGAGCGGTCTTTCGCTCGTCGTTTTCCTATGCTGAAAGATGTTGATATTGAGCATCGCTGGGGTGGCAGGCTTTGTTTATCTTGGAACTCGATGCCGGCTTTTGGTGAGGTAGAGCAGCGTATTTGGTCTGCGGCTTGCCAGAATGGCTTGGGCACTGTTAAAGGTACTCTGTCTGGGATGATGGCAGCAGAACAAGCCGTATTAGGTAAGTCGGAGTTATTGAGTGAATTTTTAGAGCACCAGGCACCTTCAAAACTACCGCCTGAGCCTTTTCTTTCACTGGGTGCGAATATGACCATGAAATGGAAAGAGTGGCAGGCTGGAATCGAACTGTGATTTTGCATTTTTCAACTATTCTGGCTATTACAAACATTGAAGTTAGTAAAAGTAACTTTTATAAAAACAGCGATTAAAAATAAATTAGGCAGATTGTTAAGGCTGCCAGGAGAGGCCAATGAGCGAATTTAATACCTCCGATTTCATGAACCCAATGATGACACAAACATGGTCAAACGGTCGTCATGAGGTGCGTTGTGTCAAAGTCATTGCAGAAACGCATGATGTAACTACTTTTACCTTTGGCATGAATCAGCCGGTATTGTTTTTCTTCAAACCGGGGCAGTTTGTTACATTAGAACTAGAAATTGATGGTGAGCGAGTGATGCGCTCATACACTATTGCTAGCTCGCCTTCGATCCCATATAGCTTTTCAATTACCGTAAAGCGAGTGTCTGGCGGCAAGGTATCCAACTGGCTGCATGATAACCTTAAATCGGGTGATCAGATCGCGGTTCATGGCCCAGTAGGGCAGTTTAACTGTATGGATTTCCCCTCAGAGAAAATACTCTTATTGTCCGGTGGTGTAGGAATTACTCCCGTGATGTCAATGGCACGTTGGTGGTTTGATACCGACTCTGAAGTAGACATTGTTTTTGCCCATAGTGCCCGCAGTCCTAGGGATATAATTTATTCACGTGAGCTGGAATATATGTCGAGCCGAGTCGACAATTTCCAGATGCATCTGATTTGTGAATCGACAGGGATTGGGCAAGCATGGAATGGTTATCGTGGTTATCTTAACTACCACATGCTGAGTTTGATCGCCCCTGACTTTATGACGCGTGAAGTGTTTTGTTGCGGTCCAGCTCCCTATATGAAAGCGGTTAAGTTGATGCTGCAGGGTGTCGGGTTTGATATGGATCGCTACCATGAAGAATCTTTTGGCGAGACTCCCGTTGCAGATGTTGCTTTGGCAGAAAAGCATGCTGATGCAGCTGAGGTTGAAAACTTACAGCCTAAAGAGATGGTACACGTTAGCTTTACCGAAGCGGGCCAGTCGGTTGCGGTAGCGCTGGGTACTAATCTAAATGAGGCGGCCAATGAGGCTGGGGTAAATATCGCTAAGGCATGTGGTGTAGGTATCTGTGGAGCCTGTCGAGTAAAAGTCATTTCCGGTGATTTTGAAATGGCTCAAAATGGCGGCATTAGCGAGGAAGAGATCGAGCAAGGGTATGTCTTATCTTGCTGTACGAATGTGACTGGCGATATAGAGATAGATTACTAGTTTGTTTAGTTTTGGCTAGAAGGATTAACGACTACTTTATACAGGGCTGCGGCCCTGTTTTTTTATTAATGAAGTGCGCTGTTTTTCGAGTAACTTATGCAACAGAAGCTCATGCAACAGAAGTTAAGAGGCCTACCGTCATTGACTGCGCTGCGCACTTTTGAAGTGGCGGCACGGTATTGCAGTTTTAAACAAGCAGCAGATGAGTTGTGTGTTAGTCAGGCTGCGGTAAGCCGACAAGTTAAGCAGTTGGAAACGCAATTAGATGTTGAGCTGTTTGTGCGTAGTCATCGAAGAGTCGATCTAACAGAGCAGGGTAATAAGCTGTTTCAGACAGTGCATCGCTCGCTAGCAGATATAGCGGCTATAAGTTGCGAAATACAATCAGGCCCTCGCCTAAGCAATATTAACTTGTATGCCACCAGTTCATTTTCACGGCTGTGGCTGGTGCCACGTCTTAATCAGTTACGTAGGGTGCACTCACAGATCCATCTACATCTGATCAGCGTGGAAGAAAACCCAGCGATGGCAGACAAGTTTGATGCGGGTATTACGCTTGGATTGGAGGATAACAGCGCTTACCAGTCTGATTTTCTGTTTTCGGAGGATGTATTTCCTGTCTGTACGCCGGCATTTCTTGAGGCTAACCCAACAGCCAACTCTATAGAAGGGTTGATGCAACTACCGTTACTTGAGCTGGATGCTAAGTTTTGGAATGCGAAATGGTGGTCTGCAGTGGATTGGTCATTTTGGTTAGATCAGCAAGGCTTGGACTGTGCTGATGTGAGCGCTGAGGTCTCTTTTAGCCATTTTCCGATGCTATTGGATGCGGTATTGCAGGATGTAGGGGTTGGCCTTGGTTGGCAGCATCTGGTACAGGATATGTTGGATGATGGGCGGCTTATTCAGCCGGTAACAGAACGTTATTCAGCACCGGGACGAAAACATTATTTTGTCTGTCGTAAAGATCTAGCACAAAAGCCTGAGATGAAGTTATTACGCGCTTGGCTGCTGGAGCAAACGGCTATTTTTAGAGTGTGATAGCTCATTTTAATAATATATATGGCTCGTTCGTTAGAAAAACCGGTAATGCTCATTACCGGTTTGTTGTCTGTACAGGTCAAAAAGGTAGAGGTAATTTGGCTGTTCTGCCGCCATCGATAACAAAATTTTGGCCGGTGATAAATCCTGCTTCCTCAGACACTAAAAAAGCGACCATGCTGCCGATATCAGAAGGCTCACCGGTTCGACCGACAGGGTGCATCGCGCGTAGGTCTTGCTTGGCTTGCTGCGGATCATCTTGGGCATTAATGTAATCATTACTCAGGTCTGAGTTAATCCAGCCAGGGGCAATGGAGTTACAGCGGATGCCATCTTTACCCAGATCAATGGCCAAGGCGCGAGTGAAACCGTGAACGCCAGCTTTTGAACCACAATAAGCAACATGATAAGGGTTAGCACCGATGCCTTCGATAGAGCCAATATTGATGATGCTAGCATTACCTTTGGCGCGCATCTGACTCAGCACCGCTTTAGCAAGAAACACCGGTGCCCGCATATTGACGATCATCATACGATCCCAATTTTCTTCGTCCATATCCTCTATATGTTGCTCGAACATAAAACCGGCATTGTTAACAAGAATGTCGGTGCCCCCAAGCTTTGCAGCAACTGATGCGATCTGATAGGGCGCTTCGATCTCGCTCAGGTCTGATTGAATATAAAAAACCTTGGCGTGACTTTGTAGAACTTTATCAAGAGGTTGGCGCTGGGCTATTAATACCCGTGCTCCTGCGGCCAGCAGTCTTTCGGTTATACCACGGCCGATACCACGGCCTCCGCCTGTGACAATGGCTAGCTTATCTTGTAGATTCATTATCAATCCTCACCCTGATACCGGTTTTGCACCGGTGACTTCTATGGTTTCACCAGCGATATAACGCGACTGATCTGAAGCGAGAAAAGCGATTACATCAGCGATATCTTCAGGCTCTGCAATACGCCCAAGCGGTACTGTTTTGTTAAGTTCTTCCACGGCCTTATCTGGATCAAGACCGCGACGCTCAAATCCACTTCTAATCATCGGTGTATTGATCTCATGCGGGCAGACCGCATTAACGCGTATTTTCATAGGCGCACAGTCACGTCCCAAATTTTTAGTCAGTGCTGCAACGGCGCCCTTACTTGTGCAATAAGCAACGTGCGCAGGCCCTGGGTGAGTGCCCCAGACAGATGAGGTATTAACGATTGCTCCACCACCGCGTTTTTCCATATGTGGGATGGCTGCACGGCACAGGAAAAAGACGGCATTAAGGTTAACGTCCATCGCCAGAGACCACATGTCATCAGTGGTTTCTTCAATAGTGCCCCTTGGAATGACGCCAGCATTGTTAAGTAAAATGTCGATTCCACCAAAGGTCTCGATGGTAGCCTCGATCAGCTGCTCGCAATAATCCTTTTCACGTAGGTTGCCAGCAAAAAAGGCGATGTCGGCTCCTATTGCACGAGCCTCTTCAGCGACGTCCCGACAGCCCGTTTCATTCATATCAGCAATCATGATGCGTGCACCTTCGCTAGCAAAAAGCCTCACTAACGTACGGCCAACACCACCTGCACCACCGGTAATAACGGCAATTTTATTTTCGAATCGCATTATTTTTTATCCTTATTCTACAAAATTTCTCAGTGTCTATATGACTGATGGTGCCGTAATAATAGGGAAGGCGACAAACGATTTTTTGAGCGGATTTAGACAACTTTAGGTTAAGTAAGATAGGTTTTTTTTATGTGGATTATGACTGTCTGATAATGCAGTTATTGTGGATGTCTATGTTTTCTAAGGACGTGATATTGCTTGAGTTTTTCCATTACATTTTCATGTGTTGTCAGGTATGTCGTCAATGATGACATAGTGTTTTTTATTATTGTAGAAAGTGTATTGATGTTTTTCTCAGGGGTATAGGTTAGAAAAACCCAGATGTGAATCGAAAATGATCTCTTCAGGTGCTGATATGATAATCCTTCAATGAATGGTTCTTAATTGGGAATTGGTTTTGCCTGACTCATGCCAATTATTATTGAGTTGGTTGTATCAATCTGGGTTAGTTGGTCCTTTGCATTACCAGAGCCGCTGTTTAATGTTGTTGATATTAAAGCATTTAAATAACAGTAGGCGCACTGGTTAAACGGATGGCCACACAGTTTGGAACAAAATTTCATGTTTAACTCGATAAACCAACAGCAAAGCCTTGTTATGCAGTGGCGTGATAAATTTCAACAACTGATACCGGGCTTTGCGCTTTGTGTTGTTGTTGCTATGGCCGCAAGTTTTGTATCAGAACATTACGGTGGTCCGGTAATTTTGTACTCGTTGCTCATGGGGATGGCGCTTAACTATCTGTCTACCGAGGGGCAGTGTGCTATCGGTATTAAGTTCTCAGCCAAAACAGTTTTGCGTGTTGGTATAGCGCTGTTGGGAGCCAGAATTACGGTTGAACAGCTTATGAGTTTAGGTGTTACACCGATTGTAATCGTATTGCTTGTTGTTCCTGCGACCATTTTTTTTGGGGTTCTCCTTGGCAGCTGGTTAAAACTCGGGCGCTCACAAAGTATCTTAACCGGTTCATCTGTGGGTATCTGTGGTGCTTCGGCAGCATTAGCGGTAGCGGCGGTGTTGCCACAGGACAAAGACTCAGAAAAGAACCTGATTTTTACGGTTATCTGTGTCACAGCGCTTAGTACTGTTGCGATGATTGCCTATCCGCTTATCGTTACCGAGTTTGACCTTGATACGGCTGCTAGTGGCGTGTTCCTTGGTGCGACCATACATGATGTAGCACAGGTGGTTGGTGCGGGTTATATGATGTCGGATGAGATTGGTGATGTGGCTACGTTTACCAAGCTGTTGCGAGTATCGATGCTGGTGCCCGTTGTATTAATTATCTCTTTGGTTGCATCCCGTTGGGGTGTTACCGATACAGGTAACACCCCAACGGGCTTTCCACTTCCAGGCTTTTTGGTTGCGTTTATTATTATCGTATCAATTAACAGTGGCGGCTTTTTGGTTCCTGAAGTAGCGACCACTATGGTTGAGCTGTCGCGCTGGTGTTTGGTGGTGGCAATGGTAGGGTTGGGGATGAAGTCTTCCTTTAAAGAGTTGGCTGCAATGGGCTGGAAACCGATTGTGTTGATGTTGGCTGAGACGGCATTCTTGGCGGTGTTGGTACTGGTCTGTCTACGTTTTATGTGAATTTTCAATAGAAAAAAGGTCACAAGATAAAACGTTTATTTATGTGTGCAGTTCTGCGTTTAGCCTCTTGGTGTATGGAGCAAGCAGCGTATAGATGTATTTGATATATGATCGATTCAGACTTGCATAAACTTATTGAAAGTCTATGCAAGTCCGATTCTTACAATAGCTGTTACAGGGTGAGCGAAGAGCTAGGCGTTACTACTTATCGCTTTCACCGTTTTTCACTTCGTTATACCAAAGGTCATGATGCTGCTTTAGAAAAAAGAATGCCTTTATTGTATATAGTAAAGGCATTATATGTTTAGGTTTGATCTTGTTAGTTGCTTAGTTTTGAAACTGAGTCCAAAAGAATATATCTAAAGTGATAACTGTTTGCGTCGATATAGCAGTGTTATTATTCCAGCAAGCAGTAGTAAAAAGGTGCTAGGTTCTGGAACTGAGGATGCTGTTATGTCAATCCATTGACTATTTGCAAAGTCAACATTGAGCATTCTTCCGCTAGTCGAGTGGGCGATAAAGCTATCTGAATCCAGTCCAAATATATCTCCACCTGCCACAAACATATCTTCAAAAACAGGCATTACCGAGAAATCTAGTAATATGTCAGCAAGAAAGGCATCAGTGAAAACTATTTCTACGATGGCATCTATAAAGTGCATATCGCCAGAAACATTTAGGATGTCATAACTCCCAGCAGAAGCACCGAAGACCTCCATCACTAAACGGCCAGATGCTGTTTGGGTGTAATCACCGTCAATAGATAAAATACCGGGAGAAAAACCAGGACCGATGATGCCACCATCATTAATTAAATCGGCAGTGATCTTACCACCACTTCCCTTAATCTCTCCTCCGTTTCCTACCCATACCTCAGCAGCTGTAAGCATGCCTCCATTTTGGATATTAACTGTTGCGTTAGCATTTCCTCCACCAAAAGTTGTTGGAGATCCGATAAAAACCTTTGCATCAGAAACGAGGTTGCCAGCTTTTGATGCGGCAGGGTTTTCGCTAGCAACGAATGTATCGCTACTGACCTTGAGAGAAGAGCCTACTCCATCAATCGTTAATACGGACGTGGCGCCTTCAGGTTTGCTGGGAAAGGCAATCCCAACAAATGCTCTACCTCGTGTTTCACCGTGAACATTTACCTTGCTACCGCTTGATATCGTCATGCTAGCGGTACTATTGTTTACAGCGCCTGCTTCCATCGATCGTCCTATTTCTAAATCAGCACGTCCAGAATCAGTTCTAGCTGAGTCAGTGGTGGCTGTAATGTTGATGGTTGCTTCATCAGAAAGAGTGGCTCTACCATCGACATTTGGGCCGTCAGTAACAATTAACTTAGCTTGGTAACCTGATTGAATATTAACTACAGCATCATTCCCTGAAATATCTAAAACGCCTGTAGCTTGACCATTGATGGTGCCGGTTCCGTTAAGCTTGTCAGGTTGCACTCGGCCTACACGAAGAGTAGAAAAACTATTTAGGGAGTCAATGTTTAAAGAGCCTGAGGTGATTCGTAATGAACCTGTCGAGGTTAAGTTTGGATCTGAATTATAATCGAGGGATGCTCGGTTTGATTCATCTCTTATTAGGCCTAGATTTAAGCTAGCACCATCATTATGCCCTAGAGGCGCTTTATCAAGAATGCTTACGCTTCCTTGATTAGAGATGAGTGCACTACCGTTGCCTCCATGTCTACCTATGTGAATGGAAGCTCCAGTACCCTCTACTGAGACATTACCATTATCGACATTAAGTTGACCTTGCCCGAATTTATCGCGACCAACCATTATGGTATTTGAGGATGTTACTAGCTCAGGGACGCCATCGATTAGTGCTTGATCGGTTAATGAAACCTGAGCGTCGTTGGATACTGTCATGGTGCCTAAACCGTTTCTGCCTACTTGAATGGACCCACCCGTTCCGGCATTACTTATTGCACTTATACGGCTACCTGCGCCATCAACAGTGATCGTACCTTGACTGCCGAGCCGCCTTCCGGCAACAAGAAAGGGGTCGCTATGGATTGGGTCTCCGGCGCTGTCTCTGATAATTTCATTGGTGATAGGGTCTCGTGGGGGGATGGTTTGAATTATGAGTTGTCCACCATTTTCTACGACCAGCTCTCCGACTCCAGTCCTACCAACATAATAATTTATATCAGACTCGAGTTGAACATCTCCGTCAGGAATAATATCACCAGTCTCGATGATAGCAGCTGATACAGGTAAACTCGTTATTAGGGTGAAACCTAATAACATTGCTAATTGGCTTTTATTGCTCCACGTCATGATTTTCTCCATCTCATATATGAGTAGATTATTTCAGGACAGAGACTTAGATATATACTGATGACCAAATCCCTGCAGTCTTCTTCCAATACCAAAATGTAGAAGTGCACTTTTTATGCCGGGGATTTATAAACCTTTCTAAAAACAGATAGGTATGAATTCGGGAATGTTAATTATTCATACATTTGTTTTATTTGTAAAAAATACTGACACATAATGAATGGGAGGGATTAGTGATTACGTCAAGTGTTAATGTCGAAGGTATATGCTTGCGGGCTATTGTCTATTTGTATTAAACCAGACCTGCATATGCTTCTTATAAGTCTATACAGGTCCGATTCTTACAATAGCTGTTACAGGGTGAGCGAAGAGCTAGGCGTTACTACTTATCGCTTTCACCGTTTTTCACTTCGTTATACCAAAGGTCATGATGCTGCTTAGCCCAAGCTTCATCAACATGGCCACTTTTCATGCCTTCTAGCGCGCCTTCTGTACCTGCAGTACCGATATAAATATGCCCGAACGAAGCGGCTATCAGTAATAGGGATACTGAACCATGAATCAGGTTCGCAAGTTGCATTGTTTCACGGTATTGGCCAAAGTTTGGGAAATCCATCACTAAGCCGCTAATACAAACAACAAGACCGGCTATTGTTAGCACCCAAAACCATGCTTTTTCACCACCGTTCATGTAGCCCGCGCTAGGGTGGGCTTTGCCAACCATACCGCCGCCTTGCATAAACCATTTGATATCTGTGCTGTTAAAGAAGTTATGTTTCATCCATTTGATGATCATAACTAACAATGCCAGTACAAACAGTGGCCCTAAGTAGTTGTGAGCTAACTTGCAGGCTATAGCGTAGTTACCCCAGAGTGAATCACCTAATGCCGCTCGTAGGAAAAATTTTCCATACAATAATGTTAAGCCTGAAATTGCCAAGATGATAAACAGCGTGGCAACTGTCCAGTGCAAAGCGCGATCAAAGCGCTTCCAGCGCTCAACTGTGCTACCCGTACGAGGGGAGTCGAGCTTGTTTTGGCCAACCAATATGTAAAACAAAAGCAGCACGGCAAGTGTTCCGCCCATGGCATAGGCACCTGCTGGCGTTACCCATTGGTTGCGCCATAGACGCCACTCTTCACCTTGCACATTGATGAGTTGGTTGGCTTCTGTGGCTTGTGATTGTGTGCGCCCGGAATCGCCTTGTTGTATGGCTCTCCAGTACTCAGGGCCAGCAAAGCTAGCTACTTTTCTTTCAGCAGGTCTGGCTTCAGAAGAGTTAGACGCTTGTGTTATTCCAGAGAATAACAGCGTGAATGCCAACGTCAGTGCGAGCAAGGGCAGCAGTAAGGTATGAAATGGCAGTGTGAAACGGGGCCATTTATGTGGAATCATAGATCCCCCTAAAAATAAGGCGCCGGACTTTTCCGGCGCGTTAAGGGTTAAGAGCTAAGACTTAGGCTTTAGGTTGTGTTGCATCATAAGCTAGGTCTGTTTCGTTCTGAGGTGTTGCTTGTGCCCAAGCGCCATCATTGTGGCCTCGGTAGACCACACGCTCGCGGAAGATATCAGACACTTCAGCGGCATCACCTGCCAGCAGTGCTTTGGTAGAGCACATTTCAGCACACATGGGCAGCTTACCTTCAGCGATACGGTTGGAGCCGTATTTTGCTTTCTCTTCTGGACTGTTGTCCTCTTCAGGCCCACCTGCACAGAAAGTACACTTGTCCATTTTTCCACGCTCACCAAAAGCAGCATCGCTTGGAAATTGTGGTGCACCAAATGGGCAGGCAAATAAGCAATAACCACAGCCGATACAGCCATCTTTATTGTGTAGCACTATCCCGTCTTCAGTTTGATAGAACACGTCAGTAGGGCAGACCGCCATACAAGGTGCGTCCGTGCAATGCATGCACGCAACCGAAATGGAGGTTTCGCCGGGTTCGCCGTCATTAATAGTGACTACGCGGCGACGCTGGATACCCCATTCAACGTTGTTCTCATTTTTACAAGCTGTGACACAGCCGTTGCACTCGATGCAGCGCTTAGAGTCACAGAGGAATTTCATTTTAGCCATGATCTGTTACCCCTTATGCGGTAGCTTTATTGATACGACACAGGGTAACTTTCGATTCCTGCATCTGAGTGACTGGGTCGTAACCGTATGTGGTAGCTGTGTTAGCTGCCTCACCGGTAACATAAGGAGCTGCACCTTTAGGGTATTTATCAGTGAGGTCTTTACCCTGGAAGTGGCCACCGAAGTGGAATGGCATAAACACCACACCTTCATCAACACGGCGAGTTACGAGTGCTTTAACGCGAACTTTGCCGCCTTCCGCACCTTCAACCCATACATCGTCACCATCTCTGAAACCGATATTGTTAGCATCCACCGGATTCACCTCGACAAACATTTCTTGTTGAAGCTCCGCTAACCAAGGGTTAGAGCGGGTCTCTTCACCACCGCCTTCGTACTCAACTAAGCGGCCTGATGTGAGAATAATGGGATACTCTTTAGAGAGATCTTTGTCCTGAATCGATTTATACAGCGTTGGTAGGCGGTACAGTGATTCTGCGTCGTCCCATGTTGGGTATTTGCTGACTAAGTCACGTCGTGGAGTATAAAGTGGCTCACGATGAAGTGGCACTTTATCAGGGAAGGTCCATACCACGGCACGTGCTTTAGCATTACCGAAAGGTGAGCAGCCATGTTTGATAGCGACTCGTTGAATACCACCTGATAGATCGGTTTTCCAGTTTTTACCTTCAGCTTGGGCTTTTTCATCTGCAGTTAAATCGTCCCACCAGCCAAGTTTTTTCAGCAGTTTATCGCTAAACTCAGGATAGCCATCTCTGATATCTGAGTCTTTCGAGAAAGAGTTCTCAGCCAGTAGGTTTTCGCCTTCACGCTCTACACCAAAGCGTGCACGGAAGGTCAGTCCGCCTTCAGCGACAGGCTTACTTGTGTCGTACAAAATGGGTGTGCCTGGGTGTCCTTGTTCTGCAGTCCCCCAGCATGGCCACGGCATACCGTAGTATTCACCTGATATAGGGCCGCCTTCACCTTTTAGCGTATCGTAGTTGAATGTGTGCCAATTTTTCTGGTGCAACTTCAAACGCTCTGGACTTTGTCCGGTGTAACCGATAGTCCACATACCTTTGTTTATTTCTCGGGTAATGTCTTCTATGAGCGGCTCGCCGTCCTTAATCTCGATATTTTTGAAGAGCTCTTTACCAAAACCAAGCTTGTTAGCAAACAGGTTCATGATTTCGTGATCAGGTTTAGATTGAAACAGAGGGTCAATGACCTTGTCTCGCCATTGGATTGATCGGTTTGATGCAGTAACCGAACCATATGTTTCAAACTGAGTACAGGCTGGTAGCAGGTATACGCCATTTTTTCGATCGGACATAACGGCTGCATGTGTTGGATAAGGGTCAACAATAACGAGCGTATCAAGCTTCTCAATGGCTTTTTTCATTTCTACGCCACGGGTTTGAGAGTTGACGGCGTGGCCCCAACATACCATGACACGTAGATTATCCTTTTGGTCGATCTGCGCTTTATCTTCAAGTACACCATCTATCCAACGAGAAACAGGGATACCTTTGTTATTGATAGGCTTCAGTTTGCGATAAACTTTTTGGTCGAATCGGTTTTGGACCCAATCTAGATCCACTCCCCAAACTTTAGACCAGTGCTTCCACGCGCCATCGGATAAACCATAGTAGCCTGGCAATGTGTGCGACAGAATGCCTAAATCGGTAGCTCCCTGGACGTTGTCATGGCCGCGGAAAATATTAGTTCCGCCACCCGATTTACCCATATTACCTAGCGCTAGCATCAGGATGCAGTAAGCACGGGTGTTGTTGTTACCTGTGGTGTGCTGGGTACCACCCATACACCAGATAACTGTACCTGGACGGTTTTCAGCAAGCTCTTTTGCCGCACGGCGCATTTGCTCGCCTGTAACACCGGTAACGTTTTCAACTTCATCGGGTGTCCATTTGCTGACTTCTTCGCGTACTTCGCCCATGCCATAAACACGTTGTTGGATGAACTGATCATCTTCCCAGCCGTTTTCAAAGATATGCCATAATAGGCCCCATACAAAGGCAACATCTGAGCCCGGACGAATACGAATATATTCATTGGCATGAGCAGCAGTACGAGTGAAGCGTGGATCAACACAGATAATATGTGCTTTGTTGCGTTCTTTTGCTCGTAAAATATGCTGCATTGCTACGGGGTGAGCTTCTGCAGGGTTAGAGCCAATAAGAATAATGGATTTAGAAAAATGGATGTCATTGAACGAATTTGTCATCGCTCCATAACCCCAAGTGTTTGCAACACCGGCTACGGTTGTTGAGTGGCAAATACGTGCTTGGTGATCGACGTTATTTGTGCCCCAAAACGCAGCATATTTACGGAACAAATAAGCTTGTTCATTACTAAATTTTGCAGAGCCTAACCAGTAAACAGAATCGGGACCAGATTCTTGGCGAACTTGTAGCATTTTGTCGCCGACTTCATCGATAGCTTGCTCCCATGAGAGTTTTTTCCACTGGCCATCAACCAACTTCATTGGGTATTTTAGACGACGATCTCCGTGGCCATGTTCTCTTACGGCAGCACCTTTGGCGCAGTGTGCACCTAGATTAAAAGGGTGGTCAAAAGCGGGTTCCTGGCCTGTCCAAATACCATTTTGGACTTCAGCATACACACCGCAACCAACCGAACAATGCGTACAAATTGTACGCTTAACTTCCGTTGGTGCACCTCTGGGTGCAGTGGCAGCTTGTGCTTGTTGCATCATGCCGGGTGCCATCATGCCTGCTGTTGCTACACCACCGGCTGCAATACCAGAATTTTGTAAGAAGCGCCGACGACTTAAGCCCAGCCCAGATGTCTGGGAAGTAGCGGACGGCTGATCAGATTTTTTTGTTAGTCTCATGTTCTCAGATCCTCACCTGTTCGTTGTATCAGTTACGTAACGTGTCGTAATAACTACGAACATGCTCAGTTTCCTGGTAACCCGAACTTTTAGTTTCTTCTTCTGTTTCTGTGGCTACTTCTGCATTGACGGTGCCGGCAACAGCAACAGCGCCTACAGCTGTTCCTGCTAGCCCCATTGTTTTCAGAAACCCGCGACGCCCTGTATCAGGCTTTTCTTGCTGGCTCATAATTTTTCTCCGCTCTGTAAGTCGCTTATGTAGTTAAGCATCCTGTTTTTATTGTTGTCCGCTCTCACGTGCGGCAGGAGATAACTGCAGGAACCAGTTATCTTCCTGTTGCATAAAAGCGGCGCCTAACAAGCCGGCAGCGGTGTAAAACACTGCGTTATCCGCATTCTGCAAATCTGTAAAAAACGTAGTTGTCCAGCTTTGTAAATGTTGCTGCCAAAACTGGTGTTGGGTTGCATAGCCGTGGCCATCACTGATGAGAAGGCTCATTACTTCGCACAGTGCTGCAATGTGATCTTCTGGCTCTTTAACGTTGGGTTGTCGTTCAAAGCCCAGCCGGTTTAAGTCTTCACGCAGTAAAACGAGAGGTTTCTCCATTAACGAGCCGGTTAAGTACCAGCAAGCAAAGGGCATCAGTTCTCCTCGGCCAACGCCAATGAAAAGATGATGAAACTCGTCATCAAGCTGTTGAGATCTGCTGTGCTTAGCGGCCAGTGCTAAGGTGCTCCAAGCACGTGCCATTGGAGTGTCTTCGTCTTGGTCAGGCTCTAAGCTTTCAAGCCACTCAAGTAGTTTTCCGTTAGGTGCTTGGCGTAATAGTGTTGCGAGTAAGGCGTAGATATCAGCTCTTAATTGGTCAGTTTCCTGCATAGCAGGAGTCGCGTTAATCATGTTCATGGTATTTAACTCCTCGTGCTTACAGTTCAAGTTGCTTTTCTGGGTGCTGTGTCAGGTCGACATAAATATCTTTAACTCGGCAGTCTTCGCACATTTTCAACCTATTAATGGCATCCCCTTGAAACATACGGTGTTCACTAAGCTTGGTGAGCATTTTCTCGACGGTACGTCTTGGTGCAAAAGGCTTGCTGCATGCAATGCACTCAAAGGCTTCATCGACATGGATCTCTATAGCTTGTTTGCGTGTATCCAATAGCAGCAGGCGTGACTCTAAGGCGATGGCATCTTCGGGACAGGCACGTTCGCATAGATTGCACTGAACACAATTTTGCTCTGTAAAATTAAGTGCCGGCTTTTCTCCTCCACTGGTTAGGGCCTGCGTCGGGCAGACCGCAACACAGGACAAGCATAATGTGCAGCTTGAAGAGTCGATGGTGACTTGACCAAAAGGAGAACCCGCCGGCAGGGTGAGGTGTTCGGGTAAAGTATTGGGTGCGTGTTCAGTCAGATGATCCAGTGCTGCAAACAGTGTGTCACGCTTGTTTTCATGTGAGGTGTGTATGGCCGTTGACACTGTTTGTTGAGTAAATAAGTTGTTCAGTTGCTCGGGCAAGCCTGTGCCCAGCTGTTCACGATTAATTACTTGGATTTGAGATGGCTGATAACCCAAACCGGCCAGCATGGTTTGCGTGAGTTTGACTTCACGTTTAAGCAGTGAACGGATGGATTCGGGCACAGCGGGTGTATCTAATAGCAATATATGGCTGATACCTGAGGCTAATGCAGCAAGCCATATTTCTTGGCCTGCGGCGGTAATCTCTTCCAGCTCAATCGGTATTAGGTTGCCAGGTAGCTGTGGTAGTAGTTCAGAGACTATTTGTTGCCCTTGCTCATGATCATGCAGTAATAGGGCAGGTTGAGTGCCGCCAGCTTCTTGGTAAGTCAGTAACAGTTTTTGAATATAGTCCAGTAAGCGGGCCGGTTGTGGGAGTGTGTAGGTAATCGCACCTGTTGGGCATGCTGTTGTACACCCGCCTGCACCGTGGCAAATGTGTGGGTCAATATTGATTATGTCTTTTATTGAACTAATGGCATTGGCTGGACATACGTCTAAGCAGCGAGTACATCCTATTTGCCCACGATTTGAATGCGCGCAAATGTCGTTATTAATCTGAAAATATCGTGGTTTTTCAAACTCACCGATGTAGTTAGGCAGTTGCTGTATGACTTCGCTGAAGTTATCTGCATTAGGTGACACATGAAAGTATCCTGCAGGTGCCAGTTCAGCGTCAGCAAATAATGACTCTTTACCAAGATTAAGGACTAAATCAAAGGTAGCGCGGTTTTGAGTGAGTTTAGCGAGTTCAATCGACTGTGCTTCATGTTGAACAATGACTTGAAACTGGCCTAAAAATCCTTTGATCGCTTCGATTTTAGTTTGATAGGCGGGTAAGTTTGCCGCTGCAGTGAGTGCCAGCTCTACATGCGCACTGTCGGTATTCTGTATTGCTTGGGTACACAGTAGAGTAATGCTGGCCATGTCTTGGAGCTGTTCAGCTGCAAGACGGATCATATCTTCGGAGCCAGTAATTAGCAGGTGCCCTTGGGTGCTGAAACTCACCGTGGCAGGCGCTAAGTTGTGTGGCGGCGTGACACGTGCTTGCGCAGTTTGGCGTGCAGTTAGCTGTGTCATACTATTCAGGGGTTGCTCGTTTGTCATTTAATACCTCACCTGACCACTGACAACATGTGCAACCTTTAGCGGTTACGGGCAGTCTGTCTTTGGTATCGACAGCTGTTTATTATTCATGTTGTTAGGGGTGCCAATCTGTACTCACCCGAACAGATTGAAATCACTGATATAAATAAAGCAAAAGCGAAACCAGAAAAATCTGAAAAAAGCGTCTTAAAATGGGTGTAGATCAGAGCGCCTTGTGTCGAATTGCTTAAGTGTGGGACATATTGTCTGCCTGTCCTATGGCGTGTGAGTCAAATCGGCGCGTTACCCTTCGAGGTCCGCATCGCCCAAGTCATCATCTTCATCCGCAAGTAACTCGATATCTTTATTAGTCAATGAGTTAGGTGTCGGTGTTTTCGCTTCTTCTTTTTCTTCTAATGAGAGCTCTTCTGTTAGTTCTTTCTTAGGCTGTGATGTGAGCTCTGTTGTAAGTTCATCTTGTTTTTCATGTAGCCAACTACGCATTTTGGCGGCGACTTCTTGTGCCAATGCAGGCATTTTGCTGAAGTCTTCGTCATAGTCATTAAGGCCATCTCGGATATTGAATTGCGGTAAGTTAAACAACCGACGTAGTGCTAAATTTCGTAATTCGTCACTGACTCCTGATGAGAAAAATTGATTGAAATTAGATTCTTCATTTAGGCTTTCCAGAGGAGGCATGTCCTCATCGGTTAGGGGTGGCGTTTCAGCTAAATCTAGGTTTGTGTCGGAATATTTTTCATCAGGACTGCCTTCGCAAGTGTTGCTTTCATGCAGCTCGATACCGGTTTCAATTAATGATGTTTCAATGGTTGTATCTGGAAGAGTACTGTCTTGTCGCTCGTTATGTGTTGCGACGAATGTGCCTTCAGGCTTGTTAGATTTAGTTTCTAATGCTTGTGCTGCTCGCTCTGACTTGAGGCGAGACCAGCGAGAGATAAAAGTTTTATCGTTCACTGCTGCGCCCCTTTCCTCTTTTTTTCTTTTTCTTGCCTTCGTCTATTAGTTCTCCATGTATTCCTAGGTAGCTGTCTAACCAACATTGCACGGCGGCAGGCATGGGTGTTTCTAATACTTGATGTTCACCATCCATAAATGATGCGGCTTCATCTTGGCTGGCGGTAATATGTATGGGGGTTAATGCGCCGTCTGTTTCATCTTCATCACAGAGTACGAAAAGGTGAGGTGATGTTGAGTTTAGATTAAAGCGGTAGGCGGTTCGCTCATCTTTATGAAGCTCTAAATCTATATTGATGTAGCTTTCTTGCTCATCCGATTTTGGTACTAGCTCTTTAATGCTCCAACGTTCGGTTTCCCAGCCGCGAGTCAGCACAGTTTCATGCTGTAGGGCTATTTGCATGGGCCAACGATCAGTACTTTTGGTGGCGGACATCATCCGGCTCCTTTTGTAAGTGTATTAAAAGCCTTAGCAAGGGATGGGCCAGTAAGTGCTAATAGCGGTGTTAGGAGCCTGCTAAAGCATTGCTTCCCGCCCGAAGTGGCTTATATACAAAAAAGGTCTATAAGGAATCTAATCGTTTTCAGTCTGGGCTTGAGTGGTAAAAAAGGGGCAGTTAAGTGAGTGTGTGGGACATTTTGGCCTATAGAGAAAGTTACAATTCAGTAAGTAAAGTAACAATCTGTCTCTATTGACGGGTGTTTTGGGAGGATGCTTGACTGTTAGCTGCCATCGCCTTAGCAGGAACAAATATTGCTAAGTTAGTCATAACGGATAAAAACTAACGGGGATGCTAATGAGCAGTCAAAACATGAAGCTGGTTCTGAGTAAGGCAGCAACTCATTTAACAGAGTCGGTTAAGGCGCTGGATGAAAAGGGGCAGTTTCGTGTTGTCGAAATAGCGTGTGAGCGTCCTTTAACTATCTACCTGAACAAGCGTGAAATTGTCACCCTGATGACATTAGGCGGTGATCCAGAAGCTCTGGTGCTAGGCTATTTACGTAATCAGGGGTTTATTCTTGCCTTGGAAGAAGTCCAGGCTGTGCAGGTTGATTGGGATGTGGAAGCCGCGGTTGTGGTCACTAGTGGTGAGCCGCCCGGACTAGAAGACAAGTTACAGCAGCGTACCGTAACAACTGGTTGTGGGCAGGGGACTATGTTTGGAAGCCTCATGGAGAAAATTGCTGAAGTATCACTCCCTAAGGCTCACATAAAGCAAAGTACTGTTTACGCACTCCTTAATAACCTTAATCGTCATAATGAAACCTATAAAAATGCAGGTGCAGTGCATGGTTGCGCTATCTGTGAAGGTGAAGAGGTGGTGGCCTTTGTTGAAGATGTTGGTCGTCATAACGCTGTCGATACGCTAGCAGGAAGAATGTGGCTCGATGGGATTAGTGAAGAGAATAAAATCTTCTATACCACGGGGCGCTTGACGTCTGAGATGGTAATAAAAGTGGCGCAGATGGGTATTCCTGTTTTGCTATCGCGCTCAGGTGTGACTCAAATGGGATTAGAATTAGCTCAGGAGCTCGGCATTACCATGTTGGCACGTGCTAAGGGTAAGCATTTTTTATTATTTAGCGGTGAGGATTCACTGTTGTTAGATGCGATGCCGGAATCTAAAATTCAAGCAATGGAAGCTGTATCGTGAGCGAGTTACCCCCCACCTTTCTAAATGTTCGTCAGTTGACGGAATACCTGCACCTAAATGAGAAAAAAATCTATGTAATGGCCGCTGAAGGGAAAATACCTGCAACAAAGTTAACAGGTAAGTGGTTATTTCCTAAAGTGTTGGTAGACCGCTGGTTATTGGATAGCTGTCATGGAGGTTTGATGACAGATCGTCTCATTTTAGGGGGGAGCGATGATCCGTTGTTGCAGGCTGCGGCAATTCGTCTTACGCAGCAACTCAGAGCTCAGGCGCTGTTTAGCTATACAGTAACAGGGACAACGATGGGGCTTGAGCTGTTGGCACAAGGACATGCTGATGCCTGTGTGATTCATTGGGGACGAGCCGAAGAAAGTGAAGTGCGTCATCCAGCATTAATTCAGCAATACAACTCATCTAAGAATTGGATACTGGTGCATTTATTTTGCCGTAGTCAGGGGTTAATTGTTCGTGCTCAAGATCAATCTCGGTTTGAAGACCCAACAACCGCACTAGACCATAATACGCGTTGGGCGATACGACAAAAAGGCGCAGGTTCGCAGCGTTTTTTAAAGGAATGGTTGATGACTCATTCGTATCCTTTTGATCGGTTGGCGGTAACTAATACTGCATATTCAGAGCGTGAGATGGTTTCTATGATTGCACGGGGAGAAGCAGATATAGGGCCGGGCACACTGAGTGCAGCTAAGGAGTTTGGATTAGGATTTATTCCTGTGTGTGAAGAAAGTTTTGATCTTGTGGTGCCTCGAAGTGTGTATTTTAGAAAGTTATTGCAACAACTATTTGAGTTTTTACAAGGCCCTGAAGGCGTTATGTTAGCGCATCGTTTACAGGGATATGATCTTAGCCGAAGCGGTCGATTGGTCTGGAGTTCGGAAGGTGAGTAAGTAAAAAAATAGGAGCCAAGACGTTGGCAAAAGTTCTACATGCGCCATCAGGATTGTTCGTCAACGAGTAAGCGGCGATTGGTACGTTCAGCTGCAGTCAGCCCTTCAAGTATACCCTCGAGTTCACTGTCTTCAGAGATGTTGGCTTTACGTAATAGGTACACTGAAAATACAGTGCCTTCGCCAACAACCGAGGATACTTTGATATCTCCACCATGGCGACGGACAATTCCGTAGCTTACGGATAACCCAAGACCTGTGCCGCTCTTTTTCGTAGTGAAGAAGGGGTCAAAGATGTGCTGTAGGTTTTCTTCGCTAATCCCCAGCCCTTTGTCTATTACGCGAATAATAACCCCTTTAATCTTGCCTTGCTCATTCTCTTTTCCGGTATCCTCGCCAGTAATGTCCTCGCTCTCAATCCAGTCAGACGTGTGTAATTGGACACTGCCGGGTTCAGTTAGAGAGTGAGAAGCGTTAAGAATTAAGTTAACTAATACTTGCTGTATTTGCTGATAATTAACTTGTACTAAGCTATTGGCATTGTAGCTTTTCTTTATACTGACCTGCTGTTTTTCTAGGGCATGAGAGACTAAAAGCAACGTGTCATCAATGACTTGGTTTATCTGGTGGCTTTCGTAACTGTCAACGTAGTGGTCTGGACGGCTGTACTGAAGTAAGTTATTGATCAGTGAGCGGATGCGGTATACCTGACGAATGACCATATCTACTTCTTCTTGGGCAGGTTCAACGGCATCTCCTAGCTCTGCCACCAATAAATCCATATTGCCGAGTATAACTGCTGCTGGGTTGTTTATTTCATGGGCAATGCCAGCGGTAAGCTCGCCTAATACTGCCAGTTTTTCATTATCTAATAATTTTTTTCGTGTGGTTTTGAGTAAACGTATATGTTGTTTGAGTGCTTCTGTTCGGTTGCGCAGCGAACTGGTACGTTTTTCGACGGTAATCTCAAGCTGATCGTGGGCTTGTAATATTTCCTGCTCACGGCTTTCAAGTAGGTCTAGCATGGCATCAAATTGATGGGCTAAATCAACTAATTCGTCGGAGGTGTCTAGTTTGCCTATTCTTGGGTGAATAGAGCCATCATCACGTACAGCCGTTACTACTGAATGGATACGTGCCAAAGGGCTGATAAGTACACGAGTACGCTGCAGTATTACAAACCCTGATATCAGCATGATCAGCCCAATCAGACTACCCGACTCAAACAGTGTCTTATAATAAATCCTGCTGAACGGTGCTTCGGTAAAGCCGGTGTAGATCATGCCGATACGCTGGCCGGTTAAATCTATAAGAGGTTGGTACGCCGATATATACCAGTCATTAACGACAAAGGCGCTGTTAATCCAAGTGAGGCCTCGTATCATGACATAGTTATGTACCTCAGCAGATACGCGCGTACCAATAGCTCGCTCCTGCAGAGACATTTGCTTTTTATGGCGCGAGTTGTCATTAAGGGCAGAAGACGAGTTATCAGAAAAAGGCTGGTGTTGCGGCACATTGGTGCTAATGCGAACATCATCAAGAAAGAGTGTAACCGTACCAATACCGCCTTCTGGAAGAGTGCCAGCTCCATAAACCAGATCGCGTATAGTATCTACGGCACGTGTGGTGTTGTTAAGAATGCTACCCGAGTCGAGTATGCCAATAAGCTCACCGAATTCATCATTAACCGGCAGTAAAGTTCTGATAACCATGGCTTTTTCTTCGGTCAAACGATTCGTGGGAATGGCTCTAGGTGTGTCGGTTAAAGATATTTGAGCTTGTTTTTCAAGATCAAGGCTTATGAGGTCGAGCATTTTTTTATCAAGCACAGTGAGGCCTTTTAACGGCTCTCCGCGATATAGACGGGGTAGTAACGGCGCTAATGCGGGGTCTTTAATATCCGCAATGAGGTCGGTAGAGAGAAAGCGCAAAAAATCCAGTTGGCGACCTTTACGCGTTTCAAGCATTTGAACTTGAATAGCGCGTTGGTTATCTAGTTGAAGATTGGTGCGAAACTCATAACTACCCGCCAACTGTGTGAGAGTATTAAGTTGCTCTTGTTGCATTATATCCAGCGTACCTTTGGCTACCGAAAGGTCTGCTCTGACTTTCATATATAACTGTTGATTGGTATAGCTGCTGGCCCAGTAGGCAGCCATAATGACAAAGCCAATGGCTGTTAGTATGAGAGGTGCCAAGGTTAGTAATAATAGCTTGTTGCGCAGTGAGCTATTAATTTTTTGCCACAGGGCTGAGATCATATGGCCGTCTCGTACTCGGTTGCTACTTGCTCTTCGGTTGCCCAGCTAGTTAGTTTACGGTCTAGAGTCTTTCTTGAAACACCCAGTGCGCGAGCCGCAGAGGATTTGTTGCTGTTATGCTGCTCGAGTGTTAATAGGATGTGTTGCTTTTCTACAGCGTCCATTGTCCACCCAGCAAAATTGCCTGCTGTTTTGGAGTTATTGTCGTTTTGTTCACGGAAATATTCGGCTGGCAGTTTTCCTAAAAGAATACAACGCTCAATGAGATTTTTAAGCTCGCGGATATTACCTGGCCAATGATAGTGCTGCATTTCGTTTAGATCGTCATGGCTAAACGGAATGGCGGCAAGGCCTAGCTCCAGTGATAGCGTATTAGAGAAATGATGGATTAACTCAGGAATATCTTCGCGGCGGTCCCTTAGTGGGGGTAGGGTAATGCTTAGTACGTTGAGTCTATAATACAGGTCTTCGCGAAAGCGGCCAGAAGCCACTTCGTCTTTTAGTTGGCGGTTGGTTGCCGCAATAATGCGGACATCAATACTGATTTCTTGCTCGCTACCAACAGGACGGACCGCTTTTTCTTCTAAGGCTCGCAGTAATTTTGCTTGCATTAATAAGGGCATTTCACCCACTTCATCAAGAAATAACGTACCGCCATTGGCAAAGCTAAATAGGCCTTCTCGTGCTTTTAGGGCGCCGGTAAAGGAGCCTTTGGTGTGCCCAAAGAGTTCGGCTTCCAATAATTCTGGCGATATGGCTCCACAGTTAATGGGTACAAACGCGCCGTTACGGTTGCTAAACTGGTGCAGCATTCTTGCGGCGAGCTCTTTCCCTGTACCGGATTCACCTTCGATCATAACAGCAGAGGGTGTTGGCGCTACGCGATGGATGACTTCTTGAACTTGGCGTATAGAAGGACTATTGCCCATCATATTAGTGATTGGAAAGGCTTTTTCAACATCGCGCTGTAGCACAAAGTTGGTTCGGGCCATGGCACGGCGTTCAAGGCAGCGCTCTACCGCGTTCATCATCTGTTCTAACCGGAAAGGTTTGAGAATAAAGTCGCTGGCTCCCGCGCGAAGGGCCTTGATAACGGTTTCAAGGTCAGCGAAGGCAGTCATGAAAATAATATCGCTGCTTCGTTTTGTTTGCTCCATTGCCTCGCTCCATTCCATCCCGGAGCGCCCAGGCAATTTTATATCAACAATGAGTAAGTCAAAGTGGCAACGTTTACGTAGCTCTTCGGCTTCCTCAATGCTCCCTGCGGTTTCAACTAAAGCAAATTTTTTCTTGAGTGCTTTATTAAGAAAGCTGCACATCCCTGGCTCGTCATCGACAACCAATACAGAAACAGCGATAGGGGTTTGGTTGTGTTTATCAGAATCCAATTTCATTTAAGTCTCTCTGCATGACCTCTATGGGTACTGCTGCGATCAAAAGCTTTCTTGGAAGGGTCAAATTGACCCGCTAGATTTCTTGGTTGGTCATTATGACCCATATGAATCGCTTTTGCAGTTAAGACTATTGTCTCGATTTTGTTTTAATCAAACAAAAAAACTGAAAATAGCACCCCAAAATACCGCGATAGCCGGGTTTTAAATGACTTTGTTGCGTTGGCTATGCGCTGTATTGGGTTGGCATTTAAATTGCTCTAAAGCTAGTTAGCTAAATAAAAATTTTAATAAAGAGTAAACAATAATGAAAAAATGGATCTCATGTTTGTTATCAACAATGTTGCTATTTAGTGTCTCGTTAGGGGCAAATGCTGCAGAAAATATTATTCGCTTAGCCACCACTACCAGTACCTACAATTCTGGATTATTAGATAAATTATTACCTGTGTTTGAGCAAGAGTACGGCGCTAAAGTACATGTGATTGCCGTTGGGACGGGCAAGGCTCTACGCATGGGACGAGACGGCGATGTAGATCTGGTAATGACACACGCACCTGCTGCCGAAAAATCTTTTATCGATCAGGGATACGGTATCGAAGCAAAAAGTGTGATGTATAACGATTTTGTAGTGGTTGGCCCTGTCAATGATCCGGCAAAAATCAAAGGAGGCATGGATGTAGAGCATGCTTTACGCTCCATTGCTGCAAGTAAATCACAGTTTATTTCACGAGGTGATGATTCCGGTACGCATAAGAAAGAATTAGCACTTTGGAAGGCGTCAGGAACAGCCCCTACCTTTGATGGCTATAAACAAATAGGCCAAGGCATGGGGAAGGTCTTGCAGGTTTCAGATGAGCTGCAAGGTTATACCATGACAGATCGTGGTACATGGTTGGCTTACCAAGCTCGGTTGAATCTTGAACTGATGATTGCGGGAGATAAGCGCCTATTTAATCCGTACCAGGTTATGTTAGTTAATCCTGCGCGCTACAAAGGGCTTAATACGGATGGCGCACGCGCATTAGCGCAGTGGTTGGTTTCTGCACAAGGGCAGCAGATGGTTAATGACTTTCGTATTAATGGCGAGGTGTTGTTTCATGGCTCCGCTCAACAAATTGTGACGGCTCAGTAATGATAAATATAATGTCTCTTGTAATAGCGAGCAGTGATTACTAATGGAGATGAGCTTACTAGATACCTGTATTGATGCCATTAAGCTGCTATTTAGTGGTAACACTGAGCTATGGAGCATCATATGGGTGTCTTTTTGTGTATCAATCACCGCTATTTTGATATCTGCAGTGCCTGCGATTTTGGTGGGTTTTTTACTGGCAATGGTGGACTTTCCGGGCCGCTGGGTGGTTATTGCACTGTTTAACGCGCTGATGGCTATTCCTACTGTGGTAGTGGGATTGACGCTTTATTTACTGTTATCCCGAAGTGGCCCTTTTGGAGAATTACATCTGTTATTTAGCCAACCTGCGATGGTGATAGGGCAAGTTTTGCTTTGCTTTCCTGTGTTGGTTTGTATGAGTCATGCAGCGTTTCAGGGAATTGATCGTCGTGCATGGGAAACCGCTCGCACGCTGGGTGCTCATTGTGGGCGGGCAGCATTAACCATTTCGTGTGAAGCTCGGTTTGCGCTACTGGCTGCAATGTTAGCTGGGTTTAGTCGTATCATATCTGAGGTGGGCTGCTCAATGATGGTCGGCGGAAATATCTTGGGTTATACCCGTAATATACCAACGGCAATTGCACTGGAAACCAGTAAGGGCGAATTCTCACAAGGGGTGGCTCTTGGGTTAGTGCTACTGATGCTGGCGCTTGTGTTGAATTTCACGTTGGCTTCGGTTCGCGGTAAAGGGCAGTTAATCTAATGGCGTTACAAGAGCTGTTGTGTGTTGTTGATGATTTGATGAGGGCAATAGCGTGGGACTTGAATTAAAAGTACGCAATCTAGTGAAGCGCTTTGGCACTCGTGAGTTATTTCACATCGAGCAGCTTCAAGTTCAAGAAGGCCAAAGCCTACACTTAAAAGGTGAAAATGGTGTAGGTAAAACCACCTTGATGAAAATTATGGCAGGGCTTGAAAAACCTTGCAGTGGAGACGTTTCAATAACGCCAAGCCATCGTCGCTGGTGGTCAGACCGTCTTCATCCTGAAGTTATTTATCTGCACCAAACACCTTATGTTTTCATGAGTAAAGTCGTTGATAATGTGGCCTATGGTTTAAAGCTACGTAAAGGGAACCGACATGATATTAACAGTAAGGTGCAGCAGGCATTAGAATGGGCACGCTTAGAGCATCTTGCAGAACAGCCAGCGTATTCGTTATCCGGTGGTGAGAGGCAGCGTCTTGCCTTGGCTCGTGCTTGGATTTTAGCGCCGCGCTTGTTGTTTCTTGATGAACCCACAGCCAATTTAGATCGCCACTCGGTTAGTACCGTCGCTGAGCTAGTGAGGCAGCTGTTGGAGCAGGGGACGACCATTATGGTGTCGAGCCACCAAAGTAACTCAGTGACTGAGCTGTGTAGCCGTCATCTTCATTTGGAGCATGGGACTTTGCATGAAATAGAGCCACTTATTGAGGTGAAACGTTATGCGCAGCACTGAGCAGGTTACTGCCGTTGTATTGGCAGGAGGTATGGCAAGACGAATGGGGGGTGTTGATAAAGGTTGGGCAGACCTCAATGGAAAGCCGCTTATTCACCATGTGCTGGATAGGATATTACCACAAGTATCGCGTTGCCTTATTAATGCCAATCGCAGTTTGGATGCCTATGGCACTTTGGGCTTGCCGGTTGTCACCGATCTTGAAGGTGGTTTCGAAGGCCCCTTGATGGGTATTGCTACTGGTTTGCATCATGCCACCACTGAGTGGGTGTTGTTTGTTCCCTGTGATGGCCCGTTTCTACCACAAGAATTAGTGGCACGCCTGCTTGCTAATGCAGAGCAAGCTGATGCAGATATTGCAGTGGCGCATGATGGTAAGCGTCTGCAACCGGTGGTGGCGTTAATAAGATGTAACATGCTAGAAAGCGTTCGTGTTGTTTTGGCAAAAGGCGAGAGAAAGATTGATCGTTGGTACGTGCAACAACGTATGGTTGAAGTAGATTTTTCTGATTACCCCGATGCTTTTGTTAACGTTAACCGTAAAGATGATATAGCACAGTTGCAACAGGTACCTAAATTACTTGGGCTGGCTGCGTGGAGCGGAACAGGCAAAACAACATTACTTAAGCGGTTGCTCCCTGAGTTAAAAGCACGGGGTATTCGGGTGGGTGTTATAAAGCACGCTCATCATCAGTTTGACGTGGACCATCCTGGAAAGGACAGTTATGAGTTACGTCATGCGGGCGCTGACCAGATGTTGATTTGTTCTGCAAAGCGATGGGCCTTAATGTCTGAAGAGCAGCAGGGTACTATGCCATCACTCTCAAGCATGCTTAATAAGTTAGAGCATTCAAAATTAGACCTCGTGATGGTTGAAGGTTTTAAAAAAGCAGCATTCCCTAAAATTGAGTTATACCGACGAGAAGTGAATAAGCCTCAGTTGCATGGTGATGATGAAAACATTATTGCTGTGGCCAGTGATGAAACTATCCAGCTTGCACGTGATCTACCGTTATTAGATTTGAATAATACTGAGGGCATTGTTGCTTTTATTCTGTCATACCTAAATGAAAAGGGTGCTAAAGAAGAGGCGAACAAAGAGACGGCTGCTAAGGTTGATGCTATAAAGGATGGCTCTTTTGACTGTGCTGTTGTTGGAGGTAAACTATGAGCCGCTCTACGAACTGTTTTGATCCAATAGCAAACCCTGGTGGAATGCTATCAGTTGCAGAGAGTGTTGAGCGTATTTTGGCTAAAATAACTCAGCCAACCCAGATTGAAATGGTCGCACTTTCTCAAGCGCAGAACCGAGTGTTGGCACAAGATCAAGTCTCTTCTTTTAATGTGCCTCAGCATACAAACTCGGCAATGGATGGTTATGCTGTTTGTGCAGGGCAATTTGCTCATCAGGCATCACAAACACTGAAGGTTGTTGGGCAGGTTTTTGCGGGTAATGCTTTTAATGGCACTTTGGCACAAGGCGAAGCGGTTGAGATAATGACCGGCGCTGCATTACCAGACGGCGCCGACTCCATCGTTATTCGAGAAGCCGTTCAACGAGATGGCGATCTGATTACATTTTCCGATACGGTTAACATTGGTCAGCATGTACGACAAAAAGGTGAAGATATAAAGGCAGGCTCTGTGGCATTATCGGCGGGCTGTTTGATTCGTCCGCAAGAGCAAGGTTTGTTAGCATCATTGGGTAAGCAGCAAGTTGCCGTTTTTGAGCAACTCAGTGTAGCTATATTCTCAACAGGTGATGAAGTCGTCGCTCAGGGGCAGCCACTACCAGAAAACTGTATCTATGATACCAATCGCTTTACGTTGACTGGTTTATTGCAGCGTATGGGTTGTCGTGTTATTGATTTAGGTATTATTGAAGACTCACAAGCCTCTATGGAGCAGGTATTGAGTAGAGCTGCCACACAAGCGGATATGGTTATCTCTTCGGGTGGTGTCTCTATGGGGCGAGCAGATTATATAAAGCAGGCACTAGAGGCGGTAGGTGAAATTGCTTTTTGGCGAGTGGCTATGCGACCAGGCAGGCCTTTAGCGTTTGGGTCGTTAGGTAGTACTCCGTTCTTTGGTTTACCAGGGAACCCTGTAGCCGTTATGGTGACTTTTCTGCAATTTGTGCAGCCCACATTACGAAAAATGATGGGGCAGCCTGATTGGCAGCCACATAAAATGACGGCGATTGCACAAGAAACGATTAAGTCTCGCGAAGGTCGTATCGATTATAGCCGTGGCGTATACCGTATTAATGATCAAGGTGAGCTGGTGGTACAAACGACGGGCGCACAAGGCTCCGGGATTTTAACCTCTATGGTACAAGCAAATTGTCTGATAGAGATCAAAGAACAATATAGCCAAATTGAGGCGGGAGATCGCGTATTGATCCAGCCTTTTAGTGACTTACTGTAAAGATGAAGGTGAAACATGGCGAGTGAGCAGCTGATAGATAAATTTGGGCGAGAAATAACTTATCTTCGCATGTCAGTTACAGATCGCTGTGATTTTCGCTGTGTGTACTGTATGAGTGAAAACATGACTTTCTTGCCACGTGAGCAAGTCTTGTCATTGGAAGAGATCCACACGATTGCGAAGGCTTTTACTGAGCTGGGCATTAGCAAAATCCGTTTTACCGGTGGTGAGCCGCTGGTACGCAGAGATGTTATAAAACTGTTTAAAGACGTGGGTGCATTACCGGGTTTAAAGGATTTTTGTTTAACCACTAATGGATCGCAGTTGCCTCGTTATGCTCAACAACTTAAAGATGCAGGGCTAACGCGCATTAATATTAGTTTGGACAGCTTACAAGAGACACGCTTTAAAGCACTGACACGTATCGGTAATTTGCATCAGGTGATTGATGGAATTGATGCTGCATGTCGTGTTGGTTTTAAGGGTATTAAGCTTAATGCGGTGGTGTTACAAGGCCGTAACGACGATGAAGTAGTTGATCTCGTTCAATTCGCTAGAGAGAAGAAAATAGATCTTAGCTTTATAGAAGAGATGCCTTTAGGTGTGATTGCAGAGCATGACCGAGCTGAAACCTATTTTAGTAGTGAGCAGGTAAAAGCACTCATCACCGAGCAGTACCCTCTGCTGCCAACGACCGAGAATAGCGGTGGCCCGGCTAAATACTGGCGAATGGGTGATAGTGATAGCCGTATAGGTTTTATATCGCCACACAGTAATAACTTTTGTGGAGACTGCAATCGTGTACGAGTAACCGCAGAAGGTTTGCTGCTCTTATGCTTGGGTAATGAACACTCAGTTGACCTGAAAGCGATACTTCGCCGTTACCCTGGAGATACAGAGCGACTAAAAGACGCTATCCGTAATGCTATTGGGCATAAACCCGAAGAGCACCGATTTACATCGGATGGGGATGTGCAGATAGTCCGCTTTATGAATATGACGGGTGGATAATTGTATTGTGGATGCCTCGTGTAGATAGTACGAGGCACTCACAACTGCCCCTGCCTCAAGTACATTTACAACACTTGCGCAAGTACAGCCAAAGCCAATATCGCTTTTCTTATTATTGCTGAATGATAATTTACGCTCAGTTACCAACCATAAGACACTAACAACGTTACTCACAAAAGCAGACGGGCATTCTTGTCCATAAATATGCTTGGTTTTATGAGCGTTTATACAGTGTATTTATAGGTTGGCAATATTTATGCTTGTTTACATAAATTAGAACGGCACAAATGCTTGTATTGCTTCAGTGGTTGAGTTAAAAATATAAGTAAATCAGACAGATGGATGTCTGGCATGGGTAGATACACGGACCCCCGTATATCAATTGTTCACACGCATGCGCGGTTTGCCACGGAAGAGGCATCTATATTTCTAAAGATTTTCCTTCCTTTTCAAACGATTACATCCGTTTTTAATTAATGACAGTGCGGGTAGATACACGGACCCCCATATATACAAATGTTATACGTAAAATATGAATTATGAATATAGACGAAGCTAAATCATTGGTGCTCAAAGAACTAAGTAAAGATGAATCTCTGAACTTAATGATTTTAGAAGATGAAACCATTGAAAAAAGTTGGGGTTGGGTGTTTTTCTACCAAACCAAAGAGTATGTAGAAACTGGTGATTTTAGATTTATGCTTGGTGGTAATGCTCCTTACATAGTAAACAGAAATACAGGACAAATTACTGAAACTGGTACTGCTTATGAAATTGAACATTACATAGCTGAGTACGAACAGGACCTCAAAGTATAACCAGTTTATCAACCATCGCCCTAAAGGGCTGGACCTCCGTTACGGCGCTTCGCGCCTACACTGCGGCCGGTTATAAAGGCGTTATAGGTCACTTGAATAGCATGGAATTAAGCCAAACCAACAGGATGTTGATTTCTTATTTGCTCCCAATCTTGCTTGTTGGAGTAGCGTTTGAAATACCCTTTTTGTTTGAAGGCCTTAGGCCAACTGCCATGTATGACTATGGGGTTTTATTTTTATCGCTGGCACTAGGCTCCTATCTCTTCGCAAGATCACTTAATCGAGGCAGCTTATTGTGGGTGGTTATTTACTTGCCAGTAATGTTTATCATCTTATTTTATGTGGGGTTTATTGTTTCATGTGCAAACGACTTTTGTCTTTGATACTGCCCTATAACAAGGGTGGGCACATCCGCCAGCAAAGCTGGCTAGGACAACCGCTGCGCGGTCGCCCGTGCCACAAGCGTTATATGCCAAGGAAAGTATGAATATATCGAGGGAACAATTAGCTAAAGTTAGAACTCCATTCAGAGTGCTATCAGGCTTTATTTTTGTATTGTCACTTTTGCTTGTCCCAATGATCATCTTTATTGCTTTTACAGAGCCGTATGACCATTTTATTTGGGTTTTCACGGCAGTTATTTTTTCAATGGGCTATATCTCTGGTCATGTAACAATTACGGGATATGCCCCAAAGCTTTTACTGTTTACGCACGGTTCTAAAAATGGCTTATAACAAGTTTGTTAATAATCGCCCTTCGGGCTGGACCGCTAAATACGCTGCTTCGCAGCAACGCGGCCCATTACAAAAGCGTTATAACTCTCCTCAAACGTTGCGCTACTTATAGTCTGTAGACTTAAAGTCATCAACCCAATATTTTGGCTTAAACACATTTAGGCCATTTTAATGGATATCCTTGAAGCATTCGGCAACGAAATTAGACTCAGAAGAACAAACCTAGGTTTATCGCAGGAGGAGTTAGCTTATCTTTGCGATCTTCACCGTACTTATATCGGAAGCATTGAGCGCGGTGAACGTAACGTATCCCTTCAAAATATTTCAACCATTGCTAAAGCCTTAAAGTGTAGCTCAAGTGAATTATTACTATGCTTAGATAGGATGTAAATGTAATGGAGTTATGCAAAAAAGAAATTTCTAACACCTCAAAATATAAGGGTGTATCTGAAAAATATTGTCATCGTGAGCTAAATCACACTGGGCGCTGCTCTGAATACCCGTATCTTACGCACCTAAAAGCAACACACAAAAGAGTTGCGGACAAAGTTGTCCGCGACTCTACTATGACTACTGGCGCAGCATGGAAAAGCAAAGATGCTGGCCCTAACCGAATACTTCGCTGGGTTATGTTATTGAGTGATGAAGAGTTGCTGCAATTCGGTTTGGATATGAGCTTAATGAAGCCCGGAGTGGTTGCCAAGTTAAGAGAGAAATCTGCAAATTATCAAGAATGTATGTTAGTTGCAGGAAAATTGGCATCACTGGTCTATCAAATGCCTGATGCGCCTGCTTGCCCTGATGAAATAAAAAACTATTTAGAGGAAAGGTTTGGGGCATTTACTGAAAATAGCACAACATGCATTGTATGCAGAGAGCCGTTAAGCTTTTCGCTCTTTGAGGTGGCTCAACGCGGTAAGGCGGAGATCGAAACTGCGCATAGTAACCCAAGAACTCACTCAGATGAGAACGTTGGGTTTGCACACAGGGATTGCAATATTGCCCAAGGCAATAAAACTCTTGAAGAGTTCTATGAATGGATAGAAGGGATTTTGGTTAGAGTCAATGACTCTAACAACTAAAGCTCTACATTCTGGCTCTCAAGCTCAAGCAAAGAGCTTAAAAGCTTAGCTCTTTGCTCCAATGAGATACGAAAATTATCTACCTTATCCTTGAAAGCTTTATCTTTCTTTTTAGGAACTGGTATCTTAATTTCTTTGATTCTTGATCCAATAGAACCTAATGTTGACTGGATGAACACCAAGCTTCTAATGTCTCTTTGAACACTTTTCATAGTAAGAAGATATAACAACTCAAAGGAGCTTATAGGTGAAAGCTCTTCATTCACGGAAATTATTTTTAAATGACTTTGCGCTATACACTTTGCGTTATAGCTATGAAGGATTGCGGATCGACCAATTCTATACCGACCATCTACAACCATGAGAATATTTCCTGCCTTAAGGTTTTGGTCTTTTGAAAACTTCTTATATATTTCCTCGCTAACTGCTTTAGTTGGGTCGATTGATATTTCAAAATTACTAATATCCGAAGTTCTAACAAAAGGTACTTCGCCAGTACCATATGCATCAGAACCAACTTCATGACCTTTTTTAATGGTTAACCAGCCCTTATCTATCATTTCACCAAATGAAATTACTGTAGCGCCCAGCCTATTGGCATCATCTTCTAAAAGGTAGTTAGTCTTTTCATCATAGTAACGAGGAACAAGGTAGTAAGGGTTGGTTATACTCGCATCAAAACAAAATTCATGCTTTTTAGAAAACCAATCACTAGCGATATTTTGAAAATCATCAGCATGCGCGATGCCCTCGCTTGTAATGTTTCTTCCTCTTCTATCATGGCCACAGTTAATAGCAACTGCGATTTTTGTTTGTTCATTATTTATTTTTGTAGATTTTTCAAAAAATAAAATATTAGTTTTGGTATCGGTACCTGGTTGAAAGGTGGTTCTAGGGCAATCAATCAAGCCAATGATATTTCCCTTTGCTCTAAGGTAGTCCCAGATATATCCACATGTCTTATTTCCGAATATTCCCTCAGGCAACACTATACCCATTTTTCCGCCATCACTGAGCAATTCCACACACAGTTCTATGAAAAGAGTTTGTGGGTCCTGTGTAGTTCGAATCGTGCTAGTTTTAACCCAGTACTGTTCTTCTTTAGAAAACTCCCAAACATACCCAAGCTCGTATTGAGTAAGAATCTCTTGATTTTTTACAGGTATCTTAGAGCCAAATGGAGGGTTAGTTATTACATAGTCGGCATTAAACGGAGAAGATGATTTTGGAAGGCATTTTAATAAGGATATATCTAAAGAATTTTGGTTAACTGCACGTGCCTTTTTAGGATTAGATATCTTCAATAATGCCGATGTAAGTATGAAAAGATCTTTGTCTTTATCAATCGCAATTACCTTTCCATGCTCACTCTTATTTTTATCCCAATATGCAGCCACTTCGGTTAAAAAGCCACCTGTACCACAAGCAGGGTCAACTACCGTTGACTTAGATTCTGGAGCAAGTATTTCAATCATGCACCGTACAACGCTTTTTGGGGTAAAGAATTGGCCTTTGTCACCCCTTAGGTTTGGGCCAATTAATGCCTGAAATGCATCACCTAACAAATGAGAAGGTGCATTTTTCAAGTCAAGCTCATTTATGGACTCAAGTCCCATTCTAAGTGAAGTGTCATCTACTCCAAATCGATCGTTTTCATCAAAAACATCATCATATTTTTTCCTAATGAGAGGCAATAATGATTCATTAGCGGTATTGCTACCTGCTAGAAAGTCGGAAATTACTTTTTTATCTGATGGGCTGCTTGCCCCCAAAGTTACAAGTAGTAACTTTGAAATATCACTAATAATTCTTTCAGCTCTACTTGCAGAGCTATTTGAATAGAGGTGGTAATATAGTTTTCGAAAGCTTTCGTAATAATCAACGGAAGAGTTAACGGAGAATTCTATTTGGCGCATGTAGAGTTACCTTGCAAATGAAGGACACTATAAGTACCATTACACGATGTGTCAAGAGAGTTATAACAAGGCGCTGCTGTCGGAAAAATTTTCCGCTGCGCTCCAAATTTGCCGCAGAGCGCGGCGTTAAGTTTCACTATATATCGGAGAATGAGTTGAGTAAGGAACACTCAGTATCAAAATCTTGGGCATATATAGTTGTCTATTCCGGACTATTTGGTATTGGCACGGTATGGGTAATACTGTTCAACATAGTCCCATCTTATTTTTATGAAATCCCGTTAAAACCAATTATCGGTGTTGGAGGTCTAGCTTTCTGGTGGATATACCTAACAACGTTTACTCCTAGATGCCCTAAATGCGGACAAGGCCTCTTTTCGATAATTGAAATTGGCAGGGTCCCTATCATAATCAAATCCTGGGTAAGCAATTCTTGCTTGGGCTGTGGTTTTGAATTCGATGAATAAACTTAACAAAAACATCAAAGATAGCCCTTCGGGCTTGGACCGTCGCTGCGCTCCGGCCCTTTATGTTGGGCGTTATGTACCTATGAAAAGTCAAGTGTTCGCATTTATATCGGAGTTTACCGGTGTGAGCTTAGATAAAATCTCTTTAGATACTTTGGTTAACGATGAGCTTGGCGTCGACGGTGATGACGGAGCAGATTTATTGCTAGAATTTTCTGAAAAGTTTGATGTAGATATATCAAATATAGAGTGTGTTTATTTTGGCTCCGAAGGATTTAATCCATTTACAATTCTATTTCACGCAATAAAGGCATTTGCTGATGGTTTTAACAGTAAACCGGACAAGTTTACTCCTTTACCTGTCTCTGTCTTTGTTAATTCAGCAGTAAAAGGTGTCTGGGTGCATTAGGTACATAACAAGGCGCTCAAGAGGGAAAATTTACAGTTTGCTGTTTTCACTCCGTTCAACATTTTAGCAAACTATAAATTTCCCCTTAGCGGGGCGTTGGTATGACCATGACCATGACCGATGAAATGCCCAAGATAATCTGCGACAGATGCGGGCAAAGTGTTTATAAGCGAGATCTATCACTAGAAGATCTAAGGCAGGTTAAAACTAGCGATATGCATTCTTTCATAGACTCTTTAGTTACGAACAAGGGCATTCCAAAAGAAGTAGCAATATCTTGGGCGGAGCATGGCTTATACAGAACTTGCAATGAAGCAAAAAGAAATTGCCTAAAATGCGATAATCAATTAAAGACTTGGCGTGCAAAATTATGTCTAGAATGTGGTACAACCTTTGAACCTTGGACATCAATTGAACAAAACACATAACAAGCAAAGTCAGAAGTGGACGCGCTAAAGCGCGCCTCTGCTTTGAGCGTTAGAGTTCAATAGCATTCAAAGGAATATGTAATGTTCAAAGCTGTATGGAAAGGGTGGTCTGTCGGAGTAACAGTTTTATTTACTCCTTTGCTGATTCTGATAGCACTATTCTCACCACAGGTACCATCAAATATTTGGATAGCGATTCCTCTAGTGCCAGTAATAGCCTGTTTACAGGGAATAATGGTTGGAGGCTTAGTGTGTCTAGGTCTGAAAATTTGGCCAATTACTCAAGCTTCATCATGAAGCCGAACTCTAACAAGTTTGTTAATATTCGCCCTTCGGGCTGGACCGCTAAATGCGCTGCTTCGCAGCAACGCGGCCCATTACAAAAGCGTTACAAATCAAAGGAAGAATCGTGAAAGATATAGAACTATTGGGTGTTGGGTTAAGGCTTTTAGGGATTGCTTGCATTATTTTCGCCATTGGCAAAACGGGTGAGGGTATCAGTTTTATTTATCAATACAGTAATATTGATTTAGGCGTAAATCCCATCATCTACAAAATAACAGTATGGCTACCCCTTATATTTATTTATGCTGTCGGGATATTTTTTATAAAGTTTCCGATCCTTTGCGCAAAGAAATTCCTCCAAAAAACATCGGCTAAAACTGAAGATATTGATTTCAACCAAAGTGCTATCACAATATCTGGCCTAATACTTCTCGGAATATATTTGTTAACAATTGCTATACCTGATTTAGCGTACAATATTTTATATTTGTATCAACAAAATAGCTTGGGGTATAGTGATACTCCTCAAATATCAGAAACGTATATTCATTTTATATTTACTGCAATACAATTTTCTCTGGGTCTGTATTTAGCACTCGGAGCAAGCGGAATTTATAAATTTATTTGTAGGCTGAGAAGTTGAGTTGTAATCGGGTAGCCGAGGGTCTCTAAACCTCAGTCCCCACAACACCCTGCATGCGGGACCGCACAGGGCGTTTCACTTAGGATAGTGAAGCTTGATCCAACCATCACGTAAAGCATAGAGCCCCTGAGATTTCAGATAAGCATTTGATAATGCCTGCTGTATTCCTGGAGTTTTCGAGCTGCGCCATGGTCCTTTGCTGGTTAAGCCGCAACCTACCGCCGCTTGAACGTGAACCCCGAGTTTCATCAGGTTCCTGACTTTGGTGCGCGGCTTTCGCCACTGCCGCCAATAAGCCATTCTGACTCTGCGCCTGATCCAGTTATCCAGATCAACGCAGAGTTGATAGCAATTAGCGATACCAAAGTAATAAATCCAGCCTCGAATAAACGGACTGGTTTTAAAGAGCTGATATTTCATCGATACACCCCAGTTACGGTTGGTTAAGCGCCGAACTTGTTGTTTGAACTTCTGCAGCGTTTTCGGGTGCCATTGAATGCGTCCTGCCCGGAAGGTAAATCCTAGGAATTTGCTTTCAGTGATTTTAACGACACGACTTTTGGTCGAGTTAACGACTAGTTTTAAGCGGTCTTGCAGGTAGTTGCTGATGCTGTGGAGCACGCGTTCACCAGCTCGATGACTTTTCACTAAGATCGTAAAATCATCTGCATAGCGGGCGAACTTATGTCCGCGTTTTTCAAGCGCCTTGTCGAGTGGGTCGAGAATAATGTTAGCTAACAGTGGAGATAATGGACCTCCCTGAGGAACGCCTTCTCGACTCTCACTAAAGAGCTGGTTATCGATAAACCCAGCTAGAAGGTATCGGCTAATCAACCTGAGTAAACGCTTATCCTTAACCTTACGGCCGAGTAGCGTCATGAGAAGATCGTGATTAACCCGATCAAAGAATTTAGAGAGATCGACATCTACCGCA
>NZ_JADGEV010000030.1 GCF_016744175.1 Neptunomonas sp. | reverse complement strand
TATTGAGCTTTTCTGCCCCAGAAACAACGATGCGTAAGCTGTCGAACATAAGCGGATGCACTTTGTGGTTGCGGGCAAAAAGCCTTAGAAATGTTGATGTACCACACATGACGGTTGCTTGATGTTTGGCTACAGCTTTAGCGATACCCAGAGCGTCCGTTGGGTCAGGGTGGCAGATCATCGGTAAACCTTCGATCAGGGGTAAGAACTGAGTAACGGTTAATCCAAACGCATGAAACAAGGGTAATGAGGCCATGATAACGTCATCATCATTCATGTTGAGCACGTCGGCAGCTTGTTTAACGTTGGCCATTATATTGCGGTGGCTCAGCATAACGCCTTTGGGAGCGCCTTCACTGCCGCTTGAAAAGAGAATAGCGGCCGTTGCAAGCGGGTCACGCTGTTTACACACCAAATGTGCAAGTAGAGATGTAGGAAGAAGCTTCGCCATTAACCAATGACCAAGTAGCTCTCCTTTACCTATAGTCTTTTTCAACTCTTCTAGATAAACAATCTGCACACCGTCAAACAGTGGTGTGAGATCCACGCCACGCTTCTCCAGCTTTTTAACAAAGCGCTGGGATGTATAGATGGTTTTGATCTGTGCTTGTTTAACAGCAGATATCAGTGCATCGGTGGAGGCTGAGTAGTTCAGGTTTATCACTGTTTTACCCGCCATAAGTGAAGCCATATTGGCTAGCACACCACCGGCGCTGGTCGGGACTAATAAGCCGATTCGTTCCTCAGGGCTGAGCTTGTGAATACGGCGAGACATGGCCATTGCTCCAGCAAGAGCGCTCAAACCTGATAGCTCTGTCCCAGTAGTGTCGGCAATGGCTAGATCAGTGCCCTGCTGCTTGGCGGTATTGATCCACGCTTCTGGTAATGTTGGCAGTTGTGCTACGTGATTCTGCCAAGAGCTAATGGATAGGTCAAAGACACGGCGCTTAAGCACATCAACGCTGGTGTTTTTATCTAACGGAGCCCCAAAAGACACAACAAGATCACGTTTGATGCCACGAGCGCTGTGGCGTTTAAGTCGCTCAGAAGAGTGAGAAAACTTGCTGCCCCATAGGCCACGAAGGTAAAACGGCACGATGCTAACGTTATCGTTTGCTTCTTTACAAGCAAGCTCATAACCACGGCGAAACTCCGCAAGATGGCCGGTACGGCTAATGCTGCCTTCAGGGAAAATGCAGACAACCTCGCCAGCATTAAGTGCCTCGGTAACTTTAGCTAAAGAGTCTTTGCTGGTTGCTCCTGGTTGAATAGGTACGCAGCCCATCATTTTTAGAAAACTGTTGAGGTACCATTTATCGTAAATGGATTTCAGCATGACAAATCGAATAGGACGAGGGCTAGCGATTTGAATGATGGCCCAATCTACCCAACTAATATGGTTACCCAGAAGGAGTACACCACCACTGCTAGGGAGGTTCTTCAACCCTTGTACTTTAACCCGGTAGCGTCTGCTCATGAGTGAACTAAGAATAACGCGTACCAAGCTTTGCGGTAGCTTTACGATGGTATACAAACCACCGACGAGAGCCACGACAGCGATAATTTGTAGCAGAGTCCGGCTTTCGAACCCTTGTAGAGCAAACACGACAGTAAGCGCTAAAAAACTCGCCATGGCCACATTTTGCACCCAGTTATTAACAGCGAGTACTTTTCCCATTTCATGATCTTCGGCATGAAATTGTATTAAGGAATTTAGGGGGACAATGAATAACCCTCCAAAGATACCCACAGCCGTAAATAGCAATGCTTGCCCTTGTAGTGTTGTGATACTTGGCAGCAGCCATAAGCTAAGAGCAACCCCTAACGCACCCACGGGAACGAGCCCCGTTTCTATATGATGACGTGAAACTCGCCCAGCTAACCATGAACCAAATACGATACCAAGGCCAGTACAGGCAAGCACGCCCTGAATGATGACCGTGTTGGTAATTCCGAAGCTGTCTTTTGCATAAGATGGAAATGCGGCTAAAAGTACTTGGCCTACAGACCAAAATGTAGCAAGCCCAATGATGGACAAACGGATGACGGCACGGCTGTTAACTGCTTTAAGGTTATTAGCAACGAGCTTGCCTTTAACGTAATCAGGGACAGAAAATTGTTTTGACGGTTCGCCTTGTTCTAGCGTAGGCAAACGATACATGGCGAGTAGTTCGAGTGCTGCATTGAATACTAAGATCCAACCCAGTGGAGCGATAGCGAGGAGAATGGCACTGCTATCAGTAGCGCCCTCAGGATAAAGGGATTCAAAGAAGAGTGAGTACACGACTGTACCGGCTAAAATAGCAACGATAGTGACAGCTTGTACCATCGCGTTAGCGGGTGCTAAGCCCTCTTTACCAAAAAGAGGCTTGATGTAGCCGTACTTGGCAGGCGAGTAAAATGCTGATTGGACGGCCAATAAAAAGGTCATTGCAAAAGCTGCCCAAAACCAGCCTTGGTAGTAACAAAAGGTGATGGCTAAGGTGAGACCTAATGCAAACCAAGCCGCAACTTTGAGAACTTTATTTTTAGGATACTTATCGGCAACAAACGCGGATGGCGATAACAGTAAGATAAAAGGTAGCAGGATTAAACCGTTAATGATCGCGGTTAATATAACTTGAGTCTGATCGTCGTAAACTTTGAAGATGGTGTTTTGAATAACAATCTTGTGGCCCAGGTCAACAAAGGCGTTAAGAAAAACAGCCGCTAAGTAAGCTAAAGATCCGGTAATTTTGAGCAGTTTGTCCATAAGAACATTCCTTGGTGTGGTTCGTATGCCATCCAGTATTGGCGAATACTCTAGAGATGAAATACTATCTGTAAAAGGCGCGGCATATCAAACAAATAGTATTACATAATGATCCTTTTAACGATTGCTGCAGTTTTGTTCAGTTCTAAAATTTCTTGTGAGCTAAGATTATGACTTCTGTAGAGCACCGCCCGCAAACCAATGCCTTGATTGCCACGCTGAAGCGCCAACTTAAAGCGAGTGGTAAAACCTATCAAGATATCGCTTCATTACTAGGGTTAAGTGAAGCGTCTATTAAACGGTTATTTCGCGAAGGCGACTTGTCATTGCCACGACTGGAAAAAATTTGTGATGGCATCGGGCTTGAGTTGAGCGAACTCTTTCAATTAATGGCGCACCAGAGACTACAGTTGCAGGGGTTGAGCCGTGAGCAAGAACAGGAAATTGTTGATGATCAGGTGCTTTTACTGGTCGCTATCTGTTGCGTGAATGGGTATAAATTCCAAGAAATTCTTAATCAATATACGCTTGAGCAAACGACGCTAATCAAAAAGTTAGCAGCCTTAGACCGGTTGAAGATTATAGAGTTGTTGCCTAATAACCGCATTAAGCTATGCATAGCCCCGAATTTTAATTGGCTTGCTAATGGACCTATTCAAAACTTTTTTCATAGCCGAATCAAAGAAGAATTTTTTCAAGCCTCTTTTGCGAAATCATCGGATAAGTTACTCGTCGCTAACGGCCTAATTGCTAACAGTAGTAATGCTGAACTGCAAAAACGGATGCAGAAATTAATTAATGAGTTTACTGAGCATAGCCGTAAAGACGCCACCCTAGAGATGGGTGAGCGTAATGGCACTATGATGGTGGTGGCGATGCGACAATGGCAGCCAAGCTTATTTAAAGAACATGTTAAGCGTACGAATAACCAAGCACCTTGAAGAGAAGCACTCAGTAATTGATGGTTGCAGCATACGCTACTTTAGCTTTGGTGAGTGCGGATTTTGCTTGAGGGAATATTGATGAGTCTCATTGCTGTTTAACGCCTTTATTCGCAGTCCAAGGCATATAAAGGTCATCTATGCTGACCATTTACTATTATTTTCTTATAAGCCAGAAAGAATTTCTTGAGAGTATTGAATTTTTTACAGTTGTCGCTATCTATAGAATGTCGCTTTAACAGTGGCTGGTTATAAGTAAGCTGATGCTTGTTAGTGGACGTTGTTCAGGCATGGGCTATGTAAGGTCATTTAATCTAACATCACATTTTGTCACAGGAAAAAACTCATGACTGCAGAGGTTGTCCTTAGCAAGAGCCCGGAAAGCGCTGAGAAAATCGTGAGTACCACGAGTGAACATCAAACGACACTAGCAAGGTTGCGTGAGGCTTTGCAGAGTAAAGTTGTCGGGCAAGATAGCTTAATTGAGCATTTACTTATTGCACTGCTAACAGATGGGCATGTGCTGTTAGAAGGGCCGCCCGGTTTAGCGAAAACTCGAACTATCCACGCGTTAAGTGACTTACTCGAAGGTGACTTTAAGCGAGCACAATTTACGCCTGATCTGTTACCTAGCGATATCACCGGTACTGAAATTTTTAATGCGCAAAAAGGTGAGTTTCAATTTCGTCCGGGTCCGTTGTTTTGCAATATGCTATTAGCTGATGAGATTAACCGAGCGCCAGCTAAGGTACAGTCGGCTCTGCTGGAAGCGATGGGCGAGCGTCAGGTAACAGTGGCGGGTACCACGTATCAACTGCCACGCTCTTTTATGGTGATGGCGACTCAAAATCCGCTAGAACAGGAAGGAACTTATCCTTTACCCGAGGCTCAGTTGGATCGCTTTATGCTACATGTGCGTGTTGATTATCCGCAGCATGAGCAAGAGAAACTAATTTTAAGGCTGGTGCGAAATGAGCACACCGAAGAGACAGAAAAAGCAGAGTCTTCAGCCCATGTTGTGCTGACTGAGAACTCCTTGTTAGAAGCTCAGCGTGAAGTGATGAATGTGTTTTTAGCAGATAGCCTAGAAGACTATTTAGTCGCGTTAGTTATGGCAACACGTAACATCGGTGCCTATGGTGAAGATCTTCAAGACAGCCTCACGTTCGGAGCCAGCCCGCGTGCCACCATTGCGTTGGACCGTGCGGTACGTGCTAAAGCATGGTTGCAGGGACGAGACTTTGTTACACCGGATGATATTCAAGAAATATTGCCGAGCGTATTGCGCCACCGTATTGGCCTCAGTTATATCGCTGAAGCGAATGGTCTGGATAAAGATCAGTTGATTGCTGAGTTGATTGCTCGTGTTGCTGTGCCTTAAGGCGGAGAAGTAAGAATGTTTCTCAGTGATAACAGCCCGCGTCCTGTGCCGCAGCAGCGCCATTGTATCTCATTGGATGAGTTGCTTAGTTTACGCCATTGGCCTCCTGCTAGGAGCCCTAGCCGCCAGAGAATGGCGATTCGTGAGGGCCATCATCTTAGTCACATTCGTGGTAGAGGGATGGAATATGATGATGTGAGGGAGTATCAACCCGGTGATGATATTCGGCATTTGGACTGGCGCTTAATGGCACGTACGGGTGAGGCACATACTAAACTCTATCACGAAGAGCGCGAGCGCCCGGTTTTTGTGTTAGCTGACCTTCGTTCCCCTATGTCTTTTGCGACTCAAGGGCATTATAAATCGGTGTTGGCTTGTTATGCAGCGGCAATGACCATCTGGACAACGTTGGCGAATGGCGATCGTGTTGGCGGGCAGATTCTAGGTGCAAAAGGTGAGCAGCTGTTTCGTCCCAGCAGTAATCGTCAGCAAGTGATGGCGATGATGGCTGCACTCGCTAAAGAAAGTAATACTTCTGTTGATGCAGAAGAGGATATTGCAACGTTACCGTTGAGCTTGTCAGCTGTGTTGGCGAAGGCCGAAAGCACTATTACGAGTGGCACCTTATTATATATTTTTAGTGATTTTCATGATGTAGATGACAGCGTGCAGCAACATTTGATGCGCTTGGCGCAGCGGTGTGAATTAAAGCTAGTGTTAATCTCTGATCCATTGGAAGAAAAGCTGCCCCAAGGAAGGCGATATCGATTCTTAGGCAGTGGCCGTGAGTTATTGGTGGATGCCGATAAGCAGCAACAGCAACGTTATTATCAGCAGTTTCAGGCACGTATTCAGTTATTGGAAAGGTTACGCAACCTTCGCGGGGTGGAGTTTGCACATTGGCAAACCAACCAACACCCATTGTTTCGAACGCGGCTTTGTAAGACGTCTATGCAGGAGACGATTTAATGGAGCAGCTCCGTCCTATGCAGTTACCCGATCCCGTTAGCTGGTGGCCGATGGCTCCCGGTTGGTGGTTTTTACTAGTGTTATTCATTGCCAGCGTAATAGGCATGTTTTGGTGGCTGCGCCGCCGTTGGGCGGATCCTCGACGTTATGCATTGTCAGAGTTGAAGAATCTTCAGAAGTGCTACTTTCCTCAAGAAAACAGCCAGCACCCAGCAGATCAAACCGCCTTAATTGTGCACTGTAACCAGCTCCTTAAGCGAACAGCGCTTACGCTTTACCCCCGTCACAATGTTGCTTCGTTATCAGGTGATGCGTGGATATCGTTTTTATTAAATAGCAGCACGGGTTGCAAGGCAGAAGCGTTGCAGTGCCTTAAAGATGGGGCTTATCGACAACGTGTTAAATATGATAGTGCGGAATTACTTGAAGGTTGCCGGCAATGGGTAAAAACGGCAGGTAAGGGAGGCCCAAACAATGTTTAATCTTGCTTGGCCATGGCTGTTGGTTTTGCTTCCTTTGCCTTGGTTTGTGTGGCGCTTTTCTCCTGCACTAACACATTCTCAACAGAGTGCGTTGCAAGTCCCGTTTCTTAAAACGATGGAGCAAGCGGTGGGTGCTTCAGCGGTTGAGAAACGAGGCAGCCGTTTATTGCTTATTCTCTTAGCGTATATCGCGTGGTGCTTGTTACTTGTTTCTGCTGCTCGTCCTCAGTGGTTGGGAGAGCCTGTTCCGCAGCAACGTGAAGGGCGAGATATGATGTTAGCCATCGACCTTTCAGAGAGCATGTTAGAAGAAGATTTTGAATTAGGAAACCGGCTTATTAACCGCTTAATCGCAACAAAGGTGGTTGCCGGTGACTTTATAGAGCGTCGTGAGGGTGACCGAATAGGCTTGATTTTGTTTGGTGAGCAAGCCTATTTACAGGCACCGCTGACACATGACCGTAAAACCGTAAAGCAGTTATTAGATGAAGCTCAAGTAGGTTTAGCTGGAAAGACAACCGCCATCGGTGACGCCATTGGTTTAGCGGTAAAGCGCTTTAAAGAGATGAAAAATGAGCAGCGGGTATTGGTGTTGATCACTGATGGCACGAATACAGCCGGTGCTATAGAGCCTGATAAAGCGGCGGAACTCGCTGCAGCTGAAGGGTTAAAGATATATACGATCGGTATTGGTCGTGACCGTAGTCAGCGTAGTTTGATCAGTCAATTTCTAGGTGGAGGTACGCCTCAAATAGATGAAGCAGCATTGAAAAATATTGCAGGAAAAACGGGTGGGCAGTATTTTCGAGCCAGAGATCTAGATCAGTTATCTGAAATTTACACATTGCTTAATGAGTTGGAGCCAATAGGCCAGGATGAAGACTTTTATCGTCCGGTGATCTCTCTTTATCAGTGGCCGTTGTTAGGTGGTATTTTCTTGCTGTGCATAACGGCTGTATGGCAGCAAAGGAGGGCATAAAGTGCTGGGAACATTTCATTTTCAACAGCCATATTGGTTACTACTTTTACCTCTGTTCGCTGTGTTGGGGTATGGCTGGTTGCGTTATAAAAGAAACACAACGCAATATTGGTCGGATGTATGCGACCCAGAGCTGTTGCCTTTGTTGGTGAGAGAGGGGCAAACCAAGTCAACGAGTACCCCGGCTATTGCGATATTGGTTGCTGTACTCTTGTCTGTCGCGGCGGCACAACCTGTTTGGAAGCAACAACCTGTACCGGCCTTCAAACAAGGTGGTGCGGTTGTGATTGCTCTAGATTTGTCAGCATCGATGAATGCTACGGATATTAAACCAAGCCGATTACAGAGAGCGCATTTTAAAATTGAAGACCTGCTAGAGCGTCTCACGGATAGCCAAGTTGCTTTGCTAGTGTATGCAGGCGATGCGTTTGTTGTAACGCCTCTCACAGAAGATACCGATACAATTTTAGCGCAGCTTCCTGTGATGACGCCCGATATTATGCCCGTTCAAGGGAGCCGTGCAGACCGAGCGCTGGCTCAAGCAGGGGACATGTTGGCTCAGGCGGGTGTAAGAGGAGGTACGGTTTTACTGGTCAGTGATGAAATCAGTCCTGCCCAAATTGCGGCACCGGCTAGCCGTTTAGCGCAACAAGGACGAACGGTCTCTATATTAGCGGTAGGCACCGCACAAGGAGCCCCAATACCGACAGAGTATGGGCTCATGAAAGATAAACAAGGCCGAGTTATATTAGCGCAAACAGACATGCAGGAAATGCACGAAGCTGCCAGTTTAGGGGGTGGTGCTGCGGTGCAGTTAGTAGCCGATGAATCAGACCTGAGTACATTAATATCTACATTCAGTGCTGGCCAGCGGGTGGAGGTTAAGCAGGGTAGTGAGGTTGAGCGCTGGGTGGCAGAGGGTCCTTGGTTTGTGCTGTTAGCGCTGCCTCTATTGTTACCTCTTTTTCGGCGTGGTATCGCGACTGTTTTGTTGCCAGTTCTATGTTTAAGTGCCTTCAGCATGGCACCCAATGCTGAAGCGGGAGCTAAGGAGGTTTCAGGAGCGAGTGTATGGACGAGTTTATGGAAAACCGCTGACCAGCAAGCGGCTGAGCAGTACCTTGCAGGTGATAAAGCGGCAGCGGCTCAAACATTTAATGATGAGCGCTGGAAGCAAGTGGCACAATATGAAGTAGAAAATTATGAAGCGGCTTTAGGCAGCCAACTTAACCCAGACACTGCTGCTGATTGGTATAATCGTGGTAATGTACTGGCGAAGCAGCAACAATTTGATGAAGCTATTGCTGCTTATGATCAGGCATTGGCGATACAGCCTGAACATGAAAATGCGACGTTTAATAAACAGTTGCTAGAAAAACAAAAGCAGCAGAAAAAAGAACAAGAAAAACAGCAGAGCCAAGAAGGCTCCAAAAACAATTCAAAAGAGAATAAACAACAAGGTAGTTCACAGCAAGACCAGCAAGGACAACAGAACTCATCAGCGGATGACTCTCCGCAGGGCGATCAAGATGAAAATAACGCTTCGGCCGAAACGCCACAACCGAGTGATTCGGCACAAAAAAATTCACAGGGTGAAACGCCAGATAAAGTTACAGAGCAAGCCCCGGGTGCCGAGAAGGCGCAAGATGAAGAGCAACAGCGGGCGGCAGATTATCTTAAGCAACAGATGGATAAGGCTCAGCCATATGATGTCCAAGCGGCGGCCGGTGATGATCAAGACCAACCTTCTGAGCCTATCAGTGAGTCCGAACAAGCAAGACAGCAGCTTCTTAATCGAATAGTTGATGACCCTGCTGGTTTGTGGCGTCGTAAGTTCATGTACCAGTATCGCCAGCAGGCAGATCAACATTCGGGAGAAGAAAAAACATGGTAAGTGTCCGCCGTGAATGGCTACTTGTCGTCTTATTATGTGTCAGCGTTAACCTTCATGCTGCGATTAAAAGTAGTATTAATCGCAGCATGATTGAGCAAGGCGAGAGTATTCGTTTGAGCATCGATCTTGAAGATGTTGATGCCGACCAAGTTGATTTAACACCGCTCGAGAAAGATTTTGATGTGCTGGGGAGAAGCCAGCAATCTAAAAGGGTTATTCGTAATGGCTCGTATGAAAGCTCTTCTGAGCTGATACTCACACTGTTACCAAAACGTAGCGGAGACTTACACGTTCCGTCGTTAAGTGCTGATGGTGATCAAACCAGCTCGCACGCACTGCGCGTTACCACTGTGCAGCAGCCGGCAGCAGCGGATGGTGGTATAGAGATGCTATCAACACTCTCGAGTGAGCAGCCTAAAGTCCAGCAGCCTCTTATTTATCAGGCTAATTTGCTGGTAGGGCGACAAATCTTTAACGCGTCTTTACAGGGCCCAAGTGTTCAAAAGGGCAAGGCGCTTATTGAGTCATTAGGCGAGCAGCGCCAATACCAACAAGCACTGAATGGCCGGCAGGTCACCGTTGTTGAGCAAACATGGCTTATTACGCCAGAACAAAGTGGCTCACTGGAGATATCACCTGCACACGTGGTGGGGCAAATACAAACAGGGCGTGTAACGCGTAACCCGTTTGGAGGGGCTTTTTCAGACCCTGCCGCCATGCGCAGGATTCAGGTCTCAGCACAGGGGTACCAATTAGATGTCGCTCCTATTCCTAGTAGCTTCAGTGGCAAAGTGTGGTTGCCTGCCGAAAAGCTAGTATTAAGCGATGAGTGGAGTAGTGAACAATTCACGGTAGGCGAGCCCGTAACACGTACCATTACATTAAGAGCAGAAGGGTTGAGCCGTAATCACATATCAGAATTATCGTTACCTGATATCGACGGAATCAAACAATATGCTGCTAATCCTGAAGTAACACAAGCGTACGAAAATGGCCTGTTAACGTCGGTGTTGGCGCTAGAAGTTACGCTTATTCCTGAGCAGTCAGGTGCATTGGTGTTGCCTGCGATCAAGCTTCCTTGGTGGGATATTCTAGATGATAGCGAGCAAACGGCAGTGTTGGCAGCAAAAACGGTACAGATTCGTCAAGGGAAGGTCGCACAACAGCAGGCTACTGCTCCTGTGATATCAACTCAAACGCCCGCTCATGTTAATAACTATGAACAGGGAAAAGTTACTTCTTCTGTCGCAGGCCAACAGTTAGAAAATAGTACTACTTTGCCCGCGAGCGACGAATTAACTGAGAAGGGGATTAATACTTGGTTGGCGTTACTCATAGGTGCAGGGTTAGGCAGTGTCATAACCCTGTTGCTAATGAGACTGCTCGGTAAACGCCGCCGACCCTCACAGGCTCAAGTAGAGAGCACTCAGCCTGTGCGTAAACCTTCATTGGCAGAGTTACAGAAGGCATGCGCAGAGAATGATGCACTTGGGGCTCGCGCTGCATTGCTTAATTGGGGGCAACACTTATGGCCTGAATGTCGAAATTTACATCAACTATCGATGCAGGTAAGCCCTGAATTGCGAGCCGCTATTGCTGGTTTGCACCACAGTAGTTATAGCCGCAATGCAGAAAGCTGGCACGATGGAAAAGCGCTGTTGAAAGCGGTTGAAACATGTAAACGCACCGAGGCCATACAAAAACCAGCACGAGACAAACTAGAGTCTCTGTTTCTCTCGTAGCGTGTACTTATCTAAAACCTCTTTAGTAGTGCTCTACTGTTAGAGGTTTATTCTTCTTCAGGGTGTTCATCGGTATCGGTTTGGCAGCTGGTTAAGCCTTTTTTAAAGCACTCATGATATTTGTTTGCTTGTAGGACTCGCTCTTTTGTCACCGGGTGCGATGAAAAGTAGCTGGTTAAACCGCTGTCTGTATCCTCATTAGCGTGAAGTTCTGTTTTACCTAGCGGTGCGGTGATTCTGCTGATGATGTTTGAAAAATGCTGCGGGTCAATATTGGCTGAAAGCATATGCTTAAAAGCATAGGCGTCTGCTTCTGATTCATGGCCTCGAGAGTAATTGCTACTAACAAGAATTGATCCCAATCCTGTTCCCATATCGGTAATGCTATTACCGTCTCCCGTCACTAACATGATAACGGTGGTTATAAATGTGCTTTCAACTACCCTCTGCAAGGTGTGACGATGCACAATATGTCCCATCTCATGAAGTAGAACAGAGTCTATTTCATGTTGGTTCTCACTGAGTTTAACGAAGCTATCCGTAAGAATAATATCTCCAGAAGGAAGGGCAAGAGCGTTGGGGATTTCTGTATCACCACTACTCCATTGGCGGAAGTGGATTCTATAGTTAATGGCTAAGCCACTGTCGTCTAATGGTGCGACATTCTCATTGAAATGATTACGTATCTCTTCTTTTCTTTGAGGGGTAATTTGGCTCTCATCAAAGATATACCCATCTAAAAAGTCAAATGTATGCGTCGCTATCAGCTCATTTGTTTTATGGGGTAGGGCATGGGCAATTTTAGTGCTAGCCCACGGTACTCCCCATTTAAAAAATGCAAATGATGTGAGGAGTGTCACGACTAAAGCGACAGCCACCCAACCCATATGGGATTCAATGGTATGGATGTACTGGTTGGCCTTTTTGCTTTTAAATAGCTTATCAATAGCGTTGTTATCTTGAGTAGCGAAGAGTGAGCCATCGCGTAAAGTAAGCTTACGTTCTACGTTACCTAAACGGTCACTCACATTTATCTCTTCTAGGTGTCCAGAAAAAACGATGAGCTCATTTGTTTCTATTACGCAGAGTTCATTAGAAAAACGGAGCGTGGCGCTTGATTGCGCCGCACTCCCTTTTTTATACCAGTGGCCTGTAATTAACAATTAGAAGGCAACCTGTACATCAATGTCGAAAGCTTCACCAATCTGTTCCCCTAATGCAGATTGCTTGCCTTGTTGCTGGCTAACATATGTATCGAGATTGAGTTGAGTGTCTGCTTGGGTATTTTCTAATACTAATTTTGCCATTCTTACTTTAGCCCACGGCATAGCAAATCCTAAGCTGATAATAATAAGCAGCAAATTAGAAAGCATGACCCACGTTACTGACTTAACAGAAAGTGTCGAGGCAAAAGTAATATCGTTATCGAGTGTTGAATTTGCATAAGTATATGCACGGTTACGCACAAAAGAGTAAGCCAGTACGACAAAACTCGCTATAATCATTATTAAGTAAAACAGGCCGAATGCTAGTGCTAGCCCACCACTCATTATTTCTTGCATAGCCTCTGGGTCTTCAAGGCTTTCGAAAACATTCGAAATATTACTTATTCCTACAGTCATTGCGCTAATAGCCATTATTATCGCAATAGCAGCTATTGTTACCAGTATACTGACGCCAATAGTTTTAAGAAGTATTTTTGCGAACCCTTTGGTTTCAACGGTTGTTGCAAAGCGCCCTTGTCCATAACGTGCACCGTTTATTGCATAGGTAGTGTTGCGCTTTTTCATCCATGCATAGGCGTAAAAAGCAAAAATGTAGCATGCAATAAATAAGAGAGCAGTTAGGATACCGACAAATGCAGAAGATGTTGCTATTAGAATACTTGAAAAAGCTGCACCAATGATTGGACCGTATATAGCAACGAGTAGAAGAATAGGGAGCAGTAAGAAATTAATATATGCTTGACCTAATGTGCCATCAAAACTAAAGCGGACATTACTGAAACTAATCATCCGCATATTAAACATCATGCTTCTCCAAACGATCCAAGGGAGTGCTAAGAAAAGAACCCCTAATGCTATAAAAGCGCCAATAGGAGAAATATTTTGGATGATTACATAGATAATAACTAATGATATTGATATCAAATAGCCAATGAATAACTGTTTTCCAGTAGCATGGTATTCGAAGTTTCTTCCTTCGAGTGTGCTGTTACCATAAAAATAGCGGTGGTTACGTACTTTCGCCCAGGGGTAATAAAGGCCCAGCGTTACAATTGTAAGTAATATGTTAACAATCCATATTTTAAAATACTCTAATCCACTTCCTTCAAAGCTTAATGCTTTCATCCTTATTCCCTTTTCCTATTGCTCAAAAAAATATAATTCGAGGTCTTACAATCCATCGCATTTAATAGCGGAAAACTAGCTAGACAAATCTGATAATCAAAAAAATAGCGAATGATATTTTATAAAAGCACTTCATTGCAAGTGAGTTGTTTTTAATATTATTAATAAACAGAAAAGCGAACATTTGTTTAAATTTACAGAAAGTTTTATTTATTTACTTATTTTATCAGCATGGCAAAGGCTGCCGGGCACATGGCTAGCAGTCTCTTGGGGAGCAAGTGGTTCATCTGTAGGGTGGTCGAGCTCACGCAAAATTCCACAGTCCCGAGTAGTTAGCGCAGCGTGACATTGGCCGCGTAGTTCAATGAGCTGTGTTTCCAGTATTTTCAACTCCGACATTCGGGCTTGTACATGATGAATATGTTCATCAATTAGCTCATTGATAGTCTCGCAACTTGCATCAGGTTGAACACGCGCTTGTAGCAGTACTTTTATTTCGTTATGGGTCATTGCGAGCGTTCTGCAGCGGCGGATAAAAATTAAGCGCTCTAAATGGCCACTGTCATAACGGCGATAATTATTAGCGGGGTTGCGCAATGCGGCATGCAATAACCCTTCATTTTCATAGTAGCGAATAGTTTCTACCGTAACGCCAACCTGTTTGGCTAGTTCACCTATTTTCATGTGACCTCCTGATTGACGCTTTTCTTATCATTAGTAGCTTGACCCTGAAGCAACTTCAGGGTGTTTAATGCTAAGCATACGACACAATGCAGGTGATAACTATGAGTAAGGATATGAGCAACATTAAAGGGCCGACGCTATGAGTGACTCAATAAGCAGTGCAGTGGCTGATTGTGTGGAGAGTGATATTGATAGCTGTTGTAGCTCTTCGCATGAAAAGAGTTCTGCCCCTGAGCACAAAGAGCGTGAAGCCAAGTGTTGTGCACCTGAGCCTTTATTTGATTCTGCAAACACTCAGCCCTTAGGCCGGTCACAAGTGGTTGCAGAAGGCTTGCGTACGCCAATCCGTATTATGCAGATGGACTGCCCTACGGAAGAGGCGCTCATTCGTAAAAAACTGGGTGATATGCCGGATGTTATTAGCATGGAGTTTAACTTGATGCAGCGTATCCTCACGGTGGTACATACCACGGATGCGTTGGGAAGTGTGCTCGATGCTGTTCGTTCTCTTGGTTTTGAGCCGGAGGTGCCGGACGCGCAAGGTCAGCTTGCTGATGTTGTCGAGAAAAAAAAGCCATGGTGGCCCTTGGCTTTAGGCGGTGTTGCAGCAATAGCGGCTGAGGCTGTTTCTTGGATGGCCGCGCCTAGTTGGTTAGCCGCTGTGTTGGCATTGGTTGCAGTGGGTTGTAGCGGTTTAACAACGTATAAAAAAGGTTGGGTGGCGATCCGCCATATGGATCTTAATATTAATGCGCTGATGAGTATTGCGGTAACAGGCGCGTTTATTTTAGGGCAGTGGCCAGAAGCTGCCATGGTGATGGTGTTATTTACCATTGCCGAATTGATAGAAGCTAAATCTCTCGATAGAGCACGAAATGCGATTGCTGGGTTAATGCAACTGACGCCAGATAATGCAACTGTGCAACAGGACGATGGTTCATGGACGCTGGTCGATGCTACGTCGGTTACCGTTGGCTGTATTGTTCGTATTAAACCGGGGGAGCGTATTGGTTTAGATGGAGAAATAGTACGTGGTCGCTCAACGGTAAACCAAGCGCCTATTACGGGTGAAAGTTTGCCTGTGGATAAAGCCGAAGGCGATAAGGTATTTGCCGGTACGATTAATGAGGCGAGTGCGTTTGAATATAAAGTAACAGCGGCAGCAAACAACACCACGCTGGCGCGTATTATTCATGCTGTAGAAGAAGCACAGGGCACAAAAGCACCCACGCAACGTTTTGTGGATCAGTTTGCACGTTTATACACGCCTATTGTTTTTGCTATCTCACTAGGTGTTGCTGTTTTACCTCCTTTATTAATGGGTGGTAGTTGGTTTGACTGGGTGTATAAAGCGCTGGTCTTGCTGGTGATTGCTTGTCCATGTGCATTAGTGATATCGACCCCTGTGACCATTGTTAGCGGTTTAGCTGCAGCTGCACGGCGTGGGATCTTAATTAAGGGAGGCGTTTACCTAGAGAGTGGTCATAAACTTAAATATTTAGCGTTGGATAAGACGGGTACGATTACATATGGAAAGCCGGTGCAAACTGAGTGTGAAGTGCTGCTTACAGTAAAGGATGAAGCGAGCAATGACACTGCGAAAGAGTACCGCCGTTTGGCTGTGAGTTTAGCGGCGCGCTCTGATCACCCAGTATCGCTTGCGATTGCCAATGCTGTAGAAACTGATGGTGCTGACGTTGCTCATGCCAATGTGGATGAGTTTGAAGCTTTGGTTGGCCGTGGAGTGAAAGGAAAAATAGACGGGAAATCATATTTCTTGGGTAACCATCGCTTGATAGAAGAGCTAGGTGTATGCACTTCTGAGCTGGAAACACGATTAGATCAATTAGAACAGCAAGGACAAAGTGTGGTAATGCTGGTGGACAACCAGCAAGTGTTAATGATTTTTGCAGTTGCTGATACGGTAAAAGAAAGCAGCCGTGAAGCGATTGCTGAGTTGAAGCAGTTAGGTATTAAAACAGTGATGCTCACGGGTGATAACCAACACACAGCAACCGCTATTGCTCAGCAAGTAGGTATTGATGAAGCGCGAGGGAATCAACTACCAGAGGATAAACTGAGCGCCATTAAAGCAATGGAGGCCGAGGGTTTAGTGGGCATGGTGGGCGATGGCATTAATGACACACCAGCACTGGCACGTGCGCATATTGGCTTTGCGATGGGGGCGATGGGAACCGATACCGCTATTGAAACGGCCGATGTAGCTTTGATGGATGATGACCTACGCAAAGTACCTTCATTTATACGTTTGTCTCGTGATACGCGCACCATCTTGATTCAGAATATCTCTCTAGCATTGGGTATTAAAGCTGTCTTTATGCTGTTAACCCTGATGGGAATGGGCACCATGTGGATGGCAGTTTTTGCTGATATGGGCGCAAGCTTGTTGGTGGTTGCAAATGGTTTGAGGCTAGTGAGAAAGTAAGTAGAGGTAAGCCGGAGAAGCTAACACTTAAAACCTCTGTGGTTATCAGGCAGGTGTTAATAAGATGTTTTATGAGTGAATACTGCCCTCAATTGAGGGCAGTATTGAATCAAAGAGCGACTAGCGATTGCTTATCGCGCTTATGCCATATATTGGCCGCCGTTCACCGAGATGTTAGTTCCGGTAATAAAGCCGGCATCATCTGCCGTTAAAAAAGAAACGGCACGAGCAATCTCTTCTGGCTGCCCCAAGCGGCCAACAGGAATACCACCAACAATGCTGTTTAATACATTTTCTGGTACTTGGCGTACCATTGGTGTATCAATATAACCTGGTGAAACCGAGTTCACGGTCACACCTTTTTTGGCACCTTCTTGAGCAATCGCTTTGGTAAAACCATATATACCTGCTTTTGCAGCCGAGTAATTAGCTTGCCCAAACTGGCCTTTTTCGCCATTTAGTGAAGAGATGTTAACGATTCGTCCCCAGCCGCGACTGCACATCGCTTCAAAGATAGGCTGGCTCATATTAAACATAGAGCTTAGATTCGTATCGATTACGGCTTGCCACTGCTCTTGCTGCATTTTTTTCAGCGGTGCATCGCGGGTAATACCTGCATTGTTGACGAGTACATCAACACTGCCTTCTGAACTTTCTACTTCTTCTAGCAAGCGCTTACAGTCGTTGAAATCAGACACGTCTACCGGCTTCATGATGATATCAAAACCTTGTTGTTTCATCTCTTCTTGCCAGTTGGCTGCTGCTGCATCGTGTCCCGGTGCAAATGTACCTACTACCTTGCGGCCTTGTTCTACAAGGGCTTTACACATTGATTCACCTAGGCCGCCGTTTGCACCTGTCACTATGGCTATGCGTTGAGTCATTTTTTTATCCTTATTCTTTTTAATAGATGTTTAATTACGTTTGTAATCAGATGGGTCATTAGGTTAATCGCTAAGAGCTAGTTACTCAGAAGAGATTTAATTGAAGAGGAAAAGCTACGCTTATTTTGGCTAAGGTAAGCTTGGCTGTGCTCTTCAATGTTGGGTAAGTCATAAAGGTAGTTCACCATAAACCCTGCCGATTGATTCAAGCCGTTGGCTGAAGTGTCTGCCATCCAATTTAGTTGGGCTATTTGTGCCCCATTACTGAGGTGGAAATGTGTCACAGAGTCGGCTGCTGTGCCGCCAACACGTTCCGCTTTAGCAAGGTAATAAGCGGCTAACTTGCTGAGAGGCACCTTTAACTGTGGTTCTGCAAGCTGCTCCATAGTCAATGTCAGTGCTGAATCTTGTATGTGGGGAAGTAGTGCTTTTCCGCCGGGTAACTGCTCTAGTTCTTCTGCGGGTTGTTTATGGATCCAGCGAGTAAGACCTGGTATTGGCGAAAGTGTGGAGAACTGTTTCAAGTGAGGGAACTCATGTTGCAGTTCTTTAACGACCCGCTTAATTAGAAAGTTACCAAAACTGATACCTGCTAGTCCTTTTTGAGCATTAGATATGGAGTAAAAAATAGCAGTATCGGCGTGATCAATGTCACCCACAGGCGCCGTCTCATCTAGTAAGGCCTGGACGTTATCAGAGAGACCTTTTACGAGCGCAACTTCAACAAAAATAAGAGGCTCGTTTGGCATGTTGGGATGGAAGAACGCGAAGCAACGACGGTCAGAGTCCAAACGGTTTTTTAGATCATCCCAGCTGGTAATTGCATGTACGGCTTCGTATGCAATCAATTTTTCTAATAGCTCTGCACTGGAGTGCCAATTGATCTGTTCTAGTTGTAATAGGCCAATATCGAACCAGCTGATCAGTAGCCGCTTTAGGTCGGCTTCTAATGGTTTTAATTCTGGATGTTGCTTTTGCAAGGAAAGAATTTGTGCGCGCATATCAACCAGAAATTTTATGCCTTCTGGTAGCTCGTTAAAAAGCGTCAGCAGTTTCATTCTCGGTGGTTCTAGTACCCGTCTTAGCTGGCGAGCGGCTTGTGCGCGAGAGTCGTCGCTTGCTTCTTGCCAGCGCTCTATATACTGCTCTACATCTATACGATTGGTATCGTAGTGCAGTGCTAAAATAGACAGGAATCGCTGCTGCCCTATAGGGTCCAGCTCTAAATAGCTTTGCCCCAACGTAGCGGCTCTAGCGCGTGATGCTATTTCTCCACCCTTGTCTGCAAGGCAGTGATCAATCCATGTTCGAAGAACCGCTTCATCATCGGTGCTTAGCTCAGGAGATAAGTTTAATCGCTCTAGCGTAGCGCGGTTATCAGTTGCTTCGCGCCAAGCCAGACGTATATGACTAAACGTGCGCTCTAAGAAGCTGTTATTTGATGTAGCCACTATGCCTTACCTCGTTTTATGGAAAGGGTTTACGTGATTTCTATAAACACGCTAACAAAATAAAAATAAAAAACCAAGGGTTAATACTTGGTTTTTTGAGTAAAAACCATTAGTTTAATAATCATCAACACTTAAAACATGACAGGTTTGGGGGATTTATGCAGGAACTACACGGTTTTTATCTTGAAGATTTAGAAGTGGGTCAGACGGCAAGTTACGCGAAAACAATTACTGAAGCAGACGTGGTGTTGTTTGCTGGTATATCGGGTGACGACAACCCGGTTCATATCAATGCGGAGTATGCCGCTGAAACTATGTTCAAAGATCGTATCGTGCATGGCATGTTTAGTGCCGCATTGATTTCAGCTGTTTTGGGCACACGTATGCCAGGGCCGGGTGCTATTTATATCGACCAACAAATTAGCTTTAAAGCACCGGTGTACATTGGTGATACGGTAACAGCGACAGCTACAGTAATGGAAATTAATGAGCAGCGCCGTCGTGTAACGCTCAAAACAGTGTGTACTGTAAAAGGCAAAATAGTGGCAGAAGGTGTCGCAACTAACATGGTAGACCGTCGCCCAGTTGAGGATAAATAACATGATGTTACAAAAAGATAACTCGTGCTTGATGGTGATTGATGTACAAGCGCGCTTGTTACCCGGCATCCACGAAAGTGAGAAGTTAGTGGCGTATTGCGACTCATTGGTTGAGCTGGCCCAAGAGTTGAGCATTCCTGTTTTTGGTACAGAGCAATACCCAGAAGGTGTGGGCCCGACTGCTGATGGTTTGCGTGAGCGTGTTGGTGAAGGCGAGTTTACAGGTAAAACTTTTTTCTCTTGTGTTGATGCACCGCAATTCCAAGACAAGCTAAAAACTATTACACAGGACCAAGTTGTGATCTGCGGAATGGAAGCGCATGCCTGTGTATTGCAAAGCGCGATGAGCTTTAAAGCAATGGGAAAACAGGTTTTTGTTGTTGCCGATGCTATCTCAGCTCGTAATCCTAAAGATACTGAGTTTGCTATTGCTCGCATGCGTGAAGAAGGTATCAAAATCATCACGCGTGAAATGGTAGGTTTTGAATGGTTGCGCCGTTCTGACGCAGAAGGGTTTAAGCTCTTCAGTAAAAAGTTCCTTCGCTGAGTCAGCATCGCTATATGTAAAGCGGTGTGATGCCGCAAGGAGAATAGGTAATAGATATGGGAATAGGTATGGAAAATAATAATAAAAGTCCGTACGAGAGTGGTCTTGATAAGGTGTCAGCTAATTTTGAAGCGCTGAGTCCGGTCCCTTTCATTGAGCGCGCTGCTTCTGTTTATCCTAATCGCCCTGCGGTTATCTACGGTGATCTAGTTCGATCATGGAAAGATACATATACGCGTTGTTGCCAGCTTGCTAGTGCACTAGAAAAACGAGGTATAGGCAAAGGTGACACGATAGCAGCTCTGTTACCTAACGTGCCTGAGATGCTTGAGTTACATTTTGCCGCACCTATGGTGGGTGCGGTTTTGAATGCACAAAACATCCGCTTAGATGCAGACACTATCGCCTTTATGCTCAACCACAGTCAGGCCTGCGTGCTCATGGTTGATGCTGAATTTGCAGGTTTAGCTCGGGAGGCGTTGTTGCAGTGTGATCACTCAGTGCTGGTTATTGATGTTGAAGATTCAACGAGCGAATTTGATGAGTGTATAGGCTCGCTGACTTATGAGCAGCTATTGCAAGAAGGAGATGCAGCCTATCAGTGGAGCCTGCCTGACGATGAATGGCAGGCGATTGCGCTGAATTACACCTCTGGCACGACGGGCAACCCAAAAGGGGTCGTTTATCACCATCGTGGTGCATATCAAAATGCGCTGAGTAATATTTTAGGTCAGAACTTACCCCCGCATGCGGTATATCTGTGGACATTGCCAATGTTTCATTGCAATGGCTGGTGTTACCCCTGGTCTGTTACTGCTGTAGCAGGAACGCATGTTTGTCTTCGCAGTGTCCGTGCTGCTGATATTTTTGCTGCATTGAGTGCTTATAAAGTGACACACTTTTGTGGAGCGCCTATTGTCTTAAACATGATGCTAAATGCTCCAGAAGCTGTGGAGTTTTCGCTTGAGCAAGAGGTTACGGTTACAACCGGTGGTGCAGCGCCTCCGGCGGCGATTATCGAAGGAATGGAGCGTTTAGGGATTAAAGTGGTCCATGCTTATGGGCTAACTGAGACCTATGGTCCGAGTGTGTTTTGTGATTTTCAGCAAGCATGGGCCGAGCTACCTATGGAGCAAAAAGCAGCCAAAATGGCGCGCCAAGGAGTGCGGGCACCGGCAGTGGGGCGTCTAATGGTTGCTGACGCATTAACTCTTGAGCCTTTGCCACATGATGGAAAATCGATGGGGGAAGTTTTTATTCGTGGTAATACGGTAATGAAAGGCTACCTGAGTAACCCTAAAGCTACACAGGAAGCATTTGAAGGAGGCTGGTTTCATACCGGTGATTTAGCGGTGTGTCACCCTGACGGTTACATTGAAGTAAAAGATCGAGCAAAAGATATTATCATTTCTGGGGGAGAGAATATCTCGACACTAGAAGTAGAAGATACGCTCTATCAACACCCTGATGTTTTGGAGGCTGCAGTGGTTGCAAGGCCGGATGAAAAATGGGGTGAGGTGCCTTGTGCCGTTATTACACTTAAAGCAGGAGCTGAAGTCAGTGCAGATGATCTTATTCAATTCTGTCGCTCACGTTTAGCGCATTTCAAATGTCCTAAACAGGTGGTTTTTTCTGCTTTGCCAAAAACCTCCACCGGTAAAATTCAGAAGTTTGCATTGCGTGAATTAGTTAAAACAGCACAGCAATGAGTGCGTCGCTTTTGAACTGATTTGCTATGATAGGAGGCTGAATGATCTTGAGTTCAGGAAACAATCCCCCGATGGAAGCTTCTAGTGCACAGCAAGGGCAAAGTGCCTTAACAGATGACGCGGAACGTAACCGCTTGCTGGCTGAAATGGCTGAGCAATCTACTGATATGATCTCGCGTCATACACCACAAGAGTGGCGCTTTATCTATGCATCCCCGGCCGTCACTCATCTGCTGGGCTACAGTGTAGATGAGATCATTGGTATGTCTGCATATGAGTTGTATCACCCGGATGAGGTGGAAGATTTTAAGCGTCGTCGCCCTAGTGTGTTTTATGAAAAAGGCTTTTACACGCATACTTATCGCTTTCGTTGCAAAGATGGTCACTACACATGGTTAGAGAGCACTAGCCGTTCGATTCGAGATGTACAAACTGGCGAGTTAAAAGAAATTCTCGTTGTTTCGCGTGATGTTAGCCGCCGTATCGAAGCAGAAGCGCGGATGTTGCAATACCAAAAAGAACTTAATCGAGCTTCTCGGCTCGTTGTTATGGGAGAGATGGCATCGGGGTTGGCTCATGAGTTAAATCAACCCTTAACCGCTGTTGTGAATTATGCGCGCGGCATAGAACGACGCTTAGAGGCAAAGCAGTCTCTATCCATAGAAGAAATCACCCCTGTTTTGCAGCGCATTACCTCTACGGCTATGAGGGCTGGCGGTATTTTGCACCGTATGATGGACTTTGCACGTAAGCAAGAGCCTGTGCGAGAGCGGCTTGATCTGCACGGATTGATTGATGACCTACTCGAGTTTTGTGCAAGCTCAGCTGCACAGCATAATGTGTTGTTAGAAAACCGAACGCCCGCTATTTTACCTCAGGTGATGGCTGATCGAGTTCAGCTTGAACAAGTCTTTCTTAATCTGGTTTTGAATGCGATTGAGTCTTGTCATACTAAATCAGAAGATATGCCTCTATCTGTGTGGATTGATGCTTCTCTGGTGAAGAATGAGCAGGTTATAATTTCCGTTTACGATCAAGGCGAAGGTCTTAGTGGTGATGTTGAGCAGTTGTTTGAGCAGTTTTACACAACCAAGGAGGAAGGGCTGGGCATGGGGCTATCAATCAGTCGTTCGCTGATAGAGGCGCATGGAGGGCAATTGCGTGGTGAAAGACTACCGAATAAAGGTAGCGCGTTTCATGTGACGTTGCCGCTCAGTAATTTGCAACCTGTTGAGGAATTGAATGAGTAATCAGCCAAAGCAAATTATTTTTGTTGTAGATGATGATGCCGATGTACGTGACTCACTAAAGTGGTTATTGGAATCTGTTGATCTTAATGTCATGGTGTTTGAAACGGCTCAGCTCTTTCTTGACGGGTGTCCTGAACATGCACAAGGGTGCATTTTGATGGATGTTCGTATGCCGGGCATGAGTGGATTAAGTGCTCAAAGTCAGTTGGTCGAGCGACACATCTATATGCCGCTGATTATGATTTCGGGCCATGCTGATGTGGATATGGCGGTATCAGCAATGACACAAGGCGCGTTAACCTTTTTGCAAAAGCCGTTCAGTGATCAGTCGCTGATTGATATTGTTCAGCAGGCCTTACGACAAGATTTTGAGCGTTGTCAGGAGGCTGAGTTGATCAGCAATGTGCGGGTATGCTACGCACATCTTACTAAACGAGAGCGGCAGGTTTTTGATGATGTGGTTAAGGGGTTGGCTAATCAGGACGTTGCTGAGCACTTGGGTATTAATCGTAAAACAGTTGAAGGGCATCGCGCCAATATGATGGCCAAAATGCAAGCAGGTTCGTTATCAGAACTTATTCAAATGTCAGTTGCGCTAGGTCTAGTCAAAAGTTATGGGCAGAACTAAAATGAAAGCTAAAACGTCTCTAAGTATTTAGGTGTGAGTGTAAAATGAGTGTTAAAGGTACCCTTTATATAATTTCTGCGCCTTCTGGTGCCGGTAAAACCAGTTTAGTGAAAGCGTTGCTGCAACAAGATCAGCAAGTACGGGTGTCTGTTTCTCATACAACACGTGATATGCGCCCTGGCGAACAAGAGGGTGTTGATTATAACTTTGTCAGTATGGATACGTTTGATGGCTTAATTGCGCAGCAGCAGTTTCTTGAGTATGCAGACGTATTTACTAATAAATATGGTACTTCTCAGGTGTGGGTTGAGAGTGAGCTTGATAAAGGCATTGATGTCATTCTTGAAATCGATTGGCAAGGGGCTGAACAGGTACGTCAGTTGATGCCTGATGCTGTGTCGGTCTTTATTCTGCCGCCATCACAGGGTGAACTGCGTAAACGTTTGACCGGGCGTGGTCAGGATGATTCTACTGTTATTGATTTGCGTATGTCCCAGGCAGTTAGCGAAATGGAGCACTACCCAGAATTTGACTATATTGTGATAAATGATGATTTTGGCGTCGCCTTACTTCAGTTACAGGCAATTTTGACTACGCAGCGCTTAAAGCAGGGAGTTCAGACGGTACGCCATGCGGACTTGATGAATGATCTCTTGTCAGTTTGATTCGTGTGAGGTAAAATTTCGCCCCTTTGGATTTCTTAAGCAGGATTTCCTAAACTGATTTTAAACAAATCAAATTTTTGAGGTTTAGCATGGCTCGTGTCACAGTTGAAGATTGTCTGGACAATGTAGATAACCGTTTTGAACTGGTTATGGTTGCAGCAAAGCGTGCGCGCCAGTTAGCAACAGGCGGTAAAGAACCAAAAGTTGAGCGCGAAAACGATAAAGATACAGTTGTTGCATTGCGCGAAATTGCAGAAGGTTTGGTTGATAAGTCTATCCTAGACGATATCGCACAAAGATAAGTTCCTCTTTTTTAATCGGGCATTGTTCCATCTGGAAGCATTAGTGAGTAGATTATTACTAGCGCGGAAATAGTGGAGGAATAATGCCGACGATTGATTTTCTTTCTGACCGATTAACAGATTACCTAGATCTTCAACAGATCAAGGATGTTCGTCGTGCTTATTTTTATGCAGAACAAGCACATGATGGTCAGCGTCGCAAAAGTGGTGAGCCATATGTGACTCACCCGCTAGCCGTTTCCAGTATCCTTGCTACTATGCATATGGATCATCAAAGTCTAATGGCTGCGATGTTACATGATGTTATCGAAGATACTGATATTAGCTATGATGGTATTGAAAACCAGTTCGGCACATCGGTAGCCGATATTGTGGATGGCGTATCGAAGCTAACCCACCTAGAATTCGAAACTAAAGCTGAAGCTCAAGCAGAAAACTTCCAAAAGATGGTCTTGGCCATGGCGGAAGATATTCGCGTTATTTTAGTTAAGCTAGCCGACCGTCTTCATAATATGCGTACGTTGGGCGCAATGCCTCCAGAGAAACGTCGACGTATTGCCCGTGAGACTATGGATATCTATGCGCCTGTTGCTGCTCGTCTTGGTATGCGAGATATGCAGGTCGAGCTTGAAGATTTAGCTTTTCAATCGTTTTATCCGATGCGTGCTAAATATATTCGACGCGCAGTTGTGCAGGCCCGTGGCCAGCGCAAAGACATGATCAGTTCTATTGAAGAGGCCGTTAGAAACCGGCTCGATCAGGAAAAGTTGCCGGGTATTGTTTCAGGGCGTGAAAAGCACCTTTATAGCATCTATTCGAAGATGAAAGCTCAGCGTAAGTCCTTCGCTGAAATTATGGACGTGTTTGCATTTAGAATCGTCACTGAGACCGTCGACGAGTGCTACCGAATTCTTGGCGCAATTCATAATCTCTATAAGCCTGTCCATGGGCGATTCAAAGATTACATCGCTATCCCTAAGGCCAATGGTTATCAGTCGTTGCATACCGAGCTGTTTGTCGCACGAGATATTACGATTGAGGTGCAAATTCGCAATCGTGAAATGGATGCTGTCGCCTCTCTTGGTATTGCAGAGCATAGCCATTATAAGGTTTATGGTGATTCTGATAGCGCGGTAGGGTCTTATAATCGTGCCCGAAAATGGGTATTAGGATTGTTAGAAATGCAAAAGCGTGCGGGTGACTCTATGGAGTTTATCGAGCATGTAAAAAAAGACTTATTTCCAGATGAAGTTTATGTCTTTACGCCTAAGGGTCGCATTCTTGAGTTGCCCCGCGGCGCTACCCCTGTAGATTTTGCCTATGCTGTGCATACTGATGTAGGTAACTCGTGTGTTTCATGCCGTATAAATAGGCGTTTAGCTCCGCTTTCTGAGCCCTTAGAAAGTGGTGAAACCATTGAAATCATTACTACGCGTAGCGCTCAACCAAACATGGCATGGCTGAATTTTGTAGTAACAGGTAAAGCGCGTTCTAGTATTCGCCATTTCTTGAAAAACCAACAGCGGCATGAGTCTGTTGAATTAGGTCGCCGATTACTTAATCAGTTTCTGGGTAATTATGGCATTTCGGTAGATGATATTGCTGCAGATAAGCTAAATCCGCTTTTAGAAGGTGCAGAGTTCAGCACGCTAGAAGATTTGCTGGAAGATATTGGTATGGGTAACCGCATGGCCTATGTGGTTGCAAGAAAGCTAAAACCCGATGAAAGCGATGTTGAGCTGCAAAAAGGCCAGAAACCCATCGCTGTTCAAGGGACTGAAGGCTTGGTTATCCAGTATGCGAAATGTTGTTATCCTATAGCAGGAGACCAAATTGTTGGCCATATAAGCAGTGGCCGCGGTTTAGTCGTTCATCGTACTGAGTGTCGTAATATTCGTTACATGAGAGACGATCCCGATAAATGTATTTATTTGGAATGGTCTGATGTGATGGATGATGAGTTCTCAGTCATGTTGAAATTAGAAGTTGCTTCATATCGTGGCATTATAGCGAGCCTTGCCACCACCGTATCGGCAACAGGGACAAATATCTTGAGAATTGATATGGGTGAGGAAGAAGGACAGTTGGCTACAGTTGATATGGAGATAGATGTGACTGATAGGGTTCACCTTGCGCGAGTGATTAAGAAGCTCAGGGCGCTTCGAGCGGTGACTAAAGTAACGCGTCTTTGACGCTAAAATCATACGCTTTCACAATAATAGATATCTTTGGTGTAAGTTAACCAAAATTATTCCTTAATTGATGATTAATTGAATGTTTTGCCTATACTCTAAGTAGCAGCTGCGATATATACCGCATGCTGCTGATATTTAGAGTAGGTAAGTCTCGATTGGAGTGAGCACATTGGCTATAGGTGTAAATACGTTAGACAGTAATGCAGGAGAGAGCAGTTGTGCTCGGCTTGTGCTGCTGCATGACAATGTTGGTAAGGTTCTGGTTTTATTACCCGCTGCGAAGCTGCTCAATTTAGTGAGTATCTGGCGTGAGACAGAACGGCACTTGCAACCTGTCAAAGGCGATGATGTAAAACGCTTCTTTAGTCAAAGTAAGCTGTTAACGAGCGCAGGGCAGCAAAAACTATTTTCATTACCTGTTTTTGTTGATGACGCACTTCAAAGTCAAGAAAGCCTTGATGTTATTGAGCCGTATAGTGCTTTGCGTTTTACGGCGGATCGTTCTTGGTATGTTGCGAGTATGCGTTCTATACGTATGGGGTTGAGTGTTTCAGATATTGAAAATGTTCAACCTAAAGGCGATGATGAAACAGTGATTACTCATGCTGTTGAGCGGTTTACCGCATTAAGAATACGTCAACGTCTGGAAGACACCCTTGGCCTGCCTAGTTTAGCTCCCACGACACAAAAAATTATTATGTTGCGATCTGACCCTGCAGCGGGTGTAGATCGTCTAGTGCCTGTTGTTAAGGTCGACCCTAGTTTGTCTGCTCAAGTGATGAGTTGGTCTGTTTCTCCTTACTATGCTGCACCCGGTAGTATTCAGTCGATTGATGATGCCATTATTCGGGTATTGGGTTTTGACCTTGTTGTTAATTTGGCTTTAGGCATAGCGATGGGTAAAACGTTGACACTTCCTGAAGATACGCCGCGTAACCAAACGCCGTATTGGCAGCAAGCTGTATATACGGCGACATTGGCTGAGCGGTTAGCTAAGCGTATGCCAGGTGATATGCGTCCTAAGCCCGGTTTGGTTTATTTAGCGGGTTTGTTGCATAATTTTGGCTATGTTGTTCTAGCACATCTTTTCCCCCCCCATTTCTCATTGCTATCGCGTTATATCGAAGCTAACCCGCATTTACGTTTAGACTATATTGAAAAACATATTTTGCACGTAACACGGGAGCAAGTGGGTGCTTGGCTTATGGAGAGCTGGTCGTTACCTAAAGAAATTTACAATGGCGTCCGGTATTTAAATGACCCATTAAATCCTAAGGCTGATGCGTATGCGCAGATAATTCACATAGCAAATCATGCGTTGCGCCAAAATGGGTGGGCGGACGGACCTGTTGAAAAAGAGTTGAACCCCGATGTACTAGCAATTACTGGTCTCACTCAAGCTCAGGTAACAGAAGAGATCGAGCGTATGCAGGGTGATAGTGAAATTCTGCAGGACTTTTCAGAATCACTCGCAGGCCATTAATCAGCCGCGAGTGCTAGCTCAAGCGTTTCTAAGTTTTCTAACGCCTCCATCCATGTCGATTCAGTGTTATCAATTTGCTGTTTGAGTTGTGTTTGAGTAGCCAGTATCTCTTTGAGCTTCTCCTTGTTTCCTGTCTCATACAAGCTGCTATCACTGAGTTGCTCTTCAGTAGATGATAGTTTTTCTTGTAGTGCTTCCAATTGCTTCTCTAGTTTTGATACTTGCACCTTTATAGGGCTTAGTTTTTTCCGTAGCTCTGCTGCTTCTCGCTTTTGTGCTTTTCGTTCCGTGGCTGAAAGAGAGCGGTTTTCTCGCTCTTCCGTTTCGCTATTGCTCTGCTGTTGCTCATTGCGACGCTGTTCGGTAAGCCATTTTTGGTAATCGTCTAGGTCGCCGTTGAATTCTTCGACAGTGCCATTGGCTACCAGCAAAAACTGATCAACAGTATTACGTAATAAATGGCGGTCATGCGAAACTAAAATCACTGCGCCTTCAAAGCCTTGCATCGCGACGGTTAGAGCGTGACGGACTTCTAAATCGAGATGGTTAGTAGGCTCATCGAGTAAAAGAAGGTTTGGTTTTTGCCACGCAATGAGTGCGAGTGCAACGCGCGCCTTCTCGCCTCCCGAAAAGCGCTTTACCGGCTCTAGCGCACTATCACCAAAAAAGCCGAAGGATCCAAGATAATTGCGGACTTCTTGATCGGTAGCTTGAGGAGATAAGCGCATAATATGAAGTAGAGGTGATGCCTCTAAGTCCAAGGCCTCTAGTTGATGTTGAGCAAAATAACCTACACGTAAGTGCTCCCCAGAGTAGCGCTCACCACTGAGTTGAGCGAGGTCACCGACTAATGTTTTAATTAATGTAGATTTACCAGCCCCATTAGGGCCCAGTAAGCCGATGCGTGATCCTGGTACTAACGTAAGGGATATATCCTTCAGAACAGGGCTGCCTGCATAGCCACAATCAGCTTCACGTATGGATAATAGTGGGTTGGAAACTTTATCACTGCTATAAAAGTGAAAACTAAAGGGGCTATCGATATGAGCAGCTGATATTTGCTCCATACGCTCGAGTTCTTTTACCCGGCTCTGTGCCTGTTTAGCTTTAGACGCTTTGGCTTTAAAGCGGCGTACAAACTGCTCAATCTCAGCAATACGTTGTTGTTGCTTTTCGTATTGTGCTTGTTGTTGGGATAAGCGTTCTGCTTTCGCACGCTCAAAGGCACTGTATTGGCCTTTGTACATAATTAGCTGTTGCTGGTACATATGGGTTATGTGCGTGACCACTTGGTCAAGGAAGTCTCGGTCATGAGATATCAGTAATAATGTACCCGGATAATTTTTCAGCCATTGTTCCAGCCACATAGTGGCGTCGAGATCCAAATGGTTGGTCGGTTCATCCAGTAATAGGATATCAGAGCGGCACATCAATGCTTGAGCTAGGTTAAGACGAATTCTCCAGCCCCCTGAAAGCGCTTTGACCTCTTTTTGCATATCGGCACTGCTAAACCCTAAACCGGCTAGTAGCTGCTGTCCGCGTGCAGAGGCGCTATAGCCTTCAATGGCATCAAGTTCGGCATGTAGTTCGCCGAGTTGCTCGTTTGCACCATTGGCCTCAGCTTGCTCTAACGCATGCTGAATGCGCCGTAAGGCTTTGTCTCCATCCAGCACATAGTCAAGTACTGTACGATTTATCGCAGTGACTTCCTGTGCCATATGGGCAATAGTGAGATGAGGAGGCAGGTAGCAATCTCCAGCATCGGGTTGAAGTTCACCTAACAGGAGTTTGAATAAGCTGGATTTACCCACGCCATTGGCGCCGATAATCCCTACTTTCCAACCGGGATAGATGGTTAAATCGGCTTGCTCTAGTAAAAATTGAGTGCCACGGTGTAAGCTGAGTTTAGATAACTGAATCATAGTCGCGAGATTCTACCATAGCTATGCAATTACAAAATCCTCTTTGGGCATTTGCGTTAAAAGTTTATTCTCATTCTGAGATTGAGCAGTGCTGTTTGGCATTGCAAAATGATTTTGGGATGAATATCAACCGCCTGTTGTTTGCTGCTTGGTTAGCGACGCAGCATAAATCTATTGATGTTGCTCTATTGAGGCATAGCCAAGCAGACTATTGGCAAAAGAGTATGACTCACCCGTTAAGAGCGCTTAGGTATCAGTTAAGAGAATTGCGAAGAGATGAGTCGGAGCTTTCCATGTTGTATGATGCAATGCGCAACGCAGAGTTAGAAGCTGAAAAGGTTGAGCTTGCTTATTTGTATCAGCTTGCTGAAAACTGGCCGCAAGTAGTAATGACTTCTGAGGTTTTAATCGTTGAGAATATAGAGAAGCTGGCCTCTGCGAAAAGCGTCTGTATTAAAACGACGCAGCGAGAATTACTAGCCTCGTTTGGCCAGCAAATTTTATTAGTAGGATAAGGCTTAAATCTCTCGGAACTTTACGGTTTAATCAAGCACTAACGCTATAATAAATATTTATATGAATGATATCAGGTACAAGGAAAGCAGAATGAAAAAAACATTACTGGCCATCGCTGTGGCAAGTTCTTTTATTGTAATGCCGCAGGCTCAAGCGTTTGAAGTGAAAACTGATGATCAGAAAATAAGTTATAGTCTGGGTTTAGTGTTGGGCGAAAAACTTAAGTTGGATCTTGAGACGATGGATTTAGATGCTTTTCAGGAAGGTATTAAAGCCGTTTATCAAGGCACTACTCCGCTGATGGATTCGCAGCAAGTTGGCGAAACTATGCAAGCATTTCAAATGAGAAAAATGGAAGAACAGCGTCAACAGGTTGCTAAGTTGGCGCAGGAAAATTTAGATAAGGGTCAGAAGTTTCTAGCTGAAAATGCTAAGAAATCAGGTGTTTCTGTAACTGAAAGTGGCTTGCAATATGAAGAAACACAAGCCGGTACAGGTAAGCAGCCAACAGTCGCAGACACTGTTAAAGTTCATTATCGCGGTACATTGTTAGATGGTACTGAGTTTGACAGTTCTTTTGCACGTAATGAGCCTGTTTCATTTCCGCTAAATGGCGTTATCCCTGGCTGGACTGAAGGTTTGCAACTGATGAAAGAAGGCGGAAAAGCTAAGTTGGCAATACCTGCAGAGTTAGCATACGGACCCGGTGGAATGAGTGATGCAATCGGCCCAAATGCAACACTGTTATTTGATATTGAATTATTGGAAGTGAACCCGGCCCAATAGTGATTGTAATGCTTTAAAAAAATGGCCGCTAAAGCGGCCATTTTTATTTGAGAATATTCATAATACCATTTGAACCTATGGCAAAATATTCTCCAGAACCAAAACCAACGGCATATACACTTGTGCTGGTTGGGCCGTACGGGTCTCGTTTGTGAGCACGCCAGCGATTTAATTCCTTACCGGTATTGCTATCCCAAAGCTGAATCAATCCGGCTGCTGTGCCTGTTAAAAGCTGTTCCCCGCTATTAGAAAAACGGGCGGCTACGTAACTAACGCGTTTAGGGAAAAACCCATCTGTTCCAGAGAGTGTTTGTTGTACTTCTCCTGTTTTTGTATCCCAGATAATAGCCTTGTCTAAATTGCTAGCGCTAAACGCTTTGTCGCCTTTTGGGGTTAGTGCGACTACGTCAATAATATTGTCTAGTGTTATTTGCTGTAATTGCTCACCGCTTTGTAAATTCCACACGGTGGTTTTGTAATCATCTGAGCCGGTGAGTGCTGTTAGTGCGTCAGCGCTTAAGTCGACGCCTCTCACACGGCCTTGATGGCGTAAGGTGCGCTTCACACCGCCATTCTTGATGTCAAAATAGACGGCTTCATGGTTCCCTAAGCCCAATAATGCATAATCACCTTGCGGTGATAACGCTAGGTCTAAAATTTCACCGGGAGAGCTCCAAAACCATTCTGGTTTACCGGTCAATGTATGCCACAAAACAAGATCTTGTTGGTTAGCTGTGACTGCGAAACCTGCTTCAGGAGAAAAGCCAGATTCGGCAATAATAGAGCGTTCTCCTTTACGATGATTCCAATCAAAAAGCCTAGCATTCTTTTTGATATCCCAAAGGCTGCCCCCTTCTTCTTGAGACCCTATAACTGCGTACTGTCCATCTATGGATATATCAGCGCTATAAGCACCGAGAGTTGTATACTCGTACACCGAAGAAGGAGAGTTTGCGCTATCACACGCGGCTAGTGCACTCGCTAGTAAGGGAAAGAGTAGCAGCCTGTGTGATCGTTTTAACATTCTTATGCCTCGTCCATGACGGTATCGCGATGCGATGTATGTAATATTTCTATGAGTTGATCTTCTAGAGCAAACCTTTCTTCTAGGTTTTCGCCAAGCTTGGATAGTTGGAACGAGAACTCTCTGATTTGTTGTACCGTAGGATTCTTAAAGGCGGCGTAACCATCATTAAAATCCAGTGCCATGTCAGTCGTAGGCTGAATGCGCGGAAAAATCTTTTGTGCTTCCTCTAAGCCTCCATCGTCAAATTCGCTCCCTTCATGAAGCAACTTCTCGTACACTTCAAAATGGCCTGACGACAAATAATCCATCATGGACGTGCAAAATGATTTGATACTTTCTTCAATATCTCGAATCTCTACATTTGGTAAAGCAACGAATGTGCTGATCAATGTTTGCCGGTCTTCTAGCCAATGATCAATAAGCTCGCTGATACCTCCCCAGCGTTCGTGGGCACTTTGACATTTTTCCAACATGGTTGAATCCTTATTCATGAATATAATTTAATATTAATCCTAAGCGACTTTCCGGTGCAAGAGCGATCAAGCCTGACGTAGTGGAAATTGGCGGTTATACTTGTCAAAAATTGATTTATCTCAACGGGAGCCTTAACGCTATGCTACTACGTTTTTTCGCGATTGTTTTTTTTAGTTTGTGGTTGCCCACCGCGTGGGCAGCAGATGAAGAAAAGCCGGTTGAAACCGATTATGTTGGATATGTAGAACTTAAACCCTTCATAGCAAATTTCGGAGGCACTGGAAAAATACGGTTTCTTAAGTGCGAAGTGACGGTTCAAGTAGGTTCTGAAGCGGCGAGCTATGCGATTAACCATCACATGGCAAATATTCGAAATGATTTGGTATTTTTGTTTAGTGCCCAGACTGAAGCTGAGTTGGACACAGTTGAAGCGCAAAAGGTCTTAGCGAAGAAGGGACTGCAGTTGATACAAAAATTGCTGGTTGAAGAAGAGGGCGAGGGGATGGTTAACGACCTCTTCTTCACCAGCTTTGTTATCCAGTAATAGTTAGCTTTCCAAATATTCTGCTAAATATTGATCGAAGTTGAGCGTGTCGCCAGCTTCGATCTCTGCTTGAGAGCTTAACGACTCATTCACTTTCTCGGTAAGTTTCTGTTGAATGGCAGCAGGTAACGGTGATTGATTAAACGTCTGACGATGCTCGGCACTTTTTTCTAGTAACCACTCTGTATGGTTTAAGCCACTGTCTTTCAAGGCCTTTAGAACCTGTGCTGACGGAGTGAGAGATACATCTATTAGTTTCTCATGTTGGGCTGCTACTGAGTGTGTATAGGATGCGTCACGATGTAAATCACTTAGCATGTCAGCCGTCATTTTCACTTGTTGTAGCACTTCGTGGCCTGCGCTAATGAGTGAGACAGGACCATTGAGTGTTTCAAGTGCCAATTCAGGCTCGCGCCCACGCGATACGACTTTCTCTAAATTAACGCTAATCATATCGCATTCGACTTCGCTGATTTCATCATCACTCATGAGCAAGCAACTAATCAGGAACGCATCTAAAAACTTAGCCTGTTGGCTATCAATGCCCGTTGGCAGGAACGGGTTGATATCTGTGTTGCGTACCTCGATATACTCAACGCCGCGTTGCTGTAAAGCATGCAATGGTTTTTCGCCGGGAGCCGCCACGCGTTTTGGGCGGATATCGCTATAGTACTCATTTTCAATCTGCAAAATATTTGTGTTGAGTTGTTTGTAGTGCCCGTCAACTTTAGTGCCGATTGTTTCATAAGCACCGTAAGGAGTATGAATAGCTCTGTGCAATGAACTGATGTAAGTATTTAAGTGGTTGAAGCAGATATTCAACGAAGCCTGAGCTTTGTTTGAATAGCCTAAATCACTCATACGCAGTGACGTTGCGTAAGGTAAGTAAAGTGTATGGTCATGCAGCGTCTCTAAATTGTGCTTTTTTCCTTCCAAGAAAGAATCACACAATGCTGGAGATGCACCAAATAGGTAGAGTAATAACCAAGAGTGACGACGAAAGTTACGAATCATCCTAAAGTAGGATGCCGAACGAAACGCTTGCAGTGACTCAGTATTACCCTGTTGCGTTTGCAGTGCTTGCCAAAAACTATCAGGCAGCGAAAAATTATAGTGAATGCCTGCAATGGTTTGCATCATTTTGCCGTATCGGTGCTCAAGACCGACGCGGTAAATATGCTTTAGCTGACCAACATTAGAAGAGCCAAAGCGGGCAATAGGGATGTCTGCTTCACTTTTAATATGACACGGCATACTGCCGCCCCAAATTAACTCGTTACCTAAGTGCTGATAGCTGAACTTGTGTAGGTTCTCGAGCAAGCCTAGGGCTTCTTCGGGCGTTTCAAAAACGGGAGTAATAAATTCTAACAAAGACTCTGAATAATCGGTGGTTATGTCACCGTTGGTCAATGCTGATCCCAGTCCCAAAGGATGTCCGGTCTGAGATAACTCACCTGAGCTATCGACACGTAAGCCTTCTTTTTCGATGCCATGCAAGACGCCCTTAAGATGGATGTCGTTGCCGCTGGACACTAGTTGTTCAAGCTGTTTTTTCAGAACGGATGCCAAAGCCTAGCCCTTCTCAGATGATAAAATGGTTAGCATTATAACCAGACTGCTCTTCATAAAGCACAGAAACAGTGCGTTGCATTATTTGACTTTAAACCCGGCTGCTTTTAAACCGGCTGCAAGCCCTGTGTTCGAATGAGTACTTTTATGAGCATGGCTGGTTGTCTTAGGTTTTTGGGGAACAGGTTTAACGGTAGCGTGACGGTCACCCGCGATTGCTTTTCCAGGTGAATTTGGACTCTTCATTGATAGCGCAATACGACGCCGTGTTTCATCCACGTCAGTCACTCTCACTTGTACAATATCACCTGTTTTAACCAGTGTGTGCGGGTCTTTTACAAATTGATTTGATAATTGTGAAATATGCACAAGCCCGTCTTGGTGTACACCTATATCGACAAATGCACCGAAGTTAGTCACATTTGTTATTACACCTTCAAGTTGCATATCTACGTGCAGGTCTTTCATGGTTTCTATACCCGCCGCAAATTGTGCTGTTTTGAACTCTGGTCTAGGGTCTCTACCTGGCTTCTCTAACTCGGCAATAACATCACGTACTGTATATTCGCCATACTGATCAGTTACAAACTGTTGCGTTGTGAGTGTTTGGATTAGGCCTCCGTTACCAATTAGTTCGGTTGTTTTGCAACGCAAAGTAGCGGCCATTTTATCCACAAGAGAGTATGACTCAGGGTGAACTGCTGAATTATCTAATGGCTGCTTCCCTTCGCGTATTCGAAGGAAAGCGGCACATTGTTCAAATGCTTTCGCACCAAGCCTTGGAACCTTCAGTAATTGCTTTCGATCAGTGAATCGGCCTTGTTTATCACGGTAATCAATAATGTTCTGGGCGGTGGTACGATTTAATCCTGCAACCTGGGCAAGAAGTTCACAAGAAGCTGTGTTCAGGTCGACTCCCACATGGTTTACACCGTCTTCGACCACGTTATCTAATGAACCTGCTAGTAGTTTTTGGTCTACATCATGTTGATATTGGCCGACGCCAATAGCTTTTGGGTCAATTTTCACTAGCTCTGCGAGTGGATCCTGCAAGCGGCGTGCGATAGACACGGCACCGCGAATGGTGACATCTAAATCAGGAAACTCGCGGCTAGCAAGCTCTGATGCCGAGTATACGGATGCGCCGGCTTCGCTGACCATAATTGAGGTGAAGTTTAGTTCAGGGTGACGCTTATCCAGATCTTTTACGAGCTGCTCCGTCTCTCGTGAAGCGGTGCCGTTACCAATACTGATAAGAGACACTTGATACTTGCTGACAAGTTTTGCCAGCATGCTCAACGCTTCATCCCAGCGCTTATGGGGAGCGTGTGGGTACAGGGTGCAGTGATCAAGTAATTTTCCTGTGGCATCAACGACCGCGGCTTTAGTGCCTGTTCTTAATCCTGGATCTAAACCGATGGTTACTTTGGGGCCTGCTGGTGCCGCGAGCAATAGATCTTTGAGGTTGCGCGCGAAGACATTGATTGCTTCTGTTTCTGCTTCTTCACGTAAACGTTTAAGCAGGTCGGTTTCAATCTGTTTGTGCAGCTTCTGAGTCCATGTTTGTTCCACGCAACCTTGTAACCAGCGCTCCCGAGGACTATTTCCCGAAGGCGTGCCTACATACTGCTTAATAATGTTGGTAGGCTCTTGTTGCATGGTGGATTCAACGAGCAAGGCGACTTTTAGCTCGCCTTCTTTATTACCGCGAAACATAGCCAATGCACGGTGGGAGGGCATTTTACGAATAGGTTCTTTGTGGTCGTAATAGTCACGAAATTTGCTGTCTTGCGACGCTTTTCCTCGTGCCACACTAACGGTAGTGATGCCGTTACTCCATAGCCAGCTACGCAGACGATTGAGTAAGTCTGCCTGTTCAGAAAATTGCTCGATCAAGATGTGTTGTGCACCTGTTAGTGCGCTCTCTTGATCAAGAATTTCTTTATCCACGTTAATATATTGGCTTGCCGTCTGGATCGGATCACAGGACGTTTTGAGTAATTGCATGGCGAGTGGCTCAAGCCCCGCCTCACGTGCTGTCTGAGCTTTTGTTCGGCGTTTAGGGCGATACGGTAGGTATAAGTCCTCTAGACGCACTTTGGTGTCTGCTGAGGTGATTGTTGCTTTCAGCTCAGCAGTTAGTTTTCCCTGCTCTTCGATACTGCTTAGAATGGTTTGTTTACGGCTTTCCAAAACTCTTAGATAGTCTACTCGTAATGCTAATTGTCGAAGTTGAATATCATCTAAAGCGCCAGTTATCTCTTTACGGTAACGCGCAATGAACGGCACCGTCGCCCCTTCGTCCAGTAAAGTGATAGTGGCGGCCACCTGTTGAGGGCGAACGCCTAGTTCCTGAGCGATTTGAGCAGCGAGTGTCATAAAGTTGTCCGGTTAATTAGGTGATTGATTTATTATTGGGTAAAAATAATATTTATAAAGTGCTATCAAGATGTAAAAGTACACATAAAGAAAGGTGGACGAGTCTTTGCCCCTTTCTTTATACAGAGTAAGGCTAGGGTACCTGTAAAACCTGCATGGAGTTGGTGCCACCGTGCTCCCCAAGTTTAGCGCCACGGGTGAGAATGATGAGGTCGCCACTTGTCAGTAACTCTTTTGCCTTAAGGCCAGCAAGAATTTCGTCGTTTAGGCTGTTCTCTGGTACGCCGGTTGCGTCAAAGTGCATTGCTTCAACACCGCGATAAAGTGCCATACGGCGCATAGTACGATCATGGCGTGTTAGAGCATAAATCGGTAAACCTGAACGAATACGTGACATCCAGCGTGGCGTAGAGCCTGATTCAGTTAAACAAATAATAGCTTTGATGCCGACCAAGTGGTTGGCGGTGTACATTGCAGAGCGAGCTATGGTTTCGTCAATACGGTCGCCCTGTTGTGAGATGCTTGTTACGGCAGGGCGTGCTGATTGGTGGCGTTCAGCGCCTTGGCAAATTTCGGTCATAGATTTAACAACGGCAACCGGAAAATCACCTGCTGCGGTTTCTGCCGATAACATAACGGCGTCTGTGCCATCGAGTATCGCGTTAGCAACATCAAAAACCTCTGCACGTGTTGGCATAGGGCTTTTGATCATGGTTTCCATCATTTGAGTGGCTGTAATTACTGTGCGGTTTAGCTCACGGGCGCGGTTAATAATGTGTTTTTGCACACCTATTAGCTGCGCGTCGCCTATTTCTACGCCTAAATCACCACGAGCAACCATGACGCTATCACTGGCGAGAATGAGTGCATCAAGAATGTCATCATCGGCAACGGTCTCCGCACGTTCTATTTTGGCAATGATTTCAGCGCGACAACCTGCGGCTAGCAGTAATGTTCGTGCTTCTTCAATATCGGCTGCTGAGCGTGGGAACGACACCGCTACATAATCCATATCGAGCTCGGCCGCTACTAAAATGTCACGTTTATCTTTATTCGTGAGAGCAGCTGCCGATAAACCACCGCCTTGTTTGTTGATCCCTTTATTGTTTGATAGTGGGCCATTGAGCAGCACCTCAGTTTCAACTTTTGAGCCATTAACCTTCAGTACCTTTAACTGCATGCGGCCATCATCTAGCAATAATATGTCGCCTGGACCGCAGTCATTAGGTAGCTCTTTGTAATCTAAGCCGACTTGGTGCTGGTTTCCCGCCGTACTGGGTAATTCGCCGTCTAGTGTGAATAGATCGCCTGTTTTTAGTTCGATACGATCAGTTTTAAATTTGGCAATGCGAATTTTTGGCCCTTGCAAATCACCTAAAACAGCAACGACTTTGCCAATTCTGCGTGCAGTGCCGCGAACTTCCGCGGCTCTGCGGCGGTGGTCGTTGGCTGTGCCGTGTGAAAAATTCAAACGTACTACATTCACGCCAGAGCGAATCAACTCTTCTAATACGCCGGGTTGGTCCGTTGAGGGCCCTAAAGTAGCTACAATTTTAGTACGTTTTAGCATAATAATTCTCTGTCGTTGGCGCTGGTAAAGGTAGGAAGGCGACCGTGTGAGTTAGTTAGTGCAGCTGCCGAGCAATCTTCCTTTCGTGTGAAAAACAAATGTTTCCTATAGAATCATAGCAGTAGATAATTTCCACTTCACATTTAGATACTTTAGTTTGCCATTAAATTATTAGAAGGAGTGCGACTCTGGCAAGATATTTTTCAACATATCGCCCTTGGGTAGCGGTAGCTCTGACGTGCATATTTATTTTGTTACTCGTTCAGGTTGCTAGTTTGAGCCGCCAGCAAGCGCTGAATAATTTGCAGCAGAAAACGTTGGCTGATATGAACCGGTATATGTTGAATCTACAGCAGACACTTGATCGGTATAAAGATCTTCCTCGATTGTTGTCTTCACACTCTGAGCTTATTAATACGCTGTTGTATGACCCAAGTAGCGATGCGCAAATGCGAGCCAGTTTATATCTTGAACAAGTGAATGATGTGATTGGGGCATCAGATACTTATTTGATGAATGCTAAAGGTATTACTGTCTCGGCCAGCAACTGGAGTAATGATGCATCTTTTGTGGGCAGAGACTTTAGCTTTCGACCTTATTTTCAAGATGCAATACAAGGGCGAGCAGGGCGCTATTTCGCACTGGGAACTACATCAAAAAAACGGGGTTATTTTTTCTCTTACCCTGTTGAGCACCGAGGCAGAATTGTTGGTGTTGTTATCGTCAAGATCGATTTAAATGAAATAGAAACAGATTGGAATGATGCCTCTACGGATTTAATTGTTAGTGATGATGATGGTGTTATTTTTATATCCACGCGCAAGGATTGGAAGTTCCACACGCTTACGCCCTTGTCTAAGCGTGATGTTCAGCGAATCTACCAAAGCTTACGTTACGGAGAGTACCCTTTAACATCGTTGGATATTATCAACCGAAAACAGCGTGATGATGGAAGTCAGTTAATTACGCTGGTGGATAGCGGAGATATTCGTAATTCTGCATTGGACGGTATAAAAACCGGAGAGTATTTATTGCAAAGCACGACCGTAAGTGGTGCTGGTTTTACGGTCTCTATATTAGCCAATATGAAGCCAGTACAGCGCCAAGTATTGAATGCCGTTATATTGGCTGCATTTATCTATCTTGCTGTTGTGCTGCTGGTCATGGTGGTTATTGCCCGACGACGTATTGTAAAAGAGCGCGCTCGATTTAAGCAAAGAGAGCTGCAGTCATTAGAGAAAAATGAATCTCGTATACGTGACATTATTGATAATACACAAGCGGGTTTGATAACGCTGGATAGTGAAGGGCGAGTTGATTCATTTAACCGCACCGCTGAAAAGCTCTTTGGATACAATGAAGAGCATGTAAAACATCAGTTCTTTAGTTTGTTTCTGTCGCAAGAGGACCGGTCTGTCTGTTGGCAACATATTACCCAGACATCCGTCGCAGAAGCACCAGAGTTAATGATAGAGGCTTCTGGTAAACGACAAAGTGGTACGTATTTTCCAATTGAAATTACTATAGGGAAGATGCAGCGTGGTGATGTATTACGCTTTATTGTGACCGTTCATGATATTACCGAACGTAAAGAATATGAATTAGCGCTGCAAAACTCTCAAACTGAGTTGGAGTCCCGAGTTCGTGAACGAACTTCGGATTTAACCTACGCTAACGCAAAGCTCAGAGAAGAGATGGATTTGCATACAGATACACAAAACGAGCTCATTCAAACGGCTAAACTGGCGGTGTTAGGGCAAATGTCTGCCGGTATTAACCATGAATTAAACCAGCCTCTGACAGCCATTCGTGCTTATGCTGATAATGCACGGCAGTTTTTGAAATTGGATCGATTAGAGCCTGTAGAAACCAACTTATCAGAAATTAGCCAGCTCACCGAGCGTATGGCTAAAATCATTCATCCTCTCAAAGAGTTTGCGCGTAAAACCAGCGGGCATGCCGAAGTTGTGTGTATGAAGTCGGTAAAAGATGGTGCTATGTCTATTATGTATGGTCGTTTAAACCGTGAAAAAGTAGTTATTAGCTGGCCTGCCGGGCTCGAGTCATGTTTTGTTTTGGGTGATATTGTACGTATAGAACAAGTCATGGTGAACCTGATTGGGAATGCTATTCAGGCGATGGAGCTCTTAGAGGATAAGAGTATTGATATCACATTAGCACAGCATGACAGCATGCAGGTTCTACAGATACGTGACTATGGCCCGGGTATTCCCGAAGATGAATTAATAAGGGTGTTTGAGCCTTTTTATACAACAAAAAAAGCGGGTCAGGGGCTTGGATTGGGCTTGTCTATTTCATATCGTATTATTGAGAGCTTAGGAGGCGGCCTGAGCGTTTCTAACCATCCTCAAGGAGGTGCTGTATTTAGGTTGTCTTTGCCTAAAGATCCTCATCGGGGTATTGATCAGCAACTTACATCAATTTAGCGAGAAACGCATGCAGGCAACAGAGGTAAATCAAAGTGCTAATCATCAAGGTGTCGTTAACCCTAGTAATACTGTGCTTCTTGTTGATGATGAAAAGCACATTAGGCTGTCAGCGGGGCAAACATTAGAGTTGGCCGGCTATTCTGTCATTGCATTGGAGAGTGCTGAAAAAGCGCTCGATCAGATCACTGATGAGTGGTGTGGTGTTATGGTTACCGATATCAATATGCCGGGTATTGATGGGTTGGAATTGATGGAAAGGGCTCATGTGATTGATCCTGATCTTCCTGTTATCTTGATTACGGGTCATGGTGATATCTCTATGGCAGTGAGTGCGATGAGAAATGGTGCTTATGACTTTATAGAAAAGCCATTTTCGACTGAGCTGTTGGTGGATATTGTGCGCAGAGCTATGGAGAAAAGGGCGCTTACTATAGAGAATCGCAGGTTACGTCAGGAGCTTGAGGAGCAAAGCGCACCTGGACCACGCATTATTGGTAATACGCCATCGATTAAGCAATTGCGTCGCTTAGTTCATACCGTCGCTGATACGCCAGCTGATATTTTGGTTCTGGCTGAAACAGGCACCGGTAAAGATTTGATGGCCCGCTATATTCATGAGCATAGTAACCGAAGAGATAAAAACTTTGTAGCAATTAACTGTGGGGCAGTGCCTGAAAGTTTGATCGAGAGTGAACTGTTTGGACATGAAAAGGGCGCTTTCACAGATGCTAAATCAAAACGTATTGGTAAGTTTGAGCATGCAAACGGGGGCACAGTATTTCTAGATGAAATTGAGAGTATGCCCTTAGCCTTGCAAGTTAAATTGTTAAGAGTGTTAGAAGAAAGAACGATAGAGCGCTTAGGCTCAAATGAAGTGATAACGCTAGATATTCGAGTGATAGCTGCAAGTAAAGTTGACTTAAAAGAGCAAGCTGAGCGAGGTTCGTTTCGAGAAGATCTTTACTATCGTTTAAATGTGGTGCGCGTTGATATACCTCCTTTAAGAGATCGTCTAGACGATCTCCCTTTGTTGTTTCAGCATTTCTCGATCTTAGCCTCGACCCAGTATGGACGGGAAGTGTCGCCTCTAACAATAGAGAGGATGCATAGCTTGATGACACATGATTGGCCTGGAAACATCAGAGAGCTACGTAATTTAGCGGAGAGGTATGTTCTTTTAGGTGAAAGCTGTACGTTTGATTTTGATAACCGGCCCATTATCGATAGTGCCGCATCACGTAAAATGACTCTACCAGAGCAAGTTGAGCAATTTGAAAAAATATTACTGCAAACAGAGCTATCTCTGCATGGCGGTTCAATTAAAGATACGCTAAATAGTTTGGGTTTACCGCGTAAAACTTTGTATGACAAAATGCGTAAATATGGATTAGATAAAAACGATTACAAAGTCTAAAAATAAACCTATCGCTCTCGGCAAGGGGCGATAGGTTGTTAGTATCAAGCAAGCTGCTTATGCTGATTTATAGTTTAAATCGGCTAACAAGAGTGCCCAGTTGTGAGGCGAGAGAGCCTAGCTCTGATGCAACAGCTGTTAATTGCGATGCTCTGTCCGCTGTGCGACTTGAACTTTGGCTAATATCCTGCACGCTTGAATCGACACTGGCTGCCATTTGAGATTGTTCTTTAATAGCCGTAGCTACTTGATGATTCATGTCGTTAATCACACGGACTTCTTCCGCAATATTTATCAATGCATTAGACGTTTTCTGTACACTTTCCACACCGGATTCGGCGCTACTCATCGCAACATCCATGACGGTTACCGCACCTTCAGCATCTTGCTGTAAACGCATAATGATTGAATTAATTTCCTCTGTTGCTTGGTGGGTACGGCTGGCTAATGTCCTTACTTCATCGGCTACCACCGCAAATCCACGTCCTTGTTCACCAGCCCGAGCTGCTTCGATTGCTGCGTTTAGTGCCAGTAAGTTGGTTTGACCGGCAATTTTTTGTATAACTTCAAGGACAGAGCCGACGTTCTGGCTTTGTTCGTTTAGCTGTTGGATAACGTGCATTGCTTTGATCATGTTTTCTTTAAGGCTTTCAATTTCTTGTAAGGCCGCTTGCGTTATTTCGGTGCCGTTAGTGGCCTCTTGCAACGCCAAATCAGATGCGGATACGGTATGCTCAGCGTTAGTAGCGACACTTCTAGTCGCTTCATCCATTTGCTCCATTGCCGACGCAACGGAAGTGGTTTGTACATGTTGGTTATTGACTGCTTGTGAGGCGAGATCGGCAATATTGTTTATCTGTTGGCTAGACGAGCCAAGTTGTAAAATTGTGTTACTCACTTGGTGTAAACTATCATGGAAGTTTTCTAACATAGAGTTGAACGCGCCTGACATGTTGCCAATTTCATCTTTCGAGGTAACGTCAATTCTAAGGTTAAGATTACCTTCTTTCTCAATTGTATGGATGGTATCGCTCATGCGGTTAATAGGCGTTACAACTAAGCGACGTAGTAAAAGGCTAATGAGAATAATACCCGCAGCAAACAGCGCTAATTCAACCAGAGCAATAGCTGTGATGTTGCTGAAAACAGTCGCATCTAAGTTCTTAAAAGAATAGGTGACGCGAACGGCGCCTATAATATCCCCTTCGGTCACTTGGTGACACAACAGACAGTTAGTTCCCTTGTAGTCACTTAATGCTTTCATCGGAGTTACAACCACAAGGCGGTGGCCTTTCTCGTCATCAATCTCTTCTATTACATGTTCACCTTGCATGGCTCTTTTATCAAATTCATCTTGAATACCGGAGTCTGAAGCGCCAGGGCCGTAGACGTTTGAGATGGCATCACCACGGATAATTCTGGCTTCTGTTAGGTCTTCGTTAGTAATGATTTTCTGCTGCAATGTTGCGCTATTTGCCATAGCGCCGCTGAGCATCAGTATATTTATGCTGTCAAAATATGAGTCTGCTGTAGCCAGCGTAGTTTTGCGTGCTACCTCTTTGCTTAATCCTCTCTCGCTTTGGAATATTGCGGTGAGGCTGCTGATAAGAACAATCGTGAAAACAGCCAAGAGTGATAAATTGACTTTGGTTTGAATAGACATCCCTTTACTGGTGCTCACTTCTGTCTCCTGTTTTAAGACTTCTTAGCGCTTAATATAAACTTAACAACGGCGAACTGTAGTTATTCTTTAGATATTTGTCGCGAAGATAAATCAAAGAATAGTAGGAATTTCTGGCTCTTGCCCGTATCACCTCGTTTTAAATGTGTGGATTCTCGCCACTTATGCTGCTTTTTATTGGGTGGTTATACGCCGATTTTGAAGTGATTCTATTTTCTGTTTTTGTTAACTAATTGTTTTTAAATGCAAAATAATGGTTGGCCCTGTCCTTGCAATACCAGTGTAGACGCTGATGGCAGAGTTTATGTGGCCACCAGTAAAACGCTAAACAATCTGAATAAAACCAAAAAGTAGGAGATACACTATGCGTTTATTGACCGCTGCGGTAACTACAATCGCTTTAGCACTGGGTGCTCAAGCTGCAGTAGCTGCCCCGATCGAAATTAAATTTTCTCATGTTGTTGCTGAAAACACCCCCAAAGGCCAGATGGCGCTTAAGTTCAAAGAATTAGTAGATGAGCGCCTAGCCGGTAAAGTAGAAGTCGATGTATTTCCTAGCTCGCAGCTTTTCGGTGATAACAAGGTGTTAGAGGCGATGCTGCTGGGTGATGTTCAATTAGCAGCACCTTCTTTATCCAAATTGCAAAAATACACTAAGAAACTACAAATTTTTGATTTGCCTTTCCTGTTTAAAGATATGGCCGCGGTAGAGCGTTTTCAGAAAGGCGCGGATGGTCAAAAGTTGTTAGGTTCTTTAAATAAAAAAGGACTTGTTGGCTTAGGCTATCTTCATAATGGTATGAAGCAGTTATCTGCGAGTAACCCATTGAAAGTGCCTGCTGATGCTGCCGGAAGAAAGTTCCGTATTATGACGTCTGATGTACTGCAAGCGCAGTTTGAAGCGATAGATGCAGTGCCATTGAAAAAACCTTTCTCCGAAGTGTTTACCTTATTGCAGACTCAGGCAATCGATGGTCAGGAAAATACGTGGTCTAATATCTACTCTAAAAAATTCTTTGAAGTACAGCCATTCATTACAGAATCTAATCACGGTGTTCTTGACTACTTAGTGGTGACCTCAGCTGAATTCTGGATGTCTTTGGACAAAGATCTGCAAAAAGAGCTTAAAAAAGCATTGGATGATGCTATCACATACGGAAATGGTATAGCGGCTGAAAAAGCGAGCCAAGATAAGCAAAAAATCATCGATTCTAAGCGTTCAAAAGTAGTGAACCTTACTGATGCCGAGCGTCAACAATGGGTTAAAGCAATGAAACCTGTTTGGACGCAATTTGAAGACGAAATTGGTGCTGATTTGATTAAAGCTGCAGAAGCATCTAACCAGTAAATTGATGTTTACAGACAGGCTTGATGGCCTGTCTGTTTCTTCAATGAGTATTGTTTAGAAGAGAGCTTCTCCTGTGTATTCATATCCGTGTAGGTAGAGCTGTCCTGTAAATGTTATCTCGTGAAAAAATAAATGGCGAAATGGTGGCTGTGATGATTAAGAAAGTAGTTTCGCAGCTAGAAGAAGGGTTCTTATCCTTGCTTCTGGTTTCAATGACCCTGCTCGTATTTGTAGAGGTTGTAGCTCGGTTTGGGTTCAATTCAGGCATTCACTGGGCACAAGAAGCTACGTTGCTGATGGCAGCTTGGTTTGTACTGTTTGGTGCTTCTTATGGTGTGAAAGTTGGTGCGCATATTGGCGTAGATGTATTTGTCAAAATGCTGCCGGCTAATACGCATCGATTCTTTACTCTGCTAGCAATTGTGCTTTGTTTGATCTATTGCTGCCTATTTGTTTATGGCTCTTGGATTTATTTAAGCAAAATGAAAATGATCGGTATCGAGATGGAAGATATTCCTATCCCTAAATGGATTCCGATGAGCATATTAATTATAGGCTTTGTTTTATTGATTGTTCGTTTCCTGCAGCTCGGTTGGAAAGTTGTCATTGGTCAAGCTGATGGTTTCCATTTTGCAGATGAAGCGGAAGAGTCTATGGAAATTGCTAAAGACTTGCAGGATACCGCCCTAGGGGATCCTGAGAATAAAGACTCAAACACAGATAAGGGAGATAAATCATGACTATTGCGGTTCTTTTTATCACCCTATTCTTTTGTATGTTTATCGGTATGCCGATTGCTATAGCGCTGGGTCTATCGTCTGTTACCACTATTTTAATGTTCTCAAATGATTCTCTTGCATCGATTGCGCTTAAGCTATTCGAAGCTACATCAGAGCATTACACACTGTTAGCGATTCCGTTCTTTGTATTGTCATCGGCGTTCTTGTCAACCGGTGGTGTGGCTAAGCGGTTGATTAACTTTGCTGTGGATACTGTGGGCCATATCAAAGGTGGTCTAGCAATGGCCTCTGTCATGGCGTGTATGTTGTTTGCGGCGGTTTCAGGTTCGTCTCCTGCAACGGTGGCTGCAATCGGAACTATCTGTATTGCTGGTATGGTTCGCTCGGGCTATCCGCAGTCTTTTGCTGCAGGTGTTATAGCGAATGCTGGAACATTAGGCATCTTGATTCCTCCCTCAATTGTCATGTTGGTTTATGCTGCAGCAACGGAAGTGTCTGCTTCACGGATGTTTATGGCAGGGTTTATTCCTGGCTTGATGATGGGACTTATTTTGATGATCGCTATCTACATAGTAGCGCGTATCAAAGGCTTGCCTTCTCAGCCTTTCCCAGGTTTTAAGAAATTGGCTCGCTCAGGCATCATTGCGCTGGGTGGCATGATGTTGATTATCATCGTGTTGGGCTCTATTTACGGAGGTATTGCATCACCGACTGAAGCGGCGGCGGTTGCTGCGGTTTACGGTTATTTCATTGCGGTAGTTGGTTACCGTGATATTGGTCCGATGAAAGGTATTGCTTGGCAGAACGAAGGAGAAAGCGTTGTGTCTGCTTCTGTTCGTAACGCGGTGCAGATGCTGGTGGCTGTTCCGAAATCATTTGCAGATCCTGAAGTTCGTAAAGTCATATTGGATGCATCAAAAGTATCCTTGATGCTGTTGTTCATTATTGCAAATGCCATGCTGTTTGCTCATGTACTGACCACTGAGCGTATTCCGCACACCATTGCTGAATCGATCATTGCCTGGGGTTTACCTGCGTGGGGCTTCTTGATTGTAGTCAATATCTTGCTGCTGATTGCCGGTAACTTTATGGAGCCATCAGCCATTATATTGATCATGGCACCGATCTTGTTTCCCATAGCAACACAGTTAGGAATTGATCCGATTCACCTGGGTATCATCATGGTAGTGAACATGGAAATAGGCATGCTAACGCCGCCTGTTGGGCTTAATCTCTTTGTAACGGCGGGTATCACTGGACAAAACATGATCTGGGTTATTAAAGCGTGTCTGCCATGGTTATGTCTGTTGTTAGGCTTCCTGATGCTGATCACATATATACCGCAAATTTCACTCTTCCTACCGGAGTATATTGATTCGCTGAACGGGTATTAACGTTGATGTGAATAATAGCGATGTAATGTTTGTTTGAAGATACGTGCACTTACCGCCCATTATGGGCGGTTTTTTTGTTTAGTATCTGTCAGAGTTGGGTACAATAAGCGCCTCTACTGGTTAAATGAAAGAGATACGATAGTGCTAGGGTATATTGCTGTTCTGTGGGGAATCACAGGAATCGGCTTGCTACTGGGTAGTGCCATCTATCGATTAAGCGCGATAGGTTGGCAAACCTTTGATTACAGCCTTGAATGGCATCATTGGTTGGCGTTGGTAGTAAGTATTGTTTTTATGGGCTTTAGTGAAGGCTACCGTGGATTCCAACAGGGGTGGTCTCCTCGTGTTGCGGCACGAATCCTTTACCTCTCTCAGAACGTGTCTCCGCTACGATTATTACTGGCGCCTTTGTTTTGTATGGGTTTTTTCTCCATTGTGCGTAAGCGAATGATAGTCACCTATAGTTTAACACTGGGCATTATAGTGATGGTGCTGCTTGTGCATCAGTTAGAGCAACCATGGCGGGGTATTGTTGATTTAGGTGTGGTTACGGGTTTGCTGTGGGGGTTAACCTCCACTTGCTTGTTTACGTTACGCGCTTTTTTTGGGAAGAATTTTGAACACTCTCCGGAGATGCCTTGACGGCAAATGACCTTAGACCATCAGCAGGGCATGATTCTGTTGATGGTTTCTGTATAGCGTTTATAGTTTTTTCTGAACTCCCACAATACCTATTAGCATTTCTCTCCTTACGTCTAGCACGCCACGATGTTGATCAATTAGATCATGCTTTTGAAAATGAACAGGTCTGTGTTGATGGCCGTGTCGCTTATCCTGATCAAATACTTATCTCTGGTCAAAAAGTGACACTCAACTTGAGAGGCCATCAAGAAGCTGACGTAGATTCTCGCTGGCAAGTGCTTTGGCAAAATGATGAGTTGCTGAAAGTTTATAAACCCGCATTACTTCCTGTTAGTCGTACGACACGTAATTTATACCAGACGTTGATCTCGCTTGTGCGTCGAGAAACACCTTTCGTTAATGCGCAATTGCTACATCGATTAGATACAGAGACATCGGGTGTGATTTTGCTGGCTAAAGATAGCGCTGCAGATAAAAAGTGGAAAAAGTGTTTAGAGCAACTCATTGTTAAGAAAGTCTATCATGCGTGGGTGGCAGGTTTACCGGAGTGGAATCAGATGACTTTTGAATGTGAATTATCTGAAAAAAAAGGCAGTGAAATTCGTAGCCAAATGTATGTAGTTGGTTCGCAGCTACGTGATTGTTATTTAAAGCCCAAAGTAAGTAAAACAGCTTTTAAGGTGCTGGAGCGCCAAGGTAACAAGGCTTTAATAGAGTGCGAGCTGTTTACGGGTAGAAAGCATCAAATTCGTGCTCAGCTAGCACACTTGGGGTATCCCATTATTGGGGACAAGATCTACTCACATGATGGCCACTTTTACTTAAAGCGCTTAGAGCAACCTCTTACTGGCCATGACTTTTCTATATTAGGT